>JBAXOX010000064.1:0-24088 GCA_037133015.1 Acidobacteriota bacterium
CTCACCATGACGTTTGCCTCGATCGACTGGGGCATGTCGCTCGAGCCGCACTGGTTCTCGACGATGTACGGGTTCCTCTTTATCGGAGGACAGGCCCTCATGGGGCTGTCGGTCGCCATCGTGATGGCGCGGCGATTGTCGCTCGAGCCACCGATGGCTGGCGTGTACAAGGCGGTCCATTTTCACGATTTCGGCAAGCTGCTGTTCGCCTTCACGATGGTGTGGGCGTACCTGTCGTTTTCGCAGTTCCTGATTATCTGGTCGGCGAACTTGCCGGAGGAGATCCCGTGGTATCTCCACCGGATGAAGGGCGGCTGGGAGGCCATCGGAATCAGCCTGATGCTGTTCCACTTTGCCGTGCCGTTCGTTGTGCTGGTCAATCGCAAGTCGAAACGCAACGCCGCGATCCTGTCTGCCATGGCGCTGTGGATGATCGCCGTGCGCGTGCTCGACGTGTTCTACATCATCGGACCCGAGGCGTATCCCGACGGGCTGCGGGCGGACTGGCAGGACGTCGCGGCCGTAGTCGGCATGGGCGGTCTCTGGGTGTGGCTGTTTGTCGGCAATCTGATGGGCCGGCCGTTGCTGCCGTTGAAAGAGCCGGAACTGGCCAGCGCGTTGATGGGGCCGGAGGGCCATTAGCCGGGCCGACACAGGGGGCGGCGCCTGCCAATACTCGCGACGGACGGAAACGTGTGCGCCCGCCGGGATTGCGTAGGGGCGATTCCCCGTATCCACCCGTCGTGCGACGGCAACGGCGTGGGAAGGACGTGATGACTCAACGTGTGAACAAACACGACGACGAGGGGCGGTCGGCCAGTACCGCGTACGAAACGCGGGACATCAAGATTCGCCCGCTCGTGGTGTTTATCGCGGGCATCGCGATTTTGATCGTCTTCTCGTTCCTGGTGGCGCTGTGGGCGTTCCGGCTGTTCAGTGCCCAGCACGCAGCCCTGGACGCGCAGACGCCAGCCTCGTCGGCGGCCCGCCCGGCGGCCCCGGCCTTGGCCGACGAGCAACTGCAGTGGCCAGAACCGCGCGTCCAGAGCCGGCCGGCCGATGACCTCCAGAAACTGCGGACCGAAGAGGACGCGGCGCTCACCACGTACGGCTGGGTGGATCAGAAAACCGGAACCGTCCGCGTGCCCATTGATGTGGCGATGCAACTGGTTCTGGAAGAAGGCCTGCCGGCCCGCCAGCCCGCAGCGGCGATCTCTCCGGCGGGTGTACCCAAAGCGGGTTCGTCGGCTCCGGCCGCTGCATCCGCCGGACCAACGAAGGCACGGAACGCACCATGAAGTCCTTGATTGCCATGCTCGCCGTTGGCCTGACCTTGGCCGGCGTCCCGGCGGCGCAGGCTCAGCAGCCTCGATTCTCGGGTGGCGGGACGCCCCGGGAAGAGGGGATGACGGGGCCTGGCGTGTCGTCGGAACTGGTGCCGGACATTCTGGCGAAAGTTGGCATCGACCAGAAACTGAATGGCCAGGTGCCGCTCGATCTCGCCTTCCGCGACGAATCCGGCCGCACGATCCGGCTTGGCGACTATTTCGGCAGGAAACCGGTCGTGCTGACCCTCGTCTATTTCGAATGCCCGATGCTCTGTACGCAGGTGCTCAACGGCGCGGTCGCCGCGATGAAGATCCTGAACTTGACGATCGGCGACGATTACGACGTGATCACGGTCAGTTTCAACCCCAAGGAAACAGCCGCGCTGGCCCTGTCGAAGAAGACCACGTACCTGGCGAAGTACGGAAGGCCGCCGGCCGCCACCGGCTGGCACTTTCTCACCGGCGACCAACCCGCCATCGCGGCGCTCGCCAGCGCGGTGGGCTTCCGCTACACCTTCGATCCGACCACCCAGCAGTACGTGCACGCCAGCGCCATCATGGTGCTGACGCCGCAGGGCCGGGTCTCGAAGTATTTCTACGGCATCGACTATCCGCCCAAGGACCTGCGGCTGGGCCTGATTGAGGCGTCCGGCGGCGGCATTGGCACCGCGGTGGACCAGTTGCTGCTGTATTGCTACCACTACGACCCGCACACCGGCAGGTACAGCATGCTGGTGTTGAATGTGCTCCGGCTGGCTGGCGTCGCAACGGTCGCGCTGCTTGGCGGCTTCATCGCGGTGATGTGGATCCGTGATCGGCGGAAACTGAAACACGCGGTGGCCATCGTGCCGCCCGTCGCGCAGTAATCGCGTATGCCACAGACCCAGTTACTCCCGGAACAGGCCTCCACCATGGCGCCCCGCGTGGACGCCCTGTACTACTTCCTGATCGCGGTGACGGCGTTCTTCACGCTGCTGGTCGCCGGCGTCGTGATTTACTTCGCCTTCAAGTACCGCCGCCGGTCCAAGGACGAAGCCGGCGCGCCGATCCACGGCTCGATCTGGCTCGAGGCGGCGTGGACGATCATCCCGCTCGTCATCGTGCTGGTGATCTTCGGCTGGAGTTCGAGCATCTTCTTCTCGATGGCGCGGCCGCCAGCCCAAACGCTCGACGTCTACGTGGTCGGCAAGCAGTGGATGTGGAAATTCCAGCATCCTGATGGCCGGATGGAAGTCAACGAACTGCACGTGCCGGTGGGCCTGGACATCAAGCTGACGATGACCTCGCAGGACGTGATTCACGACGTCTTCATCCCGAGCTTCCGCCTCAAAGCCGATGTCCTGCCAGGCAAGTACACGCACCTGTGGTTCAAGGCCACCAAACCGGGCAAGTACCACCTGTTCTGCGCGGAATACTGCGGCACCAACCACTCGGGGATGGTCGGGTGGATCATCGTGCAGGAGCGGGCCGAGTACGAACAGTGGCTGGCGGGAAGCGTCGGCCAGGGGACCACGATGGCCCAGGCCGGCGAGAAATTGTTCCGCGATCTCGCGTGCTCGTCGTGCCACCAGGTCGACACGACCGGCCGGGGCCCGACCCTGGTCGGCCTCTACGGCAACAAGGTGACGCTCGAGAACGGCTCGACCGTGCTGGCCGACGATGCGTACCTCCGGGAATCGATTGTGAACCCGCGCGCCAAGGTGGTGTCGGGCTTCCAGCCGGTGATGCCGTCGTTTCAGGGCATCGTGACCGAAGAGGGGTTGCTGCAGTTGCTCGAATACATCAAGTCGCAGAAGACCACCGCGTCGAATGCGACCGGGGCCGTGCCCCTCGCCGCTCCCGCGAGCCCAGCAAAGAAGTAGGTTTATGGATACCGCCGTCACCCCGCACGCCAATTATCTGACCGACGGATACACGCTGAAGTCGTGGCTGCTGACGCGCGACCACAAGCGCATCGGCCTGCTGTACTTGATCAGCGTCACGGCGTTCTTCGTGCTGGGCGCGGTGTTCGCGGCCATCATCCGCGCCGAGTTGCTCACGCCTGCCGGCGATCTGGTGGCGTCTGATACGTACAACCGCCTGTTCACGATGCACGGCGTGGTGATGGTGTTCTTCTTCCTGATTCCGGCCATTCCATCCGTGCTGGGCAACTTCCTCGTGCCCATCATGATTGGCGCCAAGGATCTGGCCTTTCCCCGCCTCAATCTGCTGAGTTGGTATCTGTATACGTTTGGCGGCTTCTTTACGCTCTGGGCACTGGTGGCAGGAGGCGTGGATACGGGGTGGACCTTCTACACGCCGTACAGCAGCGCCTTCTCGAATTCCAACGTGGCGCTGGTCGTGGTCGGCATCTTCATCAACGGTTTTTCCTCGATCCTGACGGGCCTCAACTTCGTGGTCACCATCCACAAGATGCGCGCGCCCGGCATGACGTGGTTCCGGATGCCGCTGTTCATCTGGGCGCACTACGCGACCGCCCTCATCATGGTGCTCGGCACGCCCGTCATCGCCATCACGCTCGTGATGGTGGCGGCGGAGCGACTGCTGGGCCTGGGCATCTTCGATCCCAAACTGGGCGGCGATCCGGTGCTGTTCCAGCACCTTTTCTGGTTCTACTCGCACCCCGCGGTCTACATCATGATCCTGCCCGCGATGGGCATCATGAGCGAACTGGTCGCAGCCTTCTCGCGCAAGGCGATTTTCGGCTACTCGTTCGTGGCGTTCTCGAGCCTGGCCATCGCGGTCTTCGGCTTTCTGGTGTGGGGCCACCACATGTTTGTCAGCAGCGAGTCGGTGTACTCGGCGATGGCATTCTCGCTGCTCAGCTTCCTGGTCGCGATCCCGTCGGCCGTCAAGGTGTTCAACTGGTCGGCGACCATGTACAAGGGCTCGATCTCGTTCGAAGCGCCGATGATGTACGTGTTCGGGTTTGTCGGCCTGTTCCTGATCGGCGGGCTGACGGGCCTGTTCTTGGCTGCCATCGCGGTCGACGTGCACGTCACCGACACCTACTTCGTCGTCGCGCACTTCCACTACATCATGGTGGGCGGCACGATCATGATGTTCATGGGCGGGCTGCACTTCTGGTGGCCGAAGATCACCGGCAAGCTCTACAACGAATTCTGGGCCAAGGTGGCGGCGGCCACGATTTTCTTCGGGTTCAACCTGACGTTCTTCCCGCAATTCATTGTGGGCTATCTCGGGATGCCACGGCGCTACCACGCGTACCCGCCCGAGTTCCAACTGTGGAATATCCTGTCGACCGCGGGCGCCACGGTGCTGGCGGTCGGGTATGCGATGCCGGCGCTCTATTTTGCGCACTCTCTGTTGAGAGGCCAGCCGGCCCCGTCGAACCCCTGGGGCGCGAAGGGCCTCGAGTGGGAGACCACGTCGCCGCCGCCGACGCACAATTTCGACACGCCACCGGTGGTCACCGAGCCGCCGTACAATTACGCGAAGTGAGGACCTGATGTCCGGCACGCACGCAGACGAACCGTCGGTCCTCCAGCACCACTTCGACAACCTCGGACAGCAGTTCGAGGCGTCGACGCTGGGCATGTGGCTGTTCCTGGTGACCGAGATCCTGTTTTTCGGAGGGCTGTTCACCGCCTACATGGTCTACCGGATGGCCTATCCGGAGGCGTTCGCGGAGGCCAGCCATCACCTGAACATCGTGCTCGGCGGCGCCAACACCGCGGTGCTCATCGGCAGTTCGCTCACCATGGCGATGGCCGTCTACGCGGCCCAGCGTGGCCAGCGCGAAAGGCAGGTGGTGTTTCTGGTGCTCACCATGGTGCTGGGCATGGTGTTTCTGGGCGTGAAATCGGTGGAGTACAGCCACAAGTTTGCCGAAGGTCTCATTCCGGGTCCGAATTTCCGCTTCGAAGGCGACGCGATTCACTCGCAGCTGTTTTTTTCGCTCTATTTTGTGATGACGGGCCTGCACGCGCTTCACATGATTATCGGCATCGGCATCATGGCCGTGCTGACGATGATGGCGTGGAAGGGCCGGTATACGGCGCGCTACCACACGCCGGTCGAGGTAAGCGGCCTCTACTGGCACTTCGTCGACATCGTCTGGATTTTCCTGTTCCCGCTGCTCTACCTGATCGACCGGCACGGGGCGGTCCGATAAGACATGGTGAATCACGTGACACATGCGGAATCGGCAGCCGGCGGGGCCGACCCTGCCGTCCATTTGGTCCCTTTGCGGGTCTACTTGGCGGTGTTTACGGCGCTGATGGTGTTGACCGCCCTGACGGTCTGGGCCGCGACGGTGGACCTGGGACCGTTCAATACCGTGGTGGCGCTGGGGATCGCCTGCACGAAGGCGGTGCTGGTGGTGCTGTTCTTCATGCACGTCCGGTACAGCACGACGCTCACGTGGGCGGTGGTGGCGGGCGGCTTCTTCTGGCTCTTGCTGCTCCTCCTGATGACGCTCAGCGACTATGTGACCCGCGGCCCGGGGTGGTTGCACTTCGGATAGATCGACGGGATGCGCGTTCGCGTCGTTCCCTCAGTCACGCCCGCCGTTTTCGCTGGCCTCGTTCTGCTTCCTGCGTGGTATAAGGAAGAGACGCGCTGCCCGCAGCCGCGCATCGAAAGACTCGCACCCGCAATCCGGTTCGTTTAGAAATCCGACCCACGTCGAGCGGAGCGGTTCCATGGCCGACAGCCTGATCTTTTTGACAGAGCTGATGGGGATGAAGGTCTACGACCTGAAGGGCCGGAAGATCGGCCGGCTTCGGGACGCCTGCCTCGTGCCCAGCGTCGATCCGGTCGTGGTCGATCGCTACCTGGTCGGCGGCGAGCTGACGTGGTGGATGGTGCGGCAGGATCAGGTGGAGCGGATTTCTCTCGACGGCATCTACCTGCGCGACGAACAACTCACTCCGCATCACGAAGACGAGTACATGCTGCGGATGGTGCGCGATCTGCTCGACCAGCAGATTATCGACATCCACGGCCGCAAGGTGGTTCGCGTCAACGACGTCACGCTCGGCTTGCGGCACGTCAACGACCACGACCAGTTGTGGGTGCTCGAAGTCGACGTGGGGGTGCGAAGCATCTTCCGGCGGTTGTGCCAGGGCATCCTGCCCCCGCGGCTGGTTCGCCGGTTGATGTCGCGCATCCCGCCGAACTCGATCCGCTGGGAATTCTGCAATATCGTTGAGCCGGATCCACAGCGCCGCCTGCGGCTCAAGATCGACATGTCCGCCCTGGAGGACATGCATCCCTCCGACCTGGCCGACATTGTCGAGGAACTGAGCCACGAAGACCGCGAGGCCGTGTTCGAGGCCATCGACAGCGAGGTCGCCGCCGATACCCTGTCGGAGGTCGACGACCCCCGTACGCAGGCGTCGATTCTCGAGTCGCTCGATGCGGACCGCGCGGCCGACATCGTCGAGGAGATGGATCCCGACGAGGCCGCCGACGTGCTGGCCGAACTGGGGGACGAGAAGTCCGAGGCCATTCTCGACGAGATGGAAGCCAAGCCGAAGACCGACGTCGAGGAGTTGCTCGAGTTCGACGAGAAGTCGGCGGGCGGCATGATGACGAGCGACTTCGTGTCCGTGATCGACTCGGGCACGGTGGCCGACGCCATGGTGTCGATTCGGGAGCAGGTGGAACACATCGATACACTGACCAATCTGTTCCTGGTCGATGCGGAAGGTCGGCTCACCGGGTCGCTGCCGGTCGGGCGACTGCTTCTGGCCGAGGCTCCGATGCGCCTGAAAGATCTCGCCACCGACGAAGAAATCGTGTCGGTGGTGGTCACGGAACGTCGCGATCGCGTCACCGAAATCGTGGACAAGTACAACCTGATGGCCTTGCCGGTCGTCGACGAGCGCGGCACGCTGGTGGGCGCGGTGACGGCCGACGACATCATCTCGGTGCTCAGGCAGGAGTAGGCGCGTGCGGCTTCTTGATCGACTGCCCCGATCGTGGCTGGTCTTCTTCACGGTGATCGGGCCGGGCTTCGTCACCGCGATGGTGGACAATGATGCCGGCGGCATCTACACCTACTCGCAGGCTGGCGCCAGGTTCGGCTACATGATGCTGTGGACGCTGCCGCCCATAGCGCTCCTCCTTGTCGTCACGCAGGAAATGAACGCCCGGATGGGCGCGGTCACCGGCAAGGGCCTGTCGGATCTGATTCGCGAGGAGTTCGGGCTGCGCACCACGTTCATCGTGATGACGCTGCTGGTGATCGGCAACTTCACCAACGTGGTGGCCGAATTTGCCGGTGTCGCCAGCGCGCTCGAACTGTTCCACGTCAGCAAGTTCATCTCCGTGCCGATCGCCGCGGTCGCCGTCTGGTTCCTGGTCGTCAAGGGCACCTATGCCAGCGTCGAGAAGATTTTTCTGGGCGCGTGCGTGGTTTACATTGGGTATATCGTGGCGGCCGTGCTCATCAGCCCCGACTGGGAGGCCTCCGCGCTCGCCAGCGTCAAGCCGGTGGTGTTGGTGGACGCCGCGTACCTGACGCTGCTGGTGGGGTTGGTCGGCACGTCGGTTGCGCCGTGGATGCAGTTTTATCTGCAGGCCGCGGTCGTCGAGAAGGGCATCACCGTCAAGGACTACAAGGAGTCTCGCGTCGAAGTGATCGTCGGCTGCGTCGTGATGATCGTCGTGGCGTTCTTCATCATCGTGGCGTGCGCGGCGGCCATCTACAAAACCGGACCGCGCGATATCGGCAACGCGGCCGAAGCCGCCAAGGCGCTCAGACCGTTCGGCGAGTACGCCTACCTGCTGTTCAGCGCCGGGCTGCTCAACGCGTCGCTCTTCGCCGCCAGCATTCTCCCGCTGTCGACCGCGTATTCGGTGTGCGAGGGTCTGGGATTCGAGTCGGGCGTCAACAAGCGGTTCCGCGAGGCACCCATCTTCTACTGGCTCTACACGGGCCTGATCGTCGGCGGCGCCGCGGTGGTGCTGACGCCGAATTTCCCGCTCATCAAGATGATCCTGTTCTCGCAGGTGGTCAACGGCGTCCTGTTGCCCGTCATCCTGGTGTTCATGATCAAGCTGGTCAACAAGACCGATCTGATGGGGGAATGGGTCAATCCCAAGTTCTACAACGTGATCGCCTGGATTGCCGTCGTCGTGCTCGCCGGCCTCACCTTCGTGCTGACCGGCCTCACCGTGCGCGACATGTACTTCCCGGGATAACGTTTCGCCGGCCTACAGGAGTACGTCGGCGGGGCACTCTGCCAGCATCGCCTTGAGCTGGCGGTCGAGGTCGGCCATCAGCAATGGCTTGATCAGGTGGTTCACGTCCGGCCGGCCGAGAAAGGTCTCGGCCTCGATCGTCGCGGCTCCGCCGGTGAGAAACAGCGTCCGTTCCCGCAGTGCCGGATTCAAGATCGCCAGTTCAGCGGCGAATTCCATGCCGGTCATCTCCGGCATCATCAGGTCGCAGACCACCGCGTCGAAGGCTCCGTCCCGAATCATCTCGAGCGCAACCTTCGCGTTCGGCGCGCATGTGATGTCCCAGGACCGCCGAAGGCTCCGCTGGATCAAGGTCGAAATCAACGGTTCATCGTCGATCAGCAGCAGCCTGGGCTTCGGCGGCTCGGCGCCGGTCAGCGGTGGGGAACTCGTGCTCGTCATGCGTTGAACGCTCGCAACAGAGAGAAGTTTCGCAACAAACCGGCTTGGTCAGCAGTATGCCAAATTCCGGCCGCGGTCGCCAGTGGTCTGGTCACACTTGCCTTTGGCTCGACAGGGTGGTGAGCCGGAAGTGATCCGGAGGCGCGTCAGCCGCGCCCCCTGCCAGGCGCTCCCCTACTTGATCGCGACGCGCATCCCGACATTGGCCTTGTTGAAGGCCGGCAGATCTTTGTCCATCAAGACGGAAAAGTCGCGCTCGGCCGCGGCCAGATCTTTCTCGATCCAGGCAAGCGCTTCCAGCGACGCATCGGTCGGCCGATAATCCGCTCCGCCCTGCACATCGCTGGCCCCGGTGCCAATCATTCCGCTGAGCCAGACCAGGTTCAGGTACACCTTGTAGGCCTCGACGTACCACTTGTCGTCGCTGTGCATCTCGGTGCGCGACAACAACTGCAGTTCGACGGCCATCATCTTCTGGTCGAGCGCGCGCAACGCCTGCTCGGCCGTCTTCTTTCCGACATTGGCCTTGAGGTGATCCTCGATCTTCTTCCGCATCACTTCGAGCGTGTTGACGATCGCGACCGTCTTGTTGACGTCGTCGCGCAGCCTGATCTGCGTCGCGGTCGACGCGGCGAGGTCGGAGGGCGCCGCCGGTAACTTCGGGTCGGCCGTCACGTCGAACGGCCTGGGATACGCCTGGCCCCCGACCGTCATGCGCACCACATACCGCCCTGGCGCCGCGATCGGGCCCTGCCGCTGTGGGCCTTGGATTCCCCAGTGCACGATCGGCCTGGTGTCCTTCCCCTTGAATCGAGCCTCTTCCCAGATGTGCGGATTGTCTGGCGGGATCGTGCGCAACTCCACCTGTGCCGGCCCCTCGTACCGAAGGTCCCACGTGAGGCGGTTCAATCCCTCCCGGGCCGATCCGTCCAGTTTCCGGATGACGGCGCCCGTCGCGTCGAGGATGTCAAATGCCACGCGATCGGCAGACGCGGTCTTGAGGTGATACAGGAACTCGGCGCTGCCGCTGCGTGCGAGTCGATACGCCGCGCGCGGCGGATACAGGAAGGCCGGCGCCGTTTCGACGCCCTGGTCCTGCTGCTCGAGACGCGTGATGTCGCGCAAAAGGAACAGGCCCCGGCCGTAGGTGGAGATGACCACGTCGTGCGCGTGCGACTGCACCTCGATCCAGCTGACCGGCGCGGCCGGCAGGCCCTCTTTGAACGCGGTCCAGGCTTTCCCGTCGTCCATCGAATAGAAGAACCCGTGGCCGGTGCCCGCAAACAGCATCCCTTTCCGATTCGGGTTTTCCGCAAACGACAAGACGTAGTCGAGCGGGTGCCCCTTCGGCAGCGCCTCGCTGATCTTGCTCCACGTCCTGCCGAAGTCCGTGGTCTTGTAGATATACGGCTCGCGGTTGTCCATCAGGTGGACGTCGACGGCGACGTACGCCGTTGCCGCATCGAAGCGCGAGGGCTCGATCTTGCGGACCGTGCCCCACACCGGGAGTCCCGCGATGTTTTTTGCGACATTGGTCCATCCGCCGCCACCGTCGCGAGTAAGCCAGACCTGACCGTCGTTGGTGCCGGCCCAGATGAGGCCTTTCTGAATCGTCGAGGGCGCAATCGCGAAGACGACTTCGCCGTAGAACTGGCCGAGGTTGTCGCCGATGACACCGCCCGACGAGACAACGCGCGTCGCGTCCTGGGTGGACAGATCGGGACTGATAATGCTCCAGGTCTGCCCCAGATCGCTCGTCTTGAAGATGAACTGGCAGCCGTAATAGACGGTTTCCTTCTCGAAGGGATCGAACGCCAGCGGCGGCGTCCAGTGGCAGCGATATTTCGCCTTGTTCGGTTCGGAATCGAGTGTGTGAACCCACGGGGCGACCGATCTCGCCGTGCCCAGTCGGTTGTCGAATCTGGTCACTTCGTTGCCGTAACAGGTGGCCCAGATGACGTCGGGGTTGCCGGGCACGGGAATGGTAAAGCCGGATTCGCAGCCCCCAATGTTCGGCTGCCACGCCACGCCGCCACCACGTCCCCCACCGCCGCCGCCACCGCCACGGCCGGATCCACGACCGGCCTGGGCGGCCGAGTACGAAGGCACGTTGGAAACGGGAACCGGCGAGTTGCTCGGCCCGCGCATCGTGCCATCGTCCTGCCTGTTGCTGTACAGCCAGTACGGCACCTGCTCGTCGACGGCCACGTGATACATCTGGCCGATCGGCAGGACGACACTGAAGAAGGATTTTGCGTGGTCGCGCGTGATGCCCATGCCGCCATCGCCGGTCGCCACCCAGTGATCGCCGTTGGTCGGGTCGATCCAGATATCGTGGCAGTCGCCGCAGCCACCGCCGCCGGACGGCGGAAAGGTGGAGCCTCCGTCGGTCGATCGGTGGAAACTGCTGTTGGCGATGAGGACTTCGTCCGGATTCTGCGGATTGACCTCGACCCTGATGTAGTAGCCCGCGCGGCCGATGAGCCGCCGATCCCAGCTGACCACTTTCCACGAGTCGCCGCCGTCATCCGAGCGCCACAACGATCCCTGATTGGGCGTCTGAATCAGCGCGAACATGCGTTTCGCGTTGGAGGGCGCGATCGCGACGTCAATCTTGCCAACCGGCGAAGCGGGCAGGCCCTGCGCGAGCTTCTGCCAGGTCGTCCCGCCGTCCTTCGAGCGATAGACGGCGCTGCCGGGCCCGCCGCTGAACATCGCCCACGTATGCATGACGACTTCCCACGTGCCGGCCAGCAGCAGATTTGGGTCTGTCGGGTCCATGCTGAGGCCCGAACACCCGGTATCGGCGTTGACGAAAAGGACGCGCTGCCACGTTTTGCCGCCGTCGGTGGTGCGGTAGACGCCGCGTTCCTCCTGGGGGCCGGTGGCGCGGCCCAGCGCGCAGGCAAACACGATGTCGGGATTGGCGGGATGAATGAGGATGCGCCCGATGCGTCCGGTGTCCTTGAGGCCGGCGTTCGACCACGTCTTCCCTGCGTCGATGGATTTGTACACCCCGTCGCCCATGATGTCGGCGTCGCGAATCGCCCAGGCTTCGCCGGTTCCCGCCCAGACGATGTCGTGGTTCGACCGGGAGACAGCGAGCGCGCCAATGGCTTGAACGGGCTGGCCGTCGAACACGGGCTCAAAGGATTGCCCGCCATCGGTCGTCTTCCAGACCCCGCCAGACGCCGCGCCCGCATAGTAGGTCTTCGTGTCCCCAGGCACACCGGCAACCGCCGAGATGCGGCCCGCGCTTTCTGGTCCCATATAGCGGAACCGCAAGGGCTCGACCATCAGATCGGAAACCGGGCCGCCGCCGCGCCCCTGCGCGTTGAGGCCGATGGCGAAAAGCAGCGCGACGACCGCGCCGAGCGCGAGCCGCGTGGCCGAGGTGACGTTCGAATGCATACCTGAATCCTCCGATGCGCCGGATCACCAACTGGGTGCCGCGGAAACCGACTTATCCTAACGCGTTTCGCGTGTCTTTGCAGGGGCGCGATTCACCGCGTCCTGCCCCGAATCCCTGTTCTCGGGTTGCAGTACGATTCACTTCGTCCCGCCCCGCCGCGGCATCCTCGTCGGGCGCCATCAATGGCGCCCCTACGGGAACCGATCGGAGTGCTCATTGGCCACGGGAGACCGCGCGATGAATCACCGACCGGGTGCAATCAGGAGGATCCGTACGTCCATCACGTTGGTGTTCGTCGGGCCGGTGATCACGAGGTCCCCGAGTCGTTGAAAGTAGTGGTAGGAGTCGTTGGCGTCCAGATAGCGCGGTGCGTCGGGATTGCGCCGCAGCGTGTGGCCGTCGGCCACCGCGCCAGCCGCGTCGGTCGGCCCGTCGATGCCGTCGGTGCCGGCGCTCAAGACAACCACGTTGGGTTCGCCGGCAAGCGCGATGGCGGCAGCCAGCACGAACTCCTGGTTGCGGCCCCCCAGGCCTGAGCCCTTGACGGTCACCGTCGTTTCGCCCCCCGAGATCAGGCAGACGGGGGGCTTCGCCGGCCGTCCATGGTGAGCCACCTCCCGGGCGATGGCCGCATGCATTCCGGCGACGTCGCGTGTCTCGCCCTGAATCGTGCTCGACAAAATGATCGGTCTATAGCCGAGTTGACGGGCGTGGGCGGCCGCCGCATCAAGCGCGAGGCCATTGCTGCCGATCACGGTGTGGCGGACCCGGCGGAACATGGCGTCTCCGGGTTTGGGCGTCTCATCGATCTTGCCGCTCGCGCCCTGCTCCAGACGATTTCGCACGGTGGCAGGCACCCGGTTGAGAATCTCGTACCGGCGCAAAATGGCGACGGCGTCGGCAAAGGTGGACCGATCCGGAGCGGTCGGCCCCGAGCCAATCCCATCCAGATCGTCACCAATCACGTCCGACAGCAGGAGCGTCTGCACCGCGGCCGGAGAGGCGAGCCTGGCCAACTGCCCGCCCTTGATGGCGGAGATGTGTTTGCGAACCGCGTTGATCTCGTGGATGTTCGCGCCCGAGGCGAGGAGCAGCCCTGTGACGGCCTGTTTCGCGGCGAGCGTCACCGGTTCAGCCGGCATTGGTAACAGCGCCGAGGCGCCGCCAGAAATCACGCACAACACGAGTGCGTCGTGGCCGGCGTCGCGAACCAGTTGGGCGATGCACGCAGCGCCATCCACGCCTCGCTGGTCCGGAAGCGGGTGGCCGCACTCGTTCAGGGCGATATAGCGCAACTTCGCCCCGCGGACGCACGGGACGTTGATCAGTCCGCCGGTGATCCGTGGACCGAGCACGCGCTCGACGCCCTGCGCCATCGACACACCGGCCTTGCCGGCGCCCACCACGTAGATCCTGCGGTAGCGCTCCCAGTCCGATCGTGCGAGTTGGCGCACGACCGCGTCGGTCGGGTCCGCCGCCCGCAGCGCGGCCTTGAATATGGCGAGCGCGTGGCGCCGCAACGCCGGGACCCGAGTCGTCGCCTTCGTGTCGGCCTCACGATCGGTCCTCACACAACCTCCGCGCTGACGTCACCCGCCGGATACGCGGGCCAGGACGCGATCAATCGCGCCCCTACTGCCGATCCGCCGCCTCGGCTGGCGGCGCTTTCTTCTCCACCTTCACCGGGTTCTTCACATACTTGTCGAGCCACGCCGCCCAGCGCGCCCACAGGTCGAGCAGCGTTTCGCGCGCTACGGGTCCGTGGTCCTCGTACGGATACAGATAGAGCGCCGAAGTCTTGCCCAGACCGTTGAGCGCATGGTGCAGCCGAATCGAATTGGTCGGGTCGGTCCCGACGTTCTGGTCGGCGAGGTTGTGATACATCAGCAGGGCGCCCGTCAGGTTGTTCGCGTACAGAAACGGCGACATCCCGAGATACACGTTTGGCGCCTCCCACAAGTCGCGCCGCTCGCTCTGGAACCCAATGGGCGTCAGCGTGCGGTTATACGCGCCGTCGCCCGCAATCCCCGCCTTGAAGAACGGCGTGTGCACCATCGCGTTGACGGCGGTAAACGCACCATAGCTGTGGCCCCCAATGGCCAGCCGCGCGCGGTCCACCAGCCCACGACGATCGAGTTCGTCGATCATGGCCGACAGGCTGTTGCGCAGATCGTTCACGTAGTTGTTGTTCTGCTGATTGGCCGTCCCGACGATGGGCAGCCCGAGTCTGGACTGTCCGCCGGGGGAATCGACCACGACGGCGTACCCGAGTCGCGCGAACATCTGCATCGAACGCGTGCCGAACGTCTGGAAGGCGTTCTTGTTGAACGTCCGGTCCGGCCGATCGATCGCATCCTGATCGGGGAACTCGACCGGGTACAGCCAGAAGAGCGCGGGAGGCTTGGGGCTCCCCGGCTTCCAGTCTGGCGGCATCACGACGAAGATCGGGAACTTGATGCCGTCGGCGCGCTCGATCATCACCCGGTACTTCGGCGCCCCCGTCAGATCCGGAAACAGGTCTTTGTTCTCGGTGAGTTGCTTGCGGGCAGCCCCTTCGGCCAGGAAGAACTGCGGCGCCTGCGTGGGGCTCTGTCGTTCGGTGACGAAACGACCGGCTTCGGGATCGATGACGGTTGCGACACTTTCGAACGCATCCTTGTTGTCGCCCTCGAACACCCGCTTCTTGTCGCCGTTCTTGATCGTCACCCTGTCGATGAACGCCTTGGGACCGACCTGTTCGGGATTCTTGTCGTACGCGGTGCCCTGGTAGTAGACGCCCGTGCCGTCCGGCGTCATCATCACCGGGCCCGATCCGCCGCCAGCCCCTCGCCCACCCGCTCCGCCGGCTGCACCCCGTCCCCCGCCGCCGCTGCGCGTGGATACCAGCGTGCCAGGGTTGACCGCAGGATCATCGGTCCGGAAACGAGCGAGCGTGTAGCGCGGATCTGGCTCCTTCAGGTTGACAGCCACCTCGACGGTGTTTTGTCCGGCTGTCTCCCGGAAAAAGATGATCTGCATGTCTGTCGAGTAGCGCACGCCGTTCATCCGCGTGCTGTTCTCGAAAATCGCTTTGGCGCCCTTCTCGGCAAACGGCGGAGCCCACTGATACAACCGGTCCTTGCGCTGCGCCGCCTGGCCGCGCCCGCCGCCACCGGCTTGATCGGCACTGGCAGCCGCACCGGCGCCGCCTCGTCCCGCTCGTCCGCCGCCGGCTCGTCCAGATCCCGCTGCCCCTCCAGCCGGGGCCGGTTCCTGCTCAAGATACGTGAGGCCCTGATTGTCGGCTCGCCACGCGATCTCGCGCTTGCCAGCCTGACTGCCTCGGCCGGTGGCCGGCTCGGACGGATCGGGCGCCGTCGCGTCTTGCGTGCCCAGATCGAGCGGTCGGTCGGTGACCTTCGCGATCACCTTGCCGTCGGCGTCCCAGATTTCTTCGACCTGGCCAAAACTGCTCACGGGCACGATGTAGGAGAACTGTCTGGTGATCGTCGTCACGCGAACAAACTTGCCATCCGGCGATGCGTCGATCGCGCGGATCATGGCCGGCGGCCCGATCTTCCTTATGTGCTTGGCCACCACGGGCTTGCCCTTGGCCGCGGCCGGGATCGGCGCCTGCACGTCGATCATCACGAGCTGCCCGGTGGCGTGCCATTCGAGCAAGGCGTAGTCGTACGGCGTGGACATCAAGCTCGGAAACGTCCGCAGGCGGTTTCTCTCGGTCCCCTCAGACACCTTCACTTCTGGCCCGCTGGGCGCGGTCGGTGGCGCGGGCATCGTCTTGCGGCCGTCAGGAATCACCACGGCGGTGATCTGCCGGCTGTCGTCGGTGAACTCGAAACTCGTCACGAGCGTCGCCAGCACGGGGGTCGTCGTCACCTGCCTGGCCTTGTTGGTCGCCACGTCGGTGATCCAGATGTGCGTCGCATCGTCGGTGTGCGCGTAGTACGCAATGCCCTTGCCGTCGGGCGACCATGCCGCATTCGAAATGCGTGCGTTGGGCGGCGTTTGAATCGTCTTCTTCGTGCCGTCGGATGCCGACGTGATCTGGATACCAACGCTGGAGCTAATCGTCAGCGAACGGGCGCGATTGGCCTTGAAGTCGACGAAGACGCCACCCAGTTCGTGGAACGGTTTCGAGAACGTCGCCATCGGCACCTGTCCGTCGCCGATCTGATTGAGAAACCAGCTCTTGTCCTGATTGACATTCGACAGCGTCACGTTCTGCCAGCGCGGCGCGAGGACCGCGGGCGCCAATTCGGCCGGCGGCGTCGCGTACGTCTCCTGGGCGAGAAGTTGATCGGCCCAGCTGAGCGCCTTCTTCGTGGCCTCGGGCGCTTTTTGCGCAACCGGCGTCTGGGGCGTGGGTGCACCGGCAACCGCAGGCTTCGGCGCCTGCGCCGCCGTTGTTGTCTGCGCGACCACTGGCCGCTGCAATGCCGTCAGGATGACAAGAAAGAAGAAAACCCGTGCGGCGCGAGCGGCGAGACGGTTGGGACCAATGGATCCGAAAGTCGACATGATGCCTCCGTGGCGTGACGAAGTGCGGTGTGAACGGTCGCGACACTGTTCCGGGGGCGGTGCCGTGGCGGGACGGGGCAAGATACACCTGCCGGCCTCTCCGTGTCGAGCGCAACATTGACCCCGAGGTCAACATCGGCCTGCGTTCAACATCGACCTCGGCGCTCCAACGGCCGTGGTGGCCGAACCCAGACTCGGAATGGCTGGTGCGCGGCACGCCGGGACTGTCCTATAATCGGCCGTTCTGTTCTTGATGTTCTGGAGGGTGCTCGTGATGACTCGCGTACGCATAATCGCTCTCGGCGCCGTGATGGCTTTCGTGCTGGCCGTGGCAGGCCAGACGCTGATGGGCGCTGTTCCGCAGCCGACGCCATCGGGTCCCGCGTCGTCTCCGTTCGACTCGCTGCATTTCCGTTCCATCGGTCCCGCCTCGATGTCGGGCCGCATTGCCGACCTCGCCGTCTACGAAGCCAACCCGGCCATCTACTATGTCGGAACGGCGCACGGCGGCGTCTGGAAGACGATCAACAACGGCACGACGTTCGAGGCCCAGTTCCAGGATCTGGGGTTGATGGCCATTGGCGACGTCACGGTTTCGCAGAGCAACCCCGATCTGGTCTGGATTGGCACGGGCGAGTCGAACAATCGCCAGAGTGGCTCGTGGGGCGACGGCGTCTATAAATCGACCGACGGCGGTAAGTCGTGGACCAACATGGGCCTGCGCACCTCGCGCCACATCAACCGCATCGTCATCGATCCGCGCGACAACAACACCGTTCTGGTCGCCGCCACCGGAAGCCTCTGGGGCCCGGGCGGAGAGCGTGGCGTGTACAAGACCTCGGATGCCGGCAAGACCTGGAAACAGGTACTGAAGGGCGACGACGACACGGGCGCCAACGACCTGGTCATGGACGCCGCCACCAGCAAGATCCTGTACGCGTCGATGTATCAGCGGCGTCGTACAGCCTGCTGCATGAACGGCGGCGGGCCAGGGAGCGGCATCTTCAAATCGACCGACGGCGGCGAGACCTGGACCAGGTTGAAGGGCGGGCTGCCCGAGGGCGCGCTCGGACGCATCGCATTCGACGTGTACCGGCGTCGGCCGAACATCCTGTATGCGCTCGTTGAGGGGCCCACACCTCCGGTCGGCGGACGCGGGGCCGGTGGACGTGCTGCCGGATCTGGCCAGACTGCCGGCGCAACGCAGGCGGGTGCGCCAGGAGCAGCGACTGGCGCGGCGCGCGCGGCCGGCGAAGAGGGCCCGGGCCCGCAGGCCGGCGGCGGCCCCGGCGGTCGCGGAACCGCGACGGGCGTCACCGCCACGCCAACCGGCCTGTACCGCTCCGACGACGCAGGTGCGACGTGGCGCAAGGTGAACGACGTCAACCCGCGGCCGATGTACTTCAGTCAGGTTCGCATCGATCCGAACGACCCAGAGGTGGTGTTTCTCGGTGGCGTTGACCTCCACATGACCACCGACGGCGGCAAAACCGTTAACACCGCCGCCGCATCCAAGATTCACTCCGATCATCACGCGATCTGGATCGACCCGGCCAACTCACGCCACGTGTTGATCGGCAACGACGGCGGCCTGGCGGCGTCGTACGACGGATCGAAGACGTGGAACTTTCTCCCGAATCTTCCTGTCGGGCTCTTCTATCACGTGAGCTACGACATGGCGATCCCGTACAACGTCTGCGGCGGCATGCAGGACAACTACGCCTGGTGCGGCCCCAGCGCCGTCCGGGGCAGCGCGGGCATCGCGAATCATCACTGGGCCACTGTTCAAGGCGGCGATGGCTTCGTCGTGCTCCAGGATCCCTCCGACCCGCGCGTCATCTACAGCGAATCGCAGGACGGCAATATCGTGCGCCTCGATCGGGTGACATTCGAGTCGACGCAGATTCGACCGCAGGCGTCGCCAGGCGAGGCCCCGTTGCGATGGCAGTGGGACACCCCGGTGACCCTGTCGCCCCACGATTCGAAAATCGTCTATGCACCCGCCAATAAAGTATGGCGGTCGAGCGACAAAGGCCTCACCTTCTCGGCCATCAGTCCCGACCTCACCGGCGGCGCGAACCGCGAAGACATCGTGACGATGGGCGTCAAGGGCAGCGACATCACGATTGCGAAAGACGACGGCATCCTCGCGTGGCCGACGATCACGACGTTTGCGGAGTCGCCGAAAAAGGCCGGACTGCTGTACGCGGGGACCGATGACGGTCATCTCGCGGTGACCAAAGACGGCGGCAAGGCCTGGACGCAGGTGATCGACAAGGTGCCTGGATTGCCAAAAGACATCTACGTGTCGAAGGTCGCGCCGTCGCGCTTCGACGAGAACACCGTGTATGCCACGTTCGACGGACACCGGCAGAATGATTTCGAGACGTACATCTATGCCAGCGGCGATGCCGGCCAGACGTGGCGGTCGATCGGCGCCAATCTGAAAGGCGAGGTCGCGCGGACGCTCACCGAGGACATGAAGAACCCGGACGTGCTCTATCTCGGGACGGAAACCGGGTTGTTCGTCTCAACCGATCGCGCCAGGAGCTGGGTGCGCATCAAGGCCAATTTCCCCACCGTCCGCGTGGACGAAATCACGCTGCATCCCCGCGACAACGCGATGCTGATTGCCACTCACGGCCGGGCCATCTGGATCCTCGATCATCTCGAGCCCATCCAGGAGTACGCGGCGGCGCAGGCGGCAGCCGAGGCCAAGCTCTTTACGCCACCGCCATCGTCGATGTACCGGCGTCCGGCGACCGATCGCAACTACGAGTTCTGGGGCGATCAGACGTTCTTCGGCGAGAATCCGCCCCAGGCGGCCGTCATTTCCTGGCACCTCAAGAAGCAAGTCGGCGAGGTGAAGCTCAAGATCACCGATGCCGCCGGCAAAGACGTCCGCGAGATCTCGGGGCAAGTGCTTGCCAACAGTAACAAGGCTGGATTGCAGACGGCGTGCTGGGATCTTCGGGTGCAGCCGATCCCGACCGCGCCGGCCGAAGCGGGCGGCCGAGGCGGGCGGGGTGGAGGGGCGTCGGCCGGTTCCGGGCAGGCGGCGGGTCAGGGCACCGGCGGGTCTGGCGCTTCGACACCCCCGGGGGCTGGAGCGGGCGCGGCGCAAAGCGGATTTGGCGCCGGCTGCAGCGTGGGCGGTCGCGGGGGCGGCGGCGGATTTGGCGGAGGCGGGCTCAACAACGCCGGCCCGTTCGTGCTGGCTGGCACCTACACCGTCGCGCTGGTGGTCGATGGCAAGACGGTCGAGAGCAAGCCGTTGAAGGTGGTCGCGGATCCGGAAGTGGCGCTGCCGGATCTCGAGCGCAAGAAGATGTTCGAGATGGCGATGGAGATGCATGAGTTGCAGCGTGTGGGCACCGATGCGAACGCGGCACTTCGGACCCTCAACACCCGAAGCGCAGAACTCGCCAAAGAGATTCCAGGCCGCGCCGACATTCCAGCCGATGTGAAAGCGTCGTTCGAGGCATTCAACAAGGAAGTTGGGGCGTTGGTTCCGACACTCGCGCCGCCGGCCGGTCGTGGCGGCGGCAGTGGGGCGGCCGCACCAACCGTCGTGCCGGTGCCGAGCGTGATGGCGCGCATCGGCCAGGCCAAGAACGCGATGATGGCGACGATGCCGTTGACCGACGCCGCTCGAAAGGCCTACGCCGAGTCGAAGATCCAATTGCCCAAGGCGGTGGCCGAGGTCAATGCGTTGATTACCAGGGCGGTCGCGCTCGGCAAGACGTTGGCGACCTACAAGCTGAAACTGGACGCGCCGGACCCCGTCAAGGCGCCGGCACCCGCCGCAAGGGCCAAGAATTAATACGGGCTCTCGGTGAGATCGGATCTGGCCTGGTTCGGCACGCGGAACACCGCCACGGTGAACCGCTCGCCGAATCGGGTCGGATCCCCGTTGCGCGTCAGCCAATCACGCACAACGCTCCAGGCTGCACCGCAATGTCGAATCTCGTGTCCACGCAGATCGGTTCGCCGTCGGCCGCGAACGACAACGGCTGATCTGACGTGATGACGGCGTGGTGGGTGCGCACGATTCGCAAAAGGCCCTCGGGCACCGGCCACCCATTCGCCAGACACGTGAACGCCCAGTAGAGCCTGGCCTTCGACATCGCTTCGATGCAGGCGATCTCGAGTTGGCCATCGGCCATGTTCGACGCAACCGGCACGGCCATCCCGCCGCCAAGCAACGTCGTGTTCGTGACAAACGCGCCGTGGATGTCGGCTGGCGCGGACGAATTGGCTGGGCTGAGGGTCGTGACTGTCACACGGTCGAGGCGCGAACCGTATTTCAGAAGCGCGTTCAATCCGGCCAGCCGATAGGACCATCCGCCCAGCGCGCGCATCAACGGCCTGGTCCATGCTCCAGGCCTGAGCAGGCGATCGAAGGCGAGCGTCGCTTCGGCGGCCACGCCAATCACGCCGACCGTGCAAAACAGCCGGCCGTTGACAGCCACCAGGTCTATCTGGCGAGTTCGCCCGTCGAGGATGTTCGCACTGGCGCCGGCCGGATCGAACGGCAACCGCAGTGCCCTGGCGAAGTCGTTACCGGTTCCGAGCGGCAGCAGTCCAAGTGCGACCCCGGTTCCGTCGATCGCGTTGATGACGCGGTGCAGCGTTCCATCGCCGCCGGCCACCACCAACGCGTCGGCGGAGTGGGCGGCGGCTTTGGCGGCCAGGTGCAGTTCCTCGACCGTTGACGGCGCCACGGTCTCCACGCGATAGCGCTTCTCCAACAGACGACAAAGCGTCACGACTGCGTCCCGGTCGCCAGCCGAGCGAGCGGACGGATTGATCACGACGACGATCCGCGCGCCGACAGGGAGGGCGCGGTTGAGGTCGGTCTCCGCGCGTGGTCGATCATTCATGGTTCGGTACGCTACCCGGATGCCCGGCGTCAGCCATCAGTCGAGATCGATCCCGATCTCTGCTGAGTACGCCTCGCGCGTCATCGCCTCCACCCGGCCCATCCGGCGCACGAGTGCGTATTCTGACGCAAGATGGACAAGAAGGAGGTCGGATTGGCGAACCGCCTCCACGAACAGGTCTTCGTCCAGTTCGCGTCCAGCCTCCGCGGCCTGCCTCGTCGCTTCGACGCGCAGCACGCCGAGCGCCAGAGCCACCATTGCGATCTGGGTTCTGAGCCCCTCCCCGATATACGCGCTCCACGCACCGAACGCTTTCGCGGCAAGGTAGCGGCGAACCGGGCGAGCCAGACTGGCCCACACCGGTGCGACCAGTCGTGTGTGATGATGGTCGAGGTCGGCGGGCAAAGCCGGCCGCGAAAGGCCGCGAGGCGTTGTCATTGCGGCGCACAGAAAGAGCCGACCGGCGCTGGATGGGCTCATCGGCGTGGTGCGGTGATCGCGATTCGACGCGGCGCTGCCGAAGGCGGCCTCGGCCAGCGTCGCAAGCGACGCGGTCCCTGGCCTCCACGCGCGAATCGATTCGGCGGCGTGCGCCAGTCGGCTGATTGCGGCCTCGGGTGTCGCGTCGTCACAGCCAAACGTGTGGACGACGAACGCGTCCCACGCGGCTGCCACCGCCAGGTCGGAGACCAGATGCGGTCGAATCAGTGGCGGGATGGTTCCCCCAGCATCGAATCCCTCGTATCCATTGCGAAGAATCGCCCCGGACGGGTTAGTGACAATCGCGAGCCGTCCCACGTCATCGCGAAGCAACATCTTCGCCGCGGTCGGACAGAAATGGGAGAGCGTGAGCAGCACGCCGCGCGCATCGATCAGCGCCACGCGAGGAAACTGCTGACAGGTCAGGGGCAGGTGGTCGTGCCCGCAGGCATGGTGTATCGCGCACCGACGGCCCGCGCGACGGTCGAAAAACACGCACGTTCCGGACGCGTCGAGTCCGACGACGGCAGCGGCGCCATGGGGCGGGTTGTCGATAAGAAAGGCGCCGTCAGGAGCGGACGTGGAGGTGCCTCCGCTTGGAAGGTCCGGCGCGACGAGCCTGCCGTTGGCCATCGCGGATCGGAGCGTGTCGAACCTGTCGGTTTCAATCGGGACGTGCCAGCCCGCGGTGCAACAGGCCCCTTGGCGCCGACAGTGGTAGTCGGCGTGAATGTTGAGCGCGAACACCGGCGGAGACACCGGCGGAGATGGGAGACGCGGGGCCATGCGACAGCATAATGCGTCGGCGCTTCAAGTCGACTCGGTCTGTTCGGGCGACACTTTAGCGAAAGTGGTCGGGCCCCGGCGATTCGCAAGCCGCTTCGCCCCACATCCGAAGTGGTGGTCGAGTCGCTGCTCCGGCGCCTGTGCCGGTCGCTTGACGCAAACCGCGCTCGGACGCACAATGGAGCCCGTCCCCCGTGGAGGTTGCCCTATGTTGCCCCGGTCGCGGCCCATTATTCTCGCGGTTCTTGTCCTCATGCCTCTCGTCGCCGTGCTTGCCTGTGGCGGCTCGCAGCCGCCGGCGGCCAAGCCTGCGCCTGTTGCAGCGCCGCCCGCCCGCCCGATTACCGAGTTGACTAAAGAGATGCACGACCAACTCGGCAAGGTGACAATCGTCCAGCACGCGGTCATCCGCGGCGATCTGGAGACGGCAGCGACGCCGGCCCAGTGGATGGCCGACCATCAGGAAACGGCTGGGTTCCCGCCCGACACGGCCGGGCTCGTGGCCGACATGAAGAAGTTTGCCGCGACCGTCGCGGCGGCCAAAGACGTCAAGGGCGCGGCGACGGGGACCGCGATGCTCATCTCGTATTGCGGCAAGTGCCACACGGCCGCGAAAGTGAAGCCGGTGTTTCCGGATCTGCCGAAACCGGTGTCGGGTAAGAGCGCCGCCGCGCATATGCTCGAGCATCAGTGGGCGGTGGATCTGATGTATCAGGGGCTGGCCGGACCGTCAGATCAACTGTGGACCAAGGGCGTCGAAGCGTTGCAGGCCGCCCCGCTCGCGGCGAAGGCTCTGCCCAGAGACGCCAGCCTCACCGCCGGCATCGCCGCCACAGAACAGAAGGTCCACGAACAGGCTGGTAAGGCGTTGAAGACGACCGACCTTGGTTCGCGCGTCGCCCTCTACGCCGAGGTGCTGGCCGAGTGCTCGACGTGTCACAGCCTGCACGGCCGCGTCTGGGGTCCTGGACTGCCGGTCGCCAGGTAGCGCGGGGAGCGCGGGGAGCGCGAAGCGCCGAAAGATACGCCGCGGGGCGCCCCTTGCGTTGGAGGGGCCCCCGACGGCCGTC
>JBAXOX010000065.1:0-23286 GCA_037133015.1 Acidobacteriota bacterium
GCCTGGCGGGAATCCCCGCCGCGCCGCTGCATCCGCTAGGCCCGGTCCCGCTTGCCGTTCTTCTTCTTCGGTGCCACGTCGGCCGCGGCTGCGGCCGGCACACGCGGCGCGTTCTTGCCGCGCCAGAACGTGACGATCGCGGCGGCGATGAACACGCTCGAGTAGGTGCCCGTGATCGTCCCGACGATCATCGTGAAGGCGAACCCCTTGAGCACTTCGCCGCCAAATAGATACAGCGCGATGACGCTCATCAGCACCGTGCCCGCGGTGATGACGGTACGGCCCAGGGTCTGGTTGACCGAGGCATTCACGACGTCGCCAATCGCGTCGCGACGCATGCCTCGAAGGTTCTCGCGGACCCGGTCGAAAATCACGATCGTGTCGTTGGTCGAGTACCCGGTCACCGTCAGCAGCGCCGCGATCACGTTGAGCGACATGTCGTAGCGGAAAAACGCGAGGAACGCGAGTGTCACCAGCAGATCGTGGAACGTGGCCACCACCGCGCCCACACCGAAACTCAGCCTGAACCGGAAGCCGATGTACACCAACAGGCCCAGCAGCGAGAAGATCGTGGCCCAGAGACCCTTCTGCGTCAGTTCACGGCCGACCACCGGCCCCACCACCTGAGACCCGACCTGCTTGAACCCGCCCAGGTTGGCGTCCTTGACGGCCTTGACGACCTCGTCGGCGGTCCTGGTGAGGCTGGTGCCCTGTTCCTCGCCCGAGTGCGGCAACCGCACCATCACCTGGCGCGCGGTCTCGGATCCGTACCGCTGCACCACAATGTTCTGCCCGCCCCCGCCGACCTTCTGGGCGTCGAGCGCCGATCGAATCTGATCGATGGTGGGCGTGGTGTCGAACTCGAGGATGACAATGGTGCCGCCCGAGAATTCGACGCCCAGGGCCAGCCCCCTGGTGGCGATGACGCCGATCCCGGCCGCAATGATGATCCACGACAGGATCAGCGCGTGCCACCGCCACCGGAGAAAGTCGTAGTTCGGATTGTGGAAAATCTGCATGATGCCAGCCGTGGTTCGCTAGATGCTCAGCGTCTGGACCTTGCGGCCCGACAGCACCAGTTCGAAAATCGTCTTCGAGACGAAGGTGGACGTAAACAGGTTGGACAGCAACCCGATCGACAGTGTGGTGGCAAACCCGCGAATCGGACCGGTGCCGAACTGGAACAGGAACGCCGCCGAGATCAAGGAGGCGATGTGCGTGTCCAGCAGCGTGAGGAACACGCGGCTGAACCCGGCGTCCAGCGCCTGCCGCACGCCTCGCTGCGCGGCGAGTTCTTCCTTGATCCGCTCGAAAATCAGGACGTTGGAATCCACGCCGATGCCCATCGTCAGCACGAATCCGGCGATGCCCGGCAGCGTCATCGTCGCCCCGATGTAGGCCATCAGGCCCAGCAGGATCGCGAGGTTGAAGCCCAGGGCCACCACCGCATTCACGCCCGACAGTTTGTAGTAGACCAGCATGAACACCACGATCAGAATCAGGCCCACCGCCGACGCGATGATGCCGGACCGGATCGAATCGGCGCCCAGCGTGGGGCCGACCGTGTTCTTCTCGAGATAGGTGAGCGAGGCCGGCAGCGCGCCGGACCGCAGCACCAGCGAGAGATCCTGCACCTCCTGCTGGGTGAAGCTCCCGCCCGAAATCCGGCCCTCGTCGCTGATCCGTCCCTCGATGACCGGCGCCGACTGCACCCGCCCGTCCAGGATAATCGCCAGGCGGCGGCCGATGTTCTCGCCGGTGGCCTTGCCGAATTTCTTCGCGCCGTCCTGGTTGAGCGAGAAGCTGACCGCCGGGCGGCCGTTCTCATCAATGGTGGGCTTGGCGTTCCGCAGGTCGCGCCCCGTCACCACCGCCACCTTGCGGATCAGGTAGAACACCGTCTCGGCCCGGTCGCCCCGCTGCGACGAATCGGCCGCGCCCGGCACCACTTCCATGTTGTTGGGAATCGCGCCGTTGCGCGACTGGAGCAGATTTTCCTTGGTGCCCCCGGGCCCGTCTTCCACCATCTTCAATTCGAGCAGCGCGGTCGACCGGATGATTTCCTCGGCGCGCGCCACGTCGCTGATCCCGGGCAGTTCGACAATAATCTGGTCGTTGTTGGCGCCGGTCTGCGCAATCACCGGTTCGGCCACGCCCAGTTCGTTGACGCGCCGCTCGATGGTCTGCCGCGCCTGCGTCACCGCGTCTTCCCGCAACTGCACGATGATGTTCGGCTTCATCGAGAAGGTGTAGGTGCCGGCCACCCCGGATTCCCGGTTGAACGAGGCCTGCACCTCGTTGGCCGCCTCGCGGAACGCCCCGTCCTGGCTCTGCGGGACCCCCTCGACCTTGAATTGGGTCGGGGTGACCACCGACAGCACCGCGCCGGAGATGCCCTTGCCGTCCACCGCCTCGCGCAACTGCTCCATCGTCGTCTCGGTATCGAGACGCAGCGCGTCGTCGGTGTTGACGCGGAGCACCAGATGCACGCCGCCCTTGAGGTCGAGCCCCAGCTTGAGACGGACGCCTTCGAACGGATAGGGATAGAGAGGATAGAAAAACCACGCCGCGGCGGCCAGCACCACCAGCGAGGTCAAGACCCTCATGCGCAGGTTCTTCATAAAGATCTACTGATTCGGTGATTCGGGCGCGACCGGGTCCTGTCCTTGGAACCCGGCCACCGCCGCGCGGCTGATATCAATCCGGACCTTGTCGGCGATCTGGACTTGAAGGCTCTTGTCGGACAGTTTCGTGATCTGGCCGTAGATGCCACTCGAGGTCACGATCCGATCGCCCACCTTGAGCGCGTCGAGAAACTGCTGCACTTTCTTCTGTTTCCGCTGCATCGGCAGCAGAATCAGGAAATAAAAAATGGCCAGCACCAGCGCAAACGGGATCAGCTGCACCCAAGGACTGGCGCCGCTGTCGGCTTGAGCGGCCATCGCCAGCACCAAGCTCCGGGAGACGAAACCAAGTTCAATCATGAGTCAATAACCGGGCGGGCAAAGGTTGAGCGTAGTGCCTGCTGCAAATTTCCCAGCGATCCAAAAGATATAGCCTCTCTGATTCGCGCCATCGTGTCAAGGTAGAAGCGTAAATTGTGCACCGAGTTGAGGATGGCGCCCGTCATCTCGCCCGACAGGAAGAGGTGCCGCAGGTAGGCCCTCGAGAAATGCTGGCACGCGTAGCAGGCGCACTGCTCGTCGAGCGGCCTGCCGTCCTCGGCATACTTGGCGTTCTTGATGCTCAGCCGGCCCGTGCTGGTGAACAGTTGGCCATTCCTCGCGTTGCGGGTAGGCATCACGCAGTCGAACAGGTCGATCCCTCTCGCCGCCGCTTCCGCCAGATCGGCCGGCGTGCCCACGCCCATCAAATACCGCGGGCGATCGGCAGGAAGCTGCGGAGCGGTGTGCTCGACGATGGCGTACATCGTGTCGGCGGGTTCGCCCACGCTCAGGCCTCCGATCGCGTAGGCCTCGAAGCCCACCTCCAGCGTTCGCTCGACACTCATCGTGCGAAGGACAGGGTCGACGCCGCCCTGGATGATGCCGAACTGCGCCTGACCGGGATTCGACACCCGCGGCCAACCGGAGGCCGGCCCCGACGACCCGGACCTGATCGTCTCGTCCCCCGACCAGGCCTCCTGGCCGAGGCCGCGCTCCTGAATGGCCAGGAATCGCTGCCGGCAGCGGCGCGCCCAGCGCGCGGTTCGCTCGGTCGATTCG
The DNA here is from genome assembly GCA_037133015.1 of Acidobacteriota bacterium. Taxonomy (GTDB): domain Bacteria; phylum Acidobacteriota; class Vicinamibacteria; order Vicinamibacterales; family JAKQTR01; genus JBAXOX01. Next base: position 3,726 of record JBAXOX010000065.1, read on the forward strand.
AGCGCGGCCGCCGGAGCGGCCGGCTGCGCCAGACACTCGTCGAGCACCATCGCGATATCCGGACCCAGCTGCGCCTGGATGTCGGTGGCGCCTTCCGGCGTGAGCAGGTGCGCCGACCCGTCGAGATGCGACCGGAAGTGAATGCCCTCTTCGGCAATCACGCGTCGCTCGCCGAGGCTGAAGGCCTGGAAGCCGCCGCTGTCGGTGAGGATGGGCCGATTCCACCCGATGAACCGGTGCAGGCCTCCCTGGCGCGCGATTACGCCGTCGCCTGGCCTGAGCCACAGGTGGTAGGTGTTGCCCAGGATGATCTCCGCCCCCTCGGCCACCAGGTCGCGCGGCGTCAACCCCTTGACCGCCCCGCGCGTCCCGACCGCCATGAAGGCCGGCGTCTGGACCAGGCCGTGGGCCGTGGTCATTTCGCCTCGCCGGGCGGCGCCGTCAGTCGCCAGCAGCCGGAACGAAAGGACAGAAGACATAGGTATTAGTCTGGTCGAACGCCGAACCGTGATGGTGCGAGCACCACGAATGATGGACCGTAGGATATATTAGACGTCTGTGAAAAAGATCCGCATCGGCGTCGTCTTCGGTGGCCGCTCGAGCGAGCATCTCGTCTCGATCCGATCGGCCTCGTCGGTTTTTGCCAACCTGTCGCGCGAGCGCTACGACCCGGTGCCGCTCTACGTGCTGCCGCAGGGCCGCTGGATCGTGCCCGACCGGCTGCCCGCGGCGCTCTCGGAATCCGAGGCCAAAGAGTACGTCCGCGAGCAGGAATCTCGCCAGGCGCGCATCTCGCGGGAGGCGCACCTGGTGGCCTACCCGAATGCCGACCAGGCGTTGCTGACCATCGAGCGGAGAGGCCGCGGCAGCGAGGGGGGGCACGACACGGCGCTTGAGTCGGCCGTGGTGCACGGCATGCACCTCGACGTCGTGTTTCCGGTCCTGCACGGCCCGGGTGGCGAAGACGGGACGGTCCAGGGCCTGCTCGAACTCGCCAACCTCCCGTACGTGGGCGCCGGCGTGCTCGCCTCGTCTGTCGGGATGGACAAAGCCGTCATGAAGGCGTTGTTTGTCGCACGCGGGTTGCCGACCGTGGCGCACGCCATCGTGAAGCGGCACGACTGGCTGGCGGATCGCGCGCGGGTGGTGGCCGAACTGATGCACGAGTTCACGTGGCCGGTGTTCGTCAAGCCCGCCAACCTGGGTTCGAGCATCGGCATCAGCAAGGCGAAAGATCAGGCCGGGCTGGAACAGGCGATCGATCTGGCCGCGCTGTACGACCGCAAGATCGTGGTGGAGGCCGCCGTGCCCCACGCCCGGGAAATCGAGGTGGCCGTGCTCGGCAACGACCGGCCCGAGGCGTCTGTGCCCGGTGAAGTGATTCCGTCGCGTGAGTTCTACGACTACGACGCCAAGTACCTGGACGAGGGCTCGAAGCTCGACATCCCGGCGTCGCTCACGCCGGCGCAGGTCGAAGAGGCGCGCCGATTGGCCATCGAGGCGTTTCTCGCCGTTGACGCGGCGGGCATGGGGCGCATCGACTTTCTGCTCGACGGCGAGACCGGCAAGTGGTTCGTGAGCGAAATCAACACCATCCCGGGCTTCACCACCATCAGCATGTATCCAAAGTTATGGGGCGCCAGCGGTGTGGCGTACCCCGCGCTGATCGATCGCCTGATCGCGCTGGCGATCGAACGGCACGCCGACAAACAGGACATCCGCACCGCCGCATCATGACCACACCGCGCCAGTTCCGATGGGCCGCGGCGGCCCTGGTCCTGACGTTCGCGTCGACCCTCACCGGGCACGGCGCCCAATCGCCAGTCAAAGGCCTCACCAGCCCGGACGGGCTGGCCAAGGCGTACGACCTGGTCTACAACGCGGACTTCGAGGCCGCGGAGACCGAATTGACGCGCGCCTGCGGACCGGCCCCACGCGAAGCGTGCGACGTGGTCCGCGCCGCCTCGCTCTGGTGGCGCCTCTATCTCGATCTGGACAACCACAGCCTCGACCAGACCTTCAACACGAGCATCGAGCAAACCATCCTGGGGTGCGAGCGGTGGACGGTCCGCGACCCGCAGCGCGCCGAGGCCTGGTTCTATCTGGGCGCGGCGTACGGGGCGCGCGTCCAGTACCACGCCCAGCGGGACGAGTACCTGGCGGCGGCGCGTGACGGGAAACGCGTCAAGGGCGCGCTCGAGAAGACGCTGTCGCTCGACCCCCTCATCCAGGATGCGAATTTCGGGATCGGCATGTACGAGTACTACGCCGACGCGGCGCCCGCCGCGCTCAAATTTCTGCGCTGGCTGCTGCTGCTGCCCGGCGGGGACAAAGTCAAGGGTTTGCGGCAGATGGTGCAGGCCGGAACGCAAGGGGTGCTGCTCAAGAGCGAAGCGGCCTACCAGTTGCACTTCGTCTACCTGTGGTACGAGAAGAATCCGGAGGGCGCGCTGGCGCTGCTTGAGCAATTACGCACCCGGTACCCGGGCAATCCGATGTTCCGGCTGAATCTCGCGCAGGTGCACGAGGGGTATCTGGGCGACCGGCTCGCGGCGCTGACGATCTACCTCGAGTTGATCGCCGCGGCCCGAGGCGGCACGCTGGCCGAAGCCGAACTGGGTGAGACGTGGGGCCGGCTCGGCGCCGCCGAGCAGTTCAGCGCGCTGGCGGAGGCCGATCGCGCCGTGGAGCAACTGCGCCCGATCGTCGAGCGGAAGCCGGTCAAGCCGTACGGCGCGGTCGCCAGAGCCCATCTGGGACTGGGACAGGCCTACGACCGGCTCGGCGAGCGCGCCAAGGCGGTCGCCGAGTACCGGGCCGCGCAGGCCAGTGCCCCCGCCGACGATCCGCGCGGGATTCGGAAGGCCGCCCTCGACGCGCAGACCCGCACGCCGGACGCGCGCGCCGCGGACGCCGACCGGCTGTCGCTCGAGGGATGGCGCGAGTTCGAGCGCGGCGCGATCAGCGAGGCGATCGCACGGCTCGATCGCGCCGTGGCGATCAGTCCCGGCGACGGCGTGCATCGCTACCGTCGCGGGCGGGCGCTCGAAGCCTCCGGCGATCGCCCACGCGCGCTGGCCGACTACCAGCGGGCGATCCAGGCGCGCCCGGCGCCTCCCGCGCCGATGCTCGCGGCCGCCTGTGTCGGAAGCGGCCGCCTCTACGACGCGGCGGGCGATCGCGAGCGCGCCCTCTCGAGTTACCAGTGGGCCGCACGCGTACGCGGCGCCGACGCGGCCACCCGAGATGCCGCCGCGCTCGCCCTGGCGCGGCTTCGCCGCTGATCGCGCGATCGCGCGATCCTCGCCCCAGACATCCCGTCCGCAGTCGCCGCGTCCGGCACGTCGAGAGAAAATCGATCGACGTCTGTCACTTTGTGCTTGACATCAATTTTTTCTCACCCATAATCTACATATTGTATGAGCCTGGATTGCTCAGCCCAGTGCTTGTGATCGCGTCGGGACGGAAACCAGCTGGGCAGCTACAATCCTAGGAGGACAAATGGCGAAGAAGACTGTGAAGAAGGCCACCAAGAAAGCGGCCAAGAAGCGCTAAGCGCTTCACCTGATGAGCGGGGGTGACGTCACCCCCGTTTTTTTTGCGCGCTCCTCCCGGTCACCGGGAGTTTTCATTCACCACTAAACACGCCGAAGGGGGGGATCACCATGGCGAAGAAAACTGCAAAGAAAGCGACGAAGAAGGCTGCGAAGAAGCGTTAAGCCTTGTTCAGTCGTGAACGCGAGGGGGCGGCAGTCGCCCCCTTTGTTTTTGTACGCCGCGACTCATGTTTCCGCCCGATCAGCCGATTCCCCGTCTAGGTCGTCACCATACGAGGCTGATCCGTGCCAAGCGAATTGATCGAACTCGCCCTGAACCAACCCGGCCCGACCGGATCCGTGCCGGTCCTGCTCACTCTGGCCGATCAACTGCTGGCCATGATCGGGAAATACGTGCCCGACTCGGCGTCACGGCGGGCGCCGGCGGTACGCAGCCACGTCGCCGAGTGGCGCGCCTTGTTGCGCGTCGACCCGGGTCCAGGCGGACTTGCCGCGGTCGCCGACCAGGTGGCCGCCGACTGCGACGCGTTGCTCGACCAGGTCCGCGTCGAACGGGCCGACCGCGAAGCCGAACTGACCGATCTGATGCGGCTGCTGCGCGAGGTCGTCAATACGCTGCGGGGCGACGGGAAGAAATTCGAAGCCGAGTTGAACCGGTCGACCAGCGCGATGGAGAGCATGGTCGAAATCCAGGACATCCGCGAGTTGAAGCGCCACCTGTCGCGCGAAATCGTCTCGCTCAAGCAGGCCGTGGCTCGACGCGAAGAGACCGACACGAAGCACTGCGAGTTGCTGTCGTCGCGCGTGGAGGCCCTGCAGCAGAGCCTGAAGGCGGCGCGCGCCGAAGCCGCCACCGACTCGCTCACCAGCCTGCCCAACCGCGGCGCCTTCGACGTCGCGCTCCGGGAATGGATTGCCAACGCCGCCCGCACCTCCGCGGCGTTTACCGTGGCGATGGTGGATCTGGACGACTTCAAGCAGGTCAACGACAAACACGGCCACCAGGTCGGCGACCGGGTGCTGGTCGCCGCCGGCCAGATTCTCGCCACCAGCGTGGAAGGCGGCGACATGGTCGCCCGCTGGGGCGGTGACGAATTCGCGTTGCTGCTGCAGTCCGGATCCACGGCGAAGACCCGCGAGCGCCTGACAGACGCGCTCGGCCGCATCTCGCCCTCGTACGAATACGACGTGGATGGCGAACGGCGCTTCGTGTCGTTTTCGTTCAGCGGCGGCGTCACCACCTGGGCCGAAGGCGATACCCCGGAAGCGATTATCAAACGCACCGACAAGGCCCTCTATGCCGCCAAACGCGCAGGCAAGCGGCGCATCGAGTCGCGGTCGCGGTCGTTCCTCCACGCGCTGGTCAGCTGAGTCCTTCGAAGCACACATACCGCGACGTATGTGTGCCCTCAGGACTTCGTACTGAGCCAGCACCACCGGCCCCGTGCGCCGGAAGCCGATCCTGGCCGTCATGGCGAGTCGAACGACGACGCCTCTCGACGCACCGCGCCCGGACGCTACTTGACCGTCAACTCGATGCCGTCCCACGTCCGCACGCGGCGAATCACGTCCCACTGCTGCAGCCGATCGACGCACTCCATGCCGGACACGACGTGGCCGAACACTGTGTAGCGCCCGTCCAGATGCGGTTGCGGCGAGTGCGTAATGAAGAACTGGCTGCCGCCGGTATCCGCCCAGTCGAGTGCCATCCCAACGGTCCCGCGCAGGTACGGGCGCTGGTTGATCTCGTCCCGAATCGTGTACCCGGGACTGCCTTCGCCATCGCCGCGCGTATCGCCATCCTGCACGACGAAGTTCGCGACCACGCGATGAATGGCCACGCCCGACAACGCTCCACTGCGCGCCAGGGCGAGAAAATTCGCCGCCGTCAACGGCGCGTCGAGCACGGCCAGTTCGATTTCAATGGTGCCCTTGTCGGTTTCGATGAACACATGCGGCGACACCATGGGCGACACCAGAGCCGGCGCTGCATAGCGTTCGCTCGGCATCCCCGGAGCAGGACGAATCGCCGCGCCGCGATCGGTGCCAGGATCCAGCTCTCGCGCCAGGCTCAGCGCCTTGACGCGCACCGCCCAGTCGGGGTCGGAGAGCGCGTGGGTGAGGACCGGCATCGCCGCGCCCGCGCCGAACTTGGCCAGCGCCGTCAGCGCGGCCGTCCGACCCTGGTACATCCGGTCGCCGATCCCCGCGCGGTAGGCCTCGGCCAGCGCGCCCTCGCCGCCGGGCGGTTTCAGCTCGCCGATGGCGGTGGCCGCCGCCGCCCGCACGATCACATCGTCGTGCTTCAGCAGGCCAGTCAGGGTCGGCCCGATGTCGGCAGGGCGGAGCCTGGACAGCGCCTCGATCACCGCCGGAAGCACGCGCGCGTCCGGATCGGCGAGCATCGCCCTCAGCCGGGGCACCGCAACCGCTGGAGCCAGCGCACCGACCGCGGTCGCCAGCGCCGCCCGCACGCTCCAGTGCGGATCGGCATCGAGACCCGATAACACCATGAGGAACGCCTCGGGCGCGACCTGGCTGAGCGCCCGCAACGCAGAGGCGCGCAGCGCCGGCGACACGTCCGCCGCCAGATCGATCAGCCGATCGGCCGAGGCCGCATCGCCCAGCGACCCGAGCGCCGCGACGACCTCGAGCTTCAGTCCGGGGTCCATCATCCGCGAGTCGAGCAGGCCGCGCACCACAGGCGCGGCCTCCGGCCTCCCCAGTTGCGCCACCGCCCGAATCGCTTCGACCGCGGCCCGTGGATCCTCCTGCCAGCCCTGCGCCCGCAGCAAGAGCGCGCCCAGGGCGTTGCCGTCTTTGAGCGTCCGCAGACCGCGCGCGGCAAACGCACGCGTCAGGCTGCCGCCGCCGCCCAGAAGGGTGGTCAAGGCCGGCGCCGCGCGCGTGTCGTCGGTGCGCGACAGCGCGTAGGCAACCGGCCACCATCGCGCCCGCGGCTGTCCCGCCGGATCAAGCACCACCGACGCCAGCGCGTCGTACGACTTGAGCCTGGCCAGCGCGTAGATGCCGAGCCGAAACGCCTCGGCGGTGGCAGGCTGCGGGTAGCCGAGGTCGTCAGCATCGAGCAACGCCACGCTGCTCGCCGCAAAATTCCTGGCAGCCATCGTCGCGACGGCCGACGCCGACGCGGCGTCTCCAATCGAACCCAACGCCTCGGCGGCGCGACCTTGCACAATCGGCGAGGCGTCGTTGAGCGCCAGCCGGAGCGGCTCAATCGCCGACCGCTGCCCCAGCAGACCCAGCGCGAAGGCGGCCACCTGCCGGACTTCGGGCTCCACGTCGGCTGCCAGCATCCGCGCCAGCGGCGCAACGCCCTCCGCCAGGCCAACGCGACCGATCGCCAGCGCCGCCCGCCGACGGACCCTGGCTTCCTCGTCGGCACTCAAGCGCACCAGATCCGGAGACGGCGCGACCACCAGCGGAGCCGAAGCCTTCCGGGCCGCCGAAGTTTTGCCGGCGGGAACCGGAGCGACCATCGGCGCAGGCGGATCGCGGAGCATCCGCTGGTCCTCGAGCCGCAGCATCCAGGCAAGTTTCTGCTCGTAGGTCGGAGGCGCAACAGGGCTGGGCGACTGGGCTGAAGCCAGCGCCACAGCGCCGGCGCACGCCGCCACCGTCATCGCCAATCCCGCCAGCACGACGCGCGTCGGCGAACGCGAGAACGCCGCGCGGGTCCCGGCGCTCACAACGAGAACTCCGCTCGACGCAGGGTGGCCCGCTCCACCCGCTCGTCGATGACGTGGACGCCGATCCCCGGGCCGTCCGGCACCCGGATCAGGCCATCGGGCTGCACCTCGATGCCCGGGTCGATCAGATCCGGTTCGTAGTAGCGTCGGCTGGCGGCGACGTCGCCGGGCAGCGAGAAGTTCGGCAGCGTCGACAGATGCAGGTTGTGGGCCCGCCCGATACCAGACTCGAGCATGCCGCCGTGCCAGACCGGCACGCCCCTGGCCGCGCACAGATCGTGCAGCCTGATCGACTCGGCGTGGCCGCCGACCCGACCCGGCTTGATGTTGATGATGCGGCACGCCTGCGCCTCGATCGCGTCGCGGCCGGCCCGGACCGAATGAATCGACTCGTCCAGACAGATCGGCGTCGTCAATTGACGCTGCAGCGCGGCGTGATCGGCAATGTCGTCGTAATCGAGCGGCTGTTCGATCATCATCAAGCGGTACGGATCCAGCCGCGCCAGGTGGGCGGCATGGTCAATCGTGTACGCCGCGTTGGCATCCACCATCAGGGGGATCGGGCCGAAGCGTTGACGGATCATCTCCACCGCCTCGACATCCCACCCCGGCTTCACCTTGATCTTGATTCGCCGGTACCCGTCGGCCAACTCCGCGGCGACCCGATCGGCCAACTGATCGAGCGAGTCCTGAATGCCAATCGAGACGCCCGCGGCGATCTCGGTTCGCACCCCGCCCAGGACCTCGTGCAGCGGCACGCCCTGCTGCCGGGCGAACAGGTCCCACGCGGCCATCTCCAGCGCGGCCTTGGCCATGTGATGACCCCGCACGCGCTGCATCGCCGGAAACACGTCGCGCGGATGGGCGAACCTCACGCCGAGCACCAGCGGCGCGAGAAACTGGCTGATGATCTGCCACGCGGTGTCGGTGGTTTCGGAACTGTAATAGGGCGTGTCGTCGGCGACGCACTCACCGTAGGCGCACGCGCCTTCGCCCTCCAGTTTCGTCAGCAGAAACGTCCGGTCGTAGACGCGGCCGAAGCTGGTCTCGAAGAACCGCACAAGCGGCAGCCGCAGCAATCTCAGTTCAAGACGCTCGATTTTCACAGTTCGTCTATGTTACCGCGCCTTGCTTCGGCGGCGACGCGGTCGGTATACTCGGCCTTGTTGGACTACCGATATCTGGCTATCGAGGGCGCCATCGGCGTCGGAAAAACCGCGCTGGCCGAACGGCTGGCGGCGCGTGTGGACGCCACCGCGATTCTCGAGGACGCGGAGAATCCCTTCCTCGGAGATTTCTATCAGGACCGCCCGGGGGCCGCCTTTCAGACGCAGTTGTTCTTCCTGCTGAACCGTCATCGGCAGCTGTCGGGTCTGCGGCAGACGGAACTGTTCAGCCAGGTGGCGATTTGCGACTACCTGTTCGAAAAGGACCGGGTCTACGCGTACCTGGATCTGAACGACAACGAACTGTTCATCTACCAGCGCCTCTACGATTTGTTGTCGCGGGACATCCCGCGACCCGACCTGGTGGTGTATTTGCAGGCGCCCACCGACGTGCTCATCAAGCGGCTCAAAGAGCGCGGGCGCGATCCGGAGCAGCAGGCGTATCGTCCCGATCCCGAATACGTCAGGGGCCTCAACGAAGCCTACCAGCACTTCTTCTTCCACTACACCGCGACGCCGCTGCTGGTGGTGGAAACCTCGCAGATCGATTTCGGTCGCAGCGACGAAGCGGTCGACGATCTGATTCGCCAAATCAAGACCCTGGGCCGCGGAACGCAATACTACGTGCCCCGGACGCCGTAGATTGCCGGCGCCGGTTGCGCGCCGTCGTGTCCTTTTTTGATAAGCTGTCATCCAATGCCCTGGTTCAAGAAGGACAAGAAGGCGCCCATCGCCGCGACGAAGGAGACGGCCGTCCGCGTGCCGGAGGGTCTCTGGGTCAAGTGCCCGTCGTGCGCCCAGGTCATCTACAACAAGGATCTGCAGGCAAACGTTCACGTCTGCGTCAAATGCACGCACCATTTCCGCATGACGGCAGCCGAGCGACTGCGTTCGTTGTTCGACGGGGAATGGGACGAGTTCGACTCCGAGCTGATGTCGACCGATCCGCTGGTCTTCACCGACACGAAACCCTACAAGGACAGGCTCGCCTCCTCGATCAAATCGACCGGTCGGCGCGACGCGATCGTCACGGCGCGGGGACGGCTCGACGGTCTGCCGGTCCACATTGCCGCCATGGAATACGGGTTCATCGGCGGCAGCATGGGCGTGGTGGTGGGCGAGAAGATCACCAGGTCGATTGAACGCGCACTCGCCGAGCGCTCGGCGGTGATTATCGTGTCGTGCTCGGGCGGAGCCCGCATGATGGAAGGCGCCCTGTCGCTGATGCAGATGGCCAAGGTCTCCGCTGCGCTGGCCCGGCTCGACCGCGCGCGACTCCCCTACATCTCGGTGCTCACCGACCCGACCACCGGCGGCGTCACTGCGAGTTTTGCGATGCTGGGCGATCTGAACATCGCCGAACCCAAAGCGCTCATCGGCTTCGCCGGGCCGCGCGTTATCGAGCAGACGATCCGCCAGAAACTGCCCGAAGGCTTCCAGCGCAGCGAATTCCTGATCGAACACGGCATGCTCGACGTGGTCGTGGACCGCCGAGAGCTCAAGGCCACCATCAGCCGCGCACTGCGGTTCATGGGGGCGGTCGAAGAGAACGCCGTCGCCAATCGCCCGTAGCCCGCGGCCCGCGGCCGCTGGCCGAAACACGCGCTGACACGGTGCCATGAATCTCGAATACCTCTTTGGCCTCGAGTTCCATGGCCACAAATTCGGCCTCGACAATATCAGGGCGTTGACCGACGCGCTCGGGCGGCCTCAGACCGCCTATCAAACCGTCGTCGTTGCAGGAACCAATGGCAAAGGTTCGGTCTGCGCCACCGTGGCGCGGGCGCTGACGGTGGCCGGGCATCGAACCGGTCTCTATACGTCTCCCCATCTGGTCACCATTGGCGAACGCTTCGTCGTCGACGGCGAGAGGATCTCCGACGACGAACTGGCAGACGCCCTGGCCGAGGTTCGCGTCGTGGTCGATCGCCTGCTCGAGACGGGCCGGCTGCGGGCGCAGCCGACCTTCTTCGAAGTCTCGACGTCGATGGCGCTGCTGCTGTTCCGCGCGCGCCGGGTCGAAGTGGCCGTGCTGGAAGTCGGTCTTGGCGGGCGGCTCGACGCCACCACGATCGCCGACCCTGTGGCGGGCGCCATCACCACCATCGACCTGGATCACCAGATCCATCTCGGCAACACGATCGAGGCGATTGCGGTCGAAAAGGCGGGCATCATCAAGCCGGGCATGCTCGTGGTGTGCGGCGAGCGAAAACCCGAGGCCGTTGGTCCGATCGCCGACGCGTGCCAGCGTCAGGGTGCGCAGTTGGTTGATGCGTGGGCAGGAGTGGAGGTGTCGGCGTCGCTGGCGGCCGGTCTGACGACGATGACGTTGCGCACGCCGCGCCGCGTGTACGAGTCGTGCGTGCTGGCCTTGCGCGGCGCGCATCAGGTGGCCAACGCGGTGGTGGCCGTCCGGTTGCTCGAAGGGCTCGACGCGGCCGGCATCCGGGTGCCGCCCGCCGCCATCCTCGACGGCCTCTCGAACACCCGGTGGCCGGGACGACTGGAGGTGGTGAGGCTCGAAGGCGGCCGCCAGATGCTGCTCGACGCCGCGCATAACACGGCCGGCGCCGACGGTCTCGCGCACTATCTGAAGGCCACGTGTCCCGACGGGCTGCCGCTGGTCTTCGGAGCGATGCAGGACAAGGACATCGAAGGCATGCTGCGCCGGCTCCTCCCGTGCGCGACCAGCATCGTGCTGACGCTGCCGCCCTCGCCCCGCGCCGCGCCGCCGGCCGAGGTCGCCGCGATCGTCACCGCGATGAATCCCTCCATGCCGGTGCTGATCGAAGCCGATCCGATCGCCGCCCTCACGCGCGCGTTCGCAAACGGGCCGGCGATCTGCGTGGCCGGCTCGATCTATCTGCTGGGCGCCATTCTGGCGTCGGTCTCACCCGTTCGCCAGCGCGACTGAACGACGCGCACGCCCGCCTCGCCAGGGGGCTGTGACCGGGGGCTGCGGCCGGGCGGAGGGGGTGTGCCCTCTATGCTAGGATGGAGTGTTCTCCCCCTTCGCACGCCTGGCAGGGGAACAGCAAGGAGCCGGACTCTCGTGTCTTCCGAAAACAAACGCTGGCGCATCGGCGTCATCGGCGCGGGCGAATGGGGCCCGAACCACGTCAGAAATTTTGCCGCACTCCCCGGCGCCGAAGTGGTCGGCGTGGCCGACCTGCGCCAGGAACGCCTGACGAGAATCAAGTCGATACAGCCCGGTGTCGCCACCTTTTCCACCGCCTCCGAGATGATGGCAGCGGCCAAGCCCGACGCCGTGGTGGTTGCCACGCCCACGATGACGCACTTCGAGGTCGTCGGTCAGGCGCTCAAGGCCGGCAAGCACGTCCTCTCCGAAAAGCCGCTGTGCCTGAGCGGGGCCGAGGCCGACGAACTCGTCAAAATCGCCTCCGCTGGCAACCTCCGACTGATGGTGGGCCACGTGTTTCTGTTCAACCCCGGCATCCTCAAAATCAAGGAACTGATCACGGCGGGGCATCTGGGGCGCGTCTTCTACCTGTTTGCGCGACGAACCAATCTCGGGCCGATCCGAAGCGACGTCAACGCGGTGCTGGATCTGGCGACCCACGACATTTCGATTTTCAACTTCCTGCTGGACTCGGTGCCGGTGGAAGTGTCGGCCGTCGGCAAGGCCTTCCTTCAGCCCGGCATCCAGGATGTCGCGGTGATGACGCTCCAGTACCCGGGCGACGTGGTGGCCTCCATTCACGTCAGCTGGCTCGATCCCAAGAAGGTTCGCGAAATCACCGTGGTGGGCGAATCACGCATGGCGACGTGGGATGACATGGCGACGATGGGGCCGGTGACCGTGTTCGACAAGGGCGTCCTGAAGAAGCCGCGGGAATATGCGGACTTCGGCGAGTTCCAGTTGCTCGCGCGCGAAGGGGATGTAACCCTGCCCAAGGTACCGAGGGAAGAGCCGCTGCGGATGCAGGCGCGAGCCTTCCTCGAGGGCCTCAATGCGCCCGAGACGCTCCGCAGCGATGGACGCTTCGCCGCCGACGTGGTGCGCGTGGCCGCGGCCATCAACGAATCGATGTCGGTGGGCGGCGCGCCAGTCAAGGTGTAGCCCGCACGTTCAGCCAGCGTCCCCCCAGGAGAGCAGCGCGCCATGGGCGACTTCTTCACACATCGTCTCGCCCTGGTCGAAACCGACCAGATCGGCGACAAGACCAACGTCTGGGCCTACGCGCACGTCATGAAGGGCGCCGTGGTCGGCAGCCACTGCAACATCGGCGACCACGCCTTCATCGAGAGCGGCGCGGTGGTGGGCGACGAGGTGACGATCAAGAACGGCGTGGCGGTGTGGCAGTACGTCACCGTCAAGAACCGCGTGTTCCTCGGGCCCAACTGCTCGCTCACCAACGACAATCGGCCGCGCAGCAAACGCGAGTGGAGCCCGGTTGGCACCACCATCGAAGAAGGGGCCACCGTCGGCGCCAACGCCACCATCGTGTGCGGGTGCCACATCGGACGTTACGCCTTCATCGGTGCGGGCGCGGTAGTCACCAGGCCCGTGCCTGACTACGCGGTTGTCCTGGGCAACCCGGGGCGCGTGCGCGGCTATGTCTGCGAGTGCTGCCAGCCGCTCGCCGGGCGCGGCGCGCTGCTGACGTGCAAGAAATGCGGACTGCGGTACAGCAAGACCGCCAAGGGCGTCGTCAAGCTCGATGCTGATGCCGCGCTGCTTGCCACGCCGCTTGCCACGCCGCTTGCCACGCCGAAGCCGGGTGCAAAGCGAGCGGCGAAGGCGGGTGCAAAGCGAGCGGCGAAGGCGGGTGCAACGCGGGCGGCGAAGGCGGGAAGCCAGGCGCGCACGGCGAAGGCGGGCGCGAAGAAGACCACGCAGCGGTGACCGCCTCCCGTCCGGCCCTTCGGGTGATGGCCGCCTCGATTGCGCACAACGAGGCCACCAAGATCGGGCGCGTCCTCGACCGCTTTTCCTCCGGCCTGGTCGACCGCATCGTTGTGGTTGACGACGCGTCGACCGACGATACCCCGCAGGTGGCCGCGTCCAAAGGGGCGACCGTACTCACGCACACGACCCGGTCGGGCGCCGGCGCCGCGATCCGCACCGCCATCACATACGGCCTGGCCGAACACTTCGACGTCGTGGTCATTCTGGCGGGCAACGACAAGGACCGGCCGCCCGAGATCGAGCGGCTGCTGTCGGCGATCGAAGACGAAGGCTGCGACTTCGTGCAGGGGTCGCGGTACCTGCCCGGCGGCGATTTCGGCAACATGCCGTTCTACCGGCAGATTGCCACGCGCATCGTGCATCCGTGGCTGTTCTCGCTGATCGTGATGCGCCGCTTCACCGATACGACGAACGGCTTTCGCGCCATCCGCTTGTCGGCGCTGCGGGCGTCGGGCATCGATCTCGACCAGCCGTGGCTCGACCGCTACGAACTGGAACCGTACCTGTTCTACAAGATGATCCGGCTCGGGTACAACGTGAAAGAAGTGCCGGTGACCAAGATTTATCCGCCGCACGAACTCGGCTACACCAAGATGAAACCCATCACGGGGTGGTGGAGCATCCTGCGGCCTTTATTCCTGTTGGGACTCCATATCAAGAGGTGACGCGTGGACATCGTACCGTTTGTTGATCTGGCGGCGCATCACGCGCCCATCCGCGAGCAGTTGAGCGAGGCGGTGGGCAAGGTGATGTCGCACGGCAAGTACATCCTCGGGCCCGAGGTCGAGGCCTTCGAGCAGGGCTTCGCCACGTTGGTCGGCGCCAGGCACGCGATCGGCGTCAGCTCCGGCCTGGACGCGCTGCGGATTGCGTTCGAAGCGCTGGGCATCACGGCGGGCGACGAAGTGATCGTGCCCGGCAACACGTTTATCGCGACGGCGCTCGCGGTGTCGGCGGTGGGCGCGGTCCCGGTGTTGGTGGACTGCGATGCCGACACGTACAACATCAACGTCAATCTGATCGAGGCGGTCATCACGAAGAAGACCAAGGCCATCTGTCCGGTGCATCTCTACGGCCAGGCGGTCGAGATGGACGCGATTCTTGCAATCGCGAAGAAGCACGGCCTGCGCGTGGTCGAGGATGCCTGCCAGGCTCACGGCTCGCGCTACAGGGGCAAGGGCTGTGGCTCGATGGGCGATTTCGGGGCGTTCAGCTTCTACCCGGGCAAAAACCTCGGCGGGATGGGCGATGGCGGCCTCGTCACGACCAATGACGATGGGCTGGCGGCGACGGTGCGACAACTGCGCGCGTACGGCGAGTCCAAGAAGTACCACCACGTCGTCAAAGGCACCAATGCGCGGCTCGATTCGATGCAGGCGGCGATTCTGGGCGTCAAGTTGCCGCGGCTCGATGCGTGCAACGCCATGCGCCGCAAGAACGCTCACGCCTACGAGGCGGGCTTGAAGGGCATTCCGCACATCGTCGCGCCGAAGATTCCGGCCGACGATCCGTCACACATCTATCACCTGTATGTCATCCGGACGCCGAAGCGCGAAGCGCTGCAGCACTTCCTTCACGAGAAGGGCATCCAGAGCGGCATCCACTACCCGATTCCGATTCACCGTCAGCCGGCGTACGCGGAGTTGGCGTCGAGCGCCAGCCGCCTGCCGGTGACCGACGGCACCGCGGATCAGATTCTCTCGCTGCCGATGTTTCCGGAAATGACGCAGGCGCAGATCGACCGCGTGTGCGCGGCGGTTCGGGAGTTCCACACCGCATAACCGTTCGCCGCGAGCGGTCCACACGTTGGCGTTGGTAGGGGGTCAGCCTCGAGAGCAGCCGGTGCGATCGAGCCTGGCCCCGTTCCTCGTCCGCCGGCTGAACGCGCGACCCGCCGGGGGGCGAGGCGCCCCACGGCGCGTCAGGAAATCTTCTGGATCCACGCCACGCCGACCGTCGGCAGCCCGTGCCACACCGACAGGTTGCCCAGAATCACGAGCGGCCAGAACCAGCGATTCGGCAGTCTGGTCACCAGCACGTTGAAGGCGAACGCCGCAGGAAGCAGGACCCGGGGTGCGGCGCCGGGTGTGCCCTCCCACACGAGATAACTCAGCAGAGGCATCAACACGCAGTAGGTCGCGCCGGTGCGCCACCACGCGTCGTCCCAGTCGCGCCTCAGGGCCAGGAACGCCAACTGCGTCGTCAGTCCGATCATGGTGGCGAGATTGAACCGGCCGAATGACCACCATCCCGCCGTCGTCAACTCGCCCGCGATGGCGCGCCACCGCTCGAGGTAGCCGGAAAACGGCAACGTGAAGCTGTCCGGATTCGATAGGTTGAAGTGGGGATACAGCGAACGCACGTAGAGCACCCACAGCACGAACGGCAGACCGACAATAACGCCCTTCGAGGCAAGCACGATCCAGTGATGGGCCGTTCGCGGGAGACGTTCCACGAGCATCGCGCTGGTCAGCGCGCTGGTTTCGCGCGCGAGGCCAACCAGCCCGAGCATGCCGGCAGCGGCCCACGGTCGGCCACGCTCCATCGTCCAGACCGCCAGCACGATGATCACCATGGTGGGGCCTTCCAGCAGGGCGAAGCGAACCGAGTTGGCCATCCCAATCCCGTAAAGACACCCGAACCACGGCACGAAGTTGCGCGCGGTGGTCGGGGGAAACCAGCGGAGCAGGAGCATGGCAAGCAGGAGCCAGGCCACGATGTTCTGGAGGGCGTACGCCTTGAGGATCCAGTCGGGCCGGCCCAAACCGAAGACGTAGGCCGTCCACGAAAACAGGATGCGCCTCGCGCGGTACGGTGGGTTGTCGAGCGCCGCGTCGATGGCGCGATCGCGTAACAACGGTTCTACGGCAAGTTGGGCGTAAAACTGACCGTCGTAGCCGGGCGACCGGGGATCGGTGTAACGGGGCACGTTTCGGATCGAGGGCAGCACCGTCCCGTAGAACTGATCGCCGAAATCGATGAATTCTGTGAACCCGGTGCCGCGGTGGTGAAACTGCCGGATGGACTGAATGAACAGAACGACTGCGGCCAGGTAGAGAACTGACGTCCCGACTCTCGCCCACTGGGCGCGAGACAGACCGCGAATCTTGGGGATCGAGGACACAGTCAACGACACGCCGCCTCCAGACGAGAAGAAGCCCTCAGGGTGGATCTACTCTCTGGTGCCGACGCGGCGATGTCAAGGCGCCACACGCGGTCGGCTCGACGAACTGTTGTATCGTGTCGAGGTGAGTCCATGCGCATCCAACCTCGGCCCGCCGGCCGGCATCCTGATCGAAATCACGAGCCGCTGCAATTTGACGTGCCGGATGTGCCCGCTCACCACGGGACAAACGCCCTCGAGCGCGCAACCCGGACCCATCTCCGATCAGATCTGGAACGCCGTCGTTCCGTTCGCCAGGCAGGCGGGCCACGCCAACATCGGCGGCTACGGAGAGCCCCTGCTCAATCCCAAGTGTCTCGACTATCTGCGCGAGCTCGATCGCGAAGGCGTCCACACGACCCTGACGACCAACGGCACGCTGGTCACGTCGGCGATAGCGGCGGAACTGGCGGCGCTGGAGCGCCTCGACAGTGTCAACGTCTCGATCGACTCGCCTGACCCCGTCATCTACAAGGACATTCGCGGGGGATCGGTCGACAAGGCGCTGCGAGGCGTGGGCCATCTCGCGGCCGCGCTCAAGCCAACGCAGTTGACCGTGTCGTCCGTCATGATGCGCACCAACATGGCGAGCCTCTTGGCGTTTCCCGCCAGGCTCGCCGCGCTTGGCGTCCCGACGTACGTACTCCAGGGGTTGGTCGACTACACGCCGGACCTCGAACCCGAAGAAACGCGCTGGCGGGACGGGCTGTCGACCGACGTCGCCAGGATGCGCGACGCCTGCGAACGGGCCGGAGTGAGCCTGGTGTTCGAGTTGCCCGAACGCGTGGCGGCCGAGACGCGCGATCCGGGCGAACTGGCTGGAGCGACGTCGAAGCCGCACGCGGTCTCCGAGACTGACACCAAGCAGTGTTTCGCGCCCTGGGATGTGCCGGTCATCGACAAAGACGGCCGGGTCTTCCCGTGCTGCTACGCACTCAGCCACGCGACAGCCGTCATGGGGGATCTCAAGCAGACCGCTGCGTTCGAGGTCTGGCAGGGCGCGACGTTCGACGCGTTTCGGGCGGCGATCGTCGACGGCCGCACGGCGCCGGACATCTGCAAGATCTGCACGCTCGTCCCGGTTGGGCCGCATCCTCTGCGCCGCTACCTGGTTCGCCTGCTCCCGTTGCAATCCACCCTGGATCGCGGTGTCGAGAGGTGTCTGGCTGTGCAGAACGCCGGCCCCGCCACGTGGACAGCCGACGACAGAATCTACATCGGCACGGCGAATCCGAGGGATCGCGACTCTGCGTATTACGACCCGAGTTGGATCGGGCGTAATCGGATCGGGTCGTTCTCCGAAGCTGCGGTTCCGCCTGGGGGAACGGCGACGTTTCGATTTCGCGTCGCGCCCGCCGGGCAGGTGGCCGCAGAATTTTTCCAGCTCGTGGTTGAACACCAGTGCTGGGTGCCGGGTACGCGGTTCGACATGCGCGGCGATACGACGATCAATCCCGCGCCCGCCGAGACCCACGCCGTGCAATCCTCGCCGACGGGCTGGCGGGGGATGATTCGCCGATGGCTCTGGCGATCGAAGCCGTCATGAAGCCGCCACGTGATCCCGCCGCGGGGGCGTGACGACCGGGTTACTATGGTCATCTGTGCTGACGCTGCAAGAAACCGTCTGGGGCTTCTCTCGTGCGATGTACAGCAACTGGCTGTGGCACCGGCCCCTCCAGTTGTTGGTTGACGCGGGCGAAGGACTGCAACTCGCACTTGGTCAGCGGGTGTGGGCGCCCGGCATTGTGGCCATCACGCACGGACACGCCGATCACCTGCTGGGTCTACCCGGATTCATCGCTTCCCGACGCTTCAGCAAGGGCGCGCAAGACAAACCTCTCACGATTGTCTATCCGGAAGGCGTAGCCGGTGTCGAGACCATCCGCGACCTGGTCGGCCGTCTCTGGTCCCACGAGCAGTTTCCCGTGACGTGGACCGCGATGAAGGCCGGCGATCAGTTCCCGATGGGACCCACGCGGGTGTTGGAGTCGTTCGCGTCGCGGCACGGCCTCTCGGAATTGACCCTGGGGTATCGCGTCGTCGAAACGCGCCGTCACCTGAAAGCCGAGTTCGCGGGCCTGCCGGAAGCCGAGGTGCGCGGCCGGGTTCGCGAACTGGGACGCGACGCGGTGATGGAAGCGTATCGCCACATCGTGTTCGCGCATACCGGCGACACCATGCCTATTCCGCCCGAGTTGGTGGCCGGCGCCGATCTGTTCGTGCACGACGCGACATTTCTCGACGCCGACGACCGCAAATGGGACATCCACGCCACGGTCGCTGAGGCACTCCAAGTCGGGCGGGCCGCAGGCGTCAACTGCCTGCTGCTCCATCATCTCTCTATCCGCTATGAGCGGGCGAAATCGATCCCGCGGTTGCGCACACTGACCGCCGAATCGGGTTTCGCTGGCGATTGCTGGTTGCTCGACGATGGGCGGCTGATCAACCTGCGTTAGGCGGCCGTATTCCTGGCGGCCACCCCCCGCCGTCGCGTCCCGTTCCGCGCCGATCAGGCCGGCGACCTCGGTCTCCATCAGCGCCTGCGACAACACCCGGATGCCCTCTCGAAGGACCACGCCATCCTGTTCCTCAAGGAACTTGCCAACGAACGCGGTCAGATCCATCCTAGGCTTGGCCATCGGCATCTCCCTCCGTGCGTGTCCTTCCGCCACAAAGAACTCACGGAACGATGCCTGATGGCCGCTTCCCCTGTCTAGACGCAGCGGCTTACCAACTGTCCACCACGTGCTGGGACTCTAACGCAGCGCGTGCCGCCTCGGGCGTTTTCCGGAGGCGGTCTGGGGTGTTTTTCCCAGCCGGTCCCGGGGGGGCGACCCCGCCCTCCCGGCACATTTCCTCCCCAAAAACAGGCGTATTTCCTCGAAAATCGGGGCATCGTCCCGATTGATGAAATCGGGGGCCGGCCGTAAGATATGGATAGAAGTTGAGAGTGAGAAACGGGACAGCGAGCAACGAGCAACGAGCAACGAGCAACGAGCAACGAGCAACGAACTGATACTGACATAGAAAGAAGG
>JBAXOX010000066.1:0-23204 GCA_037133015.1 Acidobacteriota bacterium
ACGGCACGTTTTGCAGATTGACACTGTCGGCTTGGTTCGAGGGGCCGTCGCGGGGAAGCGCACTCTCGTCGTTCTCCGACACTTCCCACAACGGAGCGTGAGGCAGCAGCGTCGGAGGCCGGAGTGCGCTTCCCCGCCGCGGCCCCGCTCACACAAGCCGGCAAAACGCACCTTGCCGGGGCGTGTCGCCGACCTTACGTTGACGCTCTTCGCGCAGCCTGTCCTGGCCCTCACGGCACGTTTTGCAGATTGACACTGTCGGCTTGGTTCGAGGGGCCGTCGCGGGGCAGCGTGCTCTGGCCAGTACGCGACCATGCACTCAACAGCCGGTTACGAGGCGGCAAAGCCGCAGGCGGGAGCACGCGTTCCCCGCCACCCGGGGGGGGTTATCTGACGACGTAGAAGAGCACGGCGACAAAGTGGCAGGCGCTGCCGCCCAGGACGAACAGGTGCCACACCGCGTGGTTGTAGCGGAGCCGGTCCCAGGCGAAAAAGGCCACGCCTCCCGTGTAGGCGAGGCCACCCGCGACCAACCAAGCGATACCGGCCGGGGCGACATGGGTCACCAGGGGTTTGATGGCGACGACGATGGTCCACCCCATCGCGAGGTAGAGCACCGTCGAGAAAACAGGCCACCGAGTGCCGAACACCGACTTCGCCACCACGCCCAGGACGGCCAGCGACCAGACGATGGCAAGGATGGTCCATCCCCAGGGTCCGCGCAGGTTCACCAGCGCAAATGGCGTGTAGGTGCCGGCAATCAGCAGATAGATGGCGGCGTGGTCGAGAATCTGGAAGACGTGTCGTGCTCGCGTGGCCGACAGCGCGTGGTACAGCGTCGAAGCGGCGTAGAGCAGGACGAGTGTCGACGCGTAGATGAGGCAACTGGCGATCAGCCACGGGTCGCCGCGATGAAGCGTGGTCGCCACGAGAACGACCAGTCCCACGACGCTGGCGACGAGACCGACGCCGTGCGTCACGCTGTCTGCGATCTGCTCACCGAGCGATTGCGGGCGTTCGTTGCTGGTTTCGGGGCTCACCCTACGATTGTATTCTGTCGCGGCCCTGGATGGCACCTGCCAAGGATTCGCTCGTTTTCTGGAATGACGAATATCCATCGGCGCCGGCGCTCAACAATAAAATGTCGTGTTTTAATATTTAACCTTTTGGTGTTAATGATAAACTTTGGCGTCTTAATCTTTGGTGCCACTTTCGAGGAGCTCAACATGAATCAGACGTCGCTGCGAGATTTTCTGGAAATTCCCTACGACAAGCTTGAGGAACTGAATCTTCAGGCCAAGCAGCAGCGCCTGGACCGGGTGCCTGTCGATTTCATTCAGGAAGAGCGCTGCAAATACCTGGCGGATGAGAAGAGGATCAAGGCCGTGAGTGTGTGTTTTACCGACCTCGAGGGCCGGCTGCACATGCTCGACTACGACAAGAAATTTCTGCTCAAGTCGGCCGACAACCTCACGTTCGACGGGTCGTCGATTCGCGGCTTTTCGCAGCAGGCCGAATCGGATTTGCGGCTGGTGGTGGACTGGCCGGCGTTCTACTGGCTGCCGTCCGACATCTTCGGGCCCGGTAAAGTGCTCGTGTTCGGGGATGTGAGGGAGCGCGACGGGACGCCCTACGCGGCCGACATGCGCAGCCGGCTCAAGCTGTACGCGGCGGCGCTGTTCGCCAAGGACGGCACCATCGCGAATGTGTCCAATGAGATCGAGGGCTTCCTCTTCAAGGGGCGGGACGCCGAGCGCCAGCACTACCTCACCGGCACGTTCGACTTCATTTCGACCGGCGGTTACTACCACTCGCTTCCGGGCGACGCGTTGCGCCGCTTTATCGACAGTGCGGCCGAAGCCCAGCGGGCGCTGGGGTTCGCCAACGAAAAAGATCACCCGGAGGTGGCGCCGTCGCAGTTCGAGATGAACTACTCGTACACCGAGGCGTGCATCGCGGCCGACCAGGTCCAGCTCTACAAGTTGATCTGCCGGCAAGTGGCCCAGCAGATGGACATGACGGCCTGCTTTCTGCCCAAGCCGCTCACCGGCGTCAACGGCAGCGGCATGCACACAAACTTGTCGTTCATGCGCGGCGGCAAGAACGTCTTCCACGACGCCAAGGGCGAGGACGGCTTGTCGGCAGTGGGCTGGACGTTTATCGATCGCGTGCTGGCCAACGCCAACGACATTTGCCTGATTCTCAATTCGAGCGTCAATTCGTACCGGCGTCTCGATCCGCACTTCGAGGCACCCAATCAGATCAAGGCGTCGGCCATCAACCGGGGCGCGATGGTCCGCATCCCGCTCGGCAACGAAAACGCGGCCCGTGTGGAGGTCCGCTCGATTGCCCCGGACGCCAACCCGTATCTGGCCATCTACGCGGTGCTGCGAACGGGCGTCGAGGGCCCGCTGCCCGAGGACGCCGAGAACGAAATCCGGCGGTCGCGCACGCGGTTCCTGCCCGACAATATCTACGACGCGATCCGCCTGTTCAAGGCGAGCGAGTTCTCGCGCCAGCTGATCGGCGAAGAGGTGCACGGCAAATACATCGAGGTGAAACAGGCCTCGGCCGATCGCTGTCCGAAGGCGCTCGGCGCGCTGATCAAAACGGCAGAAGTGCAATTCCACCACGAGGTCACGAACCAGCACCTCTGGAGCAAGTTCTAGAGTCAGACCGGGGGGCGCCACACCGTGCGCGCCCCCCCATCACCATTAACGGACGCGATCGATGTGAGCGGGCGGAGCTCTGTGCGGGGGGATCCGCTTGTGGCGAGGTGTGAATATGACCGACGTGGCAGCCGGTGCGATGCCCGTGGATCCGGGAAGCACGGCGTGGATGCTGATGAGTTCCGCGCTCGTCCTGCTTATGGTGCCGGGCCTGGCGCTTTTTTACGGAGGCCTGGTCCGGCGCAAGAACGTCTTGACGACGTGCTCCACAGTTTCGCGGCGATGGCGATTATCGGCCTACGTCGTCTTTGTCGTGTTGTGAACGACGTTCATCTATTGCCCGCTGGCGCACTGGGTCTGGGCCGCCGTCGTGGGACGCGTCCTACTGGCGTTCCCAGATGCGCAGTTCCGCGATGGTCCACGGGACGCTTTCCACGTGGCCCGTCTGGCGAATCACCAGCGTGCGCGACCGGCTGGCTGGCAGATCGATTCGAATTCTCGACGACCGGCCGTCTAGCGCAATGCCTTCGATGAGCGGCGTGACGACCGATCCGTCGAACACGACTCGCCGGTTCCCGTCGGCCGCCTCGGAATCGATGACCAACGCCCGCGGATACTCCCCCGGATGTTCGGGCCCCATGTCGATCTCGACGCGGCGGATGTCGCGGTCGCGATCAAACGCAATCCGGATCCATTCGTTGCCAACCTGCGGCGCAATCGTCGACCAGCGCGTCGCCAGGCTGTTGTCGAACGCAAACCGCACGTCGGCCCACTCGGCCGACGCAGAGGCACGGAACGCATCTGCCGTGACCCTCAACAGGTTCGCCGCCGGCGCAGATGCGTGCGGCGGGCCTTCGGCGAGCTGCCACGCCCAGATATTGTTTTCGTGACGCTGATTGACGACGTGCTCGCTCGACTGCGACAGGGTCGTGGCAATCACCCGCGGGTCTGGGCTCCATGGCGGGGCGTGGCGCGCGTAGATCACGTCGCTCAACACGACGAACCGGACGCCAATCGACCGCAGCCCGGCCAGCGTCGCGACAATGTCGGCCACAGATCCGGCAAGCGGCGATCCGGGTCCGCCCAGCAACCGCTGCAGCACGGAGTCGTAGCCCGAATACCCGTTGACGACCGGGCGACCGTGAAACAGCGTGTTGTATTGATACGGCAGCGTGAAAGCGGCCGGGCCTTCGACCGAAATCGGCAACTCGAGCACCCCGCCCGGCGGTCCAATTTTCAACCACGCGTTCAGTTGTCGTCGCGCCAGTTGGTTGGGATCGAATCGCTCCATCGCCAATGGTCCGCCGTATCCTTCGAGGACGATGGCGGCGGTGATGACGACCGTGACGGCGACGGCCGCAACGCGCGAGAGTCGCCGCAGGATCACAGCGGCTCCCCCAGCCGCAAGCACCGCCAGCCCGAGGGCCACGATCACGGTGAATCGGGCGGGCACGCGAAGACCCGCGAACCCGGGCAGATTGTCGATCAATGCGCGGTACGGCCCAGGCACGAACGGCCCGAATGTGAGCCACGCCGCCACGGCGCCAATCGAGAGGTAGAGCGCGACCACGAATCGAAAACGTGGCCTCTCCGATGCGTCGCCTGGCGCCCATCGCCCAATCAGCCAGACGCAGGCGAGCGCGGCCAGACACGCGGTAAAGGCGCCCGGAAACAGGCTCCGTTCAGGCGCGCCAATACTCAATCGCTCTGCCCACAAGATCAGCGTGGACGGAACGCGGAGATAGTCGGATGCTGTCGCGCTGAAGTCGCGCAATTCGCCGAGGTGCCGGTGCAGGCCCAAAGCAGACTGCGCGCGAAGGTAGGCCACCGCAATCGGGATGAAGACGGCGACCACGGCAAGCCCGGCGAACGCGAGGTCGATGATAGATCTTTGCCGCCATGGCGCGTCAACGTCCTGTCTGGCCAACGCCCGGCGTGCGAATTCCGCGATCACCACCGCGCCAACCGGGAGCGTGAAGAAATAGAGGAAGTAGCCGTTCGACAGGCCGAGCAGGACGAATGCGGCAGCGCCGATGGCCAGGGCGCGGCGCGATCCGGTCTCGAAGTATCTGTGTAATCCCCACAAGCTGACGGGCATCCAACCCGACATCAGCACCTGCACATGCGACAGGTGCATGGCGCGATGCGGGGCCCACGCGAACGCGACCGCCGCGATGACCGCGGCGTCGCGGCGCGACCACAACTGCCGGGCGAGACAATACATGCCGGTTCCCGCGAGCACGTACGACCCGAGAAACGCGACGTTGTAGACGAGCACCGGATTCCGGGTGAGCCACTGGATCGGAGCCGTAAAGACCGCAATCCCGAGCAGGTGTTCCGAGAGCGCGAGCGTGTCCCGCAGCGGGAAGAAGAACGGCGCGGACCAGAAGCCGGCGAGCCCGTGCCGGATGCGGTCGGCATCCCACGCCAGGATGAACGTACTGAGGAGCGGGTCGCCCAAATCCGACGGCAGCGCCACCCTCGCGTCACGCGCGAGCGGCCACGTCGTCGCCAGCGACAGCGCGGTGATGACGGTCGCCACCAGCGCCCGTTCGTGTGCGGCGGCACGCGCGGCCAGACGGCGAACACATCCGGCGATCACGGCGGCTTAGTGCGGCAACCCGAACAGGAAGTAGGTGAGGCAGAGCAGCGCCAGCACGACGGAGCCCCAGTTGAGTTCGCGCGCGCGGCCGGCGGCGATCTTGGCGACGGGATAGAGCAGCAGTCCGGCCGTCAGTCCGTTGGCGATGTTGTAGGTGAACACCATCAGCGTGATGCACGCAAAGGCCGGCAGCGCTTCGGTGAGATCGTCGAAGTCGATCTTGCGCATCGATCCGGCCATCAGCATGCCCACCGCGACCAGCGCCGGGCCGTACGCGTAACGCGACTGCTGCAGCGGGGCGACGAGCGGCAGAAAGAAGAGCGCGGCGAGAAACAGGACCGCGGTGACGATGGCCGCCACGCCCGTCCGGGCGCCCTCGCGAATCCCGGTGGCCGATTCGATGTACGCGCCGCTGGTGGAGGTGCCGACCAGCGAGGCAAACACGCAGGAGAGCGCGTCGACCATCATCGGCCGTTCCATCTGTGGAAAGTTGCCGTTCTCGTCGAGCATGCCGCCCGCGGCACCCACGCCGACCAGCGTGCCGAGCGTGTCGAGAAACGACATCAAGACCAGGGTGAGCAAGACCGGAAGAAAGCTCACCTGCAGCACGCCGGCGACATCGAGGTGCAGCGCGATGGGCGCGAGCGTGTACTCGCCGGTGAAGGGCATGGCCATGATGCCGGCAGGTGCGGGCGCGAAGCCGAGGGCAAAGCCGGCGACCGCGGTGGCGGCGATCCCGATCAGAATGGCGCCGCGCACGCGGCGCAGCAGGAGCAACGCAATCAGCAGAAAGCCGCCCACCGCCAGGAGGACGTGCGGGTCGTGAATCGCGCCAATCCTCACGGGAACGTCAGGCGCCCGCAACAAGGATTGACCAGGTACCAACAGGGCCGCTGCCGGCAATCCTGCCGCCCCGCTGGTGACAATGCCGGTTTCGTAGAGGCCGATGTAGGCCAGAAACAGGCCGATGCCCGCGGCGAAGCTGTGCTTCAAGCTGGGCGAAATCGCGTTGGCCAGCTTCGATCGCACCTGCAACACGGTGAGCACGAGAAAAATGATTCCGGCGACGAAGACCGAACCGAGGCGCTGCTCCCAGGTGGCCCCAAGGCTGGCGAGGCCGAACGCGATGAACGCGTTTTCGCCCATGTAGGGAGCAACCGCGATAGGGCGGTTGGCGTACAGACCCATCAACAGGCAGCCGAACGCCGCAGTGAGGATGGTGGCGACGGTGCTTGGTCCGATGGGAATGCCGGCGGCGCTCAGAATCGCCGGATTCACCACCACGATGTAGGCCATCGTCACAAAGGTGGTGACGCCGCCGAGAATTTCGCGGCGCACCGTCGATCCGCGCTCGGCGATCCGGAAAGGGTCGCCTGTCATGCCTAGCTGTTGCCGCGGCGGATCCGTTCGATCTTCGAGTCGCGGTCGGACACGAAGCGGTCGCGGTCGCGGTGGTAGTCGGCCTCGAGTCCCTTGAGCGCTTCGGGATCCTGCGTGCGGCGCACCGTCGATTCGTGAAGCACTTCGCGTTCGGCGATTTTGGAATCGTAGAAATTCCTCGCCTCGGCAATCGCGGCTTTCTGCGCGTCGGTCAGCGGCACGTTCGCGATGCCCGCGTCGGCGTCCTTCTTGCGAAGCCGCTCCATGGCGATGTCGTAGGCGGTTTTGGGTGATCCGTCTTCCATGCTCGCGATGATACTCCAGATGCGGGGTCCGGCCTGCCGGTCAGGGCCGCACCTGCAGTTGCCTGTACTTCCGGAGCAGTTCGTAGAGGACGACGCCCCCGGCGGTCGCGACGTTGATCGACTGCTTCATCCCCAGCGTGGGAATGCGGACGTGGACGTCGCATCGGTCGAGCAGGGCCGCGGAAATGCCGTCGACTTCGTGACCGAAGACGACGCAGACCGGAAAGCTCGGGTGCCAGTCGAATAGGTCTTGAGCGTGGAGGCTGGTCTCGATGGCTGCCAGTTGGTAGCCGCGGACGTGCAGGTCTTCGACCACGCTCAAGGCGTCGGTGTGTTGCGTCCACCGCATCGACGATTCGGCGCCCAGCGCCGTTTTCGCAATCCGCGGATCGCGAGGTGTGGGGGTGATCCCGCTCAGCACAAGCGCCTCGGCGCGAACGGCGTCGGCGGTGCGGAAAAACGATCCCACGTTGTAGAGGCTGCGGACGTTGTCGAGCAGGATCTGGACGGGCAACCGGTGAATGCCGGCGTACGCGGCGCCGAGCGTGGTTGCCTGATACGCTGGGTACTGGTCCATCTCTGGGATGGTAGATCGAGCGCGGGCGGAACGGTGCGGTTCGCCCCGTGTCTGGCCGCGAGACTGGCAGGTTCGGACGAATCCCACACGCCGTTTCCGGCGTCACACGATCTGGAGGCGCGGATGTTCGGAACGACGCGAAAGGCCGTGATGGTGAGCCGCGAGGAGTCGTTGCCGGGACGTTCGCAGGCGATGCCTGTGGCCGCAACGCATGTCGTGCTGGGCGCGCCGCTGGAAGGGCCGTTCCCCGGCATGGAGTTGGCGGTGTTCGGACTCGGCTGTTTCTGGGGCGCGGAGCGAAAATTCTGGCAGGCCAAAGGCGTGCATTCGACAGCGGTGGGATACGCCGGAGGCTACTCGCCTAACCCCACGTACGAGGAAGTCTGTTCCGGGCTCACGGGCCACGCGGAAGTGGTTCTGGTGGCGTTCGATCCGACCGTTGTCTGGTTCGACGGTCTGTTGAAGATTTTCTGGGAGAGCCATAATCCGACGCAAGGCATGCGGCAAGGCAATGACGTGGGCACGCAGTACCGGTCGGCGATCTATTTTCACTCCGAGGCCCACCGCGTCGCGGCCGAACGGTCGATGGACGCGTTCCAGGCCAGGCTGACCGAGGCGAAGTTCGGGTTCATCACGACAGAGATCGCCCCGGCGGGACCGTTCTACTACGCCGAGGAGTACCACCAGCAGTATCTGGCGAAGAATCCTCAGGGGTATTGCGGTCTGGGCGGCACTGGGCTCACCTGCCCAGTCGGTGTCGCCTAGCCGACATCTCCCGGACTCAGTGGCCCGGCGGCCAAACAGTCGCATGGCTGAACGGATTCGGCAGAGGCGATCAAAATCCTCCAAATCCCTCGGAGTTCCGGCCGCGGCCTTCCGGATCGGTTTTTGCTTCGATGCCCAGGGATGAGCGATTTTCCCACCTTCGGGCGAACCCACGAGGCGGTACCTCTTTCCGATTGCGACGGACCGGTCTGTTCGGATTCCCCGGTGCCGGCATCGCCTGCCGCATCGGCCGAGGTTGTGCCGTTCCCCCAGGGCGACCGCCGCCGCCGCGACGATCACACGTCTCCATTGCCGATGCCGCCGGCGAGCTTGCACCACCGCCTCAGCCAAGGGGCCGGCTCCGACGACATCAACCTCGCCGAACTGACCGATGGAGTCCTCGATCGCGAAGAGCAGGATCTGGACCCGACCGACTGGGCGCACACTCGGGCCCAGGCACATCTGATGCTCGACGATGTGTTCGATCATCTCGAGACGCTTCGCAACCAGCCGGTATGGCGGCAGATGCCCTCGGCGGTGCGGACGCAATTTCGGCAGCCGCTTCCTGAATTGCCCACGGAGTTGTCGTCGGTTCACGACGAGTTTTGCCGGTCGATCCTGCCGTACGGGCCTGGCAACACGCACCCTGGATTCATGGGCTGGGTTCAGGGCGCGGGGACAATCGAAGGGGTGCTGGCCGAGATGCTGGCGGCCGGGCTCAACGCCAATGTGGGAGGCCGCGACCAGGCGCCGCTCGAGGTCGAGCGGCAGGTGCTGGGATGGGTGCGCGAGTGGTTCGGCTTCCCCGACACGTCGAGCGGGTTATTCGTCACCGGGACGTCGATGGCCAATTTCATGGCGGTGCTGGTGGCACGCGGCGAGGTGCTGGGCCAGAACGTCCGTCGCCGCGGCGTCCGGGCCACGGCCCGTCGTCTCGTGGCGTACGCATCGGTCGCGGTTCACAACTGCGTGACGCGGGCGATGGAGATGTCGGGCCTGGGCAGCGACGCGCTTCGAGGGGTGGCGACCAATGCCAACGGCGAAATCGACGTCGAGGCGCTCAGGCTGATGATCGCCGCCGACCGGGCCGCCGGTCTCGATCCGTTCCTGATCGTGGGTTCTGCCGGCACGGTTGATATCGGCGCGATCGACGACCTCCAGACGCTGGCCGCGATCGCTCAGTCGGAAGGCTTGTGGTTCCACGTCGATGGCGCCATCGGCGCCCTTGGCGTGTTGGCGCCCTCGCTGGCGCCGCGCCTCGCCGGCATCGAGCTCGCCGATTCGATTGCGCTCGACTTCCACAAGTGGGGCCAGGTGCCGTACGACGCCGGATATCTCATCGTGCGCGACGGTTCGGCGCATCTGCGCACGTTTGCGTCGCCAGCTGCGTATCTTCGCCGCGAACAGCGCGGCCTCTCGGCGGGGTCGCCGTGGCCGTGCGATTTCGGTCCCGATCTGTCGCGTGGATTCCGCGCGCTCAAGACGTGGTTTACCTTCAAGGTGCACGGCACGCAGCGCATCGGCGCGGTGATCGAACAAACGTGCCGGCTGGCGCAGCACCTCAAGGACGTGATCGAAGCCACGCCGGAGCTCGAGTTGATGGCCCCGGTCAACCTGAACATCGTGTGCTTCCGGTATCGGGGCCCCAACGCCGACCGCCTCAACGCCGGCATCGTCGCCGATCTGCAGGAATCCGGGATTGCGGCACCCTCGACGACGAGCATCGGCGGGCGCCTGGCGATTCGCGCTGCCATTGTGAACCACCGCACCCGGGTCGAGGACATCGACCGCCTCGTATCGGGCACCCTGGCGTTAGGCGCCGCGGCGACCGGCCGACGTTCCCGCTTCGAAGGGATCGCTCAGTGACCTACGCGTCGTTCCCGCAGGTTTCGACTCGGCCCATCAACGATTCGGATGGCTGGCCGCCAGAGATCGTCGGCCAGGCCCGCATCATCGACATGGCGTTCCACGGGCAGGATCTGATGCCGCTGGTCAACGGCCTTACCGAGCGGGCGCGGTCGAATCCACACGATGCCGCAGCGCTGATGGACCTGGCGTCGATTCACATCGTCTTGCAAAAACGGGCCGAAGGCCTCGCCTTGCAGGCCGACGCGCTGGGCATCGAACAGGTCTATCGGCAGCCGATCCCGACCGCGACGCGCGACGCGCTGCGGCTTCTGATGTTTGTGGGCCCTGGCGACTTTATGGCGAACATCCCCGTGCAGTTTCTGCTCGAGGGCGCCAATGTTTCGCTCGATCTGGTTTACCTGGTACCCGGGCAGCCTGTTCCCGCCCGCATTCCCGAGCACGATCTCGCCATCGTCGGCGTCGGCGAAGCGGATGAGAGCCGGCCCATTCTCGAGGCGCTCTCGTCGATGGTCGGCGCCTGGCCGACGCGGGTGCTGCTCGATCCTGGCCGCGTCGCACAATTGTCGCGCGACAGTTTGTGGAAGGTGCTGGCGGACGCTCCCGGGGTTGTGGTTCCGGCGACGGTCCGTCTCGATCGAGGGGCCGTTGCGGATTTGGCGCACGACGATTCGGCGCTGGCGTCGGCGCTGCCGGGATGGCAGTTTCCCATCATCGTGCGACCCGTCGGATCGCACGCGGGGCTCGGCCTGGAGCGCGTGAACACCGCCACCCGACTCGCCGCCTACGTCGCGGAGCAGTCGGCCGAGCGCTTCTACCTCTCGCCTTTCGTGGACTATCGGAACGTGGACGGGTTGTACCGCAAGTACCGCGTGGCGTTCGTGGATGGGTGCGCGTTCCCGTGTCACGCGGCGATGGCCGATCATTGGATGCTGCACTACCTCAACGCCGGCATGGAGCAGAGCGCGGCGAAGCGCGCCGACGAAGAGCGGTGGTTCGCCACATTCGACGACGTGTTTGCGGCCAGGCACCACGACGGATTTCGCCTGCTGCACGAACGGATCGGGTTGGAGTACTTCGTCATCGACTGCGCGGAAATGCCGGGCGGAGACCTGCTCGTGTTCGAGGCCGATACGGCCATGATCATCCACGCGATGGACTCGCCGACGCTGTTTCCCTACAAAGCCCCGAACATGCGGCGCGCCTTCGACGCGTTCCAGACCATGCTCTTCAAGGCCGCCGGCCGCCCCACCGCCTAGCAGGTTTCGAGTCGCCCGGTCGCGATCTCGAAGGCGTATTCCGCTTAGTGCCCGATGGTTCTTCGTCCCCGCGTGCGCAAACCGGGGATGATCCATGCTACAAATCCGACGTGGATGTTGCTGCAAGGAAGCAGATTCGGCACGTGTCCCGGCAATCGACCATGAGGCCCCGCACACGAGACGACCGCCCGAAGCGGGACCACTTGCCGCGGGATGCCGCGAGAAGTCTTGTGGTCGCCGTCTGTCTCGCGGTGCTTTCGATTGCGTCGCTGGCTGGCCAGATCAGGGACGGTGATGCCGCGTTCAACGCCGGCCAGATGGCCGAGGCCGAAGCGGCATATACGAGGGCGCTCGCGATCAATCCCGACGACGCCGTGGCGTTGCTTGGCCGCGGCCGGACACGGCTGAACCTTCGGCGGCCCGAAGACGCCCTGGCGGATTTGAATCGCGCCGTGGCGCTCGCGCCGATCACGCCGGGGGTGTTTCAGGCCCGGGCGCTGGTGTACGTGGGGCTTAAGGATTTTCGGGCGGCGATTGCCGATTGCACGCGGGCGGTCGAGTTGGCGCCCGACGATCAAATCGCGTGGGCAAGTCGCGGCTGGTCGTACGTGCAGCTTCGGAATTATCGCGCGGCGATTGACGATTACACGCAGGCGCTGCAACTGAAGCCCGACGATCTGGTGGCTCGCAATAATCGAGGCTACGCGTATCAACAGCTCGACAACAGAGATTCGGCATTGCGCGACTTCGAGCGGGTCCTGGAGCTCAGGCCCAAGGACATCTACGCCCTGACGCACCGCGCCGAGATCCTGGAGAGTCTGGGCGACAGGGACGGCGCGAAGAAGGCCTACGAAGCGGTGCTGGCGGTAGATCCCAAACATCCGAGCGCGACACTCCACGTGGCGGCGCTCGGTGGACGGCCAGCAGCAACGGGCGTCTCGACGCAGGTGTTGCCTCAGGTCGCCGGGGCTCCAACCAGGCCTGCGGGGCAGGGCGCGGGTGGCGCGACGGCTCATGCGGCCACGACGGCTTCGGGGCGGCCTACGGGCTGGCCCATGACGCCGACGCTGCCGGTCGACCTCAAAGGGCTGACGAAGGCGAACGCCATGGGACTTGGCGCCACGCTGGCCGCCGGGATGGAAGTGTTGACGGGTGCCGCGCCGGGATCCAACAGGAAGATGAACGCGCTCGGGGACTTCGTTCCGGCCGGGGCGCAGGCGCCCGGCGCGGAACTGGCCGACGCGATGGGGCGCACGGTACATCTGAAGGGAGTTGCGGGATCGGCGCTGGCGAATGTTCAGCGGGCAGGGCTCGAGGCGAGGATGGCCGCACACTACGGCAACGACGCGGCCACCAAGGAAGCCCTCGATATCGCCTACGCTCACCTCGAAACGGCCGTGGCCGCTCAAACCGGCATCGTGAAACTGGCCGACGAGGCGAAACAGATTCCGCCACTGCCGGATGCCGCCGACGAAAAGGCCAAAGCGAATGAAGCCTACAGGCGGATGTTGGCAAGGACCAAGGCCACGGTCCTCGATGACGGCCAGCCAGGAGCAGGCGCACAACCTGGATTCAAACTGGTCTCGGCCGAGGTGCCCCCGGCGTGGGCCATGACTGCCACGGAGCGGGAGCGAAACACATACTCGGGAGCCGGGACCTCTGCCAGCGTGGCAAGCACGTGGAAAGACCAATTCAGCTCGGGCTCCAGATTTCTTGAATGGAGCGTGCCCAGCAGGGTGCTGCCTGGCGTGCCGGCCAAGTTCGCCATCTCGGGCAGAACCACCAACTCCGGACAGAAGGCCGGGATTCACATCGGCTACCAATGGACCGATTTTGGCGACAGACATGCTCATCGCCCGGTTCATCTGTGCGGCGTGCGTCAGAACACGGGATGGCAGGACCCCAATCGTCTGGAACCCGACGTCGTGGCCGACTCGTTCGACCTCGTGATTCCGGATGTGAGTCAGTACATCAGCGCCTACCTCGGGAATCGTGCACGACCGAAAATCACGCTGCAGGTTCGCGACCAGAACGAAATGGACGCGATTGTGTTGGTCCACGAGGATAGTCGTTCAACGACGAAGACGCCGAGCGAATTGCCGCTCCAGTCGTTCGAATACGACTATCTCACCTGGACCGCGCAGGGGCCAGACCAGAAACCCGTGCCGTCCTTGCGCATTGTCGTCGCGTCCAACCTGGTCTACGCGGTCTACACCTACCGGTGGGTTGACGACGTCGGCGCCGAGGGGACCGACGAGGCGATTCCCGCCGATCCACCGCTGCCGGATTTGCCGCCGGACAAGGCCGAAGAGTTCCGATTCCATCGGGCCAACATCGCCATCATCCAGAGGACGCTGGCCAAAGACGAGGCGGACCTAGCAGCGACCACCGACGACAAAGGCCGCGCCATTCTTGAGTGGCGCATCCTGCAGGACAAAAGCGAACTAGTGGCCGAGCAAGACCTGATCGCCTCGATCGAACAGGGCGAGATTGTGCACTCGCGATCGCCGTTCGACGACTACGCGCACGACCGTTTCGTGGAATCCATCAAAAAGGAAAACAGCGACGCGTTCGAGAAGAAGCGTGCGGCGATCCAGCGGTTGCTGGCGATGGTGCCGGAGGACCGGCGCGAGGGCCTTCGCGCGTTCGTGGAGCGCCAACTGACGCCGCAGGTGCTCGGTACCTTGGATCACCAGAAATTGCGGGACGTCGCCAATGCGTTGTCGGACCAGGTGCAAGGTTACTGGCAGGGCGAATCGGCCAAGGCGACCGACGAGGCGATCAAGTACGACGACTGGATCAAGCGGGCCGAGCGCGCAAAGTTTGTCGCCGACACCACTGTGATGGTCGGAAGCATGGGCGGTGGAGCCCTCTATACGAAGGCCGCGGGATACGCGGTGACGTCGGCGCTGGTGACGGATGGTCCGGTCGAGGCCATCAACCAGGCTGCCCTGTACTACGCGGCACCCGTGCATGCCGCCATTGAGGCCATGAAGGAATATCCGAAAGGCGGCGCGTGGGGCGCGGCCGCGGCCGGAACCGTTGGGTTTCTCATGTCGAAACTCACGCAATTGGGCGCTGGCGAAGGTGAGGCCGGCGCGCTCGCCGGAAAGGAAGCAGCGAGCCTTGCGGAATTCGAACACGCGCAGGCGATCGGAGAGGACCTGGTGCGCGAGTACAAGAAAACTCGCGAAGCCCTGGTCGCCGCGCGGGACGCTGGTCGTTCGATTCCAGAGGTGCGGGCGCTCGAACAGCAACTGATCGATCGGGCGGCGGCGGTGCAAACCAACACGCACGCCAAGGGTTTCCTCAAGTACGGGTCGGATGGGGCGCTCCAGAAAGCGTTTGTCGAACAGATCGACGGGATCCATGCCCGCATCAACTCGCGGTTCGACGAAATCATGGCGGCGCGCAACTGGAATCCTCAGGAATTGAAGCCCATCCGCAACGCCAGCAGCGCGGGCAGCGTCAACATGGACTTCGACATTGGCCTGGTTGAGTTTGACACCGTCCTGAATAGGAAGAAGGTTTTGGAGTTCCTCCAGGACGGGCAGAAACGCTCCATGGCCCAGTGGCAGAAAGACGCCCAGACCGCGTGGGAGCAGGCGTTCCGCGACTTGACCGGCCGCGAGGCAGGCGAGGCGATGGAGCAGGTGACGACGTCGATTCACGCGGAGGCCTACCGAGACCTCGCCTGGATCGGTCGCGATATGACGGCCACGGGAGAGATGTGGGCCAGGCAGGCCGGCGACGTCACGCGGTTCAAGGCGCAGCACCTGCTCGGCACGAGCGACGTGGGTGCGGTCGACTACTGTACACGGCTGATGGAGGCCGCGCGCGGGACGGCGAAGGACCTCAACACCAAACTGCTGCCAAGGCTAGAGTTGATGAAGAACCGGATTCCCGGCCCGGGAGGCCCTGCGCGCCAGCAGGAACTGCTCAAGCGCTGGAAGGATATTCAGGGCCTGCTCGCCGACATTGGCGAGGGCCGCATCGACCCGGTGCACGGCGACCGGATGGTGCGCGCGATGACCGGCGGGTACAGCATCCCCGAGGTGATCGACCACGGCTCGACGCTGCTCGGCGAGTTTTCGAAACTCGCCGCCAAGCCGGTACGGCGGTAACGGCCGAGGCGCAAGCGTCTCAGCCCTTCCCCGCCAGGATGGTCGCTGACTCTAACGGATCGGGCCGGAATCGGGTCCGGAATCGGCAGGCCTCCGGGTGAAATGGGCCGGTTGGCGTCGTTCTGGCGACCAGTCGATCACTCCGTCGAGGTGATTGCCATCGGCCGACAGCGCGACGCTCATGGTCGCCGGCCCGTACCCGAATGGATTACCACCTGGCGCGTAGGTGCAATAGAACGCGATCCGGTCGCCGGCGAGCGCCCCTTCGCACGTCATCGTCAACCAACTTCCCGCTTCGCTCCGAGAAACCCACAACGACACGTGCTGGCCATCCTGCGCGATGATCACCGGATTGACGCCGGAGTAGGTGAGATCGGTCCACGGAACCCACGCGCCCGTCAGGGTGCGTCCCTTTGTCGGCGGACCGGCGGGGGGCTGCGGTGCGACGACCGGCGGGCGGGCCGGCGGGATGGTGATGGGATCGGCGGGCGCAATCGTGATCGGGGCGGATGTTTGCTGGGCTGCGGCCGGGCTTGTCGTGGGTCCTGATGGCAGCAGATAGAGTTGCCTGATTTCGGCGTCAGACAAGGCGCGGTTGTAGAGTCGCACGTCGTCGATCACCGCCTCGAGGCCGTAGGAGCGACTGGATTCGTCGCCGATCGTGAGGGCGATGGCCCTGTTGGGTAATGGCGCGGCGTCAGCCTTGCTTGAGACCATGACGCCATCGACGTAGTGGCTGACGAGGTGGCGCGTGTTGTCGTAGACGCCCGCGACGTGATGCCATCTGGCGTCCGCCACCGGGTTGGACATCCAGAAGTTCGCCGACCGGCCGAAGATGAGTTTTCCGTCCGTCACCGAGAGGAGGAAATTGCCGTCGCCTCCTCCGTTGTGTTGGGCCGCGATGGCGCCGAAGGTGTCGGCTGTTTTGACCCATGCGGCGACGGTCATGTCGTTGTCGAAGCTCAAGCTCGGCGAATGTGGCACGGAGATGAGGTTGCCGGCACCATTGAATGCGTAGGCGCTGTTTGGAGTGCCGGAGCGGTCCGTCGTTAATGTCGCGCCCGTCACGGTGCCGTGGTTTTTGTTGCCGCTTTCGTCGTTGGCATTGCCGTTGAAGGGGTAGTAGGCGACAGGCCCGGTCGGCACGGAGGGCGCGGCTCCTGCCGGGGGCGGCGTGGCTTGTGCCGATGGCTGCGGCGTGGCGGCGACGGTTTGAATTCCAATGGGGTTTTGCCCACTGGCTGCCGGCATCGCGACCATTGACTGGCTGCCGGCCGAAGGCCGGGAGTCTCCCCCGACGGGAGTAGCGGGAAGCGCCGACGTGTCGAGCGAGCCGTTGACCGACACTGTACGGGTTCCGGCAGGGAAGAACCCGGTGACGGTGATGCTGAATGCGACCGGCGTTCCCCGCGTCGCCGGCACCGAGAGTCGGAATGGCGCGGTCCACTCGTCGCCGTCGCCTTTCCTGACCCATGCTGGCACGGATGGCTGTGGTTGTCCCTCGACAAGGATGCTGATGGTGGCCAGGCTGCTCGCGGCCATTGCGGTTCCAGATATGGTCACAGCGGAGTTGGTCACGGTGCCGGTCAGGGCCCGCTCTCGCGTGAAGCCAGCCAACTCATCCTGTGGGGCGTCGAGCGTCGCGCCGGCGACTTCGTAGGTCACTTGCAGACCGTTGATGCGCTCAGGGGGAAACGTGCCGCCGCCGGCAAGCACCTGCTGGCCCGCGGAAGCAGATCCCAACAGAACGACCGAGATCACCAGCGATCGCCGCACTGTGCAACTCCATGCCCGCATTTGGTATCTCCGCTACGGATTCAAAACCGAATCGCGGCCCCGCTCGGCACCGACCGGCCCAGATGATGCCGGACTGCCGAAGTTCGGGCGACGCCGCACAGACTCCCGACTCAACTTATTTGACCACATCAACCGGGCGGAGAGGTGGTCCCGACGAACCAGTCGTACCGGTAACGACGCTGATCGCTCTGGCCGCATGAGACCCTGGCAAACACCGTGAACGGCGGGCGGCCGCTGACGAACTCGCTGTCTGCGGATGGTGCGACAAGCGTCCATTGGGCCGTGCCCCCCGATGGCGGCGCATCCCTCAAAGCCGGGGGGGCATCAAGAGGGGGGACCGAGACGATTGGAGGGCCTCCCGGTCTCGCGCCTTCTGGTGACCAGTTGACTTTCACGGTCATTGAGTAGGCGACGCCGGGCCACATCGTCCGGGGAAGCTCGGTCCACGAAGTAACGATCTCGTAGTCGTTGGGTGGCTTCTGGGAGATCGCTTGGTATCGGAATGTGCACGACGATCCCGAAAAGACCACGCGCTCGCAGCCGACGCAGGGAATGCCGCGGATGTCGGATACTTCGGTCAGTGTCCACCATCCGGTCCCCACGTCCACAGTGAAAGGCATCCGGCGTTGGTAGTCGCGCGCCAACAATCCTTGCGCGGCGCGTACGTCTGCGGCTTCGCCGACCCCGCCCAGTGACGGCGCGCTCACCTCGAGCTTGAAGCGGGCGACCATCGGGTAACTGCCTGGCCCAGGAAACTGCATGGTCTGGGGCGCAAGCAAGTCGTTGAGGTTTGATGTGGTTGACACTTCGCGGAGCTTTCCGTCCTGCTCCCAGACCAGTGATCCGCGGTAGCTGAACGGCACAATGCCCCGCCTGCCGCCGAGCGGAGTGATCGCCGCGTCCATCCGATCCAGCAGCGCCTGGATGGTCTTCAGGTCCTCACTCGATGTCATGTGGACGTCGGCATTGGTCGATTGGACCTTGCCCAGCATGACCATCGGCCGAATCCCTCCCGCGGCGAGGATGAGGTTGTTCATCTTCTCGTCGAGCTGCAGCGCGAGGTCGAGGTAAATGGTGATGAGCCGCTTGCGTTCGCGTTGCCACTCCGCGAGCACGATTGGCGTCATGTTGGTGACGAGCCTGGTCCTGATGGCCTCCCGAGCGGCGGCAGTGGCGTCGCTGTCGGCGCCGCTGGTCTCTTTGAGCTGTGAGATGTTGTACGCCTGAAGCTCGACCGCGCGCTTGATTTCTGCCGGCGAGACACTCTGAAGGGCCAGCTTCCCAATCGACAACTCGAGGCCGGTCTGACCTTCGTACCCCTTCACTGACGAGATACCGGCCAGAAAGTCGCGCCACTCCTGCGACCTGACGGCAGTGTTGTAGCCGAATTCTTTCGCGTTGTCGAGCATGGCGTTTGCCAACGCCATCACGGCGCCCGTTGGCAGCGAGGCCAGCAACGAACCCTCGACACCGGCTTGTCGCAGCGCGTCTTCCATTCCCTTTTCGCCCCAGGTTCCGGAGACCTGCCAGGTCGAGAGAACGACGAACGCGGCTTGCAGCGCGCGCTCGAAGACGGCCAGGCTTTCGGCGCTGGGCCACACTTCTTGAAACCATTGGCCAACCTTGGCGAGTCGGCCGACCGGTTGCGGTTCGAGAATGGCGAGCAGCAACTCGCGATCCATCGAGCCGGAATTGCGTGCGAATTCGCCGAGCACGCTCGATTGCTTGCGGGCCGTCTGCAGGAACGTCCGCAGGTCGAGTCCACCCTCGAGCACCGCCAGTTCGCCGGCCTTGGCGCGCGTGATGAACTGGTCGAGGCGGCCGAACGTCGTGCGCATGGCGTCGGGTGGGAGATTGCCCTTGTTGACAGCCAGCGTCAGGGTTCCCCTGAGTCGACTGAGGTACTTTTCCACCAGGCTCATGTCGCCGGTGCGGATCGCTTCTGCGGCCTTTTCGGCCCATTGCACCGACATGTTCGCGGCGCCGCCCAAACTGTATCGTCCGTAGCCTTCAGTCAGATGGACCAGGTCGACGAAGGCCAGCTTCAGCTCACCCTTCGCGTCTGCGTAAAACAGATGTCCGCCCGACTCGAACAGTTGCGTGGCGGCGGCGCTCCCTTCGCCCCACACGCCTTCGAGTTCGCGGCCGAACAGGTTGGGAACCGCGCGGAGTTGCTTGAACGTGGAGGCGGCAGTCTTCTCGTCGACGACGAACCGAACCAGTTGCGGTGGGGAGTACAGGTTGACGCTCTTCAAGACCGCGTCTGCGATATTGGTGGCGCCGCGGCTCGCGATCTTCGAGGCTTCCTCGGCGGTAAAGTCGAAACTCATCAGGATGTCCTGGAGTCGCTTCGGATCCGCCCCCGCCGGGAACAGATTGCGAATGCGATCGCGCAGGAGGGTTTGCACGTTTCGCCATTTGCTCGCCATCGCGGCTTCGTCGCCACCCTTCATGACGAGGCGGAGGTCGTGGTCGGAGGTGCCGCCAAGCAGAGGGTCGCTGTATGCGCGGGAGATTGGGCCTCCCTTTTTGGGTACGGCCGAGGGGGATCTGAGCCACGAGCCCTGCCCAATGATCTCCAAGCCCGGGTCGAGCGCCAGGACGGCCTCAAGTTGTTCGAGCACGATGTGGCGGGTACCCAACACGTGGGGCAGGGCCTTGACGGGTGGTCCCGCGTGTATGGTTAGCGGCGCCAGTGCGAGGGCCGCGAACGCCAGCAGGAGTTTCACCGCGAGATTACGAGCGCCTCGTGTCATCCGATGAGCCTCTCAGTCGACGATTTCAACAGCCGATGCGGGGTCTCGAACAGTCTAGATCCGAGGGTCGGAACGGGTGTCGAGGCCGGTTCCTCGGGCGATTCTACGACGGGGGGGTCCGCCGCGGGTGGTTACAAGATGGACGCTCGTCGCAACAGCACCATCCCCACGATAATCGCCCCGACGACCCCCATCCAAATCAGACTCCCGATGGCGCCCCGTGGATTGAGCCAGAGCGTCCTGCGGTAGTGGCGGTCGCACCACGCTCCGGTAAAGGGAACCGCTCCGGGGAAGTGGCGAAGGTGGCCGGGTTTGCCGCACACCTGACACAGGCCGCAATAGCCGGGCGGCACGTTTTGCCGCTCGAGCGTCTCCGGTGATTTCTGCCAAAGGCCGCAGTAGCAGTGCCGGATATTTGGATCGGGCTGATTGGCTATTGAGCCTGTCATAGGACACTCGACCCGGTTGCTGCGAAGTTTGGTCAAACCAACTGCGATGACTTATCGGGTGCTGACCCTCCACTCGCCAGATCGGCAGCGGAGACCATTCGCTAAACGTTCGCCATCACTTGAAAACCGGACGCCCTGATCAACCGGTGGTCGGCGGTGACGAGGGTGAGGTTGAGGACTCGAGCGGTCGCGACCAGAAAGCGGTCGCCGGGATCCTCGTGTTCCAATTCGAGCAACCGGCTCTCGAAGGCGATCTCCCAGGTGAGTGGCGCTTCTCGATATGGGCCCTGGGCCAGACGTTCCCGGATCCAAATGTGTGGATTGAGGTTCATCTGAAGACGGCCGTTTCGAAACAGGATGAGCGTCTCCCAGATTGTGACGGGCGACAACCAGATTTCTGCGGTCGGGTCTGCGAGAGAATCCCTGACCCTTGGTGCAAGTCGGTCTGGATCACCGACGGCCCACAACCAGATATGCGTATCGAGCAGGAACCTCATGTGATGAGCGCTTCCCACTCATCTTTCCCGACCACTGGCGAGATGATGTCGCCGTTGATCTCGAGGGTCCCGATGGCTGCTCCAATCCAGGAGGCATCGCTCACCGACCTCGGCGACGGGGTGACTTCGGCGATCGGTTTGCCGTGTCTGGTGATAACAAGCGGTTGACCGGTTCGGCGAACCTGCTCGATGAGGGCCAGGCAACGGGCCTTAAACTCGGAAATCGGAACAAATTCGAGATTTTCTGGTCCACGCGAGAGAGACATCAGTGGACTATAG
The DNA here is from genome assembly GCA_037133015.1 of Acidobacteriota bacterium. Taxonomy (GTDB): domain Bacteria; phylum Acidobacteriota; class Vicinamibacteria; order Vicinamibacterales; family JAKQTR01; genus JBAXOX01. The sequence continues at coordinate 21,326 of JBAXOX010000066.1, forward strand.
TCGATTAGACTAGTCTATATAAAGCGATTTTTTTGGATCGCTTGAAATGCACGAAAATCCAGCCTGTTTTGAATATCCTCCATTTATTGTAGATGCTAATAGGCACAAAGACCGCGTATAGGCCTCCACTCGGCCTCAACGCCGAAATTCGCCGCGCCGACGCTCTGCACGACAAAACCGTCAACTTCGCAACATGTACACGGTGTCGCAACGTCAAAATGTCGCGTTGCATTAGAATTCGTCGACGGCGATCGCCAGGTTGCCGAACGGCCGCGTCAAATTCCGGGAGCGACGTCGAGCTCTTCGACCAGCGTCACGTTCTCGATGAGGCATCCGTTCGCCTGAAAGGGCAACTGCCCTCGGCGACGGATTTCGAACAATGATTTCGAAACTCTTGCGTGTTCGTCGTCCGGCTGTTAGTGTTCGAGGTCGTAGAATCACAGGCGGCAGTTCTCGGAAGGCGGCACCGAAAAGAGCAGGAGTGTGCGATGAAAAAGCGAAACACGACGACCTGGCTATTGGTGGCGATGGCCTGGTTTTTGGTGCCGGGGGTTGCTCACGCGCAGTTACCGCCAGCGGCGTCGCTGCTGCCTCCAGGTTTTACACTGGAAGCCGAACGTTCGTTCGGTCCAGCGACGACAATTACCGCCGTCAAGCCTAACGAGAACGTGCCGAAGCCGCACCAGGAGTACAAAATCCAGCTCACAATTGGATCGAACGGAATGCCAGGCACGGAGCGAAATGTCGAGATGCTGTTTGCCGTGCCCGAAGAACCGGCGAAACAAGATCCGGGATCGGTGTCGCGCAGCGAACCGTGCGGCAAGCACCGCTACCGCGGCGGTGTGCTTACCTGCCGAAAGCAGATCACGCCTTGGGTGGGAACCGGCAAGGCTCCTGATCTTGTGATGCTGACAGTCAACTGGGTGGTTGCCACGCCCTCCGGCCTCGTCGCGATTGGCGTCGCCAATTTTGTCGGCGCCAGGGAAACGGCGGTGGGCTGGATCGACAGCATTGCCGACAAGATTGCGCCGACCGGCAAGAAGCACTGACGTCTCAGGCGGCTGGCGAACGTAGGTCAGCCGTAAATCGGTCAATCGACCAATTATTCAATTAGTCCGGCGGGCACAAATCCGTTGCCATAGGTGTGCTTCGAAGGACCTGGCGACTGCGGTATGCCCGGGTCTTGGCCTGGTCGACGTCGCCAGAATAATGACGCTATTAACGAACGCGGACCAGGTGCCGATTCCCTTTCCGAATTGGCAGCAACGCCAGTTCGCCTCCCAGGAGATTGCCGTGCCCGATGTCGCTGTGTCCGTCACACCCGAGGCCGCCGTCAATGCCGTGCCTGTGGTGTGTGGCGCGTCCACAGGACAGACCGACGAGGCGACCGGACTTGCAGTGGCCCAGGCCCTTGTCGACGCGGGATTTCTGACACCCGAACAGATGGCCCATGCCCGGCGGGTGAGCGCGAAACTGGCGACGCCCCGCTCGTTTGTCCGCCTGCTCCGCGACCTCCAGATGGTCACCGACGCTCAGATCCGGGAATGCCTGCGAACCCGGCACATCTCGGTCCGGTTGGGCGACCTTCTGGTGGAACTCGGATATCTGGCGCCGACGGATCTGAAAATGGCGCTTGGCATCCAGAAGAGTCAACCGAACGTCAAGCTTGGCGCCATCCTCATCGACAACGATCTGGTCTCTGAGCACGAGGTGTTCGAGGTCCTGGCTTTCCAATTAGGATTCACCCACGTCGCCGGGAGCGACTGCGTCGCTGAACCTCGCCTGTCGAAGCAAGTGCCGGTCCGGTGGCTTCGGTCCAACGAAGCCGTGCCGATTCGCATCGAGAACGGCTCGGTGCTCGTGGCGTTCGCCCGGCCGC
>JBAXOX010000067.1:0-22812 GCA_037133015.1 Acidobacteriota bacterium
CGAAGGCGGCCGGACGGTGGGCGCCGGCACGGTCACCGAGATACTGGCGTAGCCGTTCGACAGCCCGCCGCCAGCCGGCGGGCGCTCAGGGCTGCGGGCCGAACGGGCGGGACGCATCGGCGAGCGGTCGAGTCCTGTCGGGCGGGCGAGTCGATGGACATTGGGATTAGCGGGACACAGCAATGCGAGACATAATTACGTTGGCGTGCAGCGAATGCAAACGCCGGAACTACAACACCACGAAGAACAAGAAGAAGACGACAGAACGTCTGGAATTCAAGAAGTACTGTCCGTGGTGCCGGACGCATACGCCGCATAAGGAAACGAAATAGGGGACCCCTCGTCCCCAACAGAGGCCAATAGCTCAACTGGTAGAGCACCGGTCTCCAAAACCGGGGGTTGGGGGTTCGAGTCCCTCTTGGCCTGCCAGAGACAGCGGCCAGGCCGTCGCGAGTGGCGGTGGCGTGGCATGGTGCGGAAAGAGAACAAAGGTCATGCTCGACAACGTGAAGTCCGCGCCCGGCAAGGTCCTCGAGGGAGTGACCGGGTCGTTTGGTAATCTGCGCAACTTTCTCGCCGAGGTGCGCAACGAACTCAAGCGGGTCACCTGGCCGTCGCGCAAGGAAGTGTACGCGACGACGATGGTGGTGATTGTGACGTCGATTTTCTTCGGCGTGTATCTGTTCACGCTCGACCAGGTGTTCGAGAAGAGCGTCCTTTCGCTGTTTCAGTACTTCGGGGCCAAATGACCGACGCGCAGACGAAGCAGTGGTTCATCGTCCACACGTATTCAGGGTTCGAGCGCAAGGTCGCCGAGTCGCTGCGCCAGCGCGTGTCCGCGTACGGGGTGGTCGATGAAATTGGCGAGATCCTGATTCCGACCGAGGACGTGGTGGAGATGCGGGGCGGGCGCAAGGTGGTGACGCCCAAGCGGTTTTTCCCCGGCTACATCCTGGTCGAGATGGCGATGACCGACAACGCGTGGCACGTGGTGAAGAACACCCCGAAGGTCACCGGCTTTGTCGGCGCGGGGGCCAAACCCACGCCACTGACGCAGGAAGAAGTCGACCAGATTCTCCTGCAGGTGTCGGCGGCGGCCGAGAAACCGAAGCCGAAGTACTCGTTCGAAAAGGGCGACCAGGTGCGGATCAACGAAGGGCCGTTCACCAGTTTCAATGGCAGTGTCGACGACGTGAACCTCGACCGGAACACGTTGAAGGTGATGGTGACGATCTTCGGCCGCGCGACGCCGGTGGAGTTGGATTTCCTGCAGGTCGAGAAGATTTAGCGCGGGCCGGCACGGGGGGGTGGCCCCCGGGCGAACGGCCCGTCACGATACGGGATGGCCCGATGCGCGGGTTGATGGCGGGATAGCGGCCGACCCGGTGTGGGCCCGTTGGGTGCGAGAGGGACGAAGGAACGCGGACCATGTCAAAGAAAGTACAGGCGGTCGTCAAGTTGCAGATTCCGGCTGGCAAGGCGACGCCGGCGCCGCCGGTGGGCACCGCGCTTGGTCCCCACGGCGTCAACATCATGGGGTTCTGCAAGGATTTCAACGCGAAGACGGCGAGCCAGGACGGCTTGATCATTCCGGTGCTGGTGACGGTCTATGCCGACCGCACGTTCAGCTTTATCACCAAGACGCCGCCCGCGTCGGTGTTGCTCAAGCGGGCGGCCAACATCGCGAAAGGGTCCGCGGTGCCCAACAAGACCAAGGTGGGCACGGTGACGGCCAAGCAGGTCGAGGAGATTGCCAAATCGAAGTTGGTCGATCTCAACTGCGATTCGATCGAATCGGCGGTGAGGACGGTGGCGGGGACGGCCCGCTCCATGGGGCTGGACGTCATCTAGGTCCAGAATCCCGGTGCGCCAGGCTGGACCTGGCGGCACCCCTGGTCCTTCGAATCACCAGACCGTGGGCGGACTGGTGCTGTCGGGATCGGGCGTTGAGGGCGTGTTGAGGCGGGTAAACGCGACTGACGGGCAGTGCTAGCTGCGCGTCGAAGCACTTGGTGGGAGGGCCTGCATGCGGGCCCGTTAGGACCACGGAGGAGTCCATGCGAAGAGTAGGCAAGAAGTTCGCCGCGTCGAAGGCGCAGGTGCCGCAGGGGTACTTGACGATTGACGAAGCGGTGCCGCTCGTCCAGAAATTGAAATACGCAAAATTTGACGAGACGGTGGAGTTATCCATCCGGCTGGGCGTGGATCCGAAGCACGCCGACCAGATGGTGCGCGGCACGGTTGTGCTGCCGCACGGACTCGGCAAGACCAAAGTGGTATTGGTCATTGCCGGGGGCGAAAAACAGAAGGAAGCGCTGGAGGCGGGTGCCGACGTGGTCGGCGGCGAGGAACTGGTCGAGAAGATCCAGGGCGGGTGGATGGACTTCGAGGCGGTGGTCGCCACGCCCGACATGATGCGCGCGGTGGGCAAGTTGGGCAAGGTGCTCGGGCCGCGCGGCCTGATGCCGAACCCGAAGACCGGCACGGTGACGCAGGACATCGCCAAGGCGGTCCGCGAAATCAAGGCCGGCAAAGTGGAATTTCGTGTCGACAAGACCGGCATCGTGCACGCGCCGGTGGGCAAGGTGTCGTTTGCCACCGATCGCCTCGTGGAAAACGCGAAGGCGCTGGTGGAGAGCATCATCAAGGCCAAGCCGTCGGCGGCCAAGGGCAAGTATGTGAAGAGCGTCACGATGTGCTCGACGATGGGCCCCGGGGTCAAGATCGACACGGCGATTATGGAGGCGGCGCGCAAGTAGGCCGCCGGATCAGGGATAAGGCGTATGGCACTCACGAGAGCGGAAAAACAGACCGAGTTGACCACGCTGGAATCCGAACTGCGCCTGGCGCAGAACGCGATTCTGCTGGACTACAAGGGATTGAACGTGCCGCAGGTGACCGAACTGCGGCGGCAGGTGCGGGCGGCCAAGGGCCGGTACCGCGTCGTCAAGAACACGATGGTCAAGCGGGTGATCAAGGGCACGGCGCTCGAGTCGCTGGGCGCGCATTGCGTCGGGGCGACGGCGGTGGCCTATTCCGGGGCGGACCCGATTGCGCTGGCCAAGGCGCTGACCACCTTCATCAAGACCGCGCCGGCGCTGAGCATCAAGGGCGCGGTCGTGCAGGGCAAGGCGTTGCGGGCCACCGAGGTGGTGGACCTGGCGAACCTGCCGTCGAAGCCGGAGTTGTACGCGAAGCTGCTCTTCCTGTTGCAGGCCCCGATGGTGCAGTTGGTGAGCGTGCTGAGCGCGGTGCCGCGCGATTTGATGAACGTGCTGGCGCAGGTCGAAAAGAAAAAATCAGAGGCGTAGGGGTGCGGCTTGGCCGCGCCTGATTGTTGAGCAGGACCGACTTGATCGGTAGGAGACGAAGATGGCCGAACTGACGCAGACACAGGTAGTGGAATACATCAAGAACATCAGCGTGCTTGAGCTGTCGCAGCTCGTGAAGACGCTCGAAACCGAACTCGGCGTCTCGGCGGCGGCCGCGATGCCGATGATGGCCGTGGGCGCGATGGGCGGCGGCGCGGCCGCGGCCGCGGTCGAAGAGAAGACCGAGTTCAACGTGATCCTGACCGAGATCGGCGGCAACAAGATCAACGTGATCAAGGCGGTTCGCGAGGTCACGAGCCTCGGACTGAAGGAAGCCAAGGACCTGGTCGAAGCGGCACCCAAAGCCATCAAGGAAGGCGTGCCGAAGGACGAGGCCGAGGCGATCAAGAAGAAGTTCGAGGAAGCCGGCGCCAAAGTCGAGATCAAGTAGCGCCAACCGGGTATGGGGCGCCGCGCCGCGCGATCGCGGTGGGCGCCCTGACGCGTCCTGTGCCAGGCTGGCGCGAGCGCCGGCCGGCGATCCGTCCGAGTGTCTTGGAGCCCGCAGGGCCCTAGTCCCGAGAGCAGCATGTACAGCCTTCCGAAGAACATCTATCGCGAGCGCATTGACTTCTCGAAGATCAACACCACGGTTCCGATTCCGAACCTGATCGAGATCCAGCGGAAGTCGTACGAACGGTTCCTCCAGATGAACCGGCTCCCGAACGAGCGGGAAGACATCGGCCTGCAGTCGGTGTTCAAGTCGGTGTTTCCGATCAGTGACTTCCGCGAGAATTCGTCGCTGGAATTCATCGAGTATTCGATCGGCACCTGGGAGTGCAAGTGCAGCAAGCTTCAGGGCCTGCAGCACCTGCGCAAGCCCTGCAGCCATTGCGGCACGGTCCTGGTGGCCGAACCGTACGGCGACAGCGGCGTGCTGTGCCCGAAGTGCGGCAAGTCGAACGAGGCCCGCGGAGATGTCTGCGAGATCTGCGGCAACACGGTCGATCTCAAGCTGAAATACGACGTGGACGAATGCCAGGAACGGGGCATGACGTACGCGGTGCCCCTCAAGGTGACGATCCGGCTCGTCGTCTGGAACAAGGACCCGGAAACCGGGGCCAAGACGATTCGCGACATCAAGGAGCAGGAAGTCTACTTCGGCGACATTCCGCTGATGACCGACAACGGCACGTTCATCATCAACGGGACCGAGCGCGTCATCGTGTCGCAGCTCCACCGGTCGCCCGGCGCGTTCTTCCACTCCGAGGACAAGGCGCTCTACGTCGCGCAGGTGATTCCGTACCGCGGTTCGTGGGTCGAGTTCGAGTACGACGCCAAGAACCTGCTGTATGTGCGCATCGACCGCAAGCGCAAGTTTCTGGCGTCGGTGTTCCTGCGCGCCCTCGGGCTGCGCGGCGCCGACGAGATCATCCGCACCTTCTTCACGCTGGACCGCATCTACCTGCGCCAGGGTTCGCTCTACTGGAGCGTGGCCGAGAGCCTGGTCGGGCTGCGGGCGGGCGAAGACATCCCGATTCCCGGCACCGACACGGTGCTTGCCAAGGGCCGCAAGATCACGATGTCGTCGATCAAGGCGCTCCGCAACGCCGGGGTCGAGGCGATCAAGGTCGACGAGGCCGAGCGCGAAGGCGCGTACGCCGCCGCCGACGTGGTCGATCCGGAGACCGGCGAGATCATCCTCGAGGCCAACGACGAAGTCACGCACCGCATCATCGCGATTGCGCAGGAAAAGGGCGTCGATCGGGTGGACGTGTTCTTCCCCGATCGCGACGAAGTGGGCCCGACCATTTCCGCGACGCTCAAGAAGGATCCGATTCGCACCCACGAAGAGGCGCTGATCGAAATCTACCGGCGGCTCCGCCCCGGCGATCCGCCGACGCTCGACAGTTCGCGTTCGCTGTTCGAGAACATGTTCTTCAACCCGCAGAAGTACGACTTCTCCCGGGTCGGCCGGCTGAAGCTGAACACGAAGCTGGGCGTCACCACGCCGCTCGAGGAGAAAATCCTCCATCCGCAGGACTTCTACGAGGTCATCCGGTACCTGCTCAAGCTGCGGAAGAACCCGGCCTACGTCGACGACATCGACCATCTCGGCAACCGCCGCGTCCGGTCGGTGGGCGAGTTGCTCGAGAACCAGTTCCGCATCGGGCTGGTCCGGATGGAACGCGCGATCAAGGAGAAGATGTCGGTCTACCAGGAAATGGCGACCGCCATGCCGCACGACCTCATCAACGCGAAGCCCGTGATGGCGGCCATTCGCGAGTTCTTCGGATCGTCGCAGCTGTCGCAGTTCATGGACCAGACCAACCCGCTCTCGGAAGTCACGCACAAGCGGCGTTTGTCGGCCCTCGGGCCAGGCGGTCTCTCGCGCGAGCGCGCCGGGTTCGAGGTGCGGGACGTGCATCCGACGCATTACGGGCGCATCTGCCCGATTGAGACGCCGGAAGGCCCGAACATCGGGCTGATCTCGTCGCTCTCGTCCTACGCGCGAATCAACGAGTTCGGCTTCATCGAGTCGCCCTACCGCAAGGTCAAGGACGGCAAGATCGTCGACTACGTGGCGATCACCAACGCCGGATCGAGCAAGTACAAGATCGGCGACGTGGTCGAGTCGCACGAGATCGCCGAGGATCTGGGCGGCGGCAAGAAGCGGGCGAAGAAGGGCATCGAGTTCGAGCCCTACCCGTTCTACCTGTCCGCCTGGGAAGAGGATCAGTACATCGTCGCGCAGGCCAACGTGGCGGTCGACGATACGGGGCGGTTGCGCGACGAGCGCGTCAACGCCCGGCAGGCCGGCAACTTCATTCTGGCGCAACGCGACAGCGTGCAGTTTATCGACGTGTCGCCCAAGCAGCTGGTGTCGGTCGCGGCGTCGCTGATTCCGTTTCTCGAACACGACGACGCCAACCGCGCGCTGATGGGATCGAACATGCAGCGGCAGGCCGTGCCGCTGCTCCGCGCCAGGGCGCCGTTTGTGGGCACCGGCATGGAGTACAACACGGCGCGCGACTCGGGCGCGGTCGTGCTGGCCCGTCGCGCAGGCACCGTCGACTACGTGGACTCGCAGCGGATCGTGGTGCGCGTGCACGGCGAAGACGGCGAGATCAGCCAGGAGATGGGCGCCGACATCTACAAGCTCACCAAGTTCAAGCGGTCGAACCAGAACACCTGCATCACGCAGAAGCCGATTATCAGCGTGGGGCAGCGGGTCCACAAGGGCCAGGTGCTCGGCGACGGCCCGTGCACCGAACTGGGCGAACTGGCACTCGGGCGCAACGTGCTGGTGGCCTTCATGCCCTGGCGCGGGTACAACTTCGAAGACGCGATCCTGGTCTCCGAGCGGATGGTGAAGGACGACTACTACACGTCGATCCACATCGAGGAGTTCGAGATCGAGGCGCGCGACACGAAGCTCGGGCCCGAAGACATCACGCGCGACATTCCGAACGTGTCCGAGACGTTCCTCCGGGATCTCGACGACAGCGGCATCATCCGGATCGGCGCGCCCGTCAAGTCGGGCGACATCCTGGTGGGCAAGGTCACGCCGAAGGGCGAGACACAGCTGACGCCGGAAGAGAAGCTGCTGCGGGCCATCTTCGGCGAAAAGGCCGGCGACGTCCGCGATGCCTCCCTCATCTGCCCGCCGGGCATCGAAGGGATCATCGTCGGCGTGAAGATCTTCTCGCGCAAGGGCATCGAGAAAGACGATCGGGCCAAGGCCATCGAGGCCGAAGAGCTCGAGATGATGGAGAAGAACCTGCAGGACGAAGTCCGCATCCTGCACGAAGAAATCAAGAAGCAGGCGCTCGCGATGCTGCTGGGGCAGACGCTGCGCTCGGATCTCTACGACGATAACGGGCGCGAGAAGCTCCTCAAGCGCGGCGCCGCGCTGACGCGTGAGGCGCTCGAGGCCCTGCCCTACGGCGCGATGATGCGCATCAAGGTGAGCGGCGACGACCCCCGATTCGAGGCCGATCTGCGCGACCTCGAGGAACGGACCAAGCGCAAGGTCGAAGTCATCGAGCAGTTGTTCGAAGAGAAAAAGGACAAGGTCCGCCGGGGCGACGAACTGCCGCCGGGCGTGATCAAGCTGGTCAAGGTCTACGTGGCGATGAAGCGCAAGCTGTCGGTGGGCGACAAGATGGCCGGCCGCCACGGCAACAAGGGCGTCATCGCGCGCATCCTGGCCGAAGAAGACATGCCGTATCTGCCGGATGGCACGCCGGTCGAGATCGTGCTGAATCCGCTCGGCGTTCCCTCGCGTATGAACGTCGGCCAGATTCTCGAGACGCACCTGGGCTGGGCCGCGCACGCGCTGGGTCTCTATTTCGCAACGCCGGTGTTCGACGGGGCGACCGAAAAGGAGATCAAGCACTGGCTGAGCGAGGCCGGGATGCCGACGGGCGGCAAGACGAAGCTGTTCGACGGGATGACGGGCGACGTGTTCGAGCAGGACGTGACGGTCGGCTACATCTACATGCTGAAGCTGTCGCACCTGGTCGACGACAAGATCCACGCCCGGTCGATCGGGCCGTACTCGCTCATCACCCAGCAGCCGCTGGGCGGCAAGGCCCAGTTCGGCGGCCAGCGGTTCGGAGAAATGGAAGTGTGGGCGCTCGAAGCGTACGGCGCCGCGCACATCCTCCAGGAACTGCTCACGGCCAAGTCGGACGATGTGACGGGCCGCGCGAAGATCTACGAGTCGATCGTCAAGGGCGACGCGTCGTTTACGCCGGGTCTGCCCGAGTCGTTCAACGTGTTGATCCGGGAACTCCAGTCGCTGTGCCTCGACGTGCAGCTCCTCAAGACGAAGAAACGGCCGGTGCCGCCCGAAGAGCCCGCGCCTCCGTCCGAGCCGGTATTGCAGGAAGTGTAATCACGTCGGATGCGTGAGCGGATGATTCGCACTGTCGGTGAACAACATCATGAGACCTAGCTTCGACACGAAGGGTTCGTTGATGGCGGATTTCGACGCGATCCAGATCAAACTGGCATCGCCCGAGATCATCCTGGGGTGGTCGCACGGAGAAGTGACCAAGCCGGAGACCATCAACTACCGCACGTTCAAACCGGAACGCGACGGCCTGTTCTGCGCGAAGATCTTCGGGCCGATCACCGACTGGGAATGCCTCTGCGGCAAATTCAAGCGGATGAAGCACCGCGGCGTCATCTGCGACAAGTGCGGCGTGGAAGTGACGCAGGCCAAGGTCCGGCGCGAGCGGTTGGGCCACATCACGCTGGCCACCCCGGTCAGCCACGTGTGGTTCTTCAAGGGGCTGCCGAGCCGCATCGGGCACCTGCTCGACATCTCGCTGCGCGACCTCGAGCGGATCCTGTACTTCGAAGGGTACGTGGTGGTCGATCCGGGCGACACCGACCTCAAGCAGAACCAGTTGCTCAACGAGGAGCAGTTCCGCAAGGCGAAGGAAGACCACGGCCACCGCTTCAAGGCGCAGATGGGCGCCGAGGCGATCAAGGAACTGCTCAGGCGCGTCGACGTCGAGAAGATGGCGGTCGAACTGCGCGAGAAGATGCGCACCGAGCAGTCGGTGCAGAAGAAGCTGAAGTACGCCAAGCGCCTCAAGGTGGTCGACGCGTTCCGCAAGTCCACCAACAAGCCCGAGTGGATGATCCTGGACGTGGTGCCGGTGATTCCGCCGGAACTGCGGCCCCTGGTCCCGCTGGACGGCGGCCGGTTTGCCACCTCCGATCTGAACGACCTCTACCGGCGCGTCATCAACCGCAACAACCGGTTGAAGAAGCTGATCGAGCTCAAGGCGCCCGACGTCATCATCCGCAACGAAAAACGCATCCTGCAGGAAGCCGTCGATGCGCTGTTCGATAACGGCCGGCGCGGCCGCGTGCTGCGCGGGGCGAACAACCGGCCGCTCAAGTCGCTGTCGGATACGCTCAAGGGCAAACAGGGCCGGTTCCGTCAGAACCTGCTCGGCAAGCGCGTCGACTACTCGGGCCGTTCCGTCATCGTCGTCGGGCCCGAGCTCAAGCTCAACCAGTGCGGGCTGCCGAAGAAGATGGCGCTCGAGCTGTTCAAGCCGTTCATCTACAACAAGCTCGAAGAGCGCGGCATGGTGCAGACCATCAAGCAGGCCAAGGAGATGGTCGAGCAGCAGAAGCCCGAAGTGTGGGACATCCTCGAAGAGGTGATCCGCGAACACCCGGTGCTGCTGAACCGCGCGCCGACCTTGCATCGGCTGGGCATCCAGGCGTTCGAGCCGGTGCTGGTGGAAGGCAAGGCGATCCGCATCCACCCGCTGGTCTGCACGGCGTTCAACGCCGACTTCGACGGCGACCAGATGGCGGTGCACATCCCGCTGTCGCCCGAAGCGCAGATCGAGGCGACCGTGCTGATGATGTCGTCGAACAACGTGCTGTCGCCGGCCAGCGGCGCGCCCATCGCGATTCCGTCGCAGGACATCGTGCTGGGGTGCTACTACCTGACCAAGCACAAGCCGGGCGCCAAAGGCGAGGGCCGCGCGTTTGCCGGCATCGACGACGTGCTGCTGGCGCTGCAGGCGGGCGAGGTCGAGACCCTCACGCCCATCCGGTTGCGCTACACCGGCGACCTGCAGGACCTCACCGCGTCGCGCGACGACCAGGACGTGCTCCACACCGAAGTGCAGACGGTCAAGGGCAAGATCATCAACACGACGGTCGGGCGCGTGATCCTCAACGACGCGCTGCCCAAGCAGATGCCGTACGTCAACGGGCTGCTCAAGAAGAAGGGCCTGCAGCAGGTGGTGCAGTCGTGCTACCTGAAGTTCGGCCTTGAGACGACCGTCGGGATGCTCGACAGCCTCAAGGATCTGGGCTTCCTCTATGCGACGCGTTCGGGCCTGTCGATCGGCATCGACGACCTGATCGTCCCGGCCGAAAAGCCCGCACTGGTCGAGGCGGCTCGTCAGGACGTGATTCGCGTCGAGCAGCAGTACCTCGAAGGCGCCATCACCAACGGCGAGCGCTACAACAAGGTGATCGCCATCTGGTCGGAAGTCACCGAGCGGATCGCCGACAAGATGTTCAGCAGCATGCAGGCGATGGACAAGGAAGGGACCAACTTCAATCCCGTCTACGTGATGGCCGACTCCGGCGCCCGCGGCAGCAAACAGCAGATCCGGCAGCTGGCCGGCATGCGCGGCCTGATGGCCAAGCCGTCCGGCGAAATTATCGAGACCCCGATCACGTCGAACTTCCGTGAAGGCCTCACGGTGCTGCAGTACTTCATCTCCACGCACGGCGCCCGCAAGGGGTTGGCCGACACGGCGTTGAAGACGGCCGACTCGGGCTACCTCACGCGGCGCCTGGTCGACGTGGCGCAGGACGTGATCATTTCCGAAATCGACTGCGGCACGCTCGACGGCATCGAGGCGCAGGCGATTATCGAAGGCGGCGAGACGATCGAGCCGTTGCGCGACCGGATCATCGGCCGCGTCACCCTCGAGCGCACCGCCGACCCGTTCACCGACGAGACGATTGCGGAATTGAGCTCGGAAATCACCGAAGAACTCGCCTCTGCCATTCAGGATGCCGGCATCGAGCGCGTCAAAATCCGCTCGGTGCTGACCTGCGAGTCGCGCCGCGGCGTGTGCGCGAAGTGTTACGGTCGCGACCTGGCGACCGGACGGCTGGTCGAGCTGGGCCAGGCGGTCGGCGTCATCGCGGCGCAGTCGATCGGCGAGCCCGGCACGCAGTTGACGATGCGGACGTTCCATATCGGCGGAACCGCGTCGCGGATCGCGGAGCAGTCGACGCTGGAATGTAATCACGCCGGAACGGCGCGGTACCACGGCCTGCAGGTGGTGGTCGGCCGGCCGCTGGCCGACGGCAGCATCAACCTCGTCGTGATGAACCGCAGCGGGTCGGTGGTCATCCAGGACGAGAAGGGCCGCGACCGCGAGCGTCACCAGCTCGTGTACGGCGCCCGCCTCAAGGTGCAGGAAGGCGAGCACGTCGAATCCGCCACGGTGCTGGCCGAATGGGATCCCTACACGGTGTCGATCCTGACCGACGGCACCGGCGTGATCCGGTTCAAGGACATCATCGAAGGCCAGACGGTGCACGAGGAAGTCGACGAGGTCACGGGCCTCTCGCGCCTCATCATCGTCGATTCGCCCGACGAGAAGAAGCAGCCGACCATCGAAGTCAAGATGAAGGACGGGGCCCCGACCCGCCGGTACCACATGCCGTCGCGGGCGCACCTCATGGTGCGCGACGGCGAAGAAGTGGTGGCGGGCGACGTGCTCGCCAAGATTCCGCGAGAGACGACCAAGACCAAGGACATCACCGGCGGTCTGCCGCGCGTGGTCGAACTGTTCGAAGCGCGCAAGCCTCGCGACCCCGCCGTGATGAGCGCCATCGACGGGGTGGTCAAGTTCGGCGGCATCGTGAAAGGGCGCCGCAAGGTGCTCATCGCGCCCGACGACAGTTCGTCCGAGACGGCCGAGTACGAGATTCCACGCGGCGTCCACGTGGCCGTGCAGGAAGGGGAGCGCGTCCGCGCCGGCGATCCGCTGATGGACGGGCCGCGCAATCCGCACGACATCCTGGCGGTCCTCGGCGAAAAGGAACTGCAGAAGTACCTGGTCAACGAGATCCAGGAGGTCTACCGCCTGCAGGGCGTCACCATCAACGACAAGCACATCGAGACGATCACCCGTCAGATGATGCGCTGGGTGCGGATCGAGGAAGTCGGCGACACCGAATTCCTGATCGAAGACGTGGTCGACAAGTTCCGGTTCCGCGAGGAAAACGAGCGCGTGATTCGCGAGAGCCAGATGCCGGCGAAGGGTCGGCCGGTGCTGCTCGGCATCACGAAGGCGTCGCTGTCGACCGAGTCGTTCATCTCGGCGGCGTCGTTCCAGGAAACCACGCGGGTGCTGACCGAGGCGTCCATCTCCGGGAAGATCGACTTCCTGCGCGGACTCAAGGAGAACGTGACGATGGGCCGGCTTATCCCGGCGGGCACCGGCTTCGAGTATTACAAGAACGTGCGGATCCCGGCCGACGAGCCGCCGCCTCCGCCGCCGCCGAGCGAGGAAGAACTCGAGCTCGAACGCGAGATGGAATACATGGCCGAATCCGACATCGCGGCCGGTCTGGCTCGCGACGCAGAAGAATAAGACCGCTGGCGCGCCTGGTGCGCGGGTTGTCAGCGAACAGGATATCGGCGGTGGCTGTTTTCAACAGTCGCCGCCGTTTGTTTTGATGCGCCCCGGCCTCCCGGATGCGTGTCTGAAGCCCCGGCCGACGGGATACGTGTCTATTTGACGACCGCCGCCCTGGGCGTCTCGCCGAGGGCCGACAGCCGAAGCTTGGCCAGCGTTGCGACGCTCGCGCCGTCGTCGGCGAAGGGTTGGCCGTCGATTGAAGCGGCTTCGCGATACAGCGCCACTGCCCGGTTCATCTCGCCGAGCTCTTCGTGACACCTCGCCCTGAAGAAGAGGGCCGCCCCCGGCCCCACCCCGACGCCGGTCGGCAGCTGCCCCAACGCCGACAACAACTCGAGCGCCTGCCGCCACTCGCGGAATCGCATGTGCACCAGCGCCAGGTTGAAGTTCGCCAACGCGCGGTCCGCTGGTGCCGCCGCAATCGCCGCGGCCGCCTGCAGCCTGGCGACCAGGCTGTTGCCGAATGAGGACGGATCGAAGGCTGGCGCGCGTCGCGGTCGCCGCTGCACGGGCACGGACACCTGCCTGGCGGGTGCGCCAGCGGGGGTGCCCGGCACCTTGAGCGCTAGCACGTCGCCCGGTCGTTTCTGGCGCAACAGTTCGGCCAGTTGCGCGGCCGACGTCGGCGAGCCGTCAATGGCAAGCAGGGCGTCGCCGACTCTGACGCCCGCGACGGTGGCCGGGCTGCCTACGTCAACCGCCACGACCAGCAGCGGCGCTTCGGGGAGCGACGTATCAACGACGCGCATCCCGAGATCGTTCTGATACACCAGCTGAGTGCCGTCGGCTGGCCGATCGATGCGCTCGAACACAGGCACGAGCGCGTCGGCGGTCAGCCCCGCGAGTGGAATCCGATCGGCGCCCGCTCGGTCGTGCCAGAACAGCAGGAGTTCGGTCTGTGGCGACGCACCCGCGGCCGGTGCTCGCGACACGCCGGCCAGCAAGAGCGGGGCATCGTAGTTGTCATACGCCACCTTCAGCAGTCGCTTGACGCTGTCGGCATCGCCGCGATCGGCGGCAGCGACCAGATCGGCCGTGAGCTGATCGGTCCATCGCAACACTTCAGCGGGCCGTTCAAACGGGGCGGCGAGGCGAAAGCTGCGAACCGTCGCCGCGAGCGTCCGATCAATCGTGCTGGTCAACTCGCCTGACGGGCGCAGGCCGCCCGCGTCGGCTTCGACCGCGCCTAGAAAGGCGAGCCCCGGCTTCAGCGCGACGTCGAGGACTTCGGTGCGGCCGCGAATCACCACGGCGGTCACGGTGTACGACCCGATCGCGTGACGCACACGTACGCGGTGCTCGCCGCTGCAGACGCTGCGTTCAAAGGGTGTGCGGCCAGCCATCTTGCCGTCGAGGTAGACGTCGGCGTCGGTTGGCGTCGAGGTGACCCGCATCGTACCCACGTCCGGGCGCATGCGCACGGCGTTCGCGTCGCCGAGCCAGAGCAGGGGCGTGCCCGGCGCCAGGCCCGCGAGAGCCTCGGCGGTCAACGACACCGGTCGCGTCTCCTCGATGAAACACTCACCACGGAACCGGACATTGAACGACGTGTCGACCGGAGCGTCCCTCACCAGCACGCCCGCCGACGTGGCCGCGTCGAACGTCGACGAGGCGATGGCTTGGTCAAGCACTGCGCCAGCCTCGGGTGACAACGCATTTCTGAGACCGGGTAACGGGACTGTGTCGCTCAGCGGCACGTTGTCGACGATGACCGTGATACCAGCGCGATCGGTCAGAAACACGATCGGCGGCACCTGCGTCCTGGGCGCCAAATCTGCCGCCGTGGTCGTCTGTGCGGCCACGATCACCACGCGCGCCATGGCGGCCGCATGCGTCGGCTTCTCGAGCCGCAGTTGGTAGGTGCCGGCGACGAGCGACACGCGGACCGGCGCGTCTCCGGTGATGCCCACGTCGATGCCGTCAATCAGGATGCGACAGTCGCGCACCGGAGAGGCGACTTCGAGCACGCCGCCTTCGCGGGTCTTCAACGCGTCGAGCGCCTCCTGCTCGCGCGGCGGCAACACGGCGCTGTAGAAGGGATCGACGTGCAGCAGCTCGCGGTAGCTCTGCTCGACGCTGTCGTTGTTCCTCGACTTCAGATGCCCCCGCGCCCTCAGGATGAACAACTGGCGATGGACGGGCCGCTCGACCGGCGTGAGCGCCCGAGTCTTGCGCAACTCGACCGACTCGACGGCGAGATGATCGAGCGATTCGAGGGCGGCAGTCCGGGCGGTATCGAGCGCGCGTCCGGCGCGTTCGACCCGTTTCTGAAACGGCTCGATGGCGGCCGTCTGTTCCGGCGTCACTACTGGCGTGGCCGTTCGCGGCAGCGCCTGCGGCGGCGGCGTTTGGGCTGGCGGCGGCGGTGCCGCTTGCGTTGGCGGCGACGTGGTCTGCGGCCTGGCGTGAACAACGGCCGGAGCCGCGGCAACCATCAGACCAACCGCCCACCCGATCAGCGCGGCACGCGGCGTCATCGCAGCCTCATCAGGCGGGCAGCGCCTTTGCCCGCCACAACCACGGACCCGTCCGGCGCGGCGCCAATCGCCCACGGGTTCTTCAGTCCGCGCTCGCCTCCCTGCGGGATCTCGAACGAGCCCGCGACCACGGGGCTGACCTTCCCGTCGGCGGCGGAGCGAAGATGGACGACCCAGATGCGCTTCGCATCACGATCGAGCAGATACAGTCCGTGCGTCGTGTCGACCGCGATGTCTTCGACGCGCTCCAGCTTCAGGGTGCCAAGGGTCGGCCCGAACGAGGCAATCTGCCGCTGCTGGGCGTCGAGCACGCGCACGACCTGGCCTCGGTCGTCGAGCAGATAGCTCCAGTCGTTGGCTCCCACCTTGACGACGCGCTGTTTGCCCATGCCCTCGACAGAAGCACATGTACCGGCCGGGTACTGGCAGCGAATCACACCATCGTAGTCCCGGTCGATCGCCAGCACGTCGCCGGTCGACAGCGCGGCGATGGACCGCACGTTCCTGAACGGGCGGGTCTTCCCGCCCTGCGCGCCGCTCAACGCCACCGGTTGGGTCGTCGACGAACTGGCGAGTCCGGCCTTGCCAAAGACCAACACCGTCTTGTCGGGAAGCACCGTCGTGGCGGCCGGATCCTGCGGGGCCGTCGAGAAAGCTGTGGTGTCCGCGCCGACCAGGTATACGCGCCGCGCGCCCTCGTCGAGCAGGACGAACGTTGCCTCGCCGTCGAACACGATCGTCCGCGGTTCGTCGATGCTCGGCACGCCTCGCGCCGGCAACGGTTCGAACGTCGAGAAGTAGTTCGCGCCAGGCGACGCGGCGGCTCTCAGCCGGCGGCCCAGCGTCGTCGCCAACTCCACGGCCTGCTGCCGCATCGGATGGTCGAGGCCCGCTTCGTCGCGGAGCAACTGGCACTCCAGGATGGCGGGCGGCAGGTCGCCCGACAGCGCCAACACGCGCGCCAGCCGCAGACGGGCGGCCAGGGCGTCGGCGGTGCCTGGGTGTTCAATCAGAAGGGTGTAGAGACGATCGGTGGCCAGATCGAACTTGAACTCGGCCTCGGCTTTGATGGCCTGGGCCAGCAGCGATGTTCCCGATGCGGGCGGGGAGGCCAGCGCCGGTGCCTGCGGCCCGACGACCGACTGCGCGCCCGTCACCGACGCCAGGCCGATGAGAGCGGCGACGAGGGAACCGGCGAGACGACGCGTTTCGCGATACCACACTCTGCGCATGATCCAATCCGTTTCAGGGCGTGCATGAGGCCGACCGATGCCGGCGACCTCGGTCCCGAGCGGGTCGGCGGCGCGGCCCTTGCGCCCTCATCATACGCTGACCCGACGAGGACGCGGCCCCGCCATCCCCGTGGTCGGCTCCGGAGCGGGTGCAGGGGGAGTCGTTCACCCCCGGGGTCCAACCAGCGCGGCCGCCGCCATCACGGGACGTACAGTCGTCGGGCCGGGTTGAGAGCCCGCGAGCCGGTGTCGGGCCACCGACAACCCGCGCACGCCGCGTAGGCGGCCGGGCCGCTCCGAGATGTGAAATGTGGCCGGAACGGGCGTGAAACGACCGCAGATGCCCTGCGCGCCTCCTTGCGGATTGGCGGGTACAAAATCTGCTATCGCTTGGCCCAGGGGCTCAGTGTGCCCCGATTGGACGGAGGTTCACCTGAGGGCGAGCGTTGCGGTTACGGGTTTCCTGGTGCTGATGGTGCCAGCGATGGCGATGGCCGAAGGTGCGCCGTTGGGTCGCTGCTCGCTGACCGCGCTCGGCGGCGTTCGGCTCCTGCTCTCGCGGTCGGCTGTCTCCGATGTGGCCGCGGCCGACCCGGCGGAATTCGACAAACGCTGGCGGCGATTTGCTCGGGCCGCTGGTGTGGTGCTGGGGGCCGAGGTTGGCGCCGACCCCGCCACGCACGACGACTACCTGGCTGCCTTCAAGGGCATCCGCGTTGTCACCGTGGCGTGCGACGCCTTGTCGGTGTCGCGCGACCGGACGGCCTACAGGCTCGGCTTGCTCGGGTATTCGCTCGAAGAGATTGGCGGCATCATCTCGGGCACGGCCTTGAGGGCCGACATTGATGCGGCTGCCGTGCGCCATCTCGCCGGCCTGCCGCCACGGCCTCTGCCCTCAACGCTGGCGACGCTGGACGTGGCCACCGGCCCGGTGTCGGTCGGGGAGCCGCATCGGTGGCCCGACGATGGCTCCTGGATCACGGCGGCGGCAGCCACCTTATCGCTGGCGCCACCGCTGACCTCCGAACGTGCGACGGCTCCCTCCACGCTGGCGTCGCTTCGAAGCCCGACCGCGGCGCCGGGCTTCCCGGTGGTGTTCCGACCTGGCGTGCCGGCCTCGGCAAGCGCGGCGGTTTCACGCGCCGGTTCTTCCGTTCCGATCGCGCTTGAGTGGTGGACCCGCTACTATTCGATGGCCTACGGGGTGGACTACCGCCTGGTGGCGGCGGTCATTCGGCAGGAATCCAACTGGCAGTCTGCCTCCGTTTCGGCCAAAGGGGCCGTCGGGTTGATGCAGTTGATGCCGGCGACCGCGGCCATGCTTCGCGTGAATCCTCGAGACCCGGTCGATAACCTGCGCGGGGGCATCGCGTACCTGGCGGGCCTGCTCAACAACTACGGCAACGTGCGTTCGGCGCTGATTGCCTACAATGCCGGATCGGTGCACGCCGATCAGGTGTTGCGCGGTGAGCGCGAGCCTTTCCCTGAGACGCAGCGGTATTTGAGCGCGGTTGACGCGATCTATCCCATCAACGCGAGACGCTAGCCACGCACCCTTCTTTCATTCCAATCATCAGGGTGCCGATTACCATTGGACGGTGGTCCTTGGAGGTTTGCCTCTATGAAGATTCTGCTTGTCGACGACAGCGCGACGATCCGCGCGATGCTCAAGCGCGCGTTGACGGGCCTGCAGCAGACCGATTTCTTAGAGGCGCAGAACGGGGTCGAGGCGTTGGCTGAGATTGGGCGCCGACGGTTCGATCTGGTGATTCTCGACGTCAACATGCCGGTGATGGATGGGCTGGAGACGCTGGAGGCGATTCGATCCTCGCCCGCGCACGCCAGCCTGCCGGTCGTCGTGCTGACCAGTGAGAAGGGCGAAGCGATGGTGCGCCGTCTGGTTGAGATGGGCATCACCGACTATCTGTCGAAACCGCTCGGCCAGGATCGGCTGTCGGAGCGTCTCGCCAAGATCGTCGCGCGCCTGGCCCACGGCGCGCCGGCGCCCACGCATGCGGCGGCCGAGGTCCAACACGGTCGAGCCGTGCTGGTGATCGATGTCGATCCGGATCGCCGTCACTTCCTTGCGAATGCGCTGTCGCACACCTATGTCGTGACGGACGTCGATTCTGGTGCGGGCGCCCTTCAATTGCTGATGGGCCCGAAGGCCCCCGTGTTCGACGTCATCCTGATCGGCGAACAGATTGGACTGCCGTCCGCCGAGTTGCTGATTCCGAAGCTCAAGCAGTTGCCGCACCTGTCGGGCGCACGGATGGTGGCGTGCCGGCAAAAGTCGGCGACGGGCGGCGACGGGCTGGATCGGGTTGCCGACGCGCTGATCGACTGGACGTTTGTGCCGGAAATGTTTGTGGCCGCCTTCGATCGCGCGGTGACTGGGGTGGAGACACCGCTGGCGCAGATGCCGGCGTTTTGCGCCAGCCTCGAGCGGGACGCGATCTGCGCGACCGAGCAACTGTTCGGATTGATGCTGTCGTCGGAAGTGGTGCTGGTCCCGGCCGGCGCGGCGCCGATGGTGCCGTGGCCGGGCCGCGGCGTGCACGCACGGCTGGATCTGGATGCGCCCGGCGTGGCTTCGTTTGCCGTGGTGTTCCGCGTTGACGATCGGTCGGCCCGCGAGATTACCGGGCAGTTGATTGGGGCGGCGCCAGCAGACGTCGACACGTCTGATGTGGAAGCCACCGCCGGAGAATTTGCCAACATCATCGTCGGTCGCCTGCGCAACCGGCTTGTCGAAGCCGGGATTTCGACTCAGATGCAGCTGCCATCGACGTGGACGGGAACGACGGTCGAAGGCTTTCCCGAACAGGACATGAGGACCCTGCAGTTCAACTCGACACGGCCTCCCGTCTCGTTCGGCTTGCTGCTGCGCGTCGGGCCGGCGGTCGCGTCGCCGCCGCTTCCGTAGTCGGGACAGGGCCGACGCGTTGATCGTGGGGGCCAGGGCGGCGTGTCGATGGCCTCGCTGTTGGCCAACGCGCCAGGCGGAAACGGGCGGCGCTGACGCGGTTGATGCCGGTTCTGGATCGTCGGGTTGTCTTATGTGGTGGGCCCACCAACGCCTCGATCCGCCTTCGTGTTTGGCCGCCAGAATTCAACACACTTGCGTCGGCAATCCCGGCCGTGCTATCTTTGACAGGTTCTTCGGACGTTAGGAAACCCTATCTAGCGTCCGCCGCCTAGAAGGCACCGCGGATTAATCCGCACCTCGGCGAGAAAACACAAGTCATAGGGTTTGTCGCCCTCTGGCGCCAAGCGTTCGATAACGCTTTCAGGCCGGAGGGGCTCCAGGGTTCGATCGGGCGGTCGCGGGATCGTCATCGGGTCTGGAGTAGCAGTGAGCGTGTGACGGCGGGCACCGTTGCCGGTGTTGGCACGGACTGTCGCCGTTAGTGGTGTTCTTGTTGTACGGAGCAGCCGTGCCGACTATTAGCCAGCTCGTTCGTCAGGGGCGAGACAAGATCGTCTTCAAGACGAAAAGTCCCGCGTTGCAGGACAACCCCCAGAAGCGGGGCGTGTGCGTGCGCGTGTTTACGCAGACGCCGAAGAAGCCGAACTCGGCACTTCGCAAGGTTGCCCGTGTGCGGTTGACGAACGGGATCGAGGTCACCACCTACATCCCGGGCGTTGGCCACAACCTCCAGGAGCACTCGCTGGTGCTCATCCGCGGGGGGCGCGTCAAGGATCTGCCGGGCGTGCGGTATCACGTGATTCGCGGCACGCTCGATGCGGTGGGAGTGCAGGGCCGCAAGCAGAGTCGTTCCAAGTACGGCGCCAAGCGCCCGAAGAAGTAAGGCCGAAGCTATGCCACGCAGACGAGTCATCGCCAAACGCGAAGTTGTTCCGGACCCGGTGTACGGGAGCCCGCTGGTGACCAAGTTCATCAACACGGTGATGAAGGAAGGTAAGCGCAGCACCGCGGAATCGATTTTGTACCGGGCCTTCGACATCATCAAAGAGAAGACCGGCGACGATCCGGTCAAGGTCTTCAAGAAGGCTGTCGACAACGTCAAGCCGGCGCTCGAGGTCAAGTCGCGCCGGGTGGGCGGGTCGAATTACCAGGTGCCGATCGAAGTGAACCCGACCCGGCGGCTCTCGCTGAGCATCCGCTGGCTCGTGCTCTACTCGCGGACCCGTGGCGACGGCAAGACGATGCACGAGAAGCTCGCCAACGAGTTCATGGATGCCGCGAATCTGCGTGGTGGCGCCGTGAAGAAAAAAGAAGACACGCATCGAATGGCCGAAGCCAATAAGGCCTTCGCCCACTATCGCTGGTAGCGGCAGGAAGAACAGGATCTCATGCCCCGGCTCGTACCTCTCGATCGAACGCGGAACATCGGCATCATGGCGCACATTGATGCCGGAAAAACCACGACGACCGAGCGCATTTTGTTCTACACGGGCATCACCTACAAGTTGGGTGAGGTGCACGATGGCACCGCCGTGATGGACTGGATGGAGCAGGAGCAGGAGCGGGGCATCACGATTACCTCTGCGGCCACCACCTGCATGTGGCGCGAGAACCGCATCAACATCATCGACACGCCGGGCCACGTCGACTTTACCGCCGAGGTCGAGCGGTCGCTGCGGGTGCTGGACGGCGCGGTCGCGGTGTTCGACGCGGTGTCGGGTGTGGAGCCGCAGTCGGAGACGGTGTGGCGCCAGGCCGACAAGTATCGGGTGCCGCGGATTTGCTTCGTGAACAAGATGGACCGCATCGGCGCGGACTTCGTCGAGACGCTCACGCAAATCCGGACCAAACTCGGCTCCAACCCCGTCGCGATTCAGCTGCCGATCGGATCCGAGTCGAACTTTACCGGCATCATCGATCTGGTGCGGATGAAGGCGATTTGGTACAAGGACGAGACGCTGGGCGCCGATTACGTGGTCGAGGAGATTCCGGCGGAGTACGCGGAGCAGGCGCGCGAGTACCGCGAGCACCTCATCGAGAAGGTGAGCGAAGTCAACGACGCGATTCTCGAGAAGTACCTGCACGGCGGCGAGATTGGCGAGGACGAAATCAAGGCCGCGTTGCGCAAGCGCACCATCGAGTCGGTGCGCAACGAGAAGGCGCCGTTCGTGCCGGTGATTTGCGGCTCCGCGTTCAAGAACAAGGGCGTGCAGCCGATGCTCGACGCGGTGGTGGACTACCTGCCGTCGCCGCTGGATATTCCGCCGGTCATCGGGCTGGTGCCCGACAAGGGCGAAGAGCAGACCGAGCGGCCCGCCGACGACAAGGCCCCGTTTGCCGCGCTCGCGTTCAAGATCATGACCGACCCGTTTGTCGGCCAGCTCACCTTCATTCGTGTCTACTCGGGCGTGCTGCAGTCGGGCGGCTCGGTGTTCAACACGACCAAGGGCAAGACCGAGCGCATCGGCCGCCTCTTGAAGATGCACGCCAACAAGCGTGAGGAAATCAAGGAAGTCTACGCGGGCGACATCGCCGCGGTGGTGGGGCTGCGCAGCGTGAGCACGGGCGACACGATCTGCGACGAGAAGAAGCCGGTGCTGCTCGAGGCGATGGACTTCCCCGAGACGGTGATCTCGCTGGCGATCGAGCCCAAGACCAAGGCCGATCAGGAAAAGCTCGGCATGGGCCTGGGCAAGCTGCAGGCCGAAGACCCGACGTTCCGCGTGCGGACCGACAAGGAAACCGGCCAGGTCGTGATTGCCGGGATGGGCGAGCTGCACCTGGAAATCATCGTCGATCGCCTCAAGCGGGAATTCAACGTCGAAGCGAGCGTCGGACGGCCGCAGGTCGCCTACAAGGAGACCATCACGGTGGCCGCGCAGGGCGAGGGCCGGTACATCCGGCAGACCGGCGGGCGCGGCCAGTACGGCCACGCGAAGATCCGCCTGGTGCCACGCAAGCCGGGCGAGGGCTTCGAGTTCGAGAACGTGATTGTCGGCGGGACGATTCCGCGCGAATACATCAAGCCGATCGAAGAGGGCATCAAAGAGGCGATGACCGGCGGCGTGCTGGCCGGGTATCCCCTCGACGACGTGGGCGTGGAACTGTACGACGGCTCGTACCACGACGTCGACTCGTCGGAGATGGCGTTCAAGATTGCCGGCTCGATGGCGTTCAAGGATGCCGCGAAGCGGGCGCACCCGGTGTTGCTCGAGCCCGTGATGCGCGTCGAAGTCGTGGTGCCCGAAGAGCACATGGGCGACGTCCTGGGCGATTTGAACAGCCGTCGCGGCAAGGTGCAGGCGATGGAAGCGCGCGGCGGGACCCAGATTATCCGCGTCAGAGTGCCGCTGTCGGAAATGTTCGGCTATGCCACCGACCTCCGGTCGCGCACGCAGGGCCGGGCGACCTACTCGATGCATTTCGAACGGTATGAGCAGGCGCCGCACGCGGTGAGCGAAGAAGTGGTGGCAAGAGTTTCGGGTCGCTAGGCAGGACAGCCGGCCCGCCACGCCGACCAGCGAAGGCGGGCACGCGGGTTGAGACAGCGACCCGTTGTCGACGTGAGATAAAGCGCGTCGCGCGAGTTAGAGGGAGCACGGGAGACCAGCCATGGGGAAAGAAAAATTCGACCGGTCGAAACCGCACGTGAAC
>JBAXOX010000068.1:0-22607 GCA_037133015.1 Acidobacteriota bacterium
CACCCACGCCCGCGCCTGTTCCCACGCCGACACCCGCACCGGTACCGACGCCGGCACCCACGCCCGCGCCTGTTCCCACGCCGACGCCGACTCCTGTCGGGACCGCCGTGACCATTCAAGGGACGGTCGCGACAGGCGGGCTGGTGTCAGGAACCTGTCCGAATCTGACGTTTGTGATGCTCGAGAAGGGAACGAACCTGGCGTGGACGGTCTTCTCCAACTCCACGACTCAGTTCGTCAATGGCGCGTGCACCGGCGTGACCGGCGCACTCCAGGTCCAGGTCACGGGCATCTTGACTTCGTCGGGGACCGTCGTCGCCACCATCGTGCAGAGCCAGGACCACACTGGCGGTTAACGGGTCGACACTCTGGCGTGGCGAGGTGAGCGGGTTGGCGTCACGCTCAGGTTGTCGGCTGCGACCGATATCGCGCAGAACCAGGAAAGAGGCTCCGGTGCGCACTTGGTTTGACATCACAAAGACGGCGCGCCGTGCGGCCTGGGTCACCGCTCTGGTCGCCGGCGTTATTGCGGGGGTCCTGGGCATCAGCGACAGGGCGCACGCTGGTCGGCTGCGGCTCGCCGCCGTCAGGCGGTCGCGATTACGCGTCGAGGGCGCGGCCCCGGCGCCAATCGACCTCCAAGACGACGCGACGGTCGGCCCAATCCGGGTCCTGCTTGGTGAGGGCACAGGCGAGACGCTCTCCGGGCTGAGGAGTCTTCTGGTTCAAGAAGGATTTGAAGTGGTTGGAACCAGTCGCCACTTTCGCGACGTGGTGGGCCTCGCCGCCAGGCTTCGGCCTTCCGTGGTCATCCTTGACGATGCCAGGCCCGTAGAGTACGCGCTGTCGGTGGCGCGCGAGATCGTCAGCGTCAGTTGCGAGAGTCAGCTGCTCCTGCTCTCGGGGCATGCAGCCGAGTCGGAAATCGTGGCGGCTGTCCGGGCGGGAATCCGAGCGTACGTGCTCAGGGCCGACGCCACAGCCGAGATTGGCCGGGCGATTCGTGACGTGTCACGAGGGGGGCTGTTCCTCAGTGCCGGGGCCGGCCGCGGTTTGGCGGCGAAGTTCCTGCCTCGGGCCGCCCTCGCATCCACAGTTTCTACGTAGGTGCCGGACGCGTGTGACCCGGGCGACGGTCGGAGGCGGGGCGCGCTGGTCATCCCCCTCCGGGGTTTCCCCCCCGCCGCCACCGCGATTTTCTCCGTCGATTCCCGGGCATCACCGTCTGTTCGCTCATGAGCCGGGCGCGTATCTTCGTATAAGACGGCGCCGAGGTTGTCGATCGCATCGAACGCAGGGAAGGACATTCGACATGGTGAAGACACTGAGCACAGCCGACCGGTTCGTTGCGGCGTCGGCGGTCCTGGCGGCAGCCGTCATCGGCTGGGCGCTCATGGCCTCCACGCTCGCCGCGCAGGGGCAAACGCTGCAGCAGATCGCGTGTCCGACCGGGTTCGGGCCCGTCGTGCCGCCTCCGGGCGTGCTGGCGTTTGCGCCGTTGACATCGCTGAAGACGGTGGCGAATCCCGTCATTCCGAAAAGCCTGACCACCGGCGCACCGACGCTTCGAGACGATCTGTTGGTGTACGTGGCGGATCTGCCGGCGGCCGTCCAGTTGGGCAAGGCGTTGTTCTGGGACATGCAGGTCGGCAGCGACGGCCGGACGGCGTGCGCGACCTGCCACTTTCACGCCGGCGCCGACGCGCGCACCAGAAATCAGATTCACCCGTCGGCCGACAAGAGCTGGAATACGCAGGCGCCCAACTTCCTCTTTAACGCGAACGGATCCGATTTCCCGTTCGTCCTCGCGAATGACAACGCCGCCGGGTCGCAGGGAATCCGCAAGAGCACGTTCAAGGGGATCGATTCGAAAGGGCGCGAGCAGGTGGCGCTGGTCGCCGACCCGGTCTTCAGCCTGGCCGGCACGAACCTTCGGCAGGCGACCGCGGTGAACTCGCCAACCGCCATCAACTCGGTGTTCAACCATCGCAATTTCCACAACGGGCGCGCCCAGTCCGAGTTCAACGGCGTGAACCCGTTCGGGGCTCGAGACACCACCGCCCGGGTCTGGACGCTCGACGCGAAGGGCAATCCAGTGTTGATCGACGTTCATATCGCCAACGCCAGTCTGGCGTCGCAGGCGGTGGGGCCGCCGCTCAACACGTCGGAGATGTCGGCGGCCGGCCGCACGTTTCCGGATCTCGCCCGGAAGTTGCTGCTGGCCAAGCCGCTTGGCCTTCAGCAGGTCGCCGCCGACGACAGCGTGCTGGGGCCGATGGCCGCGTCGCCCACGGGTCTGAGTGTGTCGTACGCCACGCTGATTCAGCGGGCGTTCCAGCCGAAGTGGTGGAACAGCAACAAGACGGTCAAAGTGAACGGCAAACTGGTGTCGATGACCGAAGCCAACTTCTCGTTGTTCTGGGGGCTGTCGCTGATGCTGTATCAGGCGACGCTGGTGTCGGACGACTCCCCGATGGATCAGTACATCGCCTCCCGGTCGTTGGCCGCCGACGGATCCGTGCTGGCCCACGACCCGGCCCTGCTGACCCAGGTGGCGAATCGGCTCTTGAGTGATGGCATCGTCGCGACGCCCGACAGCATTCTCGACGGTCTCGCGTTGTTCGAGCGCCCGGTCGCGTTGCCGGTCAATGGCGTCTTCCAGACACCGCCGCCCGCCGGTACCGGGGTGGGATGCATCCTGTGTCACAAGGGCGCCGAGACGACGTCCGCATCCATCAGAAATCTGACCCAGGGCGGGCTGGAGGCTGGCGACGCGGCGTTCAAGAACAGCGGGTTCGACCTGCGGATGGAGCGCATGTTCATGGACGCTCCCCCGGTGCCAACCGGGACGACGCTCATCACGTACGATCCGGCTACCTACACCGTCATCCCGAATGGGCAGGCCGCCCGCGTGGCCGTGTATGACGCCGGCTGGTACAACATCGGCGTTCGTCCGACCACCGAAGATCTCGGCCTGGGCGCGACCGACCCGTTTGGCAACGCGTTGTCGTGGACGCGACTGTTCCAGGCGTTGCCGGCTCCGGGCATCGTCGGGGTGCCTGGCGGGGGCCTCGGCTGTTCGACCAGTCCACCTGCCGCCCCGGCGACGTCGCCGTTTGCCGGGGAGGTGCTGAGCGCGTCGGGATGGCCGCTGTTGACAGGGCCCCTCCTCAAGAGCGAGTCGAGCGACGTCGAGGGGTCGTTCAAGACGTCCACGCTTCGCAACGTCGAGTTCAGCGGCCCTTACCTGCACAACGGCGGCCGATCGACGTTGATGCAGGTGATGGATTTCTATGACGACGGCGGCGCGTTCAAGAACGCGACGCTCTCGCCGCTCATGCGGCCGCTCGGCCTGACGGCGCCGCAGCAGCAGGATCTGGTTGCGTTTCTCGTGGCCTTGACCGACGAGCGCGTGCGGTGGCAGCGGGCGCCGTTTGATCATCCCCAGTTGTTCGTGCCCAACGGCGACAGTCCCGTTGGCACCGACGTCCTGGTGGTGATTCCCGCGGTGGGCGCCGGCGGGGCTCAGACGCCACTCGAGCGCTTTCTCGGACTGAACCCGTTCATCAGGTAGGGCAGCACCTTTATGGGACGGCCGACCTCGGCCGCCCCGTACGTTCGGACCGTGCGGATCGAGGAGAAGAAGACATCATGGAGCGAACAGCATTCGACAGGTTGAGTCGGCGCGAGTTGCTCAAGTACGGTGGAGCGGCTCTGGCGGTGGGTTACGCGGGTCTCGGATCGATGCCGGTGTCGGCTCGTTCGCTGGCGGCAGCTCGCGCGTTTGGCGGGGCACAGGCGGTCGGCTGCGGCGTGGGTGGCGAACCCTATCCGACCAGTCCGCTCCTGCTGAGCCCGTTCTCAGATGCGCTGCCGATTCCCAGTGCGCTGGCCCCTTCGAACCCGCTCGACTGGAAGGACGAAAACGGTACGACGGTCGCCGCGCCGTATCAGATTCCCAGCCAGCAGGACTCGACCAACGCCACCCATCAGATCTGGCCGACCCAAATGGGCTTGCCCGAGCCGCTGCACTACCGCATTCGTGTGCAGGTGAACCAGCATGCCTTCACCACGTCGCGGGTGCAGCCGATCGACGCGGGCGGCAATCTGGTACTGGCCCCTGGGCAGGGCGCGTTCGGGCCGTTGATTCTTCCGCAGAGCACCATCTACGGATTCAACGGTACGTTCCCCGGGCCCATGATCAACGCCGAGTACGGGCGGCCCGTGTGTGTGCGTTTCGAGAACAATCTGCACCTGAATCCGCTCGGCCTCGATCGCCACGACTTCGGGTCGCCCGAGTGGGGATTCCTGACACATCTGCACAACGGGCATACGGCGCCGGAGTCTGACGGAAACCCCAACTACCTGATGAACGCCCTCGGGCAGGCGGGGTACATGCCCGGCCAGTGGGTGGACAACATGTACCTCAACTGGTCCTGCGACAACGACCCGTCGGAGAAGCAGTCGTTCTTCTGGTTCCACGATCACTTCATGCACCACACCGGGGCGAATGTCTACAAGGGGATGGTCGGCCTGTTCCCGATCTACGACCCGATTCTCGATTCGGGCGACGAGACCAACACCAAGGCGCTCCGACTCCCCGGCGTCCGCACCAACCGGCCCGATGGCGCCTTCGATGTGGCCTACGACATTCCCATGGCGTTGTACGACTGCGCCCTCGATGACGGCACCACGCCGCACCAGGACGAGCACAATGGCTGCGGCGAGATCCACCCGGAGTGGTGGGGGAAGACGTTCTTCCGGCACTACCCGAACCATGGGTTCGTCGGGGACATCTTCACCGTCAACGGCACCGCCTACCCGGTGCTCGAAGTCAAACGGCGCAAGTACCGGTTCCGTTTTCTGGACGCGTCGATCGCGAGAATCTACAACCTCTCCTTGATGAGTTCGGTGGCCAAGCCGGTGGCGTCGAAGGACCTCGGCCACACCGGTGTCAAGCTGCAGGGGCAGTATCAGCTGCCCGGCGGCCAGCAATGCATGCAGATGACGCAGATCGCGTCCGAGGGCGGACTGTTGCCGTTTCCCATCATCCGCAATTCCTTCGAGTTGTGGCCCGCGAAGCGCCGGGAATTCGTGGTGGACTTCACCAAGTACATGGACGGCACCCCGACCACCAAGGGCGATGTGATCTATCTGGTCAACACGCTCCAGATGACCAATGGCCGCAAACCGACGGCGGCGTTTCTCGATGACGTCAACGGAAATCCCACGACGATTCCGAATCCGGAATTCGACCCGAATTTCCGCGTCCCGATGCTCAAGATCGTCATCGGCGACGCACCGCCGGTACCCGACAAGAGCGTGATGCCGAGCTTGAAACAGCAACTGCGCCCGGCCGTCAAGCTCCCTTCGACTTTCAAGGGCGTTCCCACGCGGCAGTTCACCCTCGAGCGCGGCGGCGGCGGCCTGGGTCCCGAGAACCAGTGGGTGATCAACGGGCTGCCGTTCGACCCGCTGGCTCCGCTGGCGAAGCCCAAGAAGGGCAGCGCCGAGTTGTGGACGATCAAGAACGGGGGCGGCGGAT
This sequence comes from Acidobacteriota bacterium, assembly GCA_037133015.1. Lineage (GTDB taxonomy): Bacteria > Acidobacteriota > Vicinamibacteria > Vicinamibacterales > JAKQTR01 > JBAXOX01. The sequence continues at coordinate 5,546 of JBAXOX010000068.1, forward strand.
GGGTCCATCCGATGCATCTCCACATGGAAGAACACCACGTGATTTCGCGAAACGGGAAGGCCGCTCCCGACGCGCGGCATCCAGAGGACACGGGCAAGGAGGATGTCGTGGCGTTGGATCCCGGCGAGACCGTGGTGATCTACAGAAAGTTCAGGACCTTCACGGGCAAGTACGTGGCGCATTGCCACAACCTGGCGCACGAGGACCACAACATGATGTTCGGATGGGAAATCGTGCCGTAGCGTCCGATCGAGCCGGCACCATGACGATGCGGTGACGCTTTTGCTGGGACAAGGAACGGACATGACACGCGCAACCTCTTTCATCCTGCTGGTACTGTCGATGGCCGGGGCGTTTCTGGCAGGCGCTGTCGTCAGCCAGCGCGGCGGCCTGGCTGCCGCCGCGAACGCGGCAGGCGAGACGGTGCGGTACGCGTGCCCGATGCATCCGCAGTTCACCGCCGATCGGCGCGGCGACTGCCCGGTGTGCGGCATGACACTGGTTGCCAACGCCGGGCGACCCGCCCCGGGCGAGAACGCTCGACTCGCCCGGTCGGCGATGCCTGGCACGGTCAGCTTGACAAGCGACGACCGGCAGCGAGTCGGTATCCGAGCGATCGCTGTCGAGCGGACAGCCGGGAGGCGATCGCTTCGGATGGTCGGCCGCGTCGCCGCGGAGGAAACGCGGACCTACGACATCAACGCCGGCAGCGACGGGTTCATCCGCGACGTGTCGGCTGTCACCACGGGCAGTCAGGTCCGCAAGGGGCAACGGCTGGCGACGTTTGTGGCGCCCAGCGCCATCTTCGAAATTCAGGGCTTCATCGTCACGCTCAATGCGCAGGATCGACTCAAGCAGAGCGGGGTGGACGAAACCGGACAGGTCAATCCCAATAGCTCGGTCTTCGAGAACCGACTGCAGAAACTTCAGGATTTGGGAATGTCCGAGCTGCAGATCGATGAAATCCGGCGCACACGCGAAGTGCCCAAGAGCATCACGATCCTCGCTCCGGCCGATGGCATCGTCCTCACGCGCAGCGTCACGGCGGGGCAGAAGTTCCAGCGAGGGGCCGACTGGTTTCGGATCGCCGACCTGAGCCGGGTCTGGATTCTGGCCGACCTGACCGGCCTCGATGCCGACCAGGTCCGTCCCGGTCTGCACGCCGTGGTCAAATCGCTGGATCGCGGGCGACGCTTCGATGCGATCGTCACCGACGTGCTGCCCCAGTTTGATCCGGCGGCCCGAACGCTCAGGGTGCGGCTGGAGGTGGACAACCCGGCCTACGTCCTGCGGCCCGACATGTTCGTCGACGTCGAGATGCAGGTGGCGCTGGCGCCTGCGATTTCCGTGCCCGTCGATGCCGTGATCGACTCCGGACTCAGAAAGACGGTCTTCGTCGAGCGTCGCGAGGGCGTCTTCGAGCCTCGCCAGGTGCGGACCGGCTGGCGGTTCGACGGCCGGGTCGAAATTGTCGAGGGGCTGGCGCCTGGCGAACGGATTGCCGCCGCAGGGACGTTTCTGCTCGATTCCGAGAGCCGGATGACCATGGCGTCGGCGGGTGGCGCCGACGCATCCGGGCAGGATCCGATCTGCGGGATGGCGGTCGATCCCCGCCAGGCCAGCGCCGCTGGCCGGACCACCCAGTACCACGGCCGGATCTATGTGTTCTGCTCGATGGGATGCAAACATCAGTTCGATCAGGCCCCCGTGCAGTAGGCCGACACGGCGGCATCGTGCCGGCACGACCCTGTTCCGATGAGATGGCGCTGTGAACGAGACACCTATGAATTACGATCGCCGCCGGATGATGGTCGCGCTGGGGCTGTGCCTGAGTGCCGCGCTGCCGGCCGCCGCGCAGACCGACGTGGAGGGCAGCAGGGACTACGGGGGATTCGACCGGGTCTCCGGGTTCTACATCAGTGCCTACAGTGACACGCGCGGTGGCGCGTTTGATTTTCGCGTCGCCGACGACACGTACAAACGGATTGGCGGCCACTATTACCTCATCCAGTACGCGGCGAAGGAGGGTGCCACGACTCCTGCCGCCGGCGACGTGGGACGTATCCTGGCCGTCGGGGTTGCGGCCAGACGGGGCGCGACCCTGCGCGAACGCCTCGGTAGCATCGGCGGGTCGGTCACGGCGAATTGGCAGGCCGACGGCCGGTCGGTCTGGATCCAGGCCGAGATCAACAACAGTGGCGCCAGCTACACGCTGAACGTGGTCGAAGAAGACGCGACAACGCCGGACGTCGAATTCACGGCGGCGCAACTGGGGCAGATGCTGGATCAACGGGGAGTGGTGGCGGTACGCAGCATCGCGTTCGACTCCGAGACGGCCGTCATCACGGCGCAATCGGCGGCTGTGCTCTCACAGATCGCCGAACTACTGGGATCGCGCGAGGAACTGAGACTTGAGATTCAGGGCCACTCCGAGGACATGGGAGGGAAGGTGGCCACGCAGGCGCTGTCGGCCGCCAGGGCGGCAGCGGTGAAAGACTACCTGGTCACCTTCCACCAGACCACCGCGGCGCAGTTGATCACATCCGGATCTGGCGATCCCAGGCCTGTGGGCGACCCGGTCAACGGGGCAGACCGGACCGCGACCGGGCGTATCGATCTGGTGAAGAAGTCCTAGCCGCCGCGCTCTTCGCACGGGCCGTTTCCCGTCGGCTCGTCAGCCCTGTGTTGTCCGGCGTGCCACGGCCAACCGCATCCCCAGATCTTCGCCCCTTCCGCGCCGCGTAACCGTGTGCGACAATTGTCGTGTTTTGTCGGGATTTGGGTCTCGGGAGCCGAGGTGTTGGTGTTAAGCTGACGTGGGGCTCATTGACGCGCCGCGTCACGGGCTGCATCTGCGGAACGCTGCGTCGAGGATCGAGGTCGCAATGGCCAGATCGGGCAGGCACGCGGGAACTACGACTCCGAGCGCTCCCAGCCGTCGTCGGTCGGCGGGTGGGCGGGGCGCTGTCGTGCCCGCGGTTGGTGCCAGCGAAGATGCGCTGGCGCTGATGCGCCACGAGGTTCGGACGCCGATGACGGCGATTTTCGGTCTGGCCTACCTGCTGCAGCAAACCACGCTCGACACCCGGCAGCGCGACTTCGTCTCGAAACTGGAGGCGTCGGCGCAATCGTTGATGCGGATCCTCGAGGAGATGCTCGGCGGCTCGAGCACCGATTCGAGCCGCATGGGACTCGACCCCGACGTTCTGGGGGGCACTGGCTCGGCAAAGCCGCTTGGGCGCGGGGCGCACCTCGGCGGTCGCCGGCTGCTCGGCGGGCTGCGAGTGCTGCTGGTCGAAGACGACCCGATGTGCCGGGTCGTGGCCCGGGGCATCCTCGAAGGGGCCGGGGCGAATGTGATTGAAGCCGGAGACGGCGCCGAGGCGGTTCGGCTGGCCCGCGAGCACGCCGCCGGCCTCGACGCGGTGCTGATGGACATCCACCTGCTACGGCTGGACGGCGACCGGGCCACCGCCGCGATTCGCGAAGATCCGGGCATGCGGGCGATTCCCGTCTTCGCCCTCACGGCCTCCGCGCAGGTGTCCGATCACCAGATGTGCCTGGCGGCGGGGATGAACGAAGTCTTAACCAAGCCGTTGAACCCAGAATCGCTGGCGCTCGCGCTGCAACGGGTGGCGGGACCTCGTCGTCGCACCGCGCGGCCAAAGGGCCCGGCAGCCGTCGGCGCCGGGTCGATCGGGTCGCCCGAACCCACCGGGGCCAGCGCGACGTGGCGCGCGGCGGGCAACCGAACCTGGCTCGAATTACTGGCCGACGCACACGGCGGCGACGGCGAGACGATCGGGGCGGCGATCAAGGCCGGCGAACTGGGCCGTGCGGCGAGTCTGGCGCACGCGCTCAGTGGAGCGGCGGCCACACTGGGCGCACCCCTGGTGGCGGCCGCGGCGATCAACCTTGAACGGCGCCTTCGAAGCGGAGTGGGGGAGTCGCTCGAAGGCCTCACGGCCGCCCTTGCCGCTGCCCTCGACCACCTGCGGAGTACAGCTGCCAATTCGGCCGCCCACTCGCCGGATCCCCTGCCCCCGCCTGGGCCCCGCGTGCCCACTGAGCCGGTGGCGGAACTGTTCCGGGAACTGCACCACCGGTTGTCCGGTCAGCATCTGGGCGCCCGCGCGACGGTCAGCCTGTTACAGCAGCATCCCGATTCGGCGATGTACGAACCCGAGTTGAGCGTGGTCTCCGCCGATATCGACGGCCTGCGGTTTGCCGAGGCCCGCGCGGGCTTGGCCGGTCTGGCCAGGCGATTGGGTGTGGGGCCCGAATCGGGGCCGTGAGCGTGACATGAACCAGATCCCGAAACTGCTGTTGGTCGACGATGTCCCGACCAACATTCAGGTGCTGGCCGAGTTTCTGGGCGACGAGTACGAGCTGTACTTTGCGACCAACGGTCTTCAGGCTCTTGACATCGCGGCGCGTGAACACCCGGACCTCGTTCTGCTGGATGTCAGGATGCCGGGCATGGATGGATTCGGCGTCGCCGAAGCCATGAAGGCCGACCCGGCGCTCAAGTTGATTCCCTTGATTTTCGTCACCGCGTCCGACTGCAAAGACGACGAAGTCCGCGGGTTGCGGCTCGGCGGAGCCGACTTCATCACCAAGCCGTTCAATCCGATGCTGGTCGCGCTGCGCGTGGCCAACCACATCGATTTGAAGCGCCAGCGCGACTTGCTCGCCGACCAATCGGTGTTGCTCCAGCACGCGTTGGACCAGGTGAAGACCCTCAGTGGCTTGCTGCCGATGTGCGCCTGGTGTCGGAAGGTGCGGGACGAGAACGGCTACTGGAAGCCAATCGAGGTCTACCTGCGTGAGCGAACCGACGCCAGCATCTCGCATGGCATCTGCCCGCCGTGCCGGCAGAAGATGGCCGACGAACTCTATACCGACCAGGAGGGAACGCTTGGGGACTGACCACGGCGTTTTCGGCTGGATGTCGGCGCGGCCGACTGGGCGTCGCCGTCGGACGGACCGAATCGGCGTAGTGAGCGCGTGTCAGGAATCGGGGAGGGCGTCGCTCGCGCTCCGACTCACAGAGGTGTGATGCCTGTTCGTATTCTGCTCGCCGACGATCATGCGCTGGTTCGCGCCGGTGTTCGGGCGCTGCTCGATGGCCTCCACGATATCGTGGTGGTGGCCGAGGCGGCCAACGGCCGCGAGGCGCTGGCATCCGCGGTCGCGCTTCAGCCCGACGTCGCGTTGATGGACATCGACATGCCGGAGTTGAATGGCGTGGAAGCCACAGCCCGGTTGAAACGCGAATCGCCTCGCACCAGGGTGATCATGTTGTCGATGTATGACTCCGACGAGTACGTCTGGCAGGCACTGCGGGCCGGCGCCGTCGGGTACCTGCTCAAGGACTCGCTGCCGGCCGAACTCGACATCGCCATCCGTGCCGTTTCCCGCGGCGAGCGCTACCTGAGCCCGCGAGTGTCCCGGTTCGTGATCGAGGCGTACGTCGCCGACCCTGGCGGCGGTTTGGGCGACGGCGCCGACAAGTTGACCTCCCGCCAGCGCGAAGTGTTGCAGTTGCTGGCCGAAGGCGCGTCCACCAAGACGATTGCGAGCCGTCTCGCGGTGAGCATCAAGACGGTCGAAACTCATCGCTCCGATGTCATGCGACGCCTCGATATTCACGACATTCCTGGCCTGGTCCGGTTCGCGGTGCGTGCCGGCCTCGTCAGCCGCGACAAATAGGTAAATAGTGGCATCGGCGACCTCCCGCCATCGGTGTCGGCTCGGCCTGCCCCGGTTCCCTTCGTCAGGTCCCTAGGGTAAAAGACACCCCCGTCTAGGGGATTTCCCGGGTTCTTCTCGGGGGATCCCCGATGGTGCGCGCCCCTCGGCAGTTCTACACTGCCAGACGTGGGCATTCTGAGTCGTCGTCGGCATCACATCACGTGGTCGCCTATTCGGGCGACCTTGATGAAGTCGGACCCCGCGACATTCCCGATTCTGGCACTCTGCGCGCAACCTCCTGGAAACGTCCACGTCGCAACCCAGTTGCGGAGTCTCGCCGCAAACATGCCGTGGGACGCGCTCCTGCCTGAGGCCGACCACCACGGTCTCGGGCCTCTGCTCAGGGCGCATCTGGCCGACGCCGGTGTCGAGATTCCCGGGCACATCACGGCCGCGCTGCAGGATCGATGGCTTCAGCAGGCCCACCGCTACGCGGTACGGCATCGCGTGCTCGGCGAGGCGCTGCGGGAATTGAACAACGCGGCGGTGCCCGTTCTGCTGCTCAGTGGGGCGGCCCTGGCGCAGGCGGTCTATGCCGACCCGGTGCTGCGGCCGGTGCGGAGCGTCGAACTGCTGGTGCGGCCAACCGACGCGCTCATCGCGCACCGGGTGCTGCGCGGCATCGGTTTTTGCGCGACCGACACCCGGGTGGCGATCGACCATCGTGATCTGCCGGGATTGTCGAAGACCGTCGATGGCGCCACCGTATCGATGACGCTGCGCCATCAGATCCTTCCTGCGCATCCGTTTCTGCCGTCGCTGGGCTACCACGAACTGGCAGGGCGGTCTCAGCCGGTGGAATGGTCGGGGCTCCCGGTGCGGACGCTGGGGCCCGAGGACATGCTGTGGCACGTCTACGCCCACGCCTTCACCCGCGACATCTTTCATCTGGGCATCAGGTTGATCTCGGTTGCCGACCTGGTCGCACTGACCGAGACCTGGTGTGACGAGATGGACTGGGACGTGGTTCGCCAGCGATACGGCCGCGCGTTCCGAGCGCTTCCGATCCTCAACGTGTTGACGCCCTGGCCGGCCAGGGTCGTCGAGAAATTCGGATGGGACCTCCCAGCGCGATCCGCGGGCGTGGACCGCATCGCGTCGATGCCCACCTGGTCGGCGGCCTCGGGGCACGACGTGCTCTGTCCGCCGGATTGGTGGTTGCGGGTCTGTTACGGGACGGGAGGCCGCGCCGATCGACTTCGGCACCTGGTGTGGGAACACCCGGTCAGGCTGGTGGTCGGCGCGTGTCAGGCCGCGGCGTTCTGGCTGGCCCAACGTGTTGATGCTGACCGGGACCTGGGCAGCCGGACTGCCGGAGCGTCGGCCTGGCCCCGACCCACCTCGTATGTGGCGTCGTCGTCTCCGGGAAGCCTGAGGTGCGTCTCAGGTGATTTTGTCGTGCGATCTAGGGGTGGCCCCGATGGTCTGCAACGCGCTCGACGCCTACACTTGGACGAATCGCGGGTGGAGTCCGACGCGTATGGCGCGGTCGCCGCTCTCCCGCCTTCAACCCAGCGCCCACGTGAGGCCGCTGGGAGACATCAGCAGGAATTGTAGATTGAAAGTCATGGCCCATGCCGCGCGGTGTCGAAGGCCGGAGCCGACAGCAGCCTCTACGCGTGATGCCGGCGGATTTTCGCTGGTAGAGGCCGCGATCGTGCTGGCGGTGGCCTCGTTACTGACCAGCGTGCTGGCGCCTGCCATCGGCGACTTCGTCAACGGGGCGCGCCTGGTCAAGGCGCGCAGCGACATGCAGGTGATCGCGGTGGGTCTGACGCGTTTCGCTTTCGACGTCAGCCTGCAGCGCAACACGTCGGGTTCGTGGAGCGGCTTCGACGTGCTCGTGGGCGCCGGCCAGACTCCAGCGCCCGGCGACACCGACGCGTCACCGTGGACCGCGGAGTTATCGACCGGCCGCGCCGGCCAGCTCGACGATTATCTGGTGCGCAACCAGGCTGGCGATGAGCGGCGAACCGCGCGATTCGGAGGCGGGATGTTTTCGCGCGGGTGGGCAGGGCCCTACCTCGACGCGGGCGTCGGTCCCGATCCCTGGGGCTATCGCTATGCCGTCAGCGTTCGCCATCTGGTCGACGGCTCTGGCTGGGATGCGGTGGTGCTGTCGGCCGGCCCCGACGCCATCGTGGAGACGGCGTTCAACAGCCGTGCCGCATCAACCGATTCGGGCGATCTCGGGTGTTTGCTGGCGCCGGGGTACTGATGCGAAACAGAACGCGGCGGCTGCGCGCTCGGAGTAGAGACGACGCCGAAAGGACGGCGACCGTGTGGACACGCGTGATGAGGCTGGCGAAATCGGCAACCGGCGTCAGCCTGGTCGAGACGGCGGCGGCGCTGGCCGTCAGCGCGGTGGTCGCCGGGGCCGCCGTTCCCGCGATTCAGGACTACATCACCCAGGCCCGTTTCACACGCGCGATCCAGGACGCCCACACCATCGCCACGGCGGTGGCCCGGTTCGAGGGCGACGTGCTCGGTCAGCAGGCCAACCCGCGCGGATGGGCGACCTTCGATCTGCTGGTCGGGGCTGGCGTGGCGCCATCCATCGGCACCGGAGGCGACCCGAAGTGGCTGCGGCCGACAGGCTCGGCGATGGTCGGTGCTCTCGACGATCAACTGGTGACCAACGCGGTGGGCTACAGCACGTTTCCGCCGCGCCAGGCCAATTGGATCCGCGGGTGGCACGGTCCCTACCTCGAATCCGGTATCGGACCCGATCCCTGGGGGCGCCGCTACGCGATCAACATCCGGACGCTGTCAACCGGAGCCAGTTGCACGGTGGTGATTTCGGCGGGCCCCAACGGGCTGATTGAGACCCCCTTCGAAGGCGTGGTCATCGTTCCTGGCGGCGACGACGTAGTGGCCTTGGTCGCACCGCCACGATAGGTTCGGGCATCCCGTCGGGTTGCCGTGGCAGAGAAAAGAGGAGACGCGATGTGTGAATGGGGTTGGCACTTCGAGTGGCTCTTCAGTTCCAAGTTGATCGTCACCTTCGGTGTGCTCGCCGGCTGGAACGCGGCGATGCTCGCGATCGCCATTCGCCGGGAGCGTCGGGGCGTCCGGGACGTCGGCGCATCGCTGTTGCTGCAGTAGCGTGAGACGGGCAAGTCGTGCCTCGTCGATCGCGTGAGTTGTTGTGCCCAGGAGGTTTCGTGTTCTACTCGACTGCGTTCTTCATTCCGATGCCGTGTCCCACACGGCCCTTCGCCGTTGCCCCCTCCCTGATTTCCCTTCCCATGCCGATCCTGCAGCTTGGCGATGGCGCACCTTGCGGTGCGTGTCGTCACGACGCGGCGTGCCGCGGCGGCTCTTGCAGCAGCGCAGGACCGGTCGGCTGATTTGCAAGTACTTGTGGGCCCGGGCAACGGCGGGCCCACCGCTGGCAGTGAGGGTCGAGATTGTTTCCCGTCTGGCCACGTCTCTTCGCGGGCCTGGACAGTTCGATGGTGGTTCCGCCTATCGGGTGATGTATGACGTTAATGACGCTCCAGCAAGTCGCCGCCAGACTCGGCATCAGCCATCGAACCGCGCAGCGTCGCATGGCTGACGGCACGTTTCCGCTCAGTCCGGTGTCGTGGCACAAGTGGCCCAGATTCACTCCCGCCGATCTCGAGGCGATCGAGACCGGAATGACGCCGTCGGTGGTCGACTGGGACTCGAGACTCTCGCCCTCGGGTCAGCCCGGCCACTGACCCGCCGTCGGCCGACAGGGATCACCAACCAGGCCTCGGCGCCCCACCCAATGCCCCTGGTAGAGAAGACCGGGCTCGTGCCTGCCGTTTTCGTGGGATACTTCCCCCGAGGACGCGATCGGCCGCCCTGTCAGCGGGCGGCCGAGCCGCTCTGCATTCGAGATCTCTGTCGACGCCCCTCCCCAATCCCCGGCTCGTTGTCAGGCCCAGCGTCACCAGGTCATGAAACGCCTCCGGCGATGACGGCCGAAGCGGCCGGGGTCGTGTCCGGTCGCCGAGGCGCCGGGTTCGGCGCAATCGGCTTGCGCAGGGGGTTCTCGCAACGCGAAGGAGAAAGGCCGGCATGAGCCCGTCACGCAAGGACAAGAAGACCAAGACCGGTCGGCGACCCGAGGGGGCGCCGGTGACGACCGCGGCAAAGCCGGCATCGGTCGTCGGGGCGTCGTCGCTCGACGCCGCGCTTCCGACGCCGCCCGATGTGGAGGGGCATCGGACCGAACCGGACGAGCGCGACGACGACATGCGCCGGCTCCATCGCGAGATGGACGTGTCGCGGGCGAGGTATTCGGACCTCTACGACCTGGCGCCGGCCGGCTATCTCACCGTTGACGATGCGGGTCAGATTCTGCAAGCCAACCTCACCGCCAGCAACCTGCTCGGCGTCGCGCGCGGCGGCCTGGTCGGAAAATGGTTTTCGCGGTTCATCTTCGCCGAAGACCTCGGCGCGTGGCGCCGGTGCCTCGATTCGACCAATCAGACCGGCGATCCCGAGACGTTCGATCTTCGCCTGGTCACCGTGGACGGCACCCTGGCGTGGACGGCGGTGTCGGTGTCGGCCGCTCGGGACGACGACGACGTGGTGGCGTACCGGGTCGTGCTGAATCCCAACCCGACGCGCGAACGGATGGAGACCGAGTTGCGGCGCGCCACCGAACGCCTGAGCCTGGCGGTTCGGGCCGGCGGCGTCGGCACCTGGGACTACGACGTGGTCAACGACCTGCTCATGTGGGACGACGAGATGTTCCGTCTCTACGGCATCACGAAAGGCCAGTTCGGCGGAGCCTATCAGGCCTGGCAGGCTGGGCTGCATCCCGACGACCGCGCACGGGGCGACGAAGAAATCAGGCTGGCGCTGGCGGGCGAGCGGGAATTCGACACCCGATTCCGGGTGTGCTGGCCTGACGGGACGATTCGCCACATCCGCGCGCTTGCCACGGTGCAGCGCGATTCGAGCGGCCGGCCCCGCAGCATGATCGGCACCAATTGGGACATCACCGACCAGGTGCGAATCGAGGCCGAGTTGATGGCGAGCGAGCGGGCGTACCGCGATCAGTTCGCCAGCAATCGGGCGGTCATGCTGCTGGTCGATCCGGCCGATGGCCAGATCATCGACGCCAATAGTGCGGCGGTGACGTTCTACGGGTACTCGGCCGATCAGCTTCGATCGATGCGAATCGCTCAGATCAACGCCCTGCCCGACACGGATCTGAAGCAGTTGATGGGGTCGATCACCGCGTCGCAGGGCGGACTCTTTACCTTTCAGCACCGCCTGGCCGATGGGTCGATCCGACACGTGGAGGTCTCGTCGAGCCGGATTCAGTTCGGTTCGCGCGTGGTCCTGCACTCCATCATCAACGACGTCACGGCGCGTGAGCGCGCCGAACGAACGGTGCGAGAGAGCGAAGCCAACTTCCGCCTCTTCTTCGAGACCATGTCCGACATGGTCGTGGTGGGGACGCTGGAGGGGCGCGTCCTGTTCACCAATAGCGCCGTCACCCGCACGCTGGGCTGGGAGGCCGACGACCTGGTCGCCATGCACGTGTTGGCCTTGCACCCGGAGGAGAGACGGGGGGAGGCCGAGGCGATCTTCGCGGCGATGTTCCGAGGCGAACGCGAGAGTTGTCCGCTGCCATTGAGAAAGAAAGGCGGCGGGCAGGTGCCGGTCGAGACCCGCGCCTGGCTGGGCAAGTGGAACGGCGAGGGGTGTGTCTTCGGCATCTCCAAGAACCTCAGCGTCGAACAGGAAGCCAACCAGCGATTCGAGCGCCTCTTCCGCAGCAACCCCAACCCGATGGCGCTGTCCACGGTGCCGGAGGGGCAGTTTTCCGACGTCAACGACGAGTTCCTCCGTACGCTCGGCTATGCGTGGGACGAGATCGTCGGCAGGACCGCAGCCGACCTCGGACTGTTCATCGACCCCGAGCAGCAGGCCGCCGCTGCCAGGAACCTGCAGGCTGACGGGCGTCTCAACGCCCTCGAGATGCGGGTTCGACGCAAGGACGGGAAGATTCTCGACGGGTTGTTCAGCGGAGAGGTGATTACCGGCCAGGGGAGCCAGACGTTTCTGACCGTCATGGTGGACATCACCGGTCGCAAGCGGGCCGAAGCGGAGATTGCGTCCCAGCGCGACTTCGGACTGCAGGTGATGGCGGCCATGGCCCACGGCGTGACGGTGACCGATGTCACCGGCCGCTTCGAATTCGTCAACCGCGCCTATGCCGACCTGGTTGGGGCGATTCCCGAAAACCTCATCGGGATCAACCCCAAGGACATCACGCGGCCCGCCGACCAGCACGTGCTGGACCAGATGCGCGATAGCCGCCTGCGTGGCGAATCGTCGACCTACCAGACCCGTCTGGTGAAGGTGGATGGGGAAGAAGTCCCCGTCCAGGTGACCGCCGTGCCGCGTTGGCGGGACGGCGAGGTGGTGGGCTCGATTGCGAACATCATCGACCTCACCGATCGCAACCGTGCCGAAGAAAAACTGGCCAAGGCCCTGGCATTTCAACAGGCGCTGAGGCTGGTGGCCACCGAGTTCCTCAACGTGTCGCTCGATCGGCAGCACGAGACCTTCGACCATTCGCTGCAGACCATGGCGACGCTGATAGGCGCCGACCGTGCGTTTGTGCTCGAGCACGATCGGGTGCGGACCAGGCTGGCCGTGATGCACGAATGGCTGGGCCCCGGCATCTCGGCCAATGGCGCCGCCTTGCGAAACGGGCTGGCCGAGGTGGTGCCAGGCCTGTTGGCCTCGCATTGTTCCGGCGACGCACTGCTGATCAACCGCCTCGACGCGCTGCCCACAGACAGCCGCTTCCGTCAGTTGCTCGAGGCTGACGGGGTGAAGGCGCTGATGATCCAGCCGCTGATGGACGGCGAGACTTTCGTGGGGGTGGTGGGCTTCGACGTCGTCTCGACGCAGCGGGACTGGCAGGAAGAAGAAGCGTCGCTGCTGCGGGCGGTGGCCGAACTCTACATGAGTTTCCGATTCCGGCTGGCCAGGGATCTCGAAAACCGTGAACTCCAGGCACACCTGGTGGCGGCTCGCGATCAGGCAAACACCGCGGCCAGTGCCAAGAGCCTGTTTCTGGCCAATATGTCGCACGAGATTCGGACCCCGCTCAATGCCATTTTGGGCTACGCCCAGATCATGGAACGCGAATGTCAGCCCTGCCCGGTGAAGCACCGTCTCTCCGCGATCACCCGGAGCGGCGAGCACCTCCTGGAACTGATCACCGACCTGCTGGAACTGGTGCGATCCGATGCGCGCGTCATCACGCTGACGCCGAGCACGTTCGAGTTTCCTCAGCTGCTCCATGATGCGCACGTGATGTTCTCCCAGCGGGCCGACGCGGCGGTGCTGAGCCTCGACACGTCGGTCGCCGCCGACGTGCCTCGCGTCATCCGCGCCGACCGGAGCAAAATCATGCAGGTGGTCGCCAACCTGGTCGGCAATGCCATCAAGTTCACCGTCACAGGCGGCGTGCAGGTGCGTGCCGCGGTGGTGGAGCACACCACGGCCGGCGACGTCACAATCGCCGTGGAGGTCGAAGACACCGGCGCCGGCGTCCCGGCGGACGAACTGGCGCGCATTTTCGAAGTCTTTTACGTCGCCGAGAACCGGACCGCCGGCAGCGGTACGGGCTTGGGGTTGCCCTTGAGCCGTCGGTACGCGCAGGCCCTCGGAGGCGACGTCACCGTGTCGAGCCGCGATGGAATCGGCAGCCTGTTCCGGTTCACATTCAAGGCCCACGCCGAGGCCGGTGCCCTCCCCGATGGGGCGGCCGATGGAACCGTAAAACGGCTGGCGGCCAATCAGCCGCGACTGCGCATCCTGCTGGTGGACGACGACCGCGCCAGCCTCGATATGCTCCGGGCGATGCTGGAACCGGTCGGGTTCGAGATCGAGACGGCGTCGGGCGCGCCAGAGGCGCTGCTCCGGCTCGGCGGCGACCACACCTTCGACGCCGTGTTGATGGACAAGCGCATGCCCGAGATGGACGGGTACGAGGCCATTCGCCGTCTCCGTGAAAATCCGGTGGACCACCTGCCCCCCATCGTCGTCGTGACAGCCTCGGGCATCGGCGACGAACGTGCCGACGCACTCGGCGTTGGGGCCGACGGCTACGTCTCGAAGCCGGTGCGACGGGAGGCGTTGCTGGCCGAGATCGCCAGGGTGGCCAAGGTCCGATACGAATATGAGAAAATCATTCCCGTCACCCCCGCCCAGCCGGCCACCCTCGACCCTGCGTCGTTGGCGAGCGTGCCGGGCGACGATCGCGATCTGCTGGCCGAAGCGGTCAGGAGAGGCGACATCAGACGCGTGCGTCATCAGATCGACCAGATTGGGCACGACCACGCCGGGGTGGCCGCCGGACTCCGCAATCTCGCCTCGTCGTACGACTATGATCGCCTGCGCCGGTTGCTTGACGCCGCCAAAGGAGTCCCGTCATGAGTTCCGATTTCAGTCCTGCCACGCTCATGATCGTCGACGACGAGCCCGAGAATCTGAACGTGCTCGGCGACATGCTCCGCGCAGAAGGGTGGACGGTCCTGGCGTTTCCGGACGGCGAGATGGCGCTCGCCGCGGCCAGTGAGGAAGCGCCCGATCTGGTGCTGCTGGACATCAATATGCCGGGGCTCGATGGGTTCGACGTCTGCCGTCGCCTCAAGGCGCTCGACAGTCCCGGCCCGATTCCCGTCATTTTCCTGAGCGCCTTTTCCGATAGCGCCGCCAAGGTGCGTGCCTTCGGCGCGGGCGGCGTCGACTACGTCACCAAGCCGTTTGCCGAAGTCGAGGTGCTGGCCCGCGTCCATCTGCAGCTCCGGCTCCGCAAACACCAGTTCCACCTGGAAGCCCTGGTGCAACAGCGGATGGCGGAACTGGCCGAGGCGCATCGGCGCCTGCGGATCTGGGACGACGCCAAGACGCAGTGGCTGGAAATGCTGTCGCACGAAATGCGGACGCCGCTGCAGGGGATGTTCGGCGTGGCCGAACTCCTGTTCGCCGACGTGCCGAAGACGGTTGACTCGGCTCCGCTCCTCGATAGTTACTCGCGATCCCGCGCCCGCATTGTCAAACTGGTTGACGATGCGGTGGCCCTCACCTCCATCGACGTTGGCGCCAAGACGTTTGTCCCGAGTCCGGAACGGCTGACGCCGCTGCTCCGCGAGGCCGTCCACGCGACCACACTGGCGGCGCCCGAGGTGCCGATCCGCGCCGCGTTGGCCGCGGCCGACGGAGTCGTCGTCTCGTGCGCGCCTGGCTTGTTGGGGCGCGCCTTCTCCGACTTGCTACTGACCGCCACGCGCTGCGTCCGCGACGGCGAACCGGTCACCGTGGAGGTCGACGTTGTGGACGGATGGGCCCGGATCTCGATCGCGACGGGGGGCAAGTCGCTGTCGGCGGAAGCCCTCGACACATTCTTTGCCGTCGGGGGGCAGCGCACGCTGCTCAAGGGCGGCGGGGATTACGGGTTGGGGCCGGCGCTGGCCAGCCGTATCGTCGAACTCTTCAATGGGCGGATTTCCGTACGCAACGGCGCGGAGCTGGGCATCGTGATCGAGATGCAGTTGCCGACCGACGAGCTCCTGCCCACCTTTGTTGCGACGTCACGTGACTGATCGGGTTCGGTCGATTGGTGCTGGAGGGTGGCCAGCTCGAATGCCGACGCGGCCGGGTGCCGCGTCCGTCCTGCGGCGGAAACTGCGTCATGGAAAGGCAATGTCGATGAACCGTATGTGGACTCGCAAGACGATTGGCGTGGTGGCCGCGCTGGTGCTCACCGGGGTGGTCCTGGCCGCGCAAGGCGCCGTGCTGAAGACCGACATGGTGCGCCCGGCGGACCTGAAGTTCGTCACCATGCCGAACGGGACGTTCCAGGCAGACGTCATCGGCGCGGCGGCACAGCCCGGGACCTATGCGGTTCGCACCAAGCTGCCGGCGGGCCTGCGGCTGCCGCCGCACTTCCATCCCGACTCGCGCATCGTCGTGGTCCTGTCTGGGACGTTCTATTTTGGCTACGGCGAGCGGTTCGACCAGGCCACGATGACCGCGATGACTCCCGGCAGCGTATTCACGGAGCCGGCGGGGCAGCCCCATTTCGGGTGGGCGAAAGACGCCGAGGTGGTGTTGCACGTGACAGGCGTCGGACCGACGGCGACGACGTGGGTCGAACAGAAGCAGTAGGCCTCGCCGCCGTTTTAGGTGTACCCTCCCATTTCGTGTACACCACATCGCCATCGCCATCGCCATCGCCATCGCCATCGACCCGCCTGCGCCGGAGCGTCCGGAAGGCGTTCGGCGTCGTCCTGATCGTCGGCTGCGCCTGTGCGCTCACGCCAGGTCGCGTCGTCGCGCAGGCCGGCCGTGCGCCAGCGCAAGATGCCGCCCACGCCCGGGTCGGCGTCTGGCGCCCGTCGTCGTTCGCGAACAACTCCCGCGCGTTTGGCGGACTCGATCCTGGATTGGTCAAGACCATCCACGACAAGTTGGCTCGAATCTCCGACGTCTGTCGAGAGACGCCAGTCCTGAAGGCGGCCATCGGTTTCGAGATCCTCCTGAAACACGGCGTGGGCGGTCCGACGGGCCTGGGGAAGATCGACAACGCATCGCGCCCGCCGGTGAGTGGTATCACCGTGATGCTCTTCAATTACACCCAGTCGTGCGAGACGTGCCCGATCAAGCCGAATCAGGATTCCGAAGCGCAACTGCGGCTCGACATCAACGCGCTCGATGCGTTTTACGATGATTGGAAGCAGCCCCTCGAGACAGACGGAGAGGGCGCCATGTACCTCGCGCCTGTTCGGGCGGGCGAGTTCGCCGGGTTTCCGATGTATCAGGCTCCAGGCGAGGGGCCGGTGGTGATGATCACCAACGACAACACGCGCCCGCTCTGGCTGCCCGCCTCGCAGGAACGCTTCATCCGCGCCCGGATCGCGGCCCAGCAGAAGATGCTGGTGGGCGTGAAGCCGCCCCATGATCAGTTGCGAAAGCGCGAGATCGCCGCACTCGAGGCGGAACTGAGCGGACTGTCAGAAGCCGACCGCGCCGCACCCGCGTACTTCAGCTATGGCGGCACGGGCAAGCGGCGGCCGTCCCGGCTGTGCGCGCCGAGCGATCGTGGAGCCCGTGGAGTGGTCGCGACCAGCACGGCCTTTTTCGACCGCTCTCGCCCCAGGAGCTCGTTTCAGGTCGCTGCCCTCAGAACGATTCCAGCTGACATCCCAATCAAGCCGCCAACCTACTTCATCGGCAAGACGGCGTTCGAGGCGGCGAAGGCGATCGACTGGAAGAAGATTGCGAGTCTGCTGCAATAGCGCGA
>JBAXOX010000069.1:0-22376 GCA_037133015.1 Acidobacteriota bacterium
ACCTCCCGTCGGTGTGACCTCGCACCGAACAGTTCCGCGAGCCGTCCCGATGGGCGGGATGGCGCGGAGGAGTGACCTCTGAGGTCGAATCGCCAGGTCTCCTGACTTGCGGATCGTCACGCCCGCATCACGTCTTCCCGCGCCCGTTGGCGCCGTGACGGGCCGTCTGCAGCCAGACGGCCTACGATGCGCGCGCTCCCCGCTTACAGTGGCGGGACCGTGTGGGTGTTGCACCCAACTTCCCTGGTCGTTCGACCGGAGCACGATTTGTCAGGTGCGAGTATAGCATGGCAAGATCGGGCCAGATGGTTGGCGAAGACAGGGTCGCACGCGCGGAACTGACCGACATCAAAGGCAAGCTGGACGCCCGGGAACCACTCAGCCTCGAGGACGGCGTGCGGCTCTTCGAGTGCGGCGACCTGTACGCGGTGGGCTGGCTGGCCAACCGCGAACGCGAAAGGCGGCACGGCAGCACAACGTACTACAACCACAACGTCAAGCTGGAAGCGACCAACGTGTGCGTGGCCAATTGCCTGTTCTGCTCGTTTGCGAGGCTGATGCCAGGCGATGCCGAGGCCTATACGTTGTCGCTCGAGCAGGTCTGGGAGAAACTGCGCCGCCACGCGAGCGAAGCGATTACCGAAGTGCACGTGGTCAACGGCCTTCATCCGGATCTGCCGTTCAGTTACTACCTGGACCTGTTGCGAGGGCTCAAGCGCATCCGACCGGATGTGCACCTGAAGTGTTTCACCGCCGTCGAGATCGCGTTTTTCGCCGACCTGTTCTCGATGACCGACGATCGCGTGCTGCGCGAATTGAAGGCGGCGGGTCTCGATTCGTTGCCCGGCGGCGGCGCGGAAGTGTTTGCCGATCGGGTGCGGAAGAAGATCTGCGCCGACAAGTGCGATGCGACGCGATTCCTGGCCATTCACCGGTTGGCCCATCAGCTGGGGATGCGATCGAACATCACCATGCTGTACGGGCATATCGAGACACTCGAGGAGCGCGTCGATCACATGCTGCGCATCCGCGAACTGCAGGCAGAGACCGGGGGCATTCAGGCGTTCATCCCGCTCGCGTTCCATCCCGACAACAACCAACTGCGCAAACTGCCTGCGCCGTCGGCCGCCGAGACACTGCGGGTCCACGCGGTGGGCCGGCTGATGCTCGACAACGTGCCGCACGTCAAAGCGTTCTGGGTCGCCACCGGCGTCGAGGTCGCGCAAACCGCGCTCTGGTTTGGCGTAGACGACATGGACGGCACGGTGCAGGAAGAAAAGATTTACAAGATGGCCGGCGCCACCACGCCGGACGGCATGACGCCTCAGCAGATTCAGGCCGTCATCCGCGCCGCCGGACGAGACCCGGTCGAGCGCGACACGCTCTACAACGTCATATCCCGGAACTAGCGGCGGAGGCACCTGATCGCCACGGCCAGCGCGTTGGCCAGGTTGCCTCGTCGTCCCACGCGAACCGAGTCGAGACCGAGCCACGCCGCGAGCGCCAGAAGTTCGTGGGCCAGCGCTTCGGCAACTGGACGCGCGTCCGCCCAGACTTCGAGAAACGCACCAGGCACAAGCAGGCGACCGGCCTCGCGATCGGACTTGACGTCGACTCTGGCGGCGAGTCGATCGCCGAGCAGGAACGGCAGGACAAAGCTGCCCCACTTGCGTTGAGGGCGTGGCACGAAGATCTCGAACCGGTAATTGAATTCAAATAGTCGCGCGGTTCGCGGCCTGAACCAAATCAACGGATCGAATGGCGACAGCAGCGCTCGAGCGGAGACGGACGTCGGCGCCGTTACGCCCGGGCAGCGATAGGCTGGATCCCGCCAGCCGTCCACGCGCGAGGCTACGAGGGCCCCAATTTCAACCAACTCGGAGATGCGCGGCTTCACGGCACCGACGTTCATGCGGAAATAGTCCGCCATGTCGGCTGCCGTGGCGATGCCGCACGCGCGGGCAGCGGTCAGCACCAACCGGCGATGGGCCTCATGGCGATCGATGACGCAGTCCCTGTGCTCGAACGGGATGACGCGCTCCACCAGATCGTAGACCCGCGAGAAATTGTCACGGCGCGACGTGACGACGAGTTGACCGCGGCCGAAACATGCTTCCAATACTGCCCTGGGAACGGTGCCGTACCACGACCCTGGCAGGCGCCTCGCGGCGTGCGACGGGTCGGGGAGATCGGCGGCCCCGAGCGGTCCGCGACGCCGAATCTCGCCGATGGCGGTCTCGACGTACGCGTGATGCCGCGCCATGATCTGCTCGAATCCCCACGGGCGGGCGATGTGTGTCTCGCGCCGGTCGCGAAGCAACGGCCATGTGGTTACCGGCACGATCGACGCCTCGTGCGCCCACGCTTCGGTGAACTCGCGCCGTTGGTAGACGACCCGCTTCAGGAGAGAGCGGTCGTATGGACCGAGGCGCGAAAATGGCACCAGATAGTGCGACGGCGTCAGGACGTTGACGAAGTCGAGCTGGAGCAGACCCATGCGGCGGATAACGTTCGCCATCGTGCGCGGCCCGACGCGCGTCGGCCTCGGGCGATCGAACCCCTGAGCCGCAAGCGCCAGGCGCCGGGCCTCCGATAGCGGCACGTCATCGATGCGCACGTGTGGTGACCAACGAGCGAAAGATATCCACGCCGCAGTCTAACCCACGCCGAGGTCCACGGCCGCCGAACTGATCGACCCACGCGCTGGCATAGCGCGCGGGTCGGAGCGTTCGACCGGACAGACGTCTGTCCATCGGACCGAGTTGCCGACGGTCGCATCGCTCGCCGTGCAACCCGACGCGGTGCCAGCCGGAATCAAAATGCCGCTGTCGAGCGCGATGTAGACCGTGCAGTCGGGGAACGTCACCTTGCCGTTGACGATGGTAAAGCTCGCGCCGTTGTAGGTGAGGGTGCGGCCACTGACCGACCCGGTGGCCGGTCCGCCGGAACGTGGTCCGGCGAACGTGCTGCTGGATCCACCGCTGGAACCGCCGTTGCTCGATCCGCTTCCCGCACTTCCTGTGCTCGCGCCGGTGGAACTGCTGCTGCCGCTGCTGGTCGCCCTGCTGCCGGTCGGCGTGCAGCCCGACGCGGTGCCGGCCGGAATCAGAATGCCGCTGTCAAGCGCGATGTAGACCGTGCAGTCGGGGAACGTCACCTTGCCGTTGACGATGAGGTGCGTCGAGCCGTTGTAGGTCAGCGTCGTGCCGCTGACCGACCCGGTGGCCGGTCCGCCGGAGCTGGGCCCGACAAACGTGCTGCTGGTCCCGCCGCTGGAATTGCTTGAGCTCGCACGGCTGCTCCCACTGGTTGCGCTGCTGCCGGTCGGCGTGCAGCCTGCCGCCGTGCCTGCCGGAATCAGGATGCCGTTGTTGAGCGCGATGTAGACCGTGCAGTCGGGGAACGTTACTTTCCCGTTCACGATGGGGTAGACGGTTCCGTTGTACGTCAACTGCGTCTGGCTGCTGTTGACTCTCCCGGTCGCGGGGCCTCCTGCGCTCGGCCCGACGAATGCCGCGGTGCCCGCCGTCACCACCAGCGTCGTGGTCGCCGTCGCCCGCGCGTAGTGCGCCGTGTCGGTCGGGGTAAACGTGGTCGATAAGGTCAGTGTGCCTGCGGCCACAACCGTCCCGGCCGCCGGTGTGTAGGCAAAACTGCCTGCGACATTGGCGGAGGCGTTCAGTTGCGTCGCGCTCAGGGCGGAGCCGGCCGCCACAGAGGAAGGATTGGCCCAGACGATCGATGGCGTGAGGAGTGCGGACCCGGCCGCGGTCACCGCTACGGTCTTGACCGTGGTGTTGGATCCGCCGTCGTTGCTCGCCGCAAGGGTGATGGTGTAGGTGCCCACGGTCCGATAGGCGTGTGTCGGGTTCTGAAGCACGCTGGTGCCGCCGTCGCCGAAGATCCACAGCCAGGACGTTGGTCCGCCGGCCGAGGCATCTATGAAAGTGATCGTTTCGCCGGCGACCGGCGCGTTCGGTGACACCAGAAACGCGGCCGTCGGCGTCGCCCCCGCAAAGAACAAGTAATCGGTATTGCTGATGTAGGGCGCCAGCAGGGCTTGGTCGGCAATGACGCTGGAGTAGAGAAAGGGCGTCGTGCACAGCGAGTAGTCGAACCTCGTGCCGTCGGCATAGGTGCCCGACATGATGGACTGCCGCAGATTGGCGAGCGCGGTCTTCTGCGCGGTCGTCAGGGTCTTGTACACCTGTGCCGTCACCGTCGCGTACGCGTGGTTGTTCTCGCCGTCCAGATCGCCGTAGATCCCCGACAACTCCAGCACCCGCGCCTTGACCGCCGCACTCGATGCGGTCGACACGAGCAGACCGCGCAACAGCGTTGCGATTTCGGTGCGCACCGTGACTATATTGGTGGTCGACGACGCGTAGAGGTTGTTGCGCTGGGTTTCCACCAGGCTCGACATGACGGCCGCCTGCGCCGCGGTCACGTATCCTTTCGCGCTCTCGCTGAGAGCGGCGCCAGCCGTGGCGGTGAGTTGTTCGTTGATGCTGTACCCTTCGTGGCCGATCGCCGGCGCGTCCTTGATGTAGAACGATCCGAAGTAGGTGCCATGCCGCTCCGGACAGAAGTACACGTCGGCCTCGACCGATCCCGCGTACCAGCTGAACAGGTCGCTGGCGTACGTCATCACGGCCACTGACGTGCCCTGAGGCAGTCCCTGCATCTTCGCCCTGATCTGGTCGTCGGTAATGTCTGGCCACGACCCCCAGCCTTTGCCCTTCATCGCCGCGAGATACGCCTTCTGCGTCGCATCCATCGAATTGAGGATGGTGGCGTAGAGCAGGGCGCGGTCGAAGCTGATTTGGCCGTCGATCAAGTACAGCTCCCTCGACGCCTTCTTGACCGCATCCAAATTCAGTCCCGTCGATCCGGTCGGCACGTCGCCTTCGAGCAGGCGGCGGAACGCCTTCATCAAGGGAAAGCGCTTGTAGCCGTACAGATTGATGTGATCGGTTTGCGCAACGGCCAGCGTCTTCAACTGCGCGAACTGGGTGTCGTTGAGGACGTAGATGACGTTGTTGGCGACCCTGGTGAGGAAGCTCGTATTGTGGCCCATGCCGTCCGGGTCGTTGTCCCGAAGGTACTGGAAGCCGGTATAGTCGGCCACTTTGCCGGGAGGGAAGAACGATTGAGCATCGAGATTGCCCGTCATCATCGCGAGCGCCGAGAACGCCAGCGTGGTTCGCTGCGCCTCATCCGACACAGTCTGGGCCATCGTGAAGCCCGACCCCGGACCGTTGGCCGCCGGGTCCTGGCCGACCGTGGCGCTTGTCGTGTTCCCGGTCTGCTGCGCCGACATCACCATCGGAGTCGCCACGACCAGCGCGATCGCGCCGACTACAGTGGCGACCGCGGGTTCCTGCCACCGACCAACCAGCCGACGAATATGAAGACAAAACGCGCTCATCAATCACCTCCGATTACAGAATCTAACCGGGGCACCTTGCGCGAATCTTGAGCGCGATCGTCAGTCGGGACGCCGCGTGCCCGCCGGGGCGGTGAAGGGGCATTCCGCAGTCGTCAGCCCAGCCAGGTGTGCGCCGCGCCCCGTGCCATGCGGGTTCCGGCAGGCAGGTGTTCGGCACGCGTCCGAGGCGGATACGAGGGCTATTGGGGCCGGGCGGGACTGATGACTGCGCGGAGTCCCGTGTCTGTGGGCCTGGCGAATGAGAGGTCAAGCCCGAGGCGTGTGACCGATTCCGCGACGATGGCGAGGCCGAGGCCCTTGCCGTCGGGTCGCCTGGTGCGTGCCTCGGACCCGCGGAACCATCTCGTGGTCAACCGTGCCAGCTCCTCGTCGGTCACGCCAGGGCCGTCGTCGGTGACCGACAAGGTGAACCCGTCGTCGGCCCGGTCGAGCACGACCGCCACGTGGCCGCCCGCGCGGTTGTACCGGATCGCGTTATCAACCAGGTTGCTCAGCGCTTGCTCCAGCAGCGTGTGATCGGAGGGCAGCACCAGTGGCGGGTCGGGCGCCGCGCCGTTCAATTCGACGTTCGACGCGCGCGCGATGGGCTGGTGACGAGCGACGACGCGATCGACGAGCGCGGAGAGATCGACCGGGGAGAGCGCCAGCGGTTCGGTGGACTCGTCGAGCTTGGTCGCGGCCGCCAGGTTGCGCAGAAGCGACCCCATGTAGTGCGCCTCCTGAACCGCCGCCCGTACGTGATCGCGCTGCTCCGGTGCCTGGAGCTCGCGGTCGAGTTCGGCCAAATGGCCCTGCAGCACCGTCAGCGGAATCGCGACGTCGTGCGTCGTATTCGCCACGTACGAACGCAGTGTTTCTTCCCGGGCCTGCACTTCCATCAGGTGCGCCCGCACCCGCTGGCCGGCCTCGTTGAATGCCCCAGCCAGCGAGGCTACCTCGTCACGCCCTTCGACGACCACGGGCTTGGCGTAGTGCGACGCTGCCGACGCGAGTACGCCGTCTGCCAGGCGTCGCATTCGCGAAATCACTGGCCCGGCCGCGATCCAGGCGGCCGCGAGCACGCTGACCACGACCAGCAGCAATGCCTGAGTCTGATCGCGAAGCTCGTTCGGCCGCGGAGGAATGCGAGCCAACACGTATGCGCACGGGCCGTTGCCGCCGAGAGAAGTCACCAGGCCGACGCTGGCGCCGGCGAGCGACCAGTACGTGATTGTGTCCACATCGGCGCGGTTGGCCGGGAGCGGCGGCGCGTCGTCCGACGAGGCGTTGCCGTTCGCGTCGTATGCGAAGTACTGGTAGGCGTCTCCCGAGCCGCGAATCGGCCGTCGAGGCCCGCCGCCTGGCCCCGGCCCGGGCCCGGTCCCCTCGTCTCGCGGCGGCGCGTCGCCCGCGGCGCGCCAGGGGCGCGTGGCGGAGCCGAGCGGATCGCGGCCCTGGTTCGGCGAATCCTCAGGCGGGCCGTCACCTTGGCCGCGCGGCCGGCGGGGACCCTGATCGCGGCTGCCGCGACCATCATCCTGCCCGTCTGGTGGTGGCGTGTCACGTGGTGATCGTCCGCTCTCAGGCTCTGAAGGCTGCCTGGGGCCACCGCCCCTGCCGGGCCTTCCCGTGCGCGGAGGATTAGCTTCACATCGTTGCTGCAATCCCGCCAGCAGGTCCGTTTCGACCGACCGCCTGAGTTCCTGCTCCTTGGTGGCGAGGCGCATGTGCGTGTCGATCACAAACCAGCCAGCCGCCAACGGCACCGCGATCGCGAGGCTGGTCAGGAAGAGGCGGATGCGAAGGCTCATGCACCCGGCTCCAGCCGATAGCCGACGCCCCACACGGTCGCGACACTCTTGCCGGCGTCACCGAGCTTGCGCCGCAATCGGGAGACGTGCGCGTCGAGGGTGCGCTCGTCGCCGTCGCGCGCCGGGTCCAAGATGTGATCGACCAGCCACGCGCGCGAGACGGCTGCCCCGGGCCTGCGGGCGAGGGTGGCCAGCAGGTCGAACTCGACACGGGTCAACTCCACGACGGCCGCGCCCACGGTCGCCCGGCGCCCGGCGAAATCGATCCGGAGCGACCCGACAACCAGTGCGTCGGCTTCTTCCGACAGCGCTGGCCGCCGCAGCCGTGCGTGGACACGGGCGATCAATTCTTCCGGCCAGAACGGCTTGGTCAGATAGTCGTCGGCGCCCAACTCCAAGGCACGGACCTTGTCGGTGGTGTTCTGCCTTGCGCTCAGAACGAGCACCGGTACGTGATGATGCTCTTTGCGCAGCGCCTTCAACACGTCGAAGCCGTGCGCGCCGGGCAGCATCAAATCGAGGACGACCAGCGCGAACGAACCGAAATCGGCCGCCATGGCTTCGTCACCGCGGGTTGCCCACTCGGTTTCGAAGCCGGCCGCCCTGAGCCCGTCGGCCACCTGTTTTCCAAGCTTCTCGTCGTCTTCGACCAGCAGGACGCGCGTCATGACGTGAAGCCTACACCCAACACGGTCATCTCAAGAATTCCGCAAGGTCCGGGAACGGCCACAGGGACGCATCTCGATTGACTCTGCCTCCCCACAATGATTAATACTGGCGTTTCCGAGCGGGACCACAGCGGAATTGAAGGCGGGGGCGAACGTTCGGCAGTAAGCGGTGCGAAGGAGGCCGGCGACCAGGACGGACCTGCACCCCTAGCGGCAGGAACTCGACGGCTCGGCGTTAGAGGAGAACCAGTCATGGCCAATCGATGCCGAGTGATCACCTGGGTTGCGACGGCCGCGCTGTGCGGCGGGTTGGCGTTGTCTGGCGGCGACCTGCTCGCCCAGCGGCAGCGACCCAAGCGCGACCGACGGACCGCGTCGGCGCCGCCAGGCGCCACGCAGGTGCTCGGCCGTCCCACCGATCGTTCGATCGTGTTGAGCGTGATGGTCCCGACAGATGTCGAGGCGTACGTCGAGTACGGGACCCGACCCGGCGCGTACACCGCCAAGACCGACGTGTCGTCCGCGAAGGCCGGCGTGCCTCTCGAGTTCAGCCTCGACCGGCTGGAGCCGGACACCCGCTATTACTACCGGGTGCGGCAGCGCCAGCAAGGTGGGAGCCGATTCGGCGAAGATCGAGAGTGCACGTTTCAAACCCAGCGCGCGCCTGGCCGTGCGTTCACCTTTGCGCTGCAAGGCGACTCTCATGCCGAACGCGAAGGCCGGATGTACGATCCCGCGTTGTACCAATTGACTCTGGGCACGGTCGAACGCGAGCAACCGGATTTCTATCTGACGCTGGGCGACGATTTTAGCGTCGATCCCCTCATCGCGCGCGGCGCGCTGACCCAACAGGCCGTGGACCAGCTGTACATCGACCAGCGGCAGTTTCTCGGAACTGTTGGCCGTTCGGCTCCACTGTTTCTCGTCAACGGCAACCACGAGCAGGCCTCACGCTACCTGCTCAAAGGCACATCCGACAGCGCCCCATTGCTGTCTGGGCGGGCGCGCGTGCGCTTCTTTCCGCTTCCCTCACCTAGTGCGTTCTACAGCGGCGACACGGAACAGGTCGAAGGTATTGGCGTGCTGCGCGACTACTACGCATGGACGTGGGGCGATGCGCTGTTTGTCGTCATCGATCCCTACTGGCATTCGCCGGTGCAGGTGGATGCGCCAGCCGGCGGTGGCGGCGGCGGGAAGGGCGGCAATCGCGGAGCAGGCGGGGGCCGAAGGGGGCGAGGCCAGGGCGGCGCCGATCAGCAGTCTGGCGAGACCGGGAATGGACGAGGACGAGGAGGGACGCGCGACTGGTGGGGCATGACCATTGGCGACTCGCAGTACCAGTGGCTCAAGAATACGCTTGAGCAAAGCAAAGCCCGCTACAAGTTCGTATTCGCGCATCACGTGATGGGCACGGGGCGTGGCGGCGTCGAAGTAGCTGACCTCTACGAATGGGGCGGGCACGAGCGGAACGGCGCATCCACGTTTGCCGCCCACCGGCCGGGATGGGAACTGCCAATCCATCAGTTGATGGTGAAGCACGGCGTGACGATCTTTTTTCAGGGACACGATCATCTCTTCGCCAGGCAAGAGAAAGACGGCGTCGTGTATCAGGAGACGCCGAACCCGGCCGATCCCACCTACGAGGCGTTCAATCGCGATGCCTACCGATCCGGAGACATCCAGCCCAACTCGGGCCATCTGCGCGTGAGCGTGTCGGCCGACGAGGTCAGGGTGGACTACCTCCGTTCGTATCTGGCGAAGGACGAAAACGCGGAGCGCAAGTCCGGGACGGTCGCCTTCTCGTACGCGATCAAGCCGCGTCCGGGCCGCTGACCGGCGCGCAGATCCGCTCGTCAGGGTCGTCGAACCACCACCGGCGCGAGGTCGCGGGGCGTGAGCGCCCGCTGTCGAACCACGTGCGGGGTCGCCAGAATCACCAGTTCCGTGTTCAGGATCTGACGCTCGTTGGCCGAGAACAGGCGACTGAGTAGCGGCACGTGGATGCTGCCCGACACGCCGGCAAGCGCCCGCCGGTCGTCATCGTGAATCAGGCCGGCCAGCAGACTCGATTCGCCGTTGCGCACCCGCAGCCGGGTTCGAACTTTCCGGCTGCCGAACGACGGCAGGTTCTGTCCCGCCACGTTCACGTCGCGGCCGCTGGTGCTGCTCTCGACATCGAGTTCGACGAGGATCTCGTCGTCGTAGGTAACCACGGCCGTCATCTCGATATTGATGCCCACCGATCGATACGTAAACGACGTCACCGGGTTGATCGCCGTTCCTCCGGTGGCAAGGGGCTGAAACGTGGTGGACGGCACGGGAACCTCGTCGCCGAAGTTCGCCGTCAGTTTTGTTCCAGAAGCGCCGCGCAGAGAGGGCCTGGCGAGCAACCGGGTCCGCGAGTCCGACTCTAGGAACTTGACGACGACGGGAGGCACCGTCCCGATGAAATACGTGGTGCTGAGGCCGGCGAGCATCGTTGTGAAATCCACCGGGCTGCCGCCTGAGGGCGATGGCGTGGCGCCGCCGTCTGGCGAGTACTGGAGACCGACCTGGAACGAAGCCAGGTTCAGGCCGTGAGATTTCGCCCGGGACCGATCGATCTCCAGGAACTCGAGGTCGATCACGACTTCGGCTTGCGGCCTGTCGCTAGCTTCAATCAACCGCTCGGCCAGCGCCACAGCGGGCACGGTCCCGCGGATCGTGATGGTGTTGGCGCTCTTGTTGGCCTGAACCTGCGGCCGGCTTTGCTGCGGCCCCTGCCCGCCCAGCATGCTGTTCAGCACGGCGCTGAGTTCGGTGGCGTCGGCGTGCGAGAGGCGAAACGTCTGAACGAGCAGTTCCTCGTACCTCTGCCGGTTCTGCGGCGTGTCGGCTACGACCAGGACGGATCGTGGGGTGAGCACTTTGTAGAACAGTCCGTTCGACGTCAGGATGGCGCCGAGCGCCTGTTCGAGGCTCACGTTGTCGAGGTTGATGGCCGTCGTGGTCTTCGACTCGGCGACACTGCTGTCGAAGTTGACGCTGATGCCGCTGGCGTCGGCAACGAACACGAGGGCTTCTTTGATGGCGGTGCCCGCGGCGAACCGGAAGGCGAGCGGGGTGCGCGCCGCCGGGTTCAGCGCCGACGCGCCGGCCACTTGCGGATCCGTCGCGGCGACCTGATCGGCACTGATATCAGGCGGGTCTCGGTGGTCGTGCCTGTGGGCAGATGCTTCGACGCCGACTGACCACGGGATCGGATGGACGGCGCCTGACGTCCCCCAGACCGATCCGCTCAGCGCCGCCAGAGCCAGCGCCGAGATGTGTCGGACACCCAACATGCTGAGGAGCCTATATCAAGTCGCCGTGGCTCAAGGTTTCCTCAAGGTCTGTCTGACAGTGTTCACGCGCATGCCTCGATATCGGACACTGTTGCGTTTCTCCTTCGTGTTGGACCTGGTCGTTGTCACGCTGATCTGGACGGCTTGCGCCGGCGGATCCAGCGCCACCTCGTCGTCGACGCCACCCACGGCCGGGACGCTCTCCGCGTCGTTCACCCTGGCGCCAGCCTCGCCGACCGTCAGCCAGGTCGTGCAGTTCACCGACACCAGCACGGGCAGCCCGACCGCGTGGTCCTGGAACTTCGGCGATGGTGCGACGAGTACGCTGCAGCATCCCACCCACGTGTACGCGGCGTCGGGCAGCGTCACCGTCACGCTAGTGGCGACCAATGCTCGGGGATCCGGCACGGCAATCAGCGCGGTGACTGTCGGCGCCTCCCAATCCAAGACGGCCCTCGGGATCGTGCTGGGACGTCCGACCGACAACTCCGTGACCGCCAGCGTGAGGGCCGATGCCGGCATGGAGGTCGTCCTCGAATTCGGTACCGCGTCGGGCGCGTACACGAGCCAGAGTCAGTCTGCCGTCGGCATTTCGAGCGGACCGGTCGTGGTCCTGCTTTCCGGACTGCAGGCGGATACGCAGTATTACTACCGCCCCAGGTACCGCGCGCAGACCGACACGACGTCTCGCGTCGATCCCGAGCGCACGTTCCACACAAAGCGGCCGTCGGGCGCGTCCTTCACGTTTGTCATTCAGGCCGACCCGCACATGGACGGCAACTCGAGTTCGGCGGTCTACAGTCAGACCTTGCTCAACGCGTTGGCCGATCGGCCCGATTTCATGATCGATTTAGGCGACACGTCGATGGCGGAGAAGTGCTCGATTGACGGCACGAACCTCTGCGCGGCGGCGGGGCCGGCGACTCCCGCGTCAGTGTCGGCGCGCTACTCGATGATGCGGTCTTACTTTGATGCGGCCTGCCACTCCATTCCCCTGTTTATGGTGCTGGGGAATCACGACGGAGAAGCCGGCTGGGTGGGCGACCCTGGCGCGAACACACTCGACACGTGGGCGGTGACTGCTCGCAAGTTGCTATTCGTGAATCCGGAACCCGACGTCTTCTACTCCGGCAACAGCGTGGCGTCGGCTGGGATCGGACTGCGCCAGAACTACTACGCGTTCGAATGGGGCAGCGTCCTTATCGTGGTGCTCGATCCCTACACCTACACGACCCCCAAACCGGGCACAAACGGCTGGGGCTGGACGCTGGGCGCTACCCAATACCAGTGGCTCGCGCGGACGCTGGCCGGCAGCCGCGCCCGCTTCAAGCTGGTGTTCTCGCACCACCTACTGGGGGGTAACGGCACCGACGCGAGAGGCGGGGCGGCCTTCGCCCAGTTCTTCGAATGGGGCGGTCGAAATCTGGACGGGACGTGGGGGTTCGACAAACAGCGGCCGGGCTGGTCGGCGCCCATCCACCAGTTGTTTGTCGACAACAAAGTGACCGCGTGGTTCCACGGGCACGACCACCTGTACGCGCAGGAACAGGTTGACGGCATCGTCTACCAGGAGGTGCCGCAGCCGAGCCTCGCGCGTTACGACACAGCCGACCCTGGCGCCGGATACGGCTACCTGGGCACGGTCGGTTCGAACATCTTTCCCAGTTCTGGCCACTTGCGCCTGTCGGTCACGGCCAGCGACATCCGCGTCGAATACGTGAGGTCGGTCGCTCCATCGGACGAGACTGCCACGCGAAAGAACGGAACCGTTATTGCCAGCTACACCATTCGGTGAGCACCTCCGTGTCACGCGAGAGCCCATGCATTTTGCTTTCGGTCAGTCGTTCGTGAGCTCAGAATGGCGCTCGTCCGGCATCTTCGGACGCTGTGCCGCGCGAGTCTGCGGCCGTGCGCTGGTCGTCTTGGCGTGCACGCTCGCCGCGCTTCCCGTCGCAGGCTGCGGCGGCAGTTCCTCGGTGTCGCCGTCGCCGCCGCCAACCGCAGTGGCGCCGACGGCGGCGTTTACGTTCCTGCCGACATCGCCATCGACGGACCAGACGGTCCAGTTCACCGATACCAGTACCGGCAGCCCCACGTCGTGGGTGTGGACGTTCGGGGATGGCTGGACCAGCACGGTTCAAAACCCGACGCACGCGTACTCGTCGGCCTCCACTTTCTCGGTCACCCTGACAGCGACCAATGCCACGGGATCTGGAAGCGCGACCAATACCGTGGGTGTGGCGCCGACCGAGGCCAGACTCAATATCGTCCTCGGCCGTCCCACCGATTCGTCGGTCGCCGCCAGCGTGCTGGCCGATGTGGGGACGCAGGTCTACCTCGAGTACGGATCGGCACCGGGCAACTACGCGTCCGCGACCCAGCCCCAGACGGCGGCGACGGCGTACCCCGTGGTCATCGAACTTGGCGGCCTGAATCCGAGCAGCCGGTACTACTACCGGGCCCGGTACCGCGCGGCATCGGAGACGTCGTTTCACGTCGAGCCCGAGCGCTCGTTCCAGACCGCGCGGGCCGCCGGCAGCGCGTTCAGCTTTGCGATCCAAGGGGACTCCCACCCCGAGCGCACGAACAATATGTTCAACGCCGATCTCTACGCGCTGAACATGCAGAATGCTGCTGCTCGCCAGCCCGATTTCTACATTGCGCTCGGCGACGACTTCAGCGTGGAGCCGTTACTCAACAAAGGCTCGGTGACCCAGTCCAACGTGGATCAGTTGTTCGCGAATCAGCGGTCGTACTTCCGCCTGCTGGGGCACTCGATGTCGGTGTTCCTCGTGAACGGCAATCACGAGCAAGCCGCGGCCTATCTTCTCAGCGACCAGTACCCGACGCTGTACCGCGACAATCCCATCTTTCAGGGCAAGGCCAGAACGACCTACTTCGCGCTGCCGGCCCCCGACGTGTTCTACAGCGGAGATACGACGCCGGTCGCAGGCGTCGGCCTGCTACGTGACTACTACGCGTGGGAGTGGGGCGATGCACTCTTCGTGACGATCGATCCGTACTGGCACTCGCCCGTTCCCGTTGACGACGCGGTGCCCGGCGTCAATCGAACGTCAGACCCGTGGGCGATCACGATGGGCGACGAGCAGTACGCGTGGTTCAAGAAAGTGCTGGAGACGAGCCACGCCAAGTACAAGTTCGTCTTCGAGCACCACGTGCTTGGCACCGGCCGCGGCGCAGCCGCCCTGGTTCATCAGTACGAGTGGGGCGGGTACGACAAGTCTGGCACCACGTACCAGTTTCCCGCCAAGCGTCCCACCTGGTACAAGCCCATCCATCAGCTGATGGTGGAGAACAAGGTCACCATTTTCTTCGCCGGTCACGACCACCTGTTCTCCCGCGAGCAGGTTGACGGCGTGATCTACCAGGAGGTGCCGAACCCGGCTGACAACACATACACCGCCTTCAACGCCGATGCGTACAAGCCCTCGAAAATCAGTCTGCCTGGGGCGCGGTACGACCCGAGCTACGGCGTCACGATGCCGAACGCCGGCCATCTCTACGTTACCGTCTCGCCAAGCCATGTGACGGTCGCATACGTTCGGGCGGTATTGCCAGGCGACGAGAGCAAGGCGGGCGCGACCAATGGGGCTGTCGCGTTTTCGTATTCCTTGCCGGCCGCGTCGGCCGATCAGATGCGGCCAACCCGAAATAGCGCGTCGACAGCGCGGCTCAAGACCTCCGCAAGGCTCGTCCAGTAGGGTTGGTAGGACAGATGCGGTGGGCAGGCGGAACAGGAGACCCCGGTGGGATTGCTCGTGGTGCTTGGCTGGCGGGTCGTCGCCCAGATGGTCGCCCTGGCGATCGCCGCCGGAGCCGTGTCGCCTCACGGCTTGTTGCCGCCGACGAGCCTTCCGCTTTCGCTGGCCGGCGTCAGGATCGATCGGGAGACGGCGTCCCAATCGGCGAGCCTCATCCGCTGCACGTATCGCCACGGCGAGCAGCGCAGTTACCGGGTGGGCCAGGTCGCCTGCGAGGTGGCCGAGATCACGGAGATTCAGCCCGACGCCGTCGTCATCAAGAATCTGCTCACCAAGCGCGCCGAGCGTCTGGTGTTTCCGTCCACCTCGCCGCCGGCCAACCCGTCGCCGCTGCCGCCGCCTTCGCCCCCCGTCGTCACGGTGACGCGTGAGGCGGTGGCGGTCGATCTGGCAAAAGGATCCGTCGACCACTACCTCGAGAATCTGAACGATCTGCTGGACGCCGCCCTGGCATCCCCGCGGCTCAGGGAGTCCGCCGACGGGGAGCGCCGGATCGACGGTTTCGAAATCGGTCGCATCAAAGAGGCCGGCCTTGTCGAACAACTCGGCCTTCGGAACGGCGACGTCATCCTTGAGGTGAATGGTCAGTCTCTAGACAGTCTGGCCACCGTCATCCAACTGTTCGGCCAGATCCAGACGATGGCGCAGGTGAAGGTGACGGTCTTGCGAAATGGCCTGCGAGTGCCGTTCGTGTTCAACAGGAAGTGATGCCGACGATGACGTTCTTACCATCCGGCGTTCGCATTCACGCCGGCCGGTTTGTCGAGAAGTAGTAGACAGACGAAAGGGACAACACGATGAAACGAGGACTCTTGATCGTGGCCCTGATGGCCTGCGCTGCGGCATTGGTCGCCTTGGCCATCGAGCCGGCACGGGTGCCGCCGCCGGACAAGAAGCCCGGCATGGCGCTCGTCCCGGCGGGCTCCTTCGAGATGGGGGACCATCACGGCTTCGTGGATCCCGCGCACGGCAGCGACGAGATTCCCGTCCACACGGTGCGGCTCGATGCCTTCTACATCGGCGTCAACGACGTCACCAATAAGGAATACGGCGAGTTCCTCAACGCGGCGTTTGCGGAGAAGCAGATCGTGGTTCGCGACGGCGGCGTGTATCTGGCCGGCGGTAACGACCTGTTGTTCGAGACGCGGGCGATGTCGCCGTACAGCCGGATCGGCTGGGACGGACAGACGTTCGCGGTGCTGGATCGCAAGGAGCAGCACCCCGTGGTGTGCGTGCGCTGGACCGGCGCGGCCGCGTATGCCAACTGGCTGAGTGCGCGCGACCACGTGCCGGCGGCCTACACGCCGGCCATCTGGGACACCGATTTCAACAAGAGCGGCTATCGCCTGCCGACTGAAGCCGAGTGGGAATACGCTGCGCGCGGCGGGCAGCAGACGCCGTACCGCAACTATCCGTGGGGCGACGACGCGGATGCGGCAAAAGCCAACTGGCCCGAATCAGCCAATCCGTTCCGAACAGGCCCGCAGCCGTGGACAACGCCGGTGGGCTTGTTCGACGGCAAGCTGCATCGCAAGGTGGATGTCGGCTGGCCGGGTGCGCAGGAGACGTATCGGGGCGCCGACGGCGTCAACGGTTACGGCTTGTACGACATGGCGGGCAACGTGTGGCAGTGGGTCAACGATTGGTACGAGCGCGACTACTACAGCTACGGTCCGGCCGACAATCCGCCAGGCCCCGACCGCGGCAGCGTGATGCCGGATGGCAAGACGTACCGGGGCATGCGCGGCGGCAACTGGTACAACGGCGAGCACGGTCACGGCCGCGTGTCGAACCGCGATCCGTCTTACTTCCGCGGGCCGCAGGATCCGAATCACCCGTACTACCACATCGGCTTTCGGCTTGTCCTTCCGGTTGGCGCCGAGACGCGGCCCGTCATCAAGCCCACGCCGGTCCAGCGCGCGGCGCGCAACGATGCCCGCCCCGACACGCCAGGGGTGAACGCCGGCGATGGCCGCCAGGGTCGCGGGCGAGGCGATCAACGAGGCGACACCGCGGGCGACGGGCGACGACGCAGGGCGGTGCCAGCCGGCCGGCCGGCGGACGCGATTCAAGTGCCGGTGCCGGGTTTCATCCTCCGTAGTCCCGACCTGACCGCAGGAAGTGTGCTGCCGAAGGAATTCACCGGCGATGGGGCGAGTGCCACCCTAGGGCTCGAATGGAGCGGGGCACCGGCGGGGACGGCGAGCTATGCGCTCATCATGGACCATGTGGACCCGCAGGGCGTCGTGAAGTGGTACTGGACGCTCTTCAACATTCCCCCCACGGTGCAGCGGCTCTCCAAGAATGCCGCTGGGATTGGCACGCTCGGGACCAACAGCATCAACGGGCGAATCGGCTACGCACCTCCGCGCTCGAAAGGCCCGGGGCCCAAGACCTACGTCATCACCGTCTACGCGTTGTCGTCTGCTCCTCCATTGAGCGTCCCGGGCGGAACAATCGGTCGCTCTGAACTATTGGCGGCTATCAAAGGCCGCGTTGTCGGCACGGCGGAGCTCGCGGTCGTCTACACCCGAGAGGGAGAGGACGACCCGGCGGAGGACGACGCGGGTCGACTTGCGCGCGACGGCCGCCAGGCTGACCATGGTCCATCCGATCGCAGCGATGTCCGGGTTGGCCAGGGGACCGGCGACCCGCAACGCGGTCAAGCACAAAACGATCCGCAGCGCGGCGGCGGCCAGCGTGGCGGCGGACGCGGCCAGGGCGGCCGAGGCGGGGCGGAGATGGCGGAGAACAAGCTGCCCGCCTCGCCCAACCCCGGGCAAACGGTCGGCCTGTACCTCAACACGCCGAAGGCCTCACCCGGCTACACGCTGCTCGCACCGAAGCACAATCTGATCACGTACCTCATCGACAACGGCGGGCGCATCGTCAACCAGTGGAAGAGCGGGTACGAGCCGGGGCAGTCGGCGTATCTGCTGCCGAACGGTCACCTGCTGCGGGCCGGGATGATGCGAGTGCGCGGCGGCACCGGCGGCGGCGAGGGCGGACGAATTGAAGAGTTCGACTGGAACGGCAAGCTCGTCTGGGAGTTCGAACACGCGACGACCGAGGCGCAACTGCACCACGACATCAAGCCGATGCCCAACGGACACGTGCTGGCGCTGATGGTGGAACGCAAGTCAATCCAGGAGGCGGTGGCGGCCGGATTCGACGCCAACGCCCTCCGGGACGACTACCTGGTGCCGGATGCAGTCGTCGAGATCGAGCCGACGCCCCCGAGGGGCGGCCGCATCGTCTGGGAGTGGCACGTGTGGGACCACCTGGTCGGTCGCGCCGACCCGGCGGCGCATCCGGAACTGGTGGATCCAAAGGGCAGGGGCCGCGGCATACCCGCGTTTTGGAACCACATGAATTCGCTCGATTACAATGCCGCGCTCGATCAAATCGTGCTGAGCGTGCGAGGCAATGACGAGATCTGGATCATCGATCACTCGACCACGAAGGCCGAGGCGGCAGGCCACGCCGGCGGCCGGTCCGGCAAAGGCGGCGACCTTATCTACCGGTGGGGAAACCCCGCTGCCTATGGACGAGGGACGGCGGCCGATCGGCAACTGATCCAGCAGCACGATGCCCTGTGGATTCCCCCCGGAAGCCCCGGCGCGGGCCACATGACGATTTTCAACAACGGCTACGAGCGCGGCTGGTCGAGCATCGAGGAGATCGTTCTCCCGGTCGACGCGAACGGCCGCTACGCGATCGGCGCCGGCCAACCGTACGGGCCGGACAAGCCCGTCTGGCACTACGAAGCGAAGACCCGCACCGACTTCTTCTCGTCCGAAATATCCGGCGCGCATCGGCTGCCCAACGGCAACACCCTGATCTGCGCAGGTGTGGTCGGCCACCTGTTCGAAGTAACTCCCGCAGGCGACATCGTCTGGCAGTACGTCAATCCGATGGTGCGCGGCGGCATTCTCGCGCAGGGCGAAACGCCCGGAAAAGACAATCGCGGGCACCTGTTCAACGCCGTGTTCAAGGTGCATCGGTATGCGCCGGACTATCCAGGCCTCGCCGGGCGAGACCTGACGCCGAAGGGTGTGATCGAGTTGCCCGCCTCCGAGAAGGGCAAGACCGGCCTCGACAAGGCCGACGAAGTCGGCGGGCGTGGGAGAGGCGGGCGTGGCCGTGGGGGCGACGGCGGCCAGCAGGGGAGACGCCCATGAAGCGTGCGAGCCTGCTCGTGCTCCTGCTCGCGACCACGACCCTGACGCTCGCCTACGAGCGGCTGCAGGGTCCCACCGAGTTGCTGTTCTATGACGAGGCGAAGGCCTTCAACGGCTACACGCTGTTTGGCGTGGGCGGCCGGACGTTTCTGCTCGACATGAAAGGCCGCGTGGTCCACACCTGGCCGGTGGGCACCAATCCTCACCTGCTGGACAACGGCCACATCGTCGACGCGTCGAAGGACGATCCCAGCGGGTTCGCGGGCTTCAAGGAAGTCGACTGGGACGGCAACACTGTCTGGGAATATACCGAGACACGGACTGGCTATTCGCCGCATCACGACTGGGTGCGTATTTTCAACAAGACGCTCAACGCGCCCACCACGCTTTACGTGGCCAACCGACCAATCACCAACGATCAGGCGATTGCGGCTGGAGCCGATCCGACCAAGGCCCCGTACCGCGACGGCGAGATGGACGCCGTGGTCGAAGTGGACATGCAGGGCAAGGTCGTCTGGGAATGGTGGTTCTTCGACCACGTGGTGCAGGATATCGACGCGGGCAAGCCGCACTATGTCGGGGCCGGAAAGACCGTGGCCGACCATCCCGGCCGCATCAACATCAACATGCCAGGCAAGCCGCTCCGCCGCGATTGGCTTCACGTCAACTCGGTGGACTACAGCCCCCAGTCCGGCCACGTCGTCATCAACTCGGTGCAGGGGGAACTGTACGTCATCGACCATGACGGCACGTTCGTCGCCGGCGATCCGGTCGCCGGCACCCTCAAGGCGGCCGGTGCGGCCGGGGATTTCCTCTACCGGTTCGGCGACCCCGCCCGTTACAAACAGGGCCAGCCGCCTCGCGTGCTCGAAAACTGGGACTCGGCGACCTCGGGCGACAAGCAGATGGGCGGATCCCATCACGCGCACTGGATCGGGCCGGGCTTGCGCGGCGCCGGCCACCTGATGGTGTTCAACAACGGCCAATACCTGTTCCAGCGAACGCCTCAATCGTCGGTGCTCGAGATCGATCCGTTCCTCGACGCGAACGGACGCGACACGGGGAACTACGTCAACCCTCCCGACGCCGGCTACCGGCGCGAGACCTACGACAAAGACACCCACAACACGCCGCGGCAGGTCTCGACGCAGATCGTGTGGAACTACCGATCCGCCAACAGCCACGGCTTCTTCAGCCACATCGGATCGAGTGCGCAGCGCCTGCCGAACGGGAGTACGTTTGTCTGCTCGGACACGGAAGGACACCTGTTTGAAATCACGGCCGACGGCGGGCTCGCGTGGGAATACATCAACCCCGTGACGCGCGAAGGCGCCGTCAAAGTGCTGGGCGACGTGCTACCGATGACCAACTCGTTGTTCCGCGCATATCGATACGGCCCCGATCACCCCGCGTTCAAGGGGCGCGAGTTGACGCCCAAGGGCACGATCACCGAACGTGCCGCGTTGGGTCTTGACGCCAGACCGGGCCGGGGCGGAAGGGGGAGAGGCCGATGATGTCGTTGACGCCGCGCTGGGCCATAGTGCTGTTGCTGAGTGTCGGGCTCGTGGCGCACGTGGAGGGCCAGCGCCAGCGGCAGAACCGCGGCGGAGGGTCCCGCCAGCCGGTGCAGACCACCGCGCACCTTGACGTTCCGGCTCACCCGTTCGACGTGATTCTGGGGCGACCCACCGCGACATCGGTCACTGCGAGCGTGATGTGGTACGACGACACCGAAGGTTTCCTCGCCTACGGAACGCAGGCCGGGAAACTGGACGCCCGGACGCCGTCGAGGGCGTTCAAGAAGGGCGAACCGGCCGAGATCGTGATGCCGGGGCTACGACCCGACACGCGCTACTACTACCAGGTTCAATCGGCGCGCACCAGCGGCGGCGAATCGACGTTCCATACCGCCAGGCCGTCGGGTAGCGCATTCAGCTTTACCGTCACGGCGGATTCGCATCTGGACGATCGCACCGATCCCGCCGTCTACCAGCAGACGCTGGCGAACGCGCTGGCTGACAAACCCGACTTCCATGTCGATTTGGGCGACACGTTCATGACCGACAAGCATGCGAGCCGGGAAAACGCCGCACGCCAGTACCTGGCGCAGCGGTATTTCTTCGGACAGCTTGCGCAATCGGTGCCGCTGTTGCTCGCGCTCGGCAACCACGACGGCGAGAAACCCCGTGGCCGAAACGGAAGCCCCGACGATATGGCCGCATGGGCGAACGCCTTGCGGACCCGCTATTTTCCGAATCCCGTGCCTGGCGACTTCTATTCCGGCAACGGCACGAGGTCTGCGGCGGGCGCGTTCCTGGAGAACTATTACGCCTGGGAATGGGGCGGTGCGTTGTTTGTGGTGCTCGATCCGTTCCGGTCCGGGCAGCCGCGGGGCGGCCAGCGCGACAACTGGACGACGTCACTGGGGCTGGAGCAGTATCGGTGGCTCACGCGCACGCTGGAGGGGAGCAAAGCCCGGTTCAGGTTCGTCTTCGTCCACAACTTGGTCGGCGGCGCCGACGATCAGGGCCGTGGTGGCGCGGAGGAGGCGGCCTTCTACGAGTGGGGCGGCAAGAACGCCGACGGCACCGACGGCTTTGCGGCGCATCGGCCCGGCTGGACCATGCCGATTCATCAACTATTCGTGAAGCACGGTGTTTCGATCGTGTTCCACGGCCACGACCACTTCTACGCCAAACAGGACCTCGACGGGATTGTGTACCAGGAAGTGCCGCAGCCCGGGAACCCGGGTAGTGAGACGGCTCCACGTTCAGCGGCCGAGTACGGTTACCGAGGTGGCATCCTCCTCGGCGGTTCTGGGCACATGCGGATGACGGTGAAGCCCGACGCCGTCACCGCCGAGTACGTGCGCGTGTCGGGCCCGCAGAACGGGCGGACCAATGGAGCCGGTGGCCAGGTTGCGCACTCGTACAGCGTGTCGCCACGGTAGCGGCGAACGGCCGGCGGCGACTCGACTCAGAAACCGATTCGAGCGAAGACGTTGATCACGCGGCCCATCAACGTCACGTCGTTGACCAGGGCCGTGGCGCCCACGCCTTGATACTCGCGGAACGACACGTTGTTCCGCTCGTAGACGTTGAGCACCGACACGCCCAACGCGCTCTTGAGGCGCGCCATCGTGAACTCGCATTGCGTCGAGAGATCGAGCCGGTGGTAGGCGGT
>JBAXOX010000070.1:0-22183 GCA_037133015.1 Acidobacteriota bacterium
CCAGTCCCACGCCACACGCGGCGGAAAACAGCATGGCCGCCCGCGGCTCGAGTTCCTCGGAACTGGCGACCGCGTTCTGCAGGAGGAAGAGTTCCGCGGCAAGCCACACGGCCCACAGCACCCACTCGAGCCATGGCCGCCGCAGGATCGTCACGCTGAACGATTGCTGACCCGACATGGCTATCTGCCTTTCACCGGGGTGGTACTGTCTCGGCCGAACTCCGGGAGATCGAGGTCCCACCAGAGCTCCTGATCCTTCTCGACGCCGTAGCCGAACGCGTCGTCCATCCGCCGGAACAGACCATCGAGCTGAGGCGCGCTGGCAACGCCCGCTTTCACCAGCTCGTGAATCCACGCGCGATCCTTTTTGGCGAACGGACACGCGGCGAAGCAAATACCGCAGTTGGTGGCCAGAGCCCGCCAATGGCTCATGCATTTGACCCCATCGTCGAAATACGCCTTGTGGCCCGGGTTGTTCCACGTGCCCTTCACCTCCCAGGTCGGCTCGTCGGCGAAGCTGAGCGCCCCTACCGGGCACGACTGCGCGCACTTCTTGCAGTGCTTGCAGAACTCCATGATGCCGGCGTCGATCGGCTTGTCGACGGCCACCGGCAGGTTGATGATCATCTTGTAGACGCGCACCAGCGGGCCGAACTCGGGTGTGATAAGCCGATTCAGGCGCGACAGTTCGCCCAACCCGGCGAGCACCGCGAAGGCCGGAGCCACGCCGAGTGCGTTGAAGCTCGCTTCGCCAAGGCCCTGATACCCGATACCGCGCAGGAAGTCCTGAATCTGGTTCTGCACGAGGCTGTTTTGCGCGTAGATGAGATGGGTGGTCTGGGCCGCAATAGGCGACGGCGCCCGCTTGAACGTCTCCTCCGACATGCGCAACGTCCACACCATCACGAAGCCGTAGCTGGTTGGAATGGTGCGCTGCGTCTCGGATTCCAGCGGGGCGTCGACGTCGGCGAAAATCAGTTCCTTGCCGTCGGGATCCACCGAGTAGATGAGCTTGCGGGTATTCTGGTCGAGCTTGACGAATCCCACCGTGGCCACGCCGAGATGACGCATCACGACGCGCAGCATCTTGGCCGCTTCCTCGGGTGTGCCCGTCCACTTGGGGATGCCACGATCGTCTGGCGTCAGTACTTTCGGATTGCCCAGAAAGGTCTGGGGCGGTCTCGTACTGTGAGCGCCCCACAGCGCCAGGTCGCGCAGCGAGCGCCCCGGCACGTGATTCAACGCATCCTGCTTGGCTTTGTCCTGGCCGGCCTTGACCAGGGCCCTGGCGGCGTCGGCGCCAATCCGCGCCGGCAACCCACCGCCGCGCACCGTGCCCTTGCCGGTTTTCGGATCGTAGCGTTCGTTGAATCGCTCTGTCTTGTTCCAGTCGATCTCGACGGTAGGCACGTCCACTGTCTTGACCCACCACGGCCGACGGGGTCGACCTGCCGGATCGGTAAACCGCGCGCCCGCCGGACTCGCCTCGGCTGGCGTCACACTCGACACGGTCGTCGCCGCAAGGGCACCGCCTCCGACGCCGGCCATTCGAAGCGCTTCGCGGCGACTCAGTTTTCCGCGTGAAACAGCCATCGGATCCTCCGCGATCAATGGGCGCGAATCGTTGATGATGATTGGAATATCCAGCGCATCAGACCACCTTCACCACCGAGGAGTCAAGCGAAGGATCGATGCGTGACGGCCCTGACCGCGCGATTATTCTCGGGCCTCGCCCGCGCCCGAGGGGTAACATAGATGCCATTCCGACCTGAACGCGCTCGGGCCCTGCGAGCCGGGCAGCCCGACTCCGGAGGCCGACCTGGACTCGACCCTGGTGCGGTGACGCGTGGACCGCGGGGGCGTTGCGTCCGGCTGATCGCGGGTCGTCGACGTCGCGTCCGAGGATGGCGGGTGTCGACTGTCGGATGTCACGGGGAAGGGGGTCGCTGTGAAACGATCGCTGATCGATTCGTCCGTCGGGGTTCTTGTTGCTATCGCCGCGTTCCTCGTTGTCGGCGGAGCCTCCCGACTGGCTGCTGGGGCCGAGCAGGACGCACTCCAGGCGGACCACGCCTTCATGCAGGCGCTAGCGACGCTCGACAAGGCCGCCGTGTCGGCGCTGCTCGATGCGGATCTGGTGTGGACCGACGCCACGGGCAAGACTCTCGACAAAGCGGCAATTGTTGCGAATCTGCCGGCGTCCGCCGCCAGCGACGAGGGGGCGAAGTCGTACACCTACGGTTCGGTCGTGACCGTG
Organism: Acidobacteriota bacterium; assembly: GCA_037133015.1. Lineage (GTDB taxonomy): Bacteria > Acidobacteriota > Vicinamibacteria > Vicinamibacterales > JAKQTR01 > JBAXOX01. Next base: position 2,258 of record JBAXOX010000070.1, read on the forward strand.
CGGAATGACGTCGGCAAACTGCACGTGCTGCGGGTGTGGACGAAACGGACGGCCGGGTGGCGCCTGCTCGTCTATCACGAGGTGAAGCAGGCGGAGAAGCCCGCTGGCGGACCGCCGGCGCCTCCCGTCAAGGAGTGCGTCAACCCGTGCAAGGCCCTGCCCTACACGCCGCAGAACGCGTCGGAAGCGGGCGTCATCACGTCGTGGCAGCAACTCGAGACCGCCGTCACCGCAGGCGATGGCGAGGCGTGGGCCCCGCACTTCGCCGACGAATTCGTCGTCATCAGTTCCGGGGCGACTGACGTGGTCACCAAGGCCGGCCGTATCGCGGCCTTGAGGGCTCAGAAGGAAGCCGGCACCAATGGCGCGCCGGCCGGGCTCGCCCCGGGTCACACGAAGATGCTCACCATCGGCGACACCGTCGTGATGAATTGCCAGACCCTCCCGCATCGCGGGAAGCCCGCGCACATCACACGGGTGTGGATCAAGCGGGGCGCGACGTGGCTGATGACGGTCAGCCTCCAGACGACGATCGTCGACGCGGCCCCGGTCGCAGAAAAATAGCATCGGCGTCGCTGGGCGCCGCTTGCGGTGGCGGCCAGCGCTCGATCTGGATGGAGGCATCGGCCCACCGTGCGTCAGGCCTCGCGTGAATTTCAGGTGTTCGTCAAGCCGGCCGGGGCGGTGTGCAACCTCGCGTGCCGCTACTGCTACTATTTGGAGAAGGAGAGCCTCTATCCGGGCCCGGCCGCGCCCCGGATGTCGCCGGCCCTGCTCGAGCAGTACATCGTCCAGCATCTGGACGCGTGTCCTGGCCGCACCGTCACGTTTTCGTGGCACGGTGGCGAGCCGACGGTGCTCGGGTTGGACTACTACCGGACCATCGTCGCCATCCAGCACAAACATCAACGGCCCGGGTTGAGGATCGCCAACGGCATCCAGACCAACGGTGTGCTGCTCGATGAGGATTGGTGCCGGTTCTTTTCGGACGCGGGATTCAGTGTGGGCCTGAGCCTGGATGGTCCCCGCGATCTCCACGACTGCTACCGCATCACCAAAGGCCAGAAGCCCTCGCACACGGCGGCCGTCCACGCCTTTCGGTTGCTGCGCCGCTTCAACGTGCATTGCGATGTCTTGTGCGTTGTACACGCCAGCAACGTGCGCGACCCGCTTCGGACCTACCGATTCTTCCGGGAACTTGGGGCCCGCTTTCTTGGATTTCTGCCGCTGGTGGCGCCTGGCCCCACCGGCGTCAGCCCGGAAAGTGTTCCGGCCGAGGCGTACGGCGAGTTTTTGTGCGCGATCTTCGACGAGTGGATCCGGCACGACATCGGACGTGTCGAGGTGCAGAACTTCGAGGAGGCCTGCCGGCCGGCGCGCGGCGTCGAGCACGCGCTGTGCACCGTGCGTCCGACCTGCGGCGACATTCCCGTCGTCGAGCACAACGGCGACGTGTATTCGTGCGATCACTTCGTCGACCAGCGCCACCGACTCGGCAATATCGTCGACACCCCGTTGGTGGAGATGCTCGAAAGCGCCGAGCAGCGGGCGTTTGGCGACGCCAAACTGAAGACGCTTCCGCGCGTGTGCCAGGTGTGCGACGTTCGGGCGCTTTGCCATGGCGGGTGCCCGAAGGACCGCTTCATCCAGGCGGCAGATGGCGAGGCTGGGCTGAACTACCTGTGCGCCGGCTTCTTGAAATTCTACCGACACGTCGTGCCGTACTCGCTGAAGCTGGCGGCACTCGAACGGGCGGGCCAGCCGCGCGAGCACCTGATGGCAGAGTTGACGGCGGCGGAGCCTGGCGGATCCGGCGCCGCTGGCCGCAACGATCCGTGTCCCTGCGGCAGCGGCCGCAAGTACAAAAAGTGCTGCATGAAGGGGTGAGTCCCATTCACGCAGCACTCCGGGTCAGTCCGCGAGGCGGGCGAGCGACTGCGCTCGCTTACGCCAGGTTCTTCTTGAAGAACGCGATCGTGCGGGTCCAGGCGAGCGTCGCCGCGTCCTTGTTATAGACCGTGTCCCGCGTGTCGTTGTTGAAGGCGTGTCCCGCTCCGTCGTAGATGAACTTCTCGTAGGTCTTGTTGTTCGCTTTGAGCGCGGTCTCGTAGGCCTCGATCCCGGCGTTGATCCTCTGATCGGTGCCGCCGTAGTGCAGCAACAGCGGCGCCTGGATCTTCGGCACGTCGGCCGCCGGAATCTGCGGGCCGTAGTAGGAGACGCCGGCGTTCAACGAGGCCCCGGCGGCTGCGGCCATGCGATTGACCATCCCACCGCCCCAGCAGAAGCCGACCACGCCCACCTTGCCCGTGGAACCGGCGTGCTTGGCGAGGAATGGAATCGCCGCCGTCAGGCGCGCGACGGTCTCGGCCGCATCCAGCTTGCCAATCAACTCGATGGCCTTGGTTTCTTCCGCGGGCGTGCCGCCGACTGGCGATAGCGCATCCGGCGCCAACGCAAGGAAACCCTCCGCCGCCAGGCGCCTGGCCACGTCCTGGATGTGTGGATTGAGTCCACGGTTCTCGTGGATCACGATGACGGCGGCGTGCTTCTTGCCGTCCTTCGGTTGCGCCAGATAGGCGGCCATCTTACCGCCCGCCGCGTCGTACTCGACCTTGGAGGTCGTCAGACGCGGGTCGGTCTCGGCGATCGTTTGAGCGTAGGCATAGTCGTAGCCGAGCATCGGCAGCAGACCGAGCGCCGCAGCCGTGCCGCCGGCCACTTTCGCCAGCCGGTCGAAGAACTCCCGGCGGCTCGTGCCTCCGTTCGCGTATTCGTCGTAGATCCCCATCAGCGTGTTGTCCATCGTCGAGTTCCTTTCCAATATGAGTCCACTATCAGGGTGTTCTGCCTAGCCGTGCGTGGCAATCGGGACGATCGGGCGCGTGCCGAGCCGCACGGCACCCTTCTCCGTCACCAGGATCGACTCGCCGACTTGCACGGGGCGATTCTTCTCGCCCACGTCTTTGGTCTTCGCGCGATCGAGCGTCACGCCCGGTTTGTAGTCGAACGCGTGGCCCGGCTGCATCACGACGATGTTGTCTTCGGCCGACTGGCGCGGTCGCGAGAGGAAGCCGATGCCGCCGCCGTGCGTGTTGAGGCCGCTGCCTTTTTCGCCGTGATCTTTGAAGAACTTCTCGTTGTTCGCCATGAAATCGCCGTAGGTCGTCTTGCCGGGCTGGATGAAGGCGATCGCCTGTTCGATCGACTTGGCCAGCAACTCCACGGCGGTCCGATAATACTCGAAGCCGGGGGCCGATTTGCGGCCGATGAAGAACGCGTGATTGATCTGCGAACCGTAGCCCTGGAACGAGGAACTGATCTCCTGATTGCAGATCTGACCCAGCCGCACAGGATAGTCCGTCGGTTCGCCCAGCGACGCATTCCCGCCCGCGTCAAACCCGATCGAGCAGCGGACCGCATCTTCTCCGCCGCCCCGATACATCGTTTCGTAGCAGGCCCACCACAAGTCGGCTTGCAGCGGCGCGCCATCGCGGGCCGCCGCGATGGAGGCGAGAATCCCCCGTTCGTTGATGGCGACCGCTTTGCGGATGGCGTCCTGCTCCTCGGATCCCTTGGACATCGACGCATCTTCGATCGGGCCGGTATCGTTGCCCGCCACCGGTGGAAACTGATCGATCGGGAGAAAGAGCACGCCCGGCAGAGCCGCTTTCAGCCGCTCGAACCACGTATACGACACCAGTCCCTCCGGATCGAAGCGGCTGCCTTTCAGCTTGGCCACACCGATCCTCGTTCCGGGTCGGTCGTACCCTTCGGCGGCGAGGAGTTTGGCCAACGCGGCCGACCCCGACTCGGCACGCAGCACCATCTTGCCGTCGGTCAGCCAGCCGTTCGGTTTGAGCCGGCGCGTCCATTCCTCAACGTGTCGGGTTCCGCTGATGTGCGCTATGACGGGCTTGGCCGCGTCGCGTGGAAACAGGACTTCTGGCGAGGCCTGCGAGTACTTCTGGATCACGATTTGCGTAAGGTATCGGGCGTAGTTGCCCAGCCCATCGGCACCCGGCGTGATGATCGCGTCAAGGTTCCACTGCGGCTTGCCCATATTGGCCCGGATCGCCGCCCATCGCCGATTGCGCTCAGCCTGCGTGAAGACGGGCGACGGTACCGTGAACGGTGGAAACCTGTTTCGCGGGGGCGCCTGCCCCGCCCACGCCCCGTCCGCACCCAGTGCAGACCCCAGAGGCAACATGGCTCCGGCCGCCGCCGCCGCTTGCAAGAGGCGCCTGCGCGACACCCCGTTTCCGCCGCCGTTCGATTCGTGATTCTTGGCCGTCATTGTCGTTCTCCCTGTCAGGCTTCGGGGTTGATCGCGAAGCCAGGACGTCTGTCTAATCTTGCGTGGTAATCGGGACCAGGCGGCGCGTGCCGAGTCTGGCGACCCCTGTGTCGGTGACGAGAATCGCGTCCCCCAGTTGGACCGATCGGTTCCGTTCGCCCACATCCTTGATCGCCGTGCGTTGCAGGGCAAGCGACGGCTTGAAATCGAACACGTGCCCCGGCTGCATGATCATCTCGTTGTCGCGGCCGCCGCGCGGGCGCGCCTGGCCCATCCCGCCGGAATGGACGGCCACGCCGCCGCCTTCGGCGCCTCCCGCCTCGACGAGCATCTTGCGGAGGTACTTCTCGAATTCGTCGTACGTGGTCTTGCCGGGCTGAATGAACGCGAGCGACTTCTCGTGCGCCTTGCGCAACGCCTCGAACGTCGCGAGGTAGTAGGCGTGCCCTGGCGTCTTGGCGCCGCCGATAAAGAACGTGTGATTGATCTGACAGCCGTAGCCCTGGAACCCGCTGGAGATTTCCTGCGAGCAAAACTGACCGACGTGGACCGCGTCGCCGTTGGCTTCGCCGAGAGACGCGTTGCCGCCCTCGTTCAGCCCGATCGAAAGCCGAATGACGTCGTCGCCCGTTGATCCCGCCATCGTCACGAAGCCAGCCCACCAGAGATCCGACTGTTTGGCTGCGCCGCCGCGACACGCCGATACCATCGCGGCGAGCCCCTGCTCGTTGGCCTTCACCGCGCGTCTGATGACGTCCTGCTCCTCTCGGCTCTTGACGAGCATCGCTTCGTCAACCGGCCCGGCGTCCTGACCCCACTTCTCAATCGGAAGGAACGCGGCTCCCGGCAATGCCGCCTTCAGCGCGTCAAGCAGCGTGGCCGACACGACGCCGTCCGGATCGAAGCGCGTGCCTTTGAGCTTGGCTACGCCGATCCGGACGCCCGCGCGGTTGTAGCCTTCGGCAACCAGCAGTTTGGCGAGCGCGTCCCCGCCCGTCTCTGGCAACAGTTTCATCTTGCCGTCGGCCAGCCATGCTCCCTCTTTCAGTCTGGCCGTCCACTCTTCGACGTGTCGGGCGGCGCTTGCCTGAACCAGGACCGGCTTGGCCGGGTCGCGCGCGAAGACGACCTGCGGGCCACCCCCGGAGTACCGGACCAGTTCCACCTGCGTCAGGTACCTCGCATTGCTGCCCACCTGGTCGCTCACCACGGTGATGATGGCGTCGAGGTTCCACTGCGGTTTCGCCATGGTCGCGCGAACCGCCGCCCATCGGCGGTCTCGCTCGGCGACTGAAAACGACGGGGGCGACAGGTCGAAAGCCGGCAACGGCGCCCGGCTCTGTGCGACCGCCTCGGAGCCGCCGAGTCGGTTGGCCAGTGGCAGCACAACGCCTGCCGCCGCGGCCCGCTGCAGCAGTTGGCGGCGCGACCACGCGGTCTGGCGGTCTCGACCGTCTGGTTCGATTGGATTCATCGGTTCTCCTGGTTCGCGCCGGCGGTACGCCGGCCCGCCGCATCGTGATGGGGTGTCTAGAACGTCAGCCGGGCTCCCACCTGCGCCGTTCGATATTCTCCGCTGATGGGCTTGTTGTAGGTTGTGAGAATTTCCGAAATCCCAACCTGGTAGTTCGGACGGTTGAGCAGGTTGAACACTTCGAAAATGCCGTCGAGCTTGAACCGGCCAAGGGGAATCTTCTGTTGGAACCGGAGGTCGGTCCGGCTCTGCGACGGGCCGATCAGCGAGTTGCGCGGCACGATCGTCCCATCCGGCCTGAGCCGCTGTGTCCCGCCACTGCCCTGGATGTCGCGCAGGTCCGCGCCGTAGTTGTTGCGCAACCGGATACCGGATCCAACGTACTGCATGGCGCTGATCTGGAAGCCGTGGCCGACCTGCCAGATGGCGCTGAATACGGCCCGGTGCCGCTGTTCTCCGGCCGCCGCACTCCATTCGCCGCCCAAGTCGGGCGCGACGGCAAACGTCACCTGATCGTTGCCACTGAACGGCAGCGGCTCCGCGTCCCACAGGTATCTCAGCGAATAGGTGGCCGAGGCCTGCCAGTTGTGGCTGAAGCGCTTGGTGAAGCTGGTGCGCAGTTCCTGCGATTCGGACGGAGCCAACTGCGCCTGCGTCGTCACCGGCCCCCAGGTCGGCACGGCGCGATGGGTCGTGTCGGTGAATGGATAATTCACGCCAGTGGCCGGGTTATACGTCAGGTTGGAGTTGTCGGTCACGAACGTCTCGTTCTTCGAATTCGTGTACACGTAATCGATGTCGAACCCCATCGTCTCGCCAATTTGGTGCTGGATCCCGATCGACGCCTGCGTCGCGTGCGCCAGGTGTTCGTACTTGGGGTTGGGAATCACGCCGTCCAGAGATCGGAAGAGGCATCCCTTGACACTGTTGTTGGCGCAAAACAGGTTCATGGCCTGCGCGAAGGTGGGCAGTGGCTGGCCGTTGAACGGGTTCGAGGCGAAATCGGCCCGGCCGTCGTTGTTGATGACGATGATGGCGATCTGGGCATTGCCCTTCGCCTGCGTCATGGCGCCCGACCCCACGTCGCCTTGGTAGATGCCCGCGCCGCCGCGAATCACGGTCTTGTCGTCGACCTTGTACGTGAAGCCCACGCGGGGTTGGAACCCGTGGCCCCAGTCGTTGTAGTTCCCCGTCTGCTCCCACGGCGCGATGTTGACCTGCGCGAAGGCGTCGATCGCGACGTCGTAGCGCAGACCGAGATTGAGCGTCAGTTTGTCGGACATCCGCCAGTCGTCCTGCAGCCAGGCGCCGAGCTTCTTCGACGAGACCCAGTTGTTGAAGTCGCCGACGCCAATCGTGTAGGTTCGCACGAGGCCGGAGATCGCCGACAGACAGGAGAAGCACCACGTATCGGCGTTGTTCCACACCGGGAAGATCGTCTGCATCAGGGCCGCCGGCGTGGCGGCGCCTCGCGCGTCGATCTCACCCATGGCGTTGCGCAGGTTCGCCTGGATTTGGCGTCGATACAGGAACTCGGCTCCCGTCTTCAGATCGTGGCGGCCAGCCATGTCGTAGGCCGTTGTGAAAGCGTCCTTGACGCTGTACACCCACTGGGTCTGGTGCCGCGGCAGGTTCCGGTTCATGTTGAACGTGAAATCCTTGAATCGGATGCGGGGCGCGCCCGTGCTGACCCCGTTGGCGGCTTGCCAGTTATTGGCCGTCCAGCTCACCAGCGAGTCCTGCACGATTCCGTAGGCGGCGCGTCCGCCTTCAATCGAGTTGACGGACGCATTGCCCAGCACTTGGGTCAGGCGCGCGTATTGCTCGTCGTTGAATTCGAGGTTCGTGTTCGTGCTCGACGGGTGCTGCGCGTCTGCCGCGGGGCCAAAGGGCGAGTAGTTGGTGGTCCTGTTGTACTTGACCATCAGCCTGGTCTGCGGCGTGAACTGGTAGTCGAGGCGCCCGCCACCCTTCTTGAGGTTCGCCGTTCCCTTCACCGCCACGTTGAAGGCCGGATAGACCGTATTCCAGATCGTCTCGGTCGGCTGGCGCTCGTATTCGAAATTGCCGAAAAAATGGAGCCGATCCTGGACGATGGGGCCGCCAACGGCCGTGCTGAGCTGCAGGTTGGAGATGGGCAGCTTCACCTTGAGCACGGGCTCCTGTCCGTTGAATCGGTCGCTGCGATAATTCGCGCGGAACAGCCCCGACAGATTGTTGGTGCCAGACTTGGTGACGATGTTCACCAGGAGCCCAGACGAACGGCCCATCGTCGCGTCGAAGCGGTTGGCGATGTACTGGAACTCGGCGATCATGTCCTGGCTGTACTTGGGCGAGTCGCCGGTGCCCAGATCGCGCGTGACCTGCTGGCCGTCAACGTTGATCTGAAAGTCCCGGATGTCGCCCGTGCGTCCCCGATCGGTGTCCGGCGTGGTGGCCGTCTCGGTGAGCGTCTTGCTTCCGGGAGCGAGCATCGCCAGGGCCATGAAGTTGCGCCCCTGGACCGGAAGTTCCGCCACCTGACGCGGCTCCACGTTGCCGCCGAGCGTTGACGAGCCCGTCGTCACGAGCGGGGCCTCGGCGGTGACGGTCACCGTCTCGGTGACGCCGCCGGGCTTCATCTGGGCCGAGATGGTGACGGTCTGGCCGAGGAGCACTTGCACGCCGGTCTGCGTGACGGTCGTGAATCCCGAGAGTTCGAACGTGAGACCGTAGATGCCCACGCGCACCGGGATCGAGAAGCGCCCTCCGTTATCGGTGACGGCGGGGAATTTGTTGCCCGTCGCCGAGAGGGTGGCGGTCACCGTGACGCCGGGCAGAACGCCGCCCGAGGCGTCGGCCACGGTGCCATTGAGTACGGCCTCCTGCGCGAAGCCGACGGCCGGCAGCGCGAGGATCGCGCACGTGAGCAGGATCCGTTTGATTACCGCCATGGGGGTCTCCTTGAGTTGTGAGGAACGCGAGTCAACGACGAGTGATTGGCCGTGCGGGCCTGCGGGACGCGCGTGTCTGTCTCTGGGGTCGACCCGCAGATCCGGAACAGCCGCATCGCGAACGCGTGGTCGGCAGGAACGGAGATGCGACATCGCCGAGTCGGCAAGTTCACCAGAGTCCCTCGAGATTCACGAAGGGCGGAGACGCGCGACTACTCGGGCTCGGACTGCGCTGAGCCAACTTGGTTGTTGTGGTGCGGTGAATCTACCATCAGGTGGTCAGACCGTGTCAAGAAGATTCTGATGGTCGACGGACCGAGCGTGGGCCGCAGCTGGGAAGCGACGCGTGGGCCGGCTGCCGTGCTGAATGATGCGGTCGAGGCCGATCAGTTGGAGACGCCGGCCGCCTTCAAGTGGGCGAGCACGCGGGCGGGCGTGGCGGGCAGCTGCGTGACGCGTGCGCCCGTGGCGTGAGCGACGGCGTTGAGAATGGCCGGGGCCGTGGGAATCGTGGCGCACTCGCCGAGTCCTTTGGCGCCGAACGGACCTCTCGGCTCCGCGCGCTCGACGAAGATGGTTTCGATCTCCGGCACGTCGCGCAGGGTTGGGATGCGGTAGTCGCCGAAATCGCGTGTCTTGCCCGGCACGTACTCCTCCATCAGTGCGAACCCGAGGCCCATCATCACGGCGCCCTCCACCTGGCCCCGCGCGCCGGCAGGATTGAGAACGCGACCCACGTCGTGCGCCGCCACCACGCGCGTCACCTTAATCGAGCCGCTGCGCACATCGACGTCGACTTCAGCCATTTGTGTGGCCGAAGCATAGGTCGCATACGGGCGGCCCAGTCCCGTGGCCGGATCGAGAAACGACGTGTCGGGGATGTAGGTGCCCGCCTGCCGCAACGCGACGCCGCGGGCGTGGAGCTGCTGACCGAGTCGGGCAATCGATAGGGCGGGTTCCTGGGTGCCGCGCAGCCCGACACCGCGATCGGTCAGTTCCAGCAGATCGGCGTTGGCGCCCATGTAAGTCGATGCGGCCGCGAGCATCGCCTCGCGCAGTTGGATCGCCGCCAGTCGGACGGCGTTGCCCACGTAGAAGGCCACTCGACTTCCTGTGCACGATCCGGTGTCTCGCGTCAGATCGGTGTCGCCCCGCACCAGATCGATCCTCTCCACCGAAACCCCCAGGCTATCTGCGGCAACCCGTCGCAGGAGAAAATCGGATCCCTGACCGGCGTCGGTGACGCCCGCGTACACGGCAATGCGGCCCGACGGCAACAACGCGATGTCGGCACAACTCGCCTTTTCGCCGGTGGTGGTGCCGATGCCGTACCACATGGACGCCACGCCCACACCGCGCCGGATTCGGCCGCGGCGACTCGCCTGGCGGGCACGCGCGATGGCCTCGTCGTAGTGCGGACGAATCGCCTCGAGGGTTTCGGCAAATCCGACTTCCGCCCCGACCGTCCCTCCGGTCGCCAGCACCGAACCCGGGCGGAGTGCGTTGATGAGCCGCATGTCGATCGGATGCATCCCGAGTCTGACGGCGGCCTCGTCGACCATCGATTCCAGCGCGAACGTCGACTGCGGGGCGCCGAACCCTCGCATGGCACCGGCCATCGTGTTGTTGGTGTAGACCGCTGGCCCGCCCAGCCAGACGTTCGCGATGTCGTACGGCCCGCACCCCGACACCGCGGCTCGCACGATGATGAACTGCCCAGCCGACGCGTACGCGCCGCCATCGGCCGTCATGTCGAGGCGAAGATGCGACATGCGGCCGTCGCGTCCGACGGCAAGTCGGCCGCGCATGTCGAACGCATGCCGCTTGGTCGTGCTGATGAACGACTCTTCTCGCGTATAGACGCACCGCACCGGCCGACGTAACCGCATGGCGGCAACCGCGAGGATGCACTGCACGCTGACGTCGGTTCGTCCGCCGAAATGCCCCCCCATCATCGTGGGCACCACGTGGACCCGATCGTCGGCAACCGCGAGTACGCGCGCCACCTCCGTCCGCAACAGATGTGGGTGGCTGGTCGCCGAGTGCACGACGACCCGGTCCTCGTCGTCCACGAGGGCGAGGGCCGCCTCGGGCTCGAGATACGCATGTTCGTTGAACGGGGTGTGGAAGTCGGCCTCGACCAGGGTGGCGTCCTCGCCGATCGCGGAGGCGTCGTCCCCACGCTGAATCACCTGATGCGCCAGCACATTGCCGCCCTCGTGCAGCGTGACAGCCCCGGGCTCGAGCGCCGCACGGGCCGAACCCAGCACGGGCAGGGCCTGGTAGACCACGCGAACCAAAGCGGCCGCGGCCGTGGCGATCGCCTCCGAGGTGGCCACCACCGCCGCCACGGGATCGCCCATCATCCGCACGCGATCGTCGGCGAGCACCGGTTCGTCCTGCACGAGCCGGCCGTGTCGGTTGACGGGCACATCCTTCGACGTCAAGACCGCCTCGACGCCCGGCAGCCCGAGTGCGTCGGTCGCGTCGATCGACACAATCCGCGCGTGAGCGTGGGGGCTGCGCACCACCTTGACGTGGAGCATGCCTTCGACGAACAGGTCGGCCGCGTAGGTGGCGCGGCCCGTGACCATGTCGCGTTCGCTCCAACTCTGATCCAGCCGAACAACGGCCTCCGGCACCGCGTCGCCGCGCCGCATGGCCGCCGCGCGATCGACCGCGTCGAGCACGGTCCGGTATCCGGTGCACCGGCAGTAGTTGGCGCCGAGTGCCTTGATCACCGCCGACGGCGACGGGCTCGCGTGCCGATCGAGCAGCGCCTTGGTGGCCATAATCAGGCCCGGCGTGCAGAATCCGCAGTGGACCGCGCCGGCTTCGACAAACGCACACTGGATCGGATCGAGTGTGTCGGGTCCGGCCAGACCTTCAATGGTGGTGATCGTCGATCCGGCGGCCTCACCGGCCGTCAACCGACAGCTTCGCGTGGCGTGGCCATCGACCACCACCGTGCACGACCCGCATCGGCCATCGTCGCACCCGCACTTGGTGCCGGTCAGGCGCAGGTGATCGCGAAGCACCGCCAGCAGCGAGGTGTCGGGATCCACCGCGATCCGGACCTGAGCACCGTTCACAATAAATTGGGTCACGAGCGAAATTATGGGCGCCCGACGCGGCCGCGTCAACGCCGTCGTGCCGCCGTCGTGCTGCCGGTCGATTCCGTCGCGCCAAACGCCCGCCCCTGCACGAGCCGGACCTGCGGCGCGTCGATGCGACGTTCCGGCCCGACGTTACGTGATTCCCGCGAACAGGACCGCGTCGATCGAGTAACGGCCGGGGCCCAGCAACGCGATGACGACGCCCGCCATCAGGTAGAACGCGGCGCCTTCCCAACTGTGCCCGGTGGGATTGATAAAGGGCTCGTTCTTTTGCCGGAGGAACAGCACGGCCTTCACCATCGTGGCGGCGATGCTCAGGCCTGCCAGCGGCGTCAAGAACCCGACAACCAGCAAGACGCCCCCGACAATCTGAGTCAGTTTCGCCGCGAGCGCCAGCCGATGCGAGAGGTGATACATGGCCGCGAATCCAGGCACATCGCGGATGCGTCCCATGCCGTGAAGAACGAAGGCGATGCCGACGAACAGTCTGAAGGCGAGCAGCGCCACGCCAAGCCGGCCTGCCGGAAACGAGTCGTAGGCCAGTGGCGTCAGCGTGGGCATGGGCGAGTCCTTGGGAGAGGAAAGGCTAGAACAGTACCCGGGTGCGGATCGTGCCTTCGATCGACGCGAGATTACGCAGCGCCAGCGCGCTCGATTCGGCCGCCACGTCGCTCACCACGTAGCCGATCCGGGCGTTGGTCATCAGATACTGGCCGCTGATGTTGATGCCGTCGGCAGAGAACACGGCGTTGACGCGGCTGAGCACGCCCGGCACGTTGTGATGGATGTGCAGCAACCGGTGGTGGCCTGGGTGCGAGGGCAGCGACACTTCGGGAAAGTTCACCGCCGAGAGCGTCGTGCCGTTGTCGCTGTACCGCACGAGTTTCTCGGCGACCTCGATCCCGATGTTGGCTTGCGCCTCGACGGTAGATCCGGCGATGTGGGGCGTGAGGATCACGTTGTCGAACCGCCGCAGCGGAGAGACAAACTCCTGATCGTTGGCCTCCGGCTCGGACGGAAAAACGTCGAATGCGGCGCCGGCCAGGCGCGCCGAGTCGAGCGCCTCGCACGCCGCGTCGATGTCGACCACCGACCCGCGCGACGCGTTGACGATCAGGGCCCCGGCCCGCATCCGCGCAAACTGCGGACGGCCCATCATGCCGCGCGTCGCCGGCGTCTCCGGCACGTGGAACGTCACCACGTCTGAGGTCACCAGCAGTTCCTCCAACGAGCCCACCGCCCTCGCATTGCCGAGCGGGAGCTTGGTGACCGCGTCGTAGAACGAGACGTGCATCCCCAGCGCCTCGGCCATCACCGACAACTGCGACCCGATGCTGCCGTAGCCGACAATGCCGAGCGTCTTGCCGCGCACCTCGCGGGCCTCGGTGGCCGACTTGTCCCAGACGCCCCGGTGGGCGAGCGCATTCTTGGCCGCCGTTCCGCGCATCAGCAGGATGACTTCGGCCAGCACCAGTTCGGCGACCGATCGTGTGTTCGAAAACGGCGCATTGAAGACCGGAATGCCCCGCATCATCGCGGCGTCGAGATCGATCTGGCTCGTGCCGATGCAAAACGCGCCCACCGCCGCCAGTCTGGGCGCGGCGGCGATGACCTCGGCGGTCAGCTTGGTGCGCGACCGGATGCCGACGAAGTGCGCGTCGGCCAGCGCCGCGCGCAGGGGTTCTCCAGCCAGCGCCTGGGGGTGGCATGCCACCTGTGTATAGCCGTGACGGGCGAAGGTCTCGGCCGCGCGAGGATGCACGCCCTCCAGCAGCACGACGCGGATACGGTGTTTGTCGAACGACGTCTTGGCCGACGCGGCGGCAGAACCAGGTTCCTCGGGAGCGTGCATGACGGCAAGGGTACCAGACCGCGTGTCGAGGCGGTGAGCACAATGTTTGGCGTAGAATGCGCAGGCCGGGCCCAGCCGAGTCGGATTCCTCTCGGACGTCTTGGCGGGTCGTCGGCTGTTTCCTCCGACCGAGTTCGGAGGCGATCCGGGTGGCCGTGATGGGGGCGGAGGCGATGGCACCTGAACACGCAGTGACCCTTACGCCGGCGGCAGGCGCGCCGTTGCGCGTTGGACTGGTCGGGTGCGGCCGCATCGGCTTTCTGCTCGAAGACGACCCGCTGCGCGGCCATCCCTGCACCCACGCGGGGGCGCTGGAGCACGTGGCGGGCGTACGCCTGGTTGCGCTCTGCGACATCGACGCCGAACGACTTGCCGAATGCGGGCGTCGCTACAACCTGTCGCGGCTGTACGAGTCGTGGGAGGAGATGCTCCGGCGCGAGACGCTGGACCTGCTGATCGTGGCGTCCTGGACGTCCACCCACGTGCCCATCGTGCTGGCCGCGTGTGACGCCGGCGTGCGAGGCGTGCTGTGCGAGAAGCCGATCGCGCTCGACGTGGCGTCGGGCCGCCTGGCTGTCGAACGGTGCGCGCAGGCAGGCGTGCGTCTCGTCGTCAATCACGAACGGCGGTTCGACGCGCGCTATCAGCAGGCGCGCGCCCTGATCGCCGAGGGCGTGATCGGCGACGTGCGGACCGCGGTCGCCAACGTGCTGTGCCGTCGCTGGGCCGTGGGCAACTGGAAAGACCATATCGAACTGTCGGGCGGGGGACCCCTGCTCCACGACGGGACGCACTTGCTCGACGCGTTGCGGTTTCTGATCGGCGAACTGTCGTGGGTGGCAGCCGATGTCGAATGGCCCGACGGCAGCGGCATCGAAACCACGGCGCGCGTGCTGCTGCGATTCGCGTCCGGGGCGGGTGGGTTTCTCGAAGGCGGCGGCGACCGCCGCTACTTCAATTTCGAAGTGGACGTGCAGGGCAGCCTTGGGCGCCTGCGCATCGGCAACGGCATTCTCAGCCTGGAAACGACGGCGCCAAGCCAGCGCTACACCGGATTCGAGGACCTCGTGCCGGTGGAGTTCCCCGCCGTGCCCGCAGGCGCGAGGTCGCCCTGGGTGGCGGCCGTCGAGGAACTGGTCGACTGCGTCCAAACCGGTCGCGAGAGCACGTCGAGCGGCGCCGACGGGCTGGCCGCCCTCGAGGCGATCACCGCCATCTACCGCTCGGGACGCCGGGGCGGTTGCCGGGTGGCGTTGCCGCTGGCCGCCGACGACGGCGGTGGAGAGGGGGCGACGCGCGGAACGGCATCGCCGCCTCTGCCCGCCCGGACTTCGGACTGAACACGCGGGGAGGAGACAGACATGCTGCTCGATGGCAAAGTCGCGGTGGTGACCGGGGGCGGAGGCGGAATCGGGCGCGAAGTCGTGCTGGCCATGGCGGCGGCCGGCGCAAAGGTGGTCATCAACGACATCGGCGCCAGCGTCACCGGCGCGGGCGAACACTCCGACGCCATGGCCGTACAGACCAAGGCGATGGTCGAACGCGCCGGGGGTGTGGCCGTGATCAGCACCGACGATGTCTCCGAGTGGGCCAGCGCGCAGAAGATCATCGAGTGCGCCCGCGACAGCTTCGGCCGCCTCGACATCGTCGTCAACAACGCCGGCATTCTCCGAGATCAGATCTTCCACAAGATGACGCCGGACGAATGGCTCGCCGTCCTCAACGTGCACCTCAACGGAACCTTCTTCGTGTCGCGCGCGGCGGCCGAAGGATTTCGCGATCAGCGTTCGGGCGCCTTCGTCCACATGACGAGCAGCAGCGGGCTGATTGGGAATCTGGGCCAGGCCAACTACTCGGCCGCCAAGCTCGGCATCGTCGCGTTGTCGAAGTCCATTGCCCTCGACATGCAGCGGTTCGGCGTGCGATCCAACTGCATTGCGCCGTTTGCGTGGGGGCGGATGACCGGGTCGATTCCCACCAACACGCCAGAGCAGCAGGCCCGCGTGGCAAAACTGCAGCAGATGGGGCCCGAGAAGAATGCGCCGCTGGCGGTGTTTCTCGCGTCAGACGCGGCCAGCGACGTCACGGGCCAGATCTTCGCGGTGCGGCACAACGAGATCTTCGTGTTCAGCCAGCCGCGCCCCGTGCGCAGCGTCCATCGCGCGGAAGGCTGGACGCCGGCGCTGATCGCCGAACACGCGCTGCCGGCGTTGCGCGCGCACTTCCTGCCGCTCGACCGCAGCGCCGACGTGTTCAGCTGGGATCCGATCTAGAAGACGCGCCCGCGTCCTCCGAGCGATCAGGCCCCCGTGATGGGTCAGCAGGTCGTCACTTCGCCGGCGTCACCCGGACCACCAC
This sequence comes from Acidobacteriota bacterium, assembly GCA_037133015.1. Lineage (GTDB taxonomy): Bacteria > Acidobacteriota > Vicinamibacteria > Vicinamibacterales > JAKQTR01 > JBAXOX01. The sequence goes on from JBAXOX010000070.1 coordinate 18,288, forward strand.
TACGTCGTGCGACGGCACCTTCGGTGCGAAGACCGACGGGACCGAGCCGTAGGCCTGCTTGGTCCACAGATCGCGCACCGACGGTGCGGCGCTGGCGCCCAGCCCGAGTTCCACCCACGCCACGCCGATGTCGTGCGCCTCTTTGCCGCGGTTCAGCAGCACCACGGCCCAGTCGCCGCCCTGCAGCGGCTTGGCCCAGACTTCCTCGTCGCCGTCGTCGCGAACCTTGCGCGCCTGTTTGCCGAGCGGGTCCTGGTTGAGCGCGATCACGTCCCGGTTGGTCAGGATGCCGCCAATCTCCGGCGTCATCGAGCGGAGGTCGTTGCCCGCGATGAGCGGAGCGGCCAGCACCGCCCACAAACTGAAATGCGCCCGGTACTCCGTCGTCGTCATCCCACCGTTGCCCACTTCGAGCATGTCGGGGTCGTTCCAGCCGCCGGGCCCGGCAAACTTGTAGAGGTCCACCTGTTGATCGAGCAGTCGCGTCCAGCTCGCCCACGAATCCGAGATGTCGCCCGTGGTGCGCCACAGGTGGCCCACGCCCCGCGCCCATTCCCACGGTTTGTTCCGGCCCCACTCGCACATGCTGAACACGATCGGCCTGCCGGTGGCGCGAAGCGCGTCGCGCATCGTCGTGTAGGCAATCTTCGGATCCACGCCTTCGCTCGAGCACCAGTCGTACTTCAGATAGTCCACGCCCCACGCGGCGTACTGCTGTGCGTCGATGGATTCGTACCCGTTGCTGCCGGGGCGGCCCTCGCAGGTCTTCGCGCCGGCGTCCGAATAGAGACCGAACTTCAGACCCTTCGCGTGGACGTAGTCGGCCAGGGCCTTGATGCCAAAGGGAAATCGCTTCGAGTCCGCGACGATCGTTCCATCCGGATCGCGCGACACCTGCCAGCAGTCGTCGATCACGACGTACTGGTAGCCGGCGTCCTTCATGCCGCTGGTGACCATCGCGTCGGCGGTCTGGCGGATCAGCTGGTCGCTGACGTCGCAGCCGAACTTGTTCCAGCTGTTCCAGCCCATCGGGGGAGTCCTGGCGAGGTCCATCCACGCTCCCCGTGGAGGGCTCTGACGCGCGGCGAGCGTGCTTCCAGCCAACCCCATCACCGCGACCAACAACAACGCGTGGAACCAGTGGCGCATGGTGTGCTCCCTCGAAGGCCGTGAACCGATGGCCTGATTGTGCGCCGCCAGGCGGAGGCGAGTCAAAGTGCGAATTGGTGCGCGGGGAGGTATGCTATCAGGGCTCTTTGGGGGTGTCGGCACGCGGGTCGGGAATGCCCCGGGGGAAGGTCACGCCAGATGCAGGTTTACTCTCACGATGCGGCGCACACGGTGGTGGAGCCGTACCACCTCAATACGCTCTATCTGCTCTCGGCGCTCTGCCTCATCCTGATGACGCTGTCGCTCGGGACGCAGCCGCTCTACCTGCGGAGCGAGCTCGGGATTTCGGCCGCCCGCGCCGGCGCGATCAACGCCAACATCATGGTGGTGGGCGAGACCCTGGAACTGATCGTCGCGGGACTGGTGGGCTATCTGTCGGATCGGCTCGGCCGGAAGCGGATCATGGTGCAGGGCTTCCTGCTGGCCGCGGTGGGCGCGTCGGTGGCGCCGTTCAGCGCCGTGCTGGCCGGGTGGTTCGGCGTCGGGGGGCTGACGATCTACTACATGGCGCGGATGTTGATGGCGGTGGGGATTGGCGCGGTGTGGCCGCAGTTGTGGGCGATTGGCGGCGACTACAGCGACCACGGCAGTCGCGCCAGATTGATGGGCAATAGCGCCTTCATGATGGCGCTGGGCAAGACGCTCGTCTACGCGGTCCTCATGCAGATTCCTCCCAAGGGCGGCATCGTCCTCACCATGCTGCTGGTGGCCGTCGCGGCGTTCGCCGGGGCCAAGTTGGCCGAGTCGCGGATGATCGACGCCGGCGTGAAATTGCAGCAGCCGTCTGTTCCGTGGGGGCGCATTCGCCGCCTGCTCGCCGACAACCCCCGGCTTCGCCTGTCGTTTGCCGCCGGCTTCCTGGCGCGCAGCGACATGGTGATTACCGCGCTCTTCCTGATGTTGTGGTGCGTCTATTTCGCCGAACGCGCAGGCGTGACGCGCGAAGCGGCCGCCGCCCACGGCGGGATGCTAATCGGGTTGGCCGGCCTGGTCGTGATGGTGTCGATCCCGCTGTGGAAAATCGCCATTGAGCGCTTCGGCCGGGTGGCGGCGATTGCGGCCAGCGTGGCGTTGTCGGGCGTGGGCTTCGTGATGATTGGGTTTGTCGCCAATCCGTTCGAATCCTTCATCATGCTGCCCGTGGCGATCGCGGCCCTGGGCCAGGCCGGGTGCTTCCTGACGCCGTCGATCCTGGCCGTGGACGTCACGCCCCCGGATATTCGCGGATCGGTGCTGGGCGCCTTCGCGGTGGTGGGCGGCGTGGGCCAGGTGTTCTTCATCCAGTCGGGCGGCATCCTGTACGACGTGGTCGGACCCGCCGGGCCGTTCGTATTCATCGGCCTCGCCAATCTCATCGTTACCGCCTACGCGGTGTCCATGATGGATCTGGGGGCAGAGGTGCGCCCGTCGTGACCCGCCCGTCTATTTGGCCGCCGTCGGCTGACCCTTCCAGTAATTGATGAAGCTGGCGATGTCGTAGTTGAATTCGTCGGGATACTCCCGGTACATGAAGTGGCCGGCCTTGTTGTGCACCGTCCACTTTACGCGCGGGTTCTTCTCCCCCAGAATGTCGTAGAACGACACGCCCCGCTGGTGCTTGGATGTCTGGTCGGCGGCGAGCCAGTCCTGCGAATCGTTCTTGCCCCAGTACATCAGGATCGGCATCTGCAGGGGGCCTTCGGTGCGCACGCGTTCCCAGAGCGCTTTCAGCCAGTCCTGGAACGCCTTTCCGCGCATCGGTTCGCCGGCCCCGGCCTTGATCTTCGCCACCGTGGTGAGCGACTTCGGCAGGCCCGCCATATACAGCGCCGCCCTCCAGTACTCGTCGTTGAACGCCACGTCGGGCAGCCAGGCCAGCGCTTTGATTCGGCACTTCCACGCCTCCGCCTCCGGTTCCTTGGGGCAACTCTTCAGCAGGGCATCCAGCCGTCGAGGACCGGCGTCCGGAGTCTCCGGGCCGGAGCCGACAATCACCAGCGTCTTCACCAGTTCGGGATGGGCCGCGGCGAAGTAGAACGCTACCGCGCCGCCTGCCGAGTGGCCGACCAGGTGGATCTTGCCCAACTTCATCACGTTGACGAACTGGTAGATGTGCTCGACCTCGCCGAGGGCGTTGTAGTCCTTGTCCTCTTTCGGATTGTCGGTCATGCCCGATCCGAGCCGATCGACCGCGAGCACGTGGAAGTGTTTCGCCAGCCCGGCGATGTTCTTGGACCACACGTTGGCGCTCGAGTGCCCCGACCAGCCCTCGCCGTGGAGCAGCACCAACGGCTCTCCGCTCCCCATCTCGTAGTACCGCGTCTTGATGCCCCCGACGTCGGTGAACGAGGCTTTGAGGCCGTTGATCGAGCCATCCTTCTGGACCCCTTCGGCCGGCTGGGCGGCCGCCAGAGTCGGTGTCAGCCACGCCATCGACGCCAGCACGAGCAGCGTCAGCACGGTGGGACGCGACCACCGCATACGCCGACGCATGGACCGAGTCGCGACCACGTGATGTGCCATGAGTGTCGTCCTCTGTGACGGGGATGTGCCGACCGTCGGCTGAGCCAATTCGGATCTCCGCGACGTCCCGTTGAGCCACGCTCGATTGAGCGGCGAGACGTCCCCCTGTGAGCAGGGCCGATCTTGTCGCAGTGCGCCGCCGCGCGCAAGCGGAAACGCGGGTCACAGAGACGCGGATGAGGGAAACGCGGATGAGGGAAACGCGGATCACGGAAACGCGCGCA
>JBAXOX010000071.1:0-21870 GCA_037133015.1 Acidobacteriota bacterium
CTAAAAGCGGTAGCCCTCCGGGCTCCATCGAAGAGCAGAAGACCCTATCTCCATCTATGAGCAGGAGACCCAGGGCTCCATCTACGAACTGTATAACCAGAGCTCGATCTACGAGGTGAATAACCCGGGCGCCATCTATGAGCAGAAGACGCACTGGAGCGCAGCAAAGATGCGCAGTTAGTCTGCGCGGTCGAGGCGCTTCAGTTTCTCGACGAGCGTCGTCCTCTTCAGGTTGAGTAACTTCGCGGCGGCGCCCTTGTTCCCGCCCGTTTTCTCGATTGCCCGCCCAATCACGTCGCGTTCGAGTTTCTCGATATAGCGAGGCAAATCAAAGCCCTCGTCGGGGAGGGCCACTTCGATTGGCGCGATCGAGGCGCCAGCAGCCTGAATGGTCGGCGGCAAATCGCGCACTTCAATCACGGGCCGGCCGCCGCAAAGCGCAACCGCCCGCTCAAGCGCGTTCTCGAGTTCGCGAACGTTGCCGGGCCACGAGTGCGACATCAAGTGGCGAAGGGCCTCCTGCGAAATGCTCAACGCGGGCGATTCGGATTGGTTCGTCACGCGATCAACGCTGCCCGGCCCCACCTGCCGAACGCCCGCCACCGATTCCCGCTGCCCGGCCGCCGATTCCCGCGCCGATGGCGACGAATCCCGATCGCTCCCCCACGAGCCCCGCGACGACGAGTCCCGATCCCTCCCACTCGCATCGCGACCGCCACCCTGTAAAGCTCGATCCCTTCCCCCCGAATCCCGGCTGTCGGCCTGTAGCGCACGATCCCGCGCCTGCTCAGCGCCGAAACGAATCAGAAAATGCTGTGCGAGAAGCGGGATGTCGTCCTTGCGATCCCGGAGCGGTGGCATCTGCACGGGAATCACGTTGAGCCGGTAAAACAAATCCTCGCGGAAGCTGCCCTCCGCAACCATCTTCATCAAGTCGTTGTTGGTCGCGGCAATGATCCGCACATCAACCTTGATGACGCCGGTATCGCCCAACCGCTGCACCTCGCGGCCCTGAATCACGCGCAGCAGTTTCATCTGGAGCGCGGGCGTCATAGTGCCGACTTCATCAAGAAAGAGTGTGCCGCGGTTAGCTTCTTCGAAACGCCCGGCCCGTGTGGCGACGGCTCCGGTGAAGGCGCCGCGCACGTGCCCAAACAACTCGGCCTCGAGCAGCGTCTCGGGAATCGCACCACAGTTGATCGCCACAAACCGCTGCGCCCGCCGCGGGCTGTTGTGATGGATGGCGCGCGCGACGAGTTCCTTGCCGGTGCCGGTCTCGCCGCTCACGAGAATCGTGCTGCTGGTCTGCGCCACGGTCTCGAGCAACTCGAACAACTCGCGCATCACGCGACTCTTGCCGATGATGCCGTCGAACCGATAACGCTCTTCGAGCTGCCTGCGGAGATACGCATTCTCCGAGCGCAGACGACGCTGTTCGAGCGCGGTGTGAATGATGTGATTCAGCTCGTCGAACTGAAACGGCTTCTGAATGAAATCCGTCGCGCCGCGCTTGATGGCTTCGACGGCATCCTTCACGGTCCCAAAGCCGGTGATGATGATGCCGATGATGTCGGGGTAAAGCGCCCGGGCCTCGTCGAGCACGCGCGTGCCGTCGATTTCGCCGCCCAGCCGCAGGTCGGTGATGATGATGTCGAACGCGAATTCCGCCAGCCGGACCACCGCGAGTTCGCCCGAGCCGGCCTGCTCGACGTGGAACCCGCGATCGGTCAACTGCTCGGCAACCGCCTCGCGCAGAGCGGACTCGTCTTCGACGATCAGGATATGTTTTTCGGCCATACAGCACCGGGGCTCCGCGGGTCGCACGGGACGACACAGGGTTCGGCCCCTACGAATACGAACGCTCGGGACGACGCGCCGTCAGCCCGTTTGGACGCGAACGCGCGGGGCGACACGGGGGGGCGGCGGCTACCAACACGAAAGCGTGCGCCGACACGGGTCACACGGGCGACCCGAGGGTTCGGCCCGTATGGCGGCATGGGAACCCAACGCCGTCAGAATATTGACACGTTGGCCACGTCGCGAGCAAATGGCCGCAAAACACAACCGGCCGCAACGACGCACGCGCTGCACGCAGCCCCGTCCTCGCCACAAAGACCCGAACAACCGCGGCGACGCACGCGATGCCCGCTGGCCCATCTTCGCTACAACACCCGACCGGCGGCGGCGACGCACGCGATGCCCGTTGGCGCGCATTCGACGCAAACGCTTGAACTGCCGCGGCGACTTACGCGCTGCGCGCCGCCCCGCATTTGCCATTGACTCGTCGTCTCCGACGATGGCATCGTCGTCTCCCTGCGAAAGACTGGGGAACGCCGCAATGGGAAATATTGCAAACGGCAAGGGCCGCTGAAATTGCAGATTCTGCCATGCCGAAAATGACGGCAACCACAACCTGCGCATTGTTGGCCAGAAACACTCGAAATTGGCGTTGATTCGACCGGAAGGAGTTGGCATTCAGATGGCAAGAGATGGGGGCATGACGAACCCGGAATCCAACCAAATCCTTGAGTACTTGCAGCAATTCCAGCGATCAGTTGAAGCGCGTTTCGACGGAGTTGACGCGCGCTTCGATCGCCTTGAGAAGCAAGTCGACGCCCGATTCAACGCCATCGAAGCCAGGCTGGACAAACTGGAAGCCAGGATGGCCACATTGGAAACCAGGATGGACCAACTGGAAGCCAGGATGGCCAAACTGGAAGCCAGGATGGCCAAACTGGAAACCAGGATGGACAAGCTGGAAGCCAGGATGGACAAGCTGGAAGCCAGGATGGACAAGCTGGAAGCCAGGATGACGGGGCTGGAGGCCAGACTCTGTACCGTCGAATTGCGTCTCGATCACGTGGAGGCTCGCCTGGCCGGGTTCGACGCTCGATTCGACCGGGTCGACGCGAGGTTCGTCTCGATAGCGGCTCAGTTCGAGAGTGTCCACCTTCGATTCGACAAGGTCGATGCCCAGTTCGTCGTCGTCGACACTCGATTTGGACAAATGGACCAGCGCTTCGTGCGAATCGATGTGGAATTCAAAACGGTCCATGCCCGCTTCGAGGCGGTGACGGTCCACTTCGACGAACGGCTGGTATCGGTGCGACAGGAGCTGGTCGGCCACATGGAAATGATCCACGGTGAACTGTTCGGGCGCGTGTCCGATCTCGAAAAGCCCCCGCGCGGGGGTCGCGGCGGTGCCGCCTTGACGAACTGACGCGTCGAATGACGGCCCCGCACGCCGTGCCAGAATGACGGCCCTGCAGGCCGCATCATGTCATCGCAGGGCGGCGAACCGGTTGCCGGGGAGTTACCGCGCGACTGCGGCTGACCGGTTGTGCCGAGCCACCGCGCGACTGCGGCTGACGGGTTGCGCCGAGCTACAGTGCGATTGCGGCGGCGCCTTCGCCCTTCTTGCCGAGCGCAAACGTCATCGTGCCTTCGGCGCAGATCACGCCGTTGACGCGGGCGATCCCGTGAAGCGATCCGATCCGGCTGCGTAGGCGGCGCACGGTCGCTTCAATCTCGACCTGGTCGCCGGCGTACACCGGGTGCCGGAACCGCACGCGCTCGATCCCCATAAAGAAGATGAGCTTGTCCTTGTTCTCGGGCTTCGCGAGGATCATGATGGCGCCGACCTGCGCCACCGCTTCGGTCAAGATCGTGGGCGGCAGCGTTGGCGTTTTTCCGGGCTCGACGGCCAGCACCTGCTCGTTGCGCGTCACGTTCTTGATCCCCACGATCCGTTTGTCGGGCTCGAAGGCGGTGATTCGATCGACTAGAAGAAACGGAAACCTGTGCGGCAGGATGCGCTGGATGACGGTCTGGTCGAACGGCAATGAATAGTCCACAGTGCGTCCTTCGCGTTAATTGTGTCCGCCACCTCGGCCTAGGCCGCGGGGACATCAACGCCTCCCAGTATAATGCGGACTGTGACTGAGCCTCTCGATCTCGACCTGTTTGCCGCGTCGCCCCCCGACAGTGAGCAGTCTGCCGCCAAAAGCGACCGGCAGATGTTGACGACGCTCTTCGCGCTGGGGCGCGAAGTGTCGTCGGTGCTGGACCTCGACGAATTGTTCGGCAAGTTGCCCGATTTGATCTCGCGCGTCACCGACTATCACGCGTTTGCGGTCTACCTGCTCGACGAAGAGCGCGGCGACTTGCACATCGCGTTTGCAACCGGCTACCCGGAGGGCGCCAAGCAGTTGCGCCTGAAGCGGGGTCAGGGCCTGGTGGGCGCGGCGGTCGAGGCGGCACGGCCGCTGCTGGCCAACGACGTCACCACCGACTCGCGCTACATCGAAGCGGTGCCAGGGACCCGGGCCGAACTGGTTCTGCCGCTCAGGCGGAAGGGCCACACCATCGGGGCGCTCAACCTGCTGAGCCGGAACGTGGGCGAGTTTACGCCGGCCGAAGTCGAGACCTTGCGCAACTTCGCCTCGGCCGCGGCCGTCGCGATCGAGAACGCCCGTCTGTTTGCCACGGAACGGCGCTACGCGGACACACTCGAGGCGCTGGAGCAGATCGGGCGTGATTTTGCCTCGACGCTCGATCTGGACGAACTGCTCAAGCGGATCGCCCGCACGATCAAGCGCATCATCGACTATCGAACATTCGGCATCCTGATCGTCGACGACGAAGCGAACGTCGTCGAACTGCGCCACGCGGTGAAATACGACGAGCAGATCCTGCAGAAACGGATTCCGATAGGCGAAGGGCTCGTTGGGTACGCCGCCCGCCACAAGACCCCGGTGCTGGTGGGGGATGTGCGCGAGGATCCGCGCTATATCAAGGTGGTCGAAGACGTGCGGTCGGAGTTGGTGATTCCGCTGCTGGTCAAAGACCGGTGCGTCGGCTTATTCGACCTCGAGAGCCCCGAATTGAACGCCTTCAACAAGCGGCACGTCGAACTGCTGACGCCACTGGCGGCGAGCGCCGCGGTCGCGGTGGAAAACGCCCGCCTGTACGAACAGGTCCGGCGCAACGAAGTCCGGCTCGAAAAAGAGATGCGTTTTGCGCAGCGTGTCCAGCAGGCCCTGCTGCCGACGGCGCTTCCCAAGCGCCTCAAGGGAGTAGACGTCGGCTGGCGGTTCGAACCTGCCCGGGAACTGGGCGGCGATCTCTACGAATTTCTGTCGCTCGAACCCCACACCCTGACGATCGCGGTCGGCGATGTGTCGGGCAAAGGCACGCCGGCCGCGCTCTACAGCGCCTACGTGGGCGAGTTGCTCCGGTCGCGCGCGTTCCGCCGTCGAATCAGCACGGGAGCACCGAATCCGGCCGACGTGCTGGCGTCGATGAATCGTTTGATGCACGAACGCGGGCTCGAGGAGTATTTCTGCACGTTGCTCTACGCGCAGTTCGACCTTCGGAACCGCAAGGTGACGCTGGCCAACAGCGGGCTTCCGTACCCCATCCATTGCACCGGCGACGCGTGCCGCCAGATCGAGTGCCCCGGCGTGCCGCTCGGCACGTTTCCCGAGAGTGAGTACGAAGACCTTATTGTCGGCCTTGGTGTGGGTGATGTGTTTGCCTCGTTCTCGGACGGCGTGTTCGAGGCGATGAATGCGGAGGGCGAGGAGTTTGGGGCGGAGCGATTGATGGCGGCGATTCGGGCCTCGCGCACCCGGACGGCTCGGGAGATCGTCGATGCGGTGTTCGAGGAGGCGTTCGCGTTTCGCGGCGCGGCGGCGCAGAACGACGACATGACGGCGGTGGTCGTGAAGATTACGGCGTGAGATACGACTAGAGCGATGAGCCGCGCCGGATCGCCCTGCATACGGGGCAGTGCTGCCAGCGCCTGCCTGTAGTTGACCCACCCCGTTGATCCGACGCGGCCTGTCCTCAGTAGTATCAAGAGTCGTGCCGCGCGAGATCCTTCGATAATCACCCGATTTCCAGGCCCGCAGAACAAACCGTCCTCAGAGGCGGACGCCCACTGACCTCGGATGGGGTCGGCCAATCAGGCAGAGTCCTGGCCAGGCCGCCTCTGCGCCATTCACGGCCACACAGGACTCGGCAGGATTTCCGTCATTCCCCCAGACCGATCTGCGGCGCACGCCAAATCCTGGAGGCCCGCCCGTCGCGCTGAAACAGTCCGCGTGGTCAGCCAATCGTCTGGCCCGTTCATGCCCCTGTGGATACACGTCTACACAAGCAAGGCAGACCACGGGTCGCCGGCCCTGGACTATACTGAGGCGATTATGCCCGCCACTGGGCTCGCCACCTACTGATGTCGAAACAACTTGAATCCATTCTCCGCGAATCCGGTCTGCTGACCGAGACGCAACTCGCCCGCGACATCGAACAGGCGCGTCGGCAGAACACGTCGCTTTTCGACGTTATCTTCCAAGACGAGACAATCTCCGAGGATCAGGTCGCCGACCTGTTCGAGGCGCGGTTGCGCACGGCCCGGATTCGGGTGGCCGCCTCCTCGATCGACCCGGACGCTATTTCAAAGGTGCCGGAGAAACTGGCGCGACGACACATCTGCCTGCCCATTTCGATTGCCGGCCGCGTCCTTACGCTCGCCATGGCCGACCCCGGCGATTACGAAGCGATCCAGGACGTCGAATTTGCATCTGGTCTGTCGGTTCGCCCGGTTGTCGCCACCCGGACCGAGATCGCCGACGGCATCGAAGAACGCTACGCCACACAGGATCGCATCGGCGCGTTTCTCGCCAACGTCCCAGACGTCACCGACCTGCACATCGTCGTCGAGGATTCGCCGCAGGACCTGATGGTGGCGGTGGCCGACTCGCGGTCGGCCTCCGACGTCGCGCCGGTCATCAAGATGTGCAACCTGATCGTGCACGACTCGATCAAGTCTGGGGCGAGCGATACCCACATCGAACCGACGATGCACGACGTGAACGTGCGGATGCGGGTGGACGGCGTGTTGCGGGACTACACGCACGTGCCCAAGTGGCTGCACAACCCGCTGATTTCGCGTTTGAAGATTCTCGCCAGGCTCGACATCGCCGAGCGGCGCCTGCCCCAGGACGGTCGCATCAACGTGCATTACCAGGGGCGCAGCATCGACATTCGCGTGTCCACGCTGCCGACGCATTTCGGCGAGAAGGTGGTGCTGCGGTACCTCGGCGGAGGGACGCTGCCCAAAGTCGATCGGATGGGCTTGAACGAGATCCAGGCGGCCATTCTGGACGATGTGATTCGGCAGCCGCAGGGCATGATTCTGGTGACGGGTCCGACCGGCTCCGGCAAGACGACGACACTGTATGCGCTGCTCGCCAAGCGGCGTTCGCCGGAAGTGAACATCGTCACGGTCGAAGACCCGATCGAGTACCAGTTGCCCGGCATCAATCAGGTTCAGATCAATCCCAAAGCCGGTTTGTCGTTTGCCGGCGTGCTGCGGTCGATTCTTCGTCAAGACCCGGACGTGATTCTCGTTGGTGAGACGCGCGACCAGGAGACGGCCGAAGTGGCGTTCCAGGCGGCGATGACGGGCCACCTCGTGTTGAGCACGCTGCACACCAACAGCGCCGTCGCGGCGCTGCCGCGTCTGTCCGACCTTGAGGTCGACCCGAACATTCTGGCCACCTCATTGACGCTGGTGATTGCGCAACGGCTCGTGCGGCGCATCTGCAGCGAGTGCAAAGAAGCGTATCTGCCCGATCCTGCCACGGCGCTCAAGGTGGGGCTTTCTCCGGCCGACGGGTCCGTGTATCGAGGCAAAGGGTGTTCCGCGTGCGGTGGAACCGGTTTCAACGGGCGCGTCGGCATCTACGAGATGTTCAGGCCGACCAACGCTATTCGCAAACTGATCAGCGCGCGGGCGAGCGAAACGGACCTGAAGGCGGCGGCGCGTCAAGGCGGCATGCGACTGCTCCGGGAGGACGCGCTCGACAAGGTCAAGCAGGGCATTACGTCTCCCGATGAGGTGTTGCGCGTCGTGCAGGTGGACGAGTCTGAGACGCCGTGTTCGCGATGTGGCGCGCTGATCGAAGCGGACTTCTCAACCTGCCCGTATTGCTTGAGCAGTCTGAAACATACGTGCGCCAGCTGCGGCCAGGATCTCAAGATCGAATGGAAGGCGTGTCCTTACTGCAACGCGGCCGCGATTCCACCGGCCGCGATTCCACCGGCGGCTGAACCGGCGGCGTTTGTGCCCTCGCCTGCGGAAACCGCGTCGGCCGATCAACTCGAACTGCGTCAGCCAGCGGCGGCCGGGGCGTTGTCTCCTGGGGCGATTTCGCCGGTACGCGCTCCAGGCGTTGGCGCTGGCGCTGCCGGGTCGGACTTGAAAGAAGCGGCGACTGACGCGATGAGTTGGCCGGGTGTGCGCACGTTCGATTTTGACGCCGCGGCGTTGCCATCACCCGACCTGGTGACGGAAATCTCAGACGGCTCTGGCCTGGTGCCGCTGCCGTTGACCGCGCGACTTCCCGAGTTGCCGCCGACGGTCGGTTCGCACCGCGACCGCTCCGAGTCCTTGCAGGCGGGCACCTCGCTGCCGCCGCCGTACGCGTTTGACGACGTGGCCAACCCGCCTGCGCCGGCATCCGGGGGCGCACGCACACGCCGCAAGCCCGTGCCGCCGGGGCCCAGCCTGCTGCCGGACCTGCCGCCGGTGGTGCCGCCGCCGCCCGCCAGTTCTTCTCCAGGGCCGGTGGAATCGACTCCGACATTCGCGGCGCCGCCGCCCCGGGTCAAGCCCCAGCGGGAGGAACCATTGCCTGTCCTGGTCGATGTGCCACCCCCGGTGGTGCCGCGGCCTGTCGCGCCACCTCCACCCGCAACCGCATCGGAGCCGGTTGTGCGTCGCCTCCGCGTGCTCGTGGTGGACGATGATGACGACATCCGGCAAGTGGTGGCCTTCACACTGAAGAAACTGGTTGTGCCGGTTGACGTCGCGCAGGCGGTCGATGGGCAGGAAGCCGTGGAGATGGCCGAGGCGGCCCCGCCCGACCTGGTGATTCTCGACGTGATGATGCCGCGAATGGATGGTTTCGAAACGTGCGCGAGGTTGCGACAAACGGTGCGGACGGCGTTTGTGCCGATCCTGATGCTGACGGCGAGCGCCGACGAAGCAAGCCGGTCGAAGGGGTACCTGGTCGGGACCGACGACTACATGAGCAAGCCGTTCCAGCCCCTCGATCTGAAGTTGCGTGTGACGCGACTGTTGAGGCGGACGTACGGAGTGTAGAGACAAGACCGCCGCAAGACACCCACGAGACGACGACGAGACGACGACCGCAGGAACCGATGGGCGACAAGCACGACAACCGGGCCAACACGGACGCGAACGATTTCGTGGCGATGGTCGTTCATCAATTGCGCACACCATTGACGGCGCTGCGCGGGTCGCTGGGGCTGTTGGTGGACTCGGTCGAGGAAGCCGCGCCGGATGTTCGCACCTTTGCGGCGATTGCCGATCGGAACGCGGCCAGGCTTGCGCGGCAACTCGACGATCTCGCCGACTTGTGTCGTCTGCGCGATCCGGCGATGACGCTGGATGACGAACGTTGCGACGTCGCGGATGCGGTGAGCCGCGCGGTCGATCTTGTTCTCTTGCGCGCAGTCCCCCCCCGCGCCGCCGTGACGGTCGAGACCTCTCCCGCCGAGGCCACGATCGACGTCGCGCTCGTGCGTCTGGCGATGATCCATTTACTCTCCTACGCGATTGGTGTGTCCCCGGCAACCGCGACGGTACGCGTGCGCGTGAGCCCGGTCGCGGGAGCGGGTCGGGGAAGCCGGCGGGCCGTGTTGGCAGGTCGCTCGGGATCGATAGCCTCACGATCCGCGAGCGCAAACCGATCGGATGGCGAACGCCCCGGCGTGTCGCATCCCCGCGTTGTCATCACGGTGTTGGATGGCGGACCTGCGGTTCCGGCGAACAAGGCGCGCCGGATGTGCGAGCCATTCGGAGAGACCGCCCGGAGGGGCGGAACAGACATGGCAGTGCCAGGGCTTGGCCTGGCGATCGCGGCGCGGGTTGCGACGCTGCACGAGGGTTCGCTGGTTTTTACGTCGACCGACCAGGGCGGGTTGTTTTCGCTGACGCTTCCAGTGCGCTGAGCGCGGCGAGGACACGCGCGACGAACTCCCGCGGCACAAACGGCTTGGGCACCAGGTCGACGACGCCCTGGTCGCGCAGTGTCTCGTCGGACGCAGCCAGATTCTTCGCCGTCAGCATCAACACCGGAATCTTCGCGGTGGCGGGTTCGCGCCGCAACGCCTCGAGCGTGGCGTAGCCGTCCATTTCGGGCATCATCACATCGAGCACGATGAGGTCAGGTTGGTGCGTGCGTGCCAGCGCGAGCCCTTCGGCGCCGCCTGCCGCGACGACGACGTTCAGCCCCGACGCGGCGAGGCCCATCTCCGCCAGCAACCGGATGTCGTCTTCGTCGTCTATCACGAGCACGATCATATCAACGTATCCGGCTTGCGCTATCTGGCGACGGGCACCGTAATCGAAAACGTAGAGCCCTTGCCCTTCTCGCTGATGACGCCCACCGATCCACCCTGTGCCTCGACGAGCGCCTTGGTGATGGCGAGTCCGAGGCCCGTCCCGCGGAACTTGCGGGTATCCGCCCCGTCGATCTGCTGGAATTTCTTGAACAGCAAGCTGAGCTTGTCGGCCGGGATGCCGGTTCCCCTGTCGGTGATCGCAAAGGTGACGAATCCCGCCGGCGTCTGGGTCACGTCCAGCGTCACCTCGGAGCGAGGCGGTGCGTACTTGAGGGCGTTCGACAGCAGGTTGACGATGGCCTGAATGGTGCGATCGGGGTCGGCGTTGATCTTTGGAATATCCTTCGGCACGACGTGCACGAGGGCGACCGACGATCCGGTTGCGATCTGTCCAACGCTCTGGAGCGAGAGATGCACCAGTTCGTGGACGTCGAAGGGCCGCGGGTTGAGTTCGAGTTTGCCAGCCTCGATCTTCGAAATGTCGAGGATGTCGTTGATGATGCGAATCAGTCGATCCGTGTTGGAGAGGGCCACATGCATCAACACCCGGTGATCCGGATCGGGCATGGGCACGTCGGTGACCAGTAACTGGAGCGAGCCTTTGATCGAGGTCAGGGGCGTTCGCAGTTCGTGGGAGACGATCGACACGAACTCGCTCTTGAGGCGATCCACCTCGTAGAGATTCGTGATGTCCTGAAACGCCGCCACCGCGCCGGTAATCGCGCCGAGGTCGTTGCGCAGGGGCGCGGCACTCACCAGGATCGGGATCGTGCGGCCGTCGCGCGGCTTGACGATCAACTCCTGGCCGACGGTCACTTCTCCACGCAGCGCGCGCCGCGGGCCCCAGTCTTCGGCCGGGCACTGCCGACCGTCGCGGTACGACGCGCGGAAACTTTCCCAGTACCGTTGACGGTCGCCTTCCTCGTCGGGTTCGCGGCCAATCAGCATGTCGGCCGCAGCGTTCTGCAGGACGACGCGGCCGCTCGGCGCCTCCATGATGACAAGCGCCGCCGGCACGGTGGCGATGGTGGCCTGCAGCCTGGCGGATTCCTGCTCCGCGTTGGTGCGGAGTTCGGCGTACATCTGCGAGATTTCGCGCTCGCGCACCAGGGCGTCGGTCAAGTCGTGCTGCCGTCGCTGGACGGCCGAACTCATGTCGCGAAATGCCCGGACGAGCGCGCCGATCTCGTCGCGTTTGTCAGGCGGAAGCCGGACGTCGAAGTTGCCGCCCGAGATCTGCCGGGCCGACTCGGCCACTGCGGCCAGCGGATCGAGCAGGATGCGCGCCAGCAGCGCCACGAGCACCAGCAGCATGACGATGTCGAAGGCCGGCAGCGCGAGCGTGACCAGGGCGTTGCGAAAGTTGAGGTCGGAGGCGGTCGTCACCTTTTCGCTGAGCAGGGCCAGGTCGTGCCGTTGATTGGTGTCGAGCTCGTTCTGGATCCGCCGCATGGGCGGCGCGGTCTGATCGCGCACCACCAGGGCCAGGTCGGTCAGTTGCGTGCGACGATTCATCGAGTCGCAGGCCAACGCGTACCATTGTTTGAGCTGCTGATCGAGCCTGGTGAGCGCGAGCTTGTCCTTCTCGTCGTCGATGTACCCGGCGAGCACGGTCGGGAGGCTGACGTACTCGGTCCACCGGCGATCGAATTCCGCGCGGAACTCGGGCAGTCCGGTGAGCAAGTAGGACCGCTGCTCGAACTCCAGCTCGACGACCACCCGGTTCATCCGGGTCTGGTGTTCGAATCGCGTCTCGGCGCGCATCATCGCATCGTTGCTGGCCTTGCGTCGGGATTCGAACCAGCCGACAGCCAGGGCCTGCACAAGGGTGGCGGCCACCATGATGCCAATCACCGCGAAGATGCGTCCGCGCAGACTCACGAATCTATTTCCCCAGAATCGTCAGGACCTGCTGACCCAGCGTCAGCGCGTCGAAGGGTTTGCCGATGCACCCGATAGCACCGAGCGCGAGGGCTTTGGCCACCTCGGATTCCTGAACCTTGGCGGTCAGAAAAATCACCGGGATGTCTTTGGTGGCCGGGTCCGCTTTGAGCCGCATGCACGTTTCGAAGCCATCCATGTCGGGCATCATCCAGTCGAGCAGGATCGCGTCGGGCGCTTCGGGGCCGACGCGGTCGAGCACCTCCAGGCCGTTGTTGACGGTGACCACCTCAAATCCGGCCCTCTTGAGCGAGAGCCTGGCGATTAGCTGGACGTCGGGTTCGTCTTCTGCCAGCAGGAGTTTCATGCCTTTTCGAATCCCTTCCGTGTCATGGTTCCCCAGTCCTGATGGCCGCGCAGGAATCGGAACACGCCGCGAGCGCGCCACCAAGTGGCCATCTGCCGGTAGCCGAAGTTCTCCAGCACGCCATACAACCCCAGCACCCGCAGGTCGCCGAGCCGAGGATACCGCCGAAACGATACTTCCTCGAGAGAATTACCGAAGCCAGCGAAATCATGGCTCCGTAGCGCACCGCGGCCAGAAACAGCCATTCAGCCAACCGCCAGTCGATCGCGCCGACCCTGCCACTCATCGACTCCGCGCTGGAAGACCAGACCCACCACCATCGCCATCAATCCGATCGCGCTGACGATCAGGAACGGCACCAGCATGGCGATGAGGGAGTCGGCCAGAGCGTTCATAGCCCCGTCATCTCAGCAACCGCTCGATTCGGGCCAGCAGTTCCTGAGGGCTGAAGGGTTTTGTCATGTAGTCGTCCGCGCCCAGCGCGAAGGCGCGCGTCACATCCTGCTCGCGGCCGCGTGCCGACAAGATGATGGTGCGTGGTCGGGCAGAGAGATGGCGGATCGAGGCCAGCACGTCGAACCCGTCCATTTTGGGCATGATCAAGTCGATGATGACGATGTCGGGTCGATGTCGTTCGATGGCAGCCACGGCCTGGTTTCCGTCCAAGGTGACGATGGTGGTGTACCCGGCTGCTTTGAGTTGCGCGTCGACCAACCGTATGACCTCGGTGTCGTCGTCGGCCAGCACGACCGTGCCCTTGCGCGGCGCGGTGGCAGGGCCGGGCAGCGATTCGCCCGCCACGGCCAGCAGGAGGCCGCGCTGTCGGGCCGAGACGGTTGCCTGGTCGGCCTGGCCGAGCAGCGATTCGAACGACGCGGCGCCAGCGGCGACCGATACCGCCACGCCGATCTGGAATCGAGGCGGCGTGCCTGGTGCGAGGCGTGTGATGATCTTGGTGAGGCGGTCTGTGACCTTCGGCGTCGGCATGTCGACCAGCAGCAACACGACGTGCCCGGGCCCGTAGCACGCGACCAGATCGCGCTGGCGCGACTCGGCCCGAAGCGACGTGTACGTCTCGATCAAGCGCGCTTCCGGGGTTCGTACCAGCACGAGCGCCGCGGGGTGCAGCCGGAGCTGTTCCCTGGCCACGGCGACGAAGCTCTCGAAATCGAGTTCCTTGCCTTCGTCAGGCAGCGAGAATGCGGGCCGGCCTTCCGGTCGCGTGGCGCGTCTGGCCAGCAGCAACTGAATGCGGAGCGTGAGCTCGGACATGTCGACCGGCTTCACCAGATAGTCGTCTGCGCCAAGCAGTAAGCCGACAATCTTGTCGTCGGCGCTGGCGCGCACCGTCATGAAGACGACCGGGATGTCGGCCAGATCGGGATCGAGTTTGAGCAGGCGGCACACCGAGTAGCCATCGAGGCCGGGCAGGTTGGCGTCGAGCAGAATGAGCTCGGGCCGGAGCTGGCGGGCCGTCTGCACGGCGATGTCGCCGGTCGGCACGAACACGGCGTCGTATCCGGCCGCGCGCAAGTGGATGCCGACGACTTCGCGCTGATCCTCGTCGTCTTCCACCACCATGATGCGTCGGGGCTGATCGGTTTTGGGCGCCCCGGTAGCCCACGCGGGCGGAGTGGCGAGGTCGGTCGAGAAGGCATCTTCGATAGATTCGAAGAGCTGGTTGGCGCGGCTGACGTCGAGCCGGCTCGCGGGAGCTTCGTCGAGCAACTCCTCCAGCGCTCTGGCGCGGGCCGAGACGGTGGGGAAGCCAATCGTGCCGGCGAGCCCGGCCGTCTTATGGACGATGTGCTTGAGGGCGGCGAGCGGTCCCTGGTCGCCAAGCGTCGCGGCCAGACCCAGCAGGTACCCGATCGAGTCGGCGCGTTTGGGAAAACCGGCGACGAATCGCTGCCGAGCCTCGTTCCAGGCGGCCTCGAGCGCATCCATGCCCGAGTTGTCCTGGTTCGACTCTGGATCCTGTGACGGCGTCATGATGGGCTCCGGTTGGTCTCGACGGCAGGCCGGCAACCTCAGCTGCCAGCTGGTAACACCAATGCAATCAACGAGTTGACAAGACGACGAGCCGTGTAGTGTTCGCGCGAGCGGACCGCGGATCCTGTTTGCCGGGGAACCGCTCCTTGTGTGTATCGGCTCATTGACCGTCCCCGGCCAGTGAAATCGACAGATGAGCGCCGAGTTTTCCACAGATCGGTGTCGAGGCTCTCTGTCGCCGGGCTGATCTGCCAGGCCGATCTGTGGAACACCAACCTGTCCCCAATCCGACACTGGGCGAGCGGGCCGACCAAAGCGGGCGGAGCGACGTCTGAGTTGGTGTAGTTGGCACACTTTGTTCCTGGAGGCAGTTGATATGCGTCTTTCACATGCAGTCGGTTTCACCGTCGTCATTTTCGCCGCCGCAGCCGCGGCGGTTGCGTGGGCACCCACCGTGTCGGCCCAGCAGGATCCCGCCGCGCGGCAGGAACGCCACAATGTGGTGGTGACGGTAGACAGCGGTGGCGACCAATCGCCGCAGCACCTTGCGATGGGCGGCGACCACCTCACCCAGATGATGATCGGGGGGCCGCGGCTCGGCGTCCAGATTCGCGATGTCGAGGCGAGCGATGTCGCCAAGTTGAAGCTGACCGGGCAGGCGGGGATCGTGATCGACGAGGTGACGAAGGATTCGGCGGCGGCCAAGGCCGGCTTGAAGGCGAACGACGTAGTCGTGCAGTTTGATGGCGAGTCGGTTCGCAGCGCGCGCCAGTTTACGAGGCTGGTTGGAGAATCGGCGGCGAATCGCGCGGTGAAGGTTGGCGTGATCCGTGAAGGCAAGCGTACAGACATTGAGGCCACCTTGACGATGGCCGAAGGTCCGATCGCGGAAGTCCGGATCAACCAGCAGCAGATCCAGCGCGAGGTCGAGCGTGAGATGGTCCAGGCCGCGCCATTGATGCGTCAGTTCCGGATGGAGCGTCAGCCTGGCGGGCCCGGGATGATGGGCAGGCGGATGCCCTCGGAGGACGTCTTCGTGTTTGAAGGTCCGGCTGGGGAGCTGCAGGCCAACCGAGGCCGGCTTGGCGTCACGGTTCAGGAGTTGACGCCTGAACTGGCCGGCTACTTTGGCGTGAAAGATGGGGTGCTCGTCTCGAGCGTGCGGGCCGAGACTCCGGCTGCCAAGGCCGGCATCAAGGCGGGAGACGTGATTACGACGGTCAACGACAAGTCGGTCGCAGATGCCAACGCGCTGGTGGCGCAACTGCGCGACAAAGACGGCGACGTGACGATCGGTTTGTCGCGCGACAAGAAGGCGATGAGCGTGAAGGCGTCGCTCGAAAAAGCCGCGCCGGACAAGCCGAAAGTCGTCGTGCGGGGGAAGCCGGCGTAGGTGGGCTGGAGCGTGGGGGCGTGAGCGATCGAGATGCGGGTGGCGTGGGGGCGCGAGCGAGCGCGTCCCTACGCGTGTTCGCCGGGTTCGTCTGCCAGCATGCGCGTGAGGGCGGCCAGCACCCGCGCGAACTCGTCTTCGACTTGCGCCAACACGCGCGCCGCATCATCAACAACCCCGTTATCGGCAGACTCCTCGAGCGTGGCGCACAGCGCGGCCATCTTCAGCGCGCCGAGCATCGCGCAATTGGTCTTGAGCGTGTGGGCGACCAGAGCCAGTTCCTTCACGTCGGCGTTGGCCACCGCGTGCCGCAATTGTTCGACGCGTTTTGGCGCGTTGGTCCGGTAGATGGTGACGAGCTGCCGGATGAGCAGCGGGTTGCGGTACTCGGCTTTGGTCCGACGCAATTCGGCGATCGTATCGGGATCGAGCACCGGCGACGCGTCGTTTTCCACGCGGGGCTACTTCCTGGCGCTTGATCCACCCGTCGCGGGCGTCGGTGTGATGAGCGTGGCCAACTGCGCGGCCAGAATCGACGCGACGGCACACAAGTAGGCGGTCGGCTCGACGCCTCTTTTCAACTCGACCGCCATGGCTCCCGTGCAGCCTTCGGCCGTCACCATCGGCACGACGAGCGCGCCGCCGGAGGGCGGATCCGCGGGCATCATCTGCAGGGCCTGCAATCGGTAGGCGGTCGCCGTGGCGTTATCGGCGTCGGGTTCGATGGCGCCCATGCGGCCCAACGTCGCGGCCGAGTACCCGTGTGCGAGCACCGGGCGCAGCGACGCTGCCGTCCCCTCGGTCATCCAGACGATCACGCCGGTGGCCTCGAGCACGCCGGCGGCTCGCTCCAGCAATGTGGGCAACTCGGCGGGACTCTTGACGCGGGCGAGCAGGCCGCAGATCTCGGCCGCTGCGCCAAGCTCCTGACCAGTGGCTGGCGGCGCTGTCGTTGCTGCGGGCACCGGGGTCTGCGCGGCCCCGGGTAGGGCGACGTTGTTCGACGGGCGAGACAGCCCGAGTCCGGCACCGGCAGACGAGGGATCGAGTTCCTCATCACTGCCGGAGGTCTTTGCCGCTCTGGGGATCGGCACCAGCGTCAGCAGGATAATGAACACGAACCCGGCGGCGCCGCCGAGCCACAGGTACTGCGTCTGACGAATCTTCTTCGTGACGGCGTCGTGCTGGGCGGATTCGCGAAGGCGTGCATCTTCGATGGCCGCTTCGGCCTTGGCCACCAGGTCGTGGCCGTCGGCGAAGATGACATCGGAGGCCGATAGCCTCTGGCCTGAGCTGACGTACCCGCGGGCCTTGGTGTCGGCCTTGCCGAAGGAGGCCATCGTTTCGATCGCCGATTCGAGGGCGCCCTGCGCCTCCGGAGTTCTCGCGGCAAGCCGCAACTGGTCGAGTTGCGGGGCCGCGCTCTTGACCATTGCGGTCACCTGGGTTTGCCAGCGATCGCTGTTTTGCCCTTCGGCAACATATCCCCGCTGGGTCGACTCGATGGCGGCCAGTGCCTGTATCGCCTGGCGGACCTGCACTTCGAACGCCGCGATGGCGGTGCGCTCGGCGCGCATCTGCGCGTCGAGTTCCCACACGAGATACCCGGCGGCGGCTTGCGCCGCGACCGCGACCGCGACCATCACGACACGAACGGCCAGCCTCTTCATGACCACTTCTTCCTCGCCGCAAACGCCACGACCCAGACGCCGGCGACCGCCTTAGTACTACGAGTCGCCACGACGGCTACCTATCGCGAGCGCCCACAACGCCAGCAATGGCTCTCTCAGTCCGAAGTCCTGCACGCAAAAATACGCTGCCGTCTCTGCGTTCCGAAACACTTAGCGCACGCGGCGTGCGGTGCGACGATCGGGCCGCGGCTGCATCATCGACACGATTCCGCCCGGCAGGCTCGCCAACAGCGTAACGACGGCGTAGAGCAGCGCCATCGACACGGCCACATCGGCGGGAATGCCAATCTGGCCGAACAGCAGCGAGTACAAGACCTCTCGAATGCCGAGACCGTTGACGCTGAGCGGCAGCATCCCCGCCAGCGAGATGAGGGGCACGAACACCGCCAGGGCCGATACCGGCACGTCGTGAGCGAGGGCCTTCGCGTTCAAGAATACCACGAGGATTACGATGGCCTGGAAGATGAACGACACGCCGACCGAGGCCGCAATGACGCCTCCTGCGCCGCGGTACGGCACGACGGCGTCGTAAAGAGAGGTCGCCCGCGAGCGGATGCGCGCCAGCGGCGTCATGGCAATCAAGTAGTCCACCAACCGATAGGCGTGTCGGTTGATCAAGACCAGGTTGGCGACGATGAATGCGGCGAACAGGAGCAGCGACAGCGACAGCAGCGACAGGCGCAGCACGGCGACATGGGGTGCGAACGCGGCGGCGATGGTCGCGATGGTCAGCAGCGCGAACAAGCCGACGTTGCGTTCCATGAACACCGACATGGTCGATTTTGCGAGCGCGCCAGTTTCTCGCGCCAGCACGATGGTCTTGACGGCGTCGCCGCCGACGATGGTCGGCAGGAAGATGTTGAAGAACATGCCGATAAAGTAGAAGCCGACGATGCGGATGTAGGGCACGACGAGTTTGACGGGTCGGAGCAGCAGCCACCACTTATAGGCGCTCAGCCACTGGCCGGCGATGTAGACCACGACGCCGAGCAGCACCCAGCCGATCTGGACGGTGCGCAACCGGGCCGCGATCGTGCCGAGATCCACCTTGTATGCCACCAGTGCGTAGAGCGCGACGGTGATTCCCACTTTGAGGAACGTCGACGCGAAGCCAGAACGCTGGGCTGGGCCGATCGGATCGGAAGAGCGTTCCTGGACTGGCAGCATTGGCTCGTACTATATCGCAGGGGGGAACCGCGCCGCGGCGCTTCGCTTTGCGTCCCGACTCACACCGGTAAAACGCGCCTTCCGGGACTCGTCGCCGACGCCAGCCAACTCAGAAGGTCGGGAGATAAGACGACAGATACTGTGCGATCACGGTGAGGCGGTTGGTGATCATCAGGACGCCGACGGTGACCAGCAGGACGCCGGACGTGACTTCGATGGCGTGATAGTGCTTGCGGATGCGGGCGAAGGCGGCGAAGAACTGATTGATGGCGAGCGAGGTGATGAGGAACGGGATGCCGAGGCCCAGCGAGTAGGCGAGCAGCAGTTCAATGCCCTGCCACACCGTGTCTTTGCTGGCGGCAATGGCCAGAATCGCGGCAAGAATGGGACCGATGCACGGGGTCCATCCGAACGCGAAGGCGATGCCGACCACCACGGCGCCCAGCGGCCCGGTCGGTGCTTTCTGCGTCTGGACGCGTTTTTCGTTGTAGAGCCAGGCGATCTTCAGCACGCCCATCATGTGGAGGCCGAAGACGATGATCACGGCACCGGCGATCTTGCCGATGAGGCTCAAACGGCTCATCAGGAATTCGCCGACGGCGCTGGCTGATGCGCCCAGCGAGACGAAGACGATCGTGAACCCGCAGATGAAGCCGAGCGACGACAGCAGCACCTTGCCGCGCGCCCGCGCGGTCGCCTGGCTATCGTCTCCGCCGCGCATCTGGTCGAGGGAGACGCCGGAGACGAACGACAGGTAGCCAGGAATCAGCGGGAGCACGCACGGCGAGACGAACGACAGCACCCCGGCGACGAAAGCGGCGAGGAGCGTGACGTTGTCCACGAGCTATTTCTTCACCAGATCCGCTCTCACGACGTGCGGTTCGCCCTTGGCGGGCGCCTCGTCGTGGAACAGGTGGTCCCACTTCCATCGCTCCGACGGATTCGACGTATGCAGCCATTGCTGGGCAGTCTGCGGCCCGGTAAACACGACCTGCGCGATTCCCGCCACGGCCTGGACGCCAGCCATCGTGTCCGCAATCGCTGTGCGCACCGACGCCGAGTCCGAGAACGGGGCGGAGACGCCGAGCGCTTCGGCCACCTGAACGAGCACCTGCCAGTCCTGGCGGGCGTCGCCCGGAGGGTTCATCACGCTCGAGGCAGCCTGGAGACGGCCGGCCTCATTGGTATAGGTCGCGTCCTTCTCGGTCCACGCCGCGCCTGGCAGCACGACGTCGGCAACGGCCGTCAACGCGGTGCGGACGGGGCCCTGCACGATCAGGTGCGCCAGTTTCCCGCTCGATTTGGCGGCGATGATCCACGCCACATCGCCGATGCTTCCATCCGGCCCGGGATCGAGCACGAACAACGCTTTGACGGCGCCAGATTCGACGTCCTTGCGTAACTCCGACACGTCGGCCGCTGCCGATTCGGCGGTCGGCACGGCGAAGCCGAACACGCGAGCGCCGGCGACGTTGGGCGCGTCCACGGCCGGCACCGTGAACTTTGTGTGGGCGGGTTGCGATTTAGCGGAAGAGGTCCACGCCACGCCCACGCGCGACACCGCTTCGGCGCCCTGTGTGCTTTGCACGAGTTGGCGGATCAGGAACAGTTCCTCGTGAGATGCGTGTGCGGATACCAGCACGCGGAACGCGGATGCGTGGCTCTGCAGCACTGGCCGAACCGACTCGGCGAGGCGGGTGAGTGCGCCCGTCCACGTCGCCGCCGCCTGGGCGCCCGAGCTCTGGCGGACCAGCGGGGTGGTGAGCCTGTCGTCACCTTCGACCCAGTGATAGTTGAATCGGCCGATGTCGCACATCCAGTAGCCGTTGACGTCTGCGTTGTAGCGGGGCGTCATCCGGATCAGTTTCGCGCCTTTCGCCCACTCGGGTTTGGCCTTGATCCAGGCGGTGGTGCTGCAGCCCTTCGCGCACAGCGTGCACGTGGTGTCGACCACCACCGGGTTGTCCCACGGCCGCGACTTGAAGCGGTAATCGCGCGTGGTGATGGCGCCCACCGGGCACACGTCCATCAGATTGCCCGAGATCAGCGAGTGGACGCCGGTGTCCTGGAACGTGGAGATCTGACTCCGGTTGCCGCGATCCACGATACCGATTTGCGCCTCGCCGTGGATGTCGCGCATGAAGCGTGCGCAGCGCGTGCAGAGGATGCAGCGATTGCGGTTCAGCATCAGCGTCGGACCGAAATCGATGTCCGCCTTGACGCCGTCGCCGTCGAAGGTGCGCCGTGGAAACTCCATCCGACTGTTGTCGGGGCCAAACGCGTAGGAATAGTCCTGCAGGGGACATTCGCCGCCCTTATCGCACACCGGGCAGTCGAGCGGGTGGTTGATGAGGAGGAATTCGAACACGCTGGCGCGGGCGTCCACGACTTCGCGGCTGCGCGTTTCGACGACCATGCCGTCGGAGCAGACCGTCGAGCACGAGGTCTGCAACTTCGGCATCTTTTCGACTTTGACGATGCAGACGCGGCAGGAGCCTTCGACGCCGATGCCTGGGTGATAGCAGTAATAGGGGATAGAAATGCCGTGATCGAGGGCGGCCTGGAGAATGGTCTTGCCCTTCTCGGTGACGATCTCGCGCCCGTCGATGCGCAGGGTGACGGTATCCATGGAAGCCATCATAACAAGGGAACGGCCGTCCGCGATGCGAGATCCGAGGGCCGGGCGGTGAGGGGTTGCCGTGCCGGCGGCGCGGAGTCGTCGTACAATACTGGTGCTAGCCGATCCGCGCCCGTAGCTCAGTTGGATAGAGCACCGGCCTTCTAAGCCGGGGGTCCCGCGTTCGAGTCGCGGCGGGCGCGCCAGCCTTCGCAAGGCTCCGGTCTAATTTTCTCCTCGCCTTGCTTCGGCTTGGCGGGCGGGCGCACCAAATCATCGCATTGCTGCAAGTGGCTGCCACTGAAACCCTTACGACTGCAGTCGGCAA
>JBAXOX010000072.1:0-21503 GCA_037133015.1 Acidobacteriota bacterium
AGCATGACGGCGCCGAACCCGGAGGGCGCCAGGCGATGCGTGCTCGCGGCCCTGGCCGAAGCCGGCATCGGGCCCGACGCGATCGACGTGATCAATGGGCATCTGACAGCGACGATGGCCGACACCCTGGAGATCGCGACGTGGCAGCGGGCGTTAGGCCGGAGGCCGGAGGACTTTCCGTGGGTCAACTCCACCAAATCGCTGGTCGGCCACGGCCTCGGGGCGGCGGGTGGAATCGAGGCGGTCGCCAGCGTGCTGCAGCTCAGCCGCGGCTTCATCCACGGCTCGATCAACTGCGAGGATCTGCATCCCGCATTGCAACCAATCGCGGCGAGCATCCCGCACGCGACCATTGCAGCCTCGCCCAAGGTGCTGGCCAAGGCCAGTTTCGGATTTGGCGATGTCAACGGATGCCTGATACTAAAGAGATGGGATTCGTAGTCTGAGGATCACCATCGGCGCGTTCGCCGGTAACGGGCCCTCGAAACAGGAGACAGGTATGGACCATGCAGCCGCACTCGAAAAAGTGACCGCCATTATTAAGCCGTTCGCCAAGCACGTCGAGGCGCTCAAGGCCGCGACCGACTCGACGCGGATCATCGAAGATCTGGGCGTGAATTCGGCGCGCCTGGTCGACATCATCCTGGCGTTCGAAGACGAGTTCGGCATCGCGATCGACGACGAAGCCGCCGACAAGGTGCGCACCATCGGCGACGCGGTCCAGATGATCGTCCAGAAGACCGCGACGGCCAGCTAGGTCGACGTGGCGTTCAGGATCGACCGGCTCGGACTGCGCGTGCAGGAGGTTCTGGCGCAGGCGATGGGCCCGCTCACCTACGGCGCCCTGACGGCGTGGATGCGGTTCGCCCGGGCGTACCGGATCCCGGACCTCCAGCGCGTGCGTGAGGAGTTCAGGGCGCAGGCCGGAACTCAGCCAGGCCCACTGCTCGTCTGCGCGAACCACCTGACGCTTATCGACTCGCTGGTCATCCAGTGGGCGCTGGCATCCAACTGGCGCTTCACGTCGCGGCGCGACGTGTTTGTCTGGAACCTTCCCGACAGACGCAACCTCGCCGCGTTTTGGTGGTGGCGGGTTCTTGGGTATTTCGGCAAGTGTATCCCGGTCGTCCGGAACGGAACACCCGATCAGGCGAGGCAGACGCTCGACAAGGTGAGATGGCTCCTGGCGCGCGGCCAGTCGGTGGTGATTTTTCCCGAAGGGGGCCGGAGCCGCGTCGGGCGCGTGGATCGCCAGAGCGTGACGTACGGCGTGGGGCAGATCCTGCAGGCGGCTCCCGGAACGCGCGTCCTCTGCGTGTTCCTCCGAGGCCGAGGGCAGCACGTGTACAGCGACTACCCGGCCAAGGGAGAGACCTTCGTCGTTCGGCTGAAATCGATTGCGCCGATCAGCGCGTCGGCAGGAATGCGCGGGGCGCGCGATGTGGCGCTGCAGATCGTCGGACAACTGAGTGAGATGGAGACACGGTACTTTGACGACACCGGCGTGGATCGGTAACGACATCGTCGACTTGACCGAGCCTGGCGTCGCGGGCAAGGAACAGGATCGGCGATTCATGGACCGCGTGTTCACGCCTGAAGAACGCGCCCGCATCCTCGCGTCTGCGGCGCCGACGATCGCCTTGTGGAAGACGTGGGCCGCCAAGGAAGCAGCGTACAAGATCGCCTGCAAGATCCGGGAACGCGTCGTCTTCGCCCACCGGGCGTTTGAGGTGGAGTCCAACACCCCCAATACACTCGGTCACTGGGCACAGGTGAGATTCGACGGCCTCGACATCCGCGTGAGCTGGGAGACAGCGCGCACCTACATCCACTGCGTCGGCCAGTTAATCCAGCAGTCCGCCGACGACGCCTCGGGCGCCTTGCGCGCGCCGCGCCAGATCCTCTCCGACATCGTCCACGATGGCCATGTGCTCCTCGGCACGCTCACCTCGGCCGAACAGGCGTCGGTGCACTCAACCCCGTCGGCCCGCGTCCGCCTCGTCGCACGCCGACTGTTCGAGCGATGGGAACTGCAGGGCGCAGAAGTGCTGCGCCAGTGGCGGGAGTGGGGCTGGAGTCCGCCGGTGGTCGCCCTCGAGGGGCAACCCCTCGCCGGGTTCGATGTCAGTTTGTCCCACGACGGCCGTTTCGTCGCCGCCAGCATCGTCGGACCCGCGTAGGCTGGCGTCTTCATCCATGCTTTTCGCCGGAGGTCCGATGCCGCCGACCGCCGAGATGATCGTGGAACGCGCGGTCTCCCACGCCTCGGGTCGGTAGAATGGCAGCATGCCCTTCAGATTGAACCGCCCGACGACTCGATTTCACTGGTCGGCTCTGCGCGGCCGCTGCCGCCGCCGCGTCATCATCGGCCTGGCGCTGCTGGCCGTGGCCGCGGGATACGGCGCGTACGCCGGCCAGCGATTTGGCGTTCGCGGCGACGACGAGGGCGCGTTCGATCAGGTGCTCGCCCGCCAGGGCCATGCCTTGACGCCTCCGCCCGTTCACCTGCGCGGGTTCAGTCCCCAAAGCGATCGCGAAGTCTATCTGCTGACGGTGATCGGCGACCAGCACGACATCATGTTCGGACTGACGATGCTCGTGCTGAGGATGATCGCAACGCTGACGGTCGCTGGCATCGGCCTGGTGCTCCTGACGGCCGGCTCGACAGAATGGGAAATCAGGAGCGAACCCCACGACCCGAAATGCTAACGGGCAGGCGAAGACCAACCGGATCGGCCTCTGGGCGTTGCCCCGATTCCAGGCAGCCACGGCGGATGATCTCGACGGGGCCGAGACGATCCGCCACCGCAGGCGCGATCGTGAATGTGCTGGATTTCTGGCTGGCCGAAGCCATGGAACCCGCCCGCGCACTGCGCGACGGGCGTACCGCCGCGCAGGGTCGCGTGTCAGGCCACCCGTGCGCCGACATGTTCTGCGAGCACACGATGAATCAGGGTCTGGTAGCCGACCTTGAGGCGATTGGCTTCGGCGCGGAATCGTTTCAGCACCTCGGGGTCCAGGCGGATGGCAATAAGTTGTCGAGCCTCGCTACCGATCGGCGGGCGACCGACACGGCGCATCGTGCGCAACTGTTCGGCTGACAACTCGGGAATGTCGGAGAAGTCAATCTTCGACCGTGCGACCGTGCGCCGTTCGTTCCTTGCGGCTCGCTCGCCGCGCGCTGATGATGCGGATCGCTTCGCCATGGCTTCCCTTCCTCTGCGTGTAGGCGACCACAAGAACCTGACCAAGAATGGATCGTCCAACCCGGAGGAATCGTGGTTCTTCCGTCGAGTGACCGACGTCAGGACCATCCAATGCTCCCGGGTCAGCGAAGGTGGTCGCGGCCTCGTCGAATGAGACGCCGTGCTTGTCGAGATTCGCCGCAGCCTTCTTGGGGTCCCACTCGAACACGACTTTAGTATATACCGAACTCCGGGATCCGCCTGTGGCGTCGCACGCGGTCCGAGCATGCCGGCCCTTGCGATTGGCGGCATAGATGATGGACCCGATCGGATCTTGGCCGGACGTCGCGCATGGCGGCGCCAAGCACGGCCGCTACCGCGGCTGCGTCATCATCGGCCAGGTGCTTCTGATGAGCCGCACCACCGCTCCGCCCACGGCTCCGCGTGGCGCTCAAGCGCTCAGGAGATTCAGGAACGATCGGGGGGTGACGAAGCGAACACCTTCGTACTCGCCGACCGTTAAGAGGTGAGGATCGCCAGTCACCACAAACGAGGCGCGGCCGGCGATGGCGGTGGCCACGTACTTGTCGTCATCAGGATCCTTGCTCACACCAGACACCTGATCGGTCTCGAGAACGATATCCGCGAGGAGGACCAAGTCCTCCATCCAGAGTGCGGTGTCGAGACCGCGGCGCAGGTAGCGGCGGACCTTCGGGTATGCCAGGGCCCGCATGACCTCGTCGACGATGGCGTCCGACAGGACCAGCGTAAACGCATCTGCGCGGAGGAATTGTTCGATGATGTGGCCCGGCGGCCCCTCGGGATGGATGGCCGCGCTCACGAAGACGTTGGCGTCAAGGACGGCGCGGAACACGGTGGTTAGGCCGACGTCGCCGGCAGTTTCGCAGACTTGCGGGCCCAGCGCTGTGCCTCCAAGGCCAACTCGGAGGCCTGCTTGTCCGTCAGGGCGCTGCCGTGCTGCTGCACGAGGAAATCCAGGGCGTGTCGGCGCGCAAAGCGCCGCATCTGCTCCAGGCGCTCGACCGGTACGAGTGCAGCGAGGGCCTTCCCCTTCCGTTCAATAATGAACTCGTCGTTCCGCAGCGCGACCCGATTGAGCATGTCGCCAAGCCGCTGACGCACGTCGATGGTGGAGACCTTGGCCGTCATGTGCACCTCACGCAACTATTATACTTGCTATACATCAAATGGCAATGGCTGCGGTGGCCGTCACGCAACCGGATCGGCCTCGGGGCGTTGCCCCGATTCCTGGCAGCCACGGCGGATGATCTCGACGGGGCCGAGACGTTCCGCCTCCGCACGCGCGAGGTCGAATGCCGCGTCGCCGAGCGCCGATCGGACGCCAGATGTCGCGCGCTCGAAGGCATCGACGTCGACGGGCAGCATCCGCCCGTGCGCCGCCGCGACAAGCGGCTCTGCCACCGCGAGCAACAAGGCAGCGCCGTTATCATCCCCGGCGAGTCTGCGGATCTCGGCGAGGCCCACCAGGCACGCCGCAGCGTGCTCGGACTTCTGAACCATCACGTTCCCTCCGCTGAGCCCTTCGGCGAACAATCGCGCCGCCAGGTCCACGTGGCCTTGTGCGAGCGCCACGTGGCCTAGTCCGGCCAGGGACCAGGCCGCGTGAGCGCGACTCTCGAGAATCTTCTCCTCCGCGCGACTGTCCTCGTAGCATCGCTCGGCTCGGGCGAAGTCGCCCCCGCAGCGATCGATGTCCCCGAGTTGGGCCAGTGTGCGCGAGATGAGCCAACGATCCCCAATCTCGCGCTGGAGCGCGAGACAGTCCTCAAAGCGTCGGCGCGACTCGACGAGGTCGCCCTCCCGGAGCGCCAGGACACCGAGGTTGCGGAACGCGCGCGACGTATTCCACGAATCACCGCAGGCCCGGAACACACGAAGCGCTTCCTCGAAATCGCGGCGCGCCGCAGCAAAATCGTCTGGCTCTATCGCATTGACCAGGAGAAAGGCGAGGCCTCGCTGGTCTCCGAGTTGTCGGTAGAGCGTCGCGCCGTCGGTGACGAGCCGGCGCGCCTCGGCGTGGCGGCCGCGGGCCTCCTCAACCAGGGCGAGGTAGCCCATGGCTTGGGCCATGCCCCGTTCATCCCCGATGGCCCGGCAAATCGCGAGGCTCTCCTCGCAGCACGAATGGGCGGGCTCGTGATCTCCCTGGAGCCAGTGGAGAACACCCACGCTGCCGAGGACCTGCGCCCTCGCCCGGGTAGAAGCGGTACTTGTTTGCGCGAGCACCATCTGGAGTGTCGCTCGGCCCTCACCGAGCATGTTTCGCATGATCCAGAAGTAGAGCAGCTCGCCGGCAATCACGTGTCCGGTCGAGGCGTCTCCGCCCTCGGAGACGCTCCAGGCAAGCGCCGATCGGAAGTTGTCGAGCTCCGCCGTGATCCGCGTGACGTGGGACACGCGCTGGCCGCTAAAGAGGAGGTCTCTGGTGCCTGTGGCGACGGAGGCGAAATATGCGGCGTGCGCCCTGCGCGCCCGTTGCTCCTCCCCGCCCGCCGCGAGGCGCTCGAGGCCGAACTCCCGGATCGTTTCCAGAATGGTGTAGCGCGGCTCGTCGCCTTCCTCTCGGGGCCTCACCAGGTTCTTGTCAACAAGCGATGTCACGCCGTCCAGGACGTCGATCGCGAGCGAGCCCATCGCGCCGGAGACAGCCTCAGCCGCCTCGAGGGCGAATCCGCCGCTGAACACGGCGAGGCGGGCAAAGAGCGTCCGCTCCTCGACGGACAGAAGATCGAAACTCCAGCCGATGGCGTCGCGAAGGGTCTGTTGGCGGGCCGGAAGATCTCGCGGGCCCCCGGTAAGAAGTGCCAGGCGGTGCGAGAGGCGAGAGAGGAGCGCGGAGGGCGCCAGGTGCCGAACTCGCGCCGCGGCCAGCTCAATGGCGAGGGGGAGACCGTCGAGGCGCGCGCAGATCTCGACCACGGTCTTCGCATTCGTCTCGTTGAGCGAGAACCCGGGCTTGACAGCGGCCGCCCGCTCGCAGAACAGGGCGACGGCCTCGGATCCGGCGAACGCGTGAACATCGGTCTCGCTCGCGTGCTCCGGAAGGCCCAGCGGCGGTACCGGCACCTCGACCTCCACGCTCACCTGGAGCCGCGCGCGGCTCGTGACGAGCAGCGAGAGCCGGGGTGCTGCCAGCAGAAGGTCCGCCACGTGAGGCGCGGCGGCGAGGAGGTGCTCGCAGTTGTCGATCACGAGGAGGATCTCGCGCTCAGCAAGGTGGCGGACGAGAAGTTCGGCGATCGCGACGTCGGGGACTTCCCGTAGACCGACCGCCTGGGCGATCGCGGAGTCGACCAGCTCGGGGTCGCGCAAGGCAGTGAGGGGAACGAAGAAGACCCCGTCCGAATAGCTCGACCGCAGCCCGCTCGCCGCCTGGAGAGCCAGGCGCGTCTTGCCGGTTCCGCCGGGCCCCGTCAGCGTGACGAGCCGGGCACTCGACAACGCGTGCCTGACGAGACGCAGCTCTTCGGACCTCCCCACGAAGCTCGTCAGCGGCACCGGCATGGCCGGAGCATGACCGGCAACGCCAGTGGGAGCAGCGGCGGAGCGGATCCGGAGTCGCAGAAGCTCGGAATGGAGATCCGCGGCAGTCTGGTAGCGGAGGCGGAGGTCCTTCTCGAGAGCCCGGGAGATGATGCCCGCGAGCGCCGGCGGGAAGCCGCTGCTCTCGATCGCCAGCGAGGCGGGAGTGCGGTTGAGGATGCCGTCGACGACCAACGCCATGTTGTCCGCCGCGAACGGATGTCTTCCCGTCGCCATTTCGTAAAGGACGACGCCGAAAGAGAAGAGGTCCGTGCGCACATCCAGCAACTCGCCGCGCACCTGCTCGGGCGACATGTAGGAGATCGTCCCCAACACGGTGTGCGGACGAGTCGGCTCCCCATGCCGTGGAGCCGCGGTGGGCGCCCCGGACCCGGCGTCAGGCGGATCGTCGGTCCCCTCAGTCATCCGGGCCAGGCCGAAGTCGAGAACCTTCGCCCCTCCGGCCGTCGTCAGGAACACGTTCGCAGGCTTCAGGTCGCGATGGACGATCCCCCTCGCTCCAGCGGCCTCCAGTGCTGACGCCACATCGAGCGCCACGTCGATGACTTCGTCGGGCGGCAACGGGCCGCGCCGCAGGCGCCCGAAGAGCGTCTCCCCCTCCAGTAACTCCATGACCAGATAGGGCGCCCCCTCGTACTCGCCCACGTCGTGGACGGTGCAGATGTGCGGGTGGTTGACGGCCGAAGCGGCACGGGCTTCGCGCCGGAATCGCATGAGGCGGTCGGCGTCGGTAAGGAGGTGCGCAGGAAGCACCTTGATGGCAACATCTCGCTCAAGGCGCGTGTCTCGCGCCCGCCAGACCTCCCCCATGCCGCCGGCGCCGAGCGCCGAGCGGATCTCGTAGGGACCGACGCGAGTGCCTGAGCCAAACGCCATCGAAATCCGAACCCTCTCTGGAGATTACCTCAGAATCCATGGACGGCGTCCGGGGGCCCGAGGAACAGTCCTGAAGACGGCGACCAACTCGGTGGCCAACCTCGGTATCAAGGGAGCCCGCGCACGCGGCACCCCCAATCAGAGGATCGGAAGCGGCTTCCATGGTCGATCGAGTCTACGAGCGGGACCTCTGGTAGGATAGCGCGGCCTCGGTCGTCGACGGCTTGGCGGCGATCCATGCGAACCCGCTGTTCCCGCGCGGCGCTCACGGCCTGAACCGGAGGGATCAATGAAGCAACGCATGAAGGCGGCAGCTGTTCTGCTGGGCGTCGCCTTGCTCGTGACCACGGGTCTGTCCGCCGGTGCCTTCGACAAGGCGGAGTATGCCGCCAGGCGCAGCCGGTTGATGGAGAAGATCGGGGACGGCGCGGCCGTGTTTATGGGCGCGTCGACGCCTTCGAGCGACAACGACTTCCGCCAGGGGCACGACTTCTTCTATCTGACCGGCGTCGAAATCCCCGACGCCTTCCTCGTCGTCGACGGCATGAAGAAGGAGAGCGTCCTCCTCTTCACCATGAACGAAGCCACGGCGGATGGTGAGGCGATCCCGCTCGATCTCATCCGCAAACCGGCCGACTACACCGGTATCGAACGCGTGCTCCCGGCCGACCAGTTCAGCGCGCAGCTCGCGGGCCTCGCCAATCGAGGCCGGCCCCTCTACGCGATGTTCAAGCCGGAAGAGTTGGGCCGCGAGAACAGCAACGAGAAGTTCAATGCGCTGCAGCAGTCGATGACGCTCAGCCCGTGGGATGGCCGGCTGACGCGCGAACTCCAATTCGTCAGGCAGCTGCGCGAACGGTTTCCGCAAGCCGATGTGCGGGACAGTTCCAAGCTGGTCTGGGACCTCCGCAAAGTGAAGTCGCCGGCCGAGCTGGCCATCATGCGGCAGGCGGCCCGCCTCGGCGTCCAGGCCCACAACGCCCTTATCGCGTCAACGCGGCCGGGGATCGCGGAGCGGGCGCTGGCCGCCGTGTTCGAATTCTTCTGCAAGAAAGACGGCGCGCAGGATCTCGCCTACGACACGATCATCATGTCCGCCAAGAACCACGCGTACGGGCACTACCACAAGTACGACCGGGTGTTGAACGACGGCGACTTCGTCATCCTCGACGCCGCGCCAGACTACGGAAACTACCACGTCGACATCTCGACGACCTTCCCCGCATCCGGGCGGTTCTCGCCGCGGCAGAAGGAACTCTACGAGGTCGCCCTCGGCGTGCACGACGTGTGCATCGAGAACTACCGCCCCGGTGCGACATTCAGGGAGATTGGCCAGAAGGTCGACGCTCACCTCAAGGCGAAGGGCCTCAGCCAGTTCGCACAGGACTTCCGCGGCATCGTCAGGTTTGGCGGGTACAACCATTCGATCGGCCTGGCCACGCACGACGTGATGGGCACGTTCGCGGGCCCCGATGAGATCCTGCGTCCCGGGTTCTTGTTCGCGTGCGACATCCAGCTGTTCAGACTCGACGAGCAGATCGGCATCCGCATCGAGGACACAGTGGCCATCACCGACAACGGCCACGAGGTGCTCTCGCTCGGTGTGCCACGCACCGTGGCGGAAATCGAGGCGGTGATGAAGAAGGACGGGGTCTTGCAACTGCTCAAGAAGAGCGGTTCGTGAGTGGCTTCCGGTTGAGGGCATAGACGAGATGAACAAGATCTTCCGCCTCGTACCGCATGTCGCCGTCATTGTCCTGATTTGCGCGGTCGGTTCCATCAGCACCGCCGCCCAGCAGGTGGACTGGTCCAAAAAGGCCGTGCAATCGGAGCGGAGCCGTGCGTACGACGCACTCCACTACCGCGTTGCCATCACGCTCGATCTCGACGCGAAGTCGTTCGCCGGCGAGACGACCGTGACGCTGACATCCCTGCGCGACGGTCTCGAGACGGTGGTGCTCGATGCCGAGGAGTTCACCGTCACGAAGGTGGTCAACGAGTGGGGCGAGCCGCTCGAGTTTTCGCAGTCAGAGAAGGAACTGTCGGTGCGCATGCCGCGACCACTGATCCGCGGGGAGACCCGGTCGTTTACATGCACGTACCGCGGCAGAGACCCGAAGCAGGGATTGCAGTTCGTCGCCGAGACCGCCGACAATCCTGCGCTCGTGTTCTCGGATTCGTGGCCCAACCGTGTGCACCATTGGTTCCCGTGCTTCGACTACCCGAACGACAAGGTGACCAGCGAGATTCTCGCCACGGTCAGCGCGAAGCTGAAAGTCGGCGCCAACGGACGGCTCGTGTCGGTCGCAGAGGACAGGGCGGCCGGCACGGTTACCTACCACTGGTCGCAGGACTTGCCGCACTCCACGTATCTCATCTTCCTCGCGGCGGCCCCCTACGTGGTTGCGCACGATGCGTACGGCGCGCTGCCGGTGAACTACTGGGTGTATCCAAAGGACGCCTCGAAGGTCCTCCCCACCTACGGCAAGACGCCGAGGATGATCGAGTTCTTCAACCGGACCTTCGGCTACGACTACCCGTGGCAGAAGTACGACCAGATTTCGGTGCCATCCGGCGGCGGGGCCGAGAGCACGTCGGCCACCGCCATGACGCACCGGATTATGGTCGACGAGAAGAACGAGTCGGAGTTCTCCGCCATTGGCATCGTCTCGCACGAACTGGCTCACCAGTGGTGGGGCGATTTGATCACGCTGCGGAGTTGGGCGCACACGTGGCTCAACGAGAGCTTCGCAACGTACTCCGACTATCTCTACATCCGCCACGACAAGGGTGATGACGAAGGCGCGTTGAATCTGCAGGGCAAGCTCACCGCCTATCTTCGCGAGGCCAAGACGCGCTACATCCGCCCGATCGTGTCGGATCGCTACGACCAGCCTGGCGACATGTTCGACTCGCACACGTATCCGAAAGGCGCACTGGTCCTCCACATGCTGCGCCAGCAGCTCGGAGATGCCGCGTTCTTCGACACGCTGAAGCACTTCCTGCATCGCTACGCCTTCGAACCGGTGGATACCAACGACTTCATCAGATCGGTGAAGACGGTGACCGGGCAGAACCTCGACTGGTTCTTCGACCAGTGGCTCTACAAGCCGGGGCATCCTGTCTTCGACGTCCGCAGCGACTGGGATCCGGAGCGCAAGGTCGTCGTGCTCAAGGTCTCGCAGATGCAGGATTTCTCCCGCGGCGTCCCGGTGTTCCGCGTCCCCGTCTCGGTGGCGATCGTCAATGCCAGCGGCCGTTCGACGAGTCGCGTCTGGATTCGCGAGCGAGATGAGACCTTCGAGTTCCCCTCCGAGACCAAGCCACTGCTGGTCAGATTCGACCCGGAGAATGCGCTGCTCAAGGAGATCACCTTCCCGAAGCAGCGGGACGAACTCCTCTACCAGTTGAGCCATGACGATGCGGTCGGACGGATGGGCGCGGCGGCGGAACTGGCCGTCCTGAAGGACGATCCGATCGCCGTGGCCGCCCTTGGCGCCGGTGCGCAGCGCGATCCATTTTGGGCAGTCCGGCGCGGCGCGATCGAGGCGCTCGCCAAGGTCGCCGGCGCTTCGAACGCCGCCATTCTCGAGAAGGCCGCACTCGACCCGAACCCTTCGGTCCGGGCCGCGGCCCTGGTCGCGCTTGGCGATCTGAAGGACCGGGGCCGTATGGCGTTTTTGAGAGATCGCTTTGCGAAGGACGCGAGTGACGCGGTCAGGGCCGAGTCGCTGCGCGCGATTGGCAAACTCGGCGATCGCGCGGCGGTTCCGTTTCTCGAGCAGTGCGCGGCGGTTCCCTCGTACCGCAACCTGATCGCAACCGCCGCGAAGCAGGCGATCGCGCTCGCGGACACCAAGCAGTAGAAACGGCCGGCCGGCGTTGGGTGCCGCGCCACCGGCGGCCCGCGCGCCGTCTACCGTCGGCCTGGGTTTACGACGATGTCGCCGGCAACCTTCCGGCTTCCTGCCGCCACCTCGACGCGATAGACCCCTGGCGGCGCATCGTGCCCGTCGTCGCGCCGGATGTCCCATTCGAGGCGATTGACACCGGCGGCCCCTTGGACCGACATCGTCCGGACGGGTCGGTTCTCCGCATCGCGGATTGCCACTTGCACGGTCGACGCCGCCTTCAGCCACACATGCACCTGCGCTCGGCCCCGCGGCGGCTGCGGCGGCACTTCGCGGCCCGGTTGCCACGTAAGCCGAACCGGCCGCACGTCGAACAGATGAAGATCCGATGCCTGCACGGCATCGCTCAGCGCCTGCACCGGGCGGGCGTCCAGAAGGAACAGACTCCTGCCGTGGGTCGCCATCACGATCTCGTCTTCGCGCGGATGGACCACCAGATCCATCACCGGCGTGGTCGGCAAGTCCGCGCACAGCGACAACCAGGTGGCGCCGCGATCGAATGACGCGTAGACGCCCGCGTCGGTCCCGGCGTAGATCAGCCCTGGCCGCTTCGGGTCCTCGGCGACCACGTTGATCGACTCGGCCGGCAGGTTGTTGGAAATGGCCGTCCACGTGGCGCCGAAATCCGTCGAGCGAAACAGGTACGCCGTAAAGTCATCCTCGCGGTAGCCGGTCATCGACACGTAGACCGTTCCGGCCTCGTGCCGGGATGCGACCACGCGTGTCACCCACTTCCGCGGCAGGCCTGCGCTGATCTCGGTCCACCGCGCGCCGTCGTTGCGGGTCACCCACACACGGCCGCCCTCGGTGCCTGTGTAGAGCACCCCTGGCGCGAAGCGCGACTCGGAGAGCGTCGTGACGGAACCGTACGGAACGACCGCCCGATCGCCCCCGGCCGCTTCGCCCAGTTCCTGGCTGATCGGGCGCCACGACGCGCCGCGGTTCGTGGTCTTGAGCACGACGTTGGCGCCCGCATAGAGCGTGCGCGGATCGTGCTGCGAGATCAGGAACGGCGTGAACCAGCCGAAGCGGTACGGCGCCTCGCCACGCGGAGCCTTGGGGCGCACGCTCTCGGTGGCTGGCCCACCCGAGAACGGATTCCCTGCCGTGATATCGATGCGGCGCATGTCGCCGTTCTGGTGTTCGTAGTAGACCCACCGCGGGTCGGTCGGATCGGGCAGCGTGACGAAAGCGTCGCCGCCGGTCCACTTGTCGAGCCACACGTGGCGCCACCCGTCGGTGGCACCCGGGTCGTCGTCGGGCCTCCATGTGGAGCTGGCCATGAACGCCCCGGTGTCCTGCGTCCCGGCGAAAATCGTGTACGGGTCAGCCTGATCCACGGCGACGTAGTAGAACTGGCCGATGGGCAGCGTGTTCAGGTGCAGCCATGTGCTGCCACGGTCCCAGGACGTGAACACGCCCCCGTCGTTGCCCAGGATAAGCCGCGCCGGGTTCGCGGGATCGATCCAGAGCTCGTGGTGGTCGAGATGCATCGCGGTGCCGGGAATCGGGTTGATGCGTCTGATGGTCTCGCCGATGCGCGTGTAGGTCCGTCCGCCGTCGGTCGAGTGGTACATCCGGTTACCGAGGATGTAGATCTCGTTCTCGTTGTCCGGCGCCACACGGATGTCGCAGAACTTCCAGCCGTAGATCCCGAAGACCTCGTAGATGTCCTCCGTGTTGACCCTGCGCCAGCTCGCCCCCCTGTCGTCGGAACGGTAGACCTCGCCGCCGATGGTCGGGCGGGCGTTCCTGCCCTCAGTGGTGGCCGCCTGGCCAGGCATGGCATTGTCCAGAAACGCGTAGACCACGCGCGGATTGCTGCGGGCGATATCGAGATTGCTGCGACCAATCGGCCCTGGCGGCAGCCCGTTCCCCAGCTTGGTCCAGCTCCGGCCGGCATCGACCGTCTTGTAGATCCCGCTGGCTGGTCCGCTGACGATCTGCCACAAGCTCGCGTAGAGGACCTTCGGGTCCGACGGGTCCATCACGAGATCGATGGCGCCCGTACGGTCGTCAACATACAGGGATCGCGTCCACGTCGCGCCGCCGTCAGTGGTCTTGAACACGCCGCGCTCGGTGTTCGGCGACCAGGAGTGCCCCATCGCAGCGACGTAGACGCTGTCGGGGTTCTTCGGGTCGATGACTATTTTGCCGATGTGGTGCGTGTCGGCAAGGCCCATCGGCCGCCACGTCCGGCCCGCGTCCGCCGACTTGAAGACCCCGGTGCCGGCAAAGGCTGGGCCGCTGTGTCTGGGCTGGACCTCACCTGTTCCCACCCAGACCAGATCGGGATTGGAAGGCGCGACGGCGATGTCGCCGATGGCAAACGCGGACTCGTGTTCGAAGACCGGTTTCCACGTCATGCCGTTGTTGGTCGTCTTCCAGACGTTGCCGCCTCCGGGTCCGACGTAGAACGTGCTCGAACCCGGGCCCGCTGCGGCGATGGCCTCGATGCGCCCACCCTGGAGCGAAGGCCCGAGCGCCTCCCAGTGCAGTGGCCTGAACGGCGACGCGTCGCGCAGGTCGAGATGGGTCCGCCACGCGCGGGCGCGCGCCTCGGCCGTGGTCGGCCCGCTGCCTGATCCGGGTGGGACGTCCGGCGACTGGCCGGCCGTGTGGACGTCGCCGAGGCCGCAGAGAAGAAGCGCCGACGCCAGCAATAGGCGTCGTGGGAATGCGGATGCCATCGCGATCGCCTCCTCGCCGCTAGCCTACTTCACTTTCGCGCTGGCCTCCCAAGCGACACCGAGCGCATCGGCAATTTCCCACATCGACTTGCCTCCAGTCGACTGCTTCAGCTTCTGCTGCAATTGCCAGATTTCGAGCGGAGCGTGTTCGTGTTTGCCGATTTCGAGAAATTGCTCGTAAATCCCCTGCAGCACTTTCTGCGACTCGCGCATCGACTGCGCCTTGGCCGTCTCGCCCCGCTTCGCCGCCTGTGCGGCCTGCTCGGCCATGTACGGCAGGACTTTGGTCCGCATCTCTTTTTCGAGGCCGCGGGCATTCTCGACGAATTTCGTCATCCCGGTCAGTGGAATGTCCGACACTTTCACGCGCAGCACATCGGCCGCCTGCGCAATTTCCGCCGGCGTCAGCGTGCCCCACGGCACACGCTTCTCGAGTAGCTTCAAGGTGAACGCTTCCTGGTGCACGCTGTTCGTGATGTTGGTTAGCGACCGCGTCGCGCTCTGGCTCGTCCTCGCCTGGTAGACCTTGTTCCACACCGCTTGGGCGTCCAGCTGGAACCTGGGGCGCGACACCGGCGTGCCGTTCTTGACGATGACCAACCCCGGTGCCTCGACAAGTGCGAGATCGAGATCCATGCTCACCGTCCCCGCGCTCGAGGGATTGCGCATCGGCTTGAACTGTAGTTTCGACACGTCGTAGCCGCGACGCTGGAGTTCCTTCACGAAATCCGGAATCACCGCGTCATACACCTGCCCGATCCGTTTATCGAACGCCTGCCCGGCGATGCTCGGGCCCTTGAGCTTCAATTGGAACTTGGCGTACCAGTCGGCATTCAGCGCGGCGGCGTGGCGCTCCGCCTCGCGTGCGAGCCGATCGACTTCCGCCTGTTTGGCACCTTTGCTCAGGGCCTGCGCCAGATCCCATTCCGCTTTCTCGGCACGCGCAACCGCCTGCTTGCCGGCAGCCAACCCCCGTCCAAACTCCGCCACTTCGGCCGCCTCGCGTCCGGTCGGACCGGACGTCAGCCACTTGCCAGCCGCCCATTTCACACCGCCGGCCGCCCACTTGACACCAATCTCCGCAGCTTTGCCTATCAGCAAGGATGTCGCACCCGCTTTGAGCACGTCCCCGGTGTCGCCACCCTTGCCCCAGGCGTCCAACGCCTCGCTGGCAGCGTAGCCCAACAGCCCGGCCCACTGGAGTTGCCGCTTGGTGGCCTCCTCGGGGCCTCCCTCGACGTATCCTGTCGCCCCGCCGTAAGCCGCGCCGGTCAACGTCTCGGCCGTCCACAGCGCGGCTCCTGTCAGGCCTGCACCCGCCGCAGCCGCGCCAGCCACCCCAATCAAGGCGATGCCCGCAACGACCTCCGTGGCCTGCGCGCCAATCGTGAGGACATTCATCACGTCGGCCTTGTCCCCTTCTTTCCCGGACACGCCGCCCCAGTACGCACGGACCTGCTGCGCCACCTGCGCCGCGGCGCGCCTCATGGTGGCCGTGTCGCGATTCATGATCACCGCGCCGGTGACCTGGGCGTCCCACGTGACGCGAACCTGCGCCCGAAGCTCCGGCGGCATCAGATCCACCTGTCGCATCGTGGAGTTGGCGATGGCCTCGGGTTCGCGGGCGCGTGCCGCTTCTTCTCGCGTGTTGCGATCCATGATCGTCAGGTTGTACGCGTCGTACAACGTCCGCGTGCGCTGCCACTGGCCTGTGTCCAGATACGCGGCGTTGTCCACGGCTGCCGCGCGGTTGGCGTCGTAGGCCAACAGTTGAACGGTCAGCTCCTTCTTCACGGCAGGATCCGTCGCACGCGCAAGGTCGGCAGCCGCTCGCGCCCGTTGCTGCTCGAAGTACGCCGACATGTCCTTCTGGAAGGCGATCGCCTCGCGACGCGATCGGTCGGCTGCGGATTGGGCCGCCGCCGCGGCCTGCGCGCCTGGGTTCGAGGCTCCGGCCGCATCAGGCTTTCCCGACGCCGTGGCGCCTGCACGATCCGCACTGGCCTGAAGGGCAGCCGCCTGGGCGGGCGTCAATGTCTTGAGCTCGTACTCGTAGTGGTATGTTGCGCCACCACCAGGAGTCACGCCCTGCACATAGAAGGCTAGCGTGTCGCCGCCCATTGGTTGCACGGCGAACTTTCCCGAGACGGCGCCGGAAGGCTTCGCCGCGTTTGCCTCAGCGATCAGCAGCCGTATAGAAGTTATCGCAGGAAGTTCGATTGAGACAGACGCGCACCCTTCCAGTAACATTGTGGCCAACTCCGAGGGTTTCACTTGCCCGCACTCGGCGCTCAGGGACGCTTGGAAGGCCCCGGATAGATTGTCGCCGTCGACGCGAATCAGCCTGGGCGGGA
This sequence comes from Acidobacteriota bacterium, assembly GCA_037133015.1. Lineage (GTDB taxonomy): Bacteria > Acidobacteriota > Vicinamibacteria > Vicinamibacterales > JAKQTR01 > JBAXOX01. The sequence continues at coordinate 16,602 of JBAXOX010000072.1, forward strand.
TCGACCACTTCACTGAACCGGCACGACCACCCCCGTCACGCACTCGTACTGATCCCGACATGAGTCCTTCGACCGAGGACAACGTGTACACTTCCTGTTCGCCCCCGAAAGGCATCTTCTCAACACGCACATTCGACAGCACCCAGTACTGGGACCCTCGCGGCGCCAGCGGTTCAGGCGCCCGAGCCGCCTCCACCGCATCGAAAAACGTTTTCGCGTGGCGTGCCCGGACCTCGAACGGGTTTGGAACGGGGCCGAGCGCGGCGATCGCTGCCGCCACGTCAGCCATCGTCCGCTGGTAGCCATCCATGGCGGCCTTGTGCGCACCGGCCGCGCTCATCGCCGTGGCGGCCGTCTGGCGATCCTTCTCTGATGCGGCAGCACCCGCGGCAGCAAGTTCCTTCTGGAGGGCCTGCACGGCCGTGTTGAAGCCTGCCCTCGCATCCAGCAACCGCGCCAGCAACGGATTGAGTTTGTTGAAGTAGTCGACGACTTCAGACGAGGGATAGTCGAAATACGGCGCCCACTTGGCGTCGAACGCGCGCTCGGCGTCGGGCGAAAGCGGTCCCTGCACGAGCCGCATGGCTTCCTTGGCCGTGCTGACGGCCGACGCGTAGACCGCCGGACTCATCTTGTTGAACTCGAGATGTCCTGGCACGCGAATGGGCTGCCCCTTGGCGGTGACGGTCAACGGCGGCGATTTCGACGCCGCCCACAACACGTCACCCGACGGCCACGTGGCGCGGTCGAGCACGTTGGTCGGCATGGGGATTCGAACGACCTCCGCGGCCGAGAAGATCGGCTCGGCCTCGTCTCCTGCCGGCGGGCCCGACGACTGCGGCGCGGCAGGCGGCGCAACCGGCACTCCCCCTGAAGCTGGTGGCGCGGGAACCGTGTCTTTCGCTGGCGAGGGCGAGGGCGCGGCTGCCGGTGTCGTTGTGGCCGCTGCGATTTGGGCCAGGAACTGCCTCGCCTGCCCCGCGCGCGCATCGGCCGGGTTGAGCGCGAGCCACCGCTCGAATAGCTCACGGGCCGAGACGTACGCCTTCGCCTCCATCCGAATCGCGCCCAGGTTGAACACCGCGTCCAGGTTGCGCGGATCGATCTGCAGGGCACGTTCGACATCTGCCCCCGCACCGGGGATGTCTCCAAGCCGTAGCTTGTAGATGCCGCGATTCATGTAGGCGTTTGAGTACTGCGGGTCCCTCTCTATCGCCAGGGTCGAATCCGCGATGGCGCCCGCGTAGTCCTTCTGGCCGTACTTGAGGTAACCACGACTGTAGTACGCCTTCGCGTTGCGCGGATCGACCTTGATCGCCTGATTGACCTCGGCCATCGCCTCGGTAAATCGCCCCAGGTCGTTGTAGGTCAGGCCGCGGTACCGCCAGGCTTCGGAGTAGTCGGGGTCGACCTGGATCGCGTACGACAACGCGGTCAGCGCACCCTGCAGATCCTTTGCGGTGCGCAGCGCCACGCCGCGGTCGAACGCCGCCTTCGCCTCAGGCGGCGCCTGATGGGGCTGCTGGGCAGCCGCGCTGCCGGCGAAGAGCGTCATTAGGCATATGAACGAGGTTCGCCTCATAGATCTCCTTGTTGCCGAACGCGTGGGTGTCCGATTGTAGCAACGTTCGGAGAACGATCGGGGGGAAACGCGGGGAGCGTTGGCAGAGGCGTTCGTAGCACCCAGTAGTCGTGGTCAACGGCCTCGGGCGTCGTGTCCGTCAATCTGCCCACCTCGCCGCGCGCAAGGCAGTACACTGCGATTGGGTCAGGGATTACTGACCATGAAGGAGTGCGACAAATGCCGACGATCGAAGGCGAGATCAGGATGGTTATCGACCGTTCGGAATGGGTGGCGATCGCGACGACCGGCTCCGACGGGCCGCACCTGGCCGCAACGTGGGGCGACTACATCCGGGCGCTCGGTTTGGCGGACGACGTGATACTGATTCCGGCCGGTGGCCTGCAGATCACCGAGGCGAACCTCGCAGCCGATCCGCGGGTCGAATTGCTGTTCGCCTCGCGCGAGGTGAAGGGCTCGAGGGGCGGCGGGCAGGGCTGCCGGCTGCGTGGCCGCGGCGAGTTCCAGGCATCAGGACCCGAGGCCGATGCCGTAAAGGCGCGCTTTCCATGGGCCCGTGGCGCGATCGTCATCCACGTCGAGCACGCCGTGACCCAGTTGTGACAAGACCCGCTGACGCGCAGGTGGGCCGCCTTGGGCGCCCCATTCCAGCGCCCTCGATGGCTTGACATATGACGTTATGCGTAATAGCCTGCGTAAATGATCAGGTCCTTCAGGAGCAAGGACGCAGAGGCGCTGTTCCGGGACGTGCCGGTTCGGAGATTCCAGGCAATCGCGCGGCCCGCGCGGCGAAAGCTGCTCTATCTCCACCGGGCTCGCGTTCTTGAAGATCTGAAAGCCCCTCCGGGCAATCAACTTGAGGCGCTCAAGGGCGACCGCAGGGGTCAACACAGTAGTCGTATCAATGACCAGTGGCGCATCTGCTTCACCTGGCGGAGCGGTGATGCCCACGACGTTGAGATCGTGGACCACCACTGAGAGGTGTCTCATGGCGTCAAAGCCTAGGCTGCTCGATCCAATTCCTCCTGGAGAGATTCTCATGGAGGAATTCATGCGTCCGTTGGGGCTCAGCATCAACGCGTTGGCACGGGCGCTGGCCGTTCCGCCGAACCGCGTCAGTGCCATCGTCAATGGCTTCCGCGCGATTTCGGCTGATACGGCGCTGCGACTCGGCAAGTACTTCGGCACGTCGCCTGAGATCTGGCTTGATCTGCAGTCGGACTACGAGCTTCGTGTCGCTCGACAGACGACATGGACCCGCGTCGAGCCGAAGGTCCAGACGCGAGTCGCGTGATGCGGCCGGGCTTCTGAACGTCGATCAACCCAAAGCGTCCACCCTGCGGCGCGGGCGGTTGTCGGGCTTCTCACTCGATCGCGTGGTGCGATTCCTGGTCCTGCTCGGCCACGACGTGGACATCGTGGTAAAGAAGCAGTCGCGACCAGGAGTCCCCGCCCGGCTCATGGTCGCCTGAACAGAACCGTCGGTTCGTGCCCTGCACAGACGTAGCAAGCCGAGAAGGGAATCGGGCCGAACGTGTTCCCCAAATCTCCGGAATAGACCGAAGGCGGGCGGCCTACGCGGCGACGACGACGGACAGTTGCCCGTGCTCTTTTCGCGTTGGCGTGACGCGGACCTCTACGTCGTGACCGAGAGCCGTCAGGAAGTCCATCAACCGCTCCACTGAGAAGTTCCCGGACCGGTTGCGCATCAAGAGCGATACCTGCGGCTGTCGGATGCCGAGGATGGCCCCAGCTTGTGTCTGCGTGACACGACGCGCCTTGATGATGCGGTAGATCTGCAGGGTCAACCGGGCCTTGAGGAGTTCCTGTTCCGGATGACGAAGGCCCAGGTCCGCGAAGACGTTCCCGCTGCTCTTCTCATGCACGATTGCCGTAGACTTCTTTGCCATCTCAAGCCTGCCTTTGTCTATGAAGCCGTTCGGCGTCTGCCAGGCGGCGGCGGACAAGTGCTATATCGCGAGCCGGCGTCGCGATGCCGCTCTTGGACTTCTTCTGGAAAGCGTGGAGCACATAAATCGCCTCACCGAATTGCGCGGTATACAACGCCCTGTACGTGTTCGTGTCATGGAGGTCGACGATTTCCATCACGCGCGCCCCGCCAAAACCTCTCATCGGCTTCGCCGCCGGATCGGTTTCGCCGCGTTGGGCTGCATACAGGGCCTTGCCCATGTCGCGACGTACGGGTTGCGGAAACCGCTTCAGATCCGTGCGTGACGACCCGATCCAGGTCACCGGCCGAGCCGGCTGCTCACCGTCCATCTATATGAGTATATGTATACCAGTATGAGTCGTCAACGTCCCGGCCTGGGTGTCCCGGCCTCGACGACCGATCACCGGCTCTGAAGACCAGGCCTACATCGGAGGAATGTGGCGGATTGCCTGCCTTGAGCGAGCAGTGCGACAACGTGTTCGGGACAGGCGAGCGGACCGATGGCGTAGCCCGCCGTAGCACCGCGAGGAGAGAATTAGACCGCAGCCTTGCGAATCGTGGATGGCCCGCCCGCCTTCGTTCGTGGTCAGGCTGTCGAACTTCGGCGCGCCACCAGTCGGTGAGCCTCCGTCTACGCGACGTCAACGAGCGCGCGCGGGTTCCTCGTGGCGATCAGCAGGAGTGTCCTTGCGGCGCCCGACGGTGCGCGGCGGCCCTGCTCCCACTCTTGAAGCGTGCGCACCGAGACACCCAGCAATTGAGCGAACTTCGGCTGCGACAGGCCAGTCTGTTCCCTAATGCTCGACACCGATGGCACCGTCGTGACGCGCCCATGCTCGCCCCGTTTGAGTTGACGAAGCCCTTCCAAGATCTCCAATCCGACATTTCTCTTAGACACCGCCATCGATCTCCTCCTTGATCTTCTTGAGGACATGTCCCGGGATATTCGCCTCTTCGTTCTTGGCATGCACCGTGAGCATCCAAATCTCGTCCTGGTGTGATCTCAGGTAATAGATGATTCGAACGCCGCCGCGCTTACCACGGCCCGCGACACCCCAACGGAGCTTCCGAAGCCCACCGGAACCGGGAATCAAGTCGCCGGCGTCCGGTCTTGTGACGAGCGCCTGCTGCAAGGCCGCGTACTCGTCGTCAGCCAGATACTGCTTGACCAGTCATGTGAACAGCTTCGTTTCGATGAACGTCAGCACTGCAGGAAGCATACGTCATAGACGTAGATACGTCAAAGACGGATAGTGGCGAGATGCGACGGTTTGTCCGTCATTTGTCAGTCGCGCCCAATACCGCGAGACAACCGCGCGAACTTCCAGAGGTCGGCACCCTTGCCGACTGCAGTCGTAAGGGTTTCAGT
>JBAXOX010000073.1:0-21496 GCA_037133015.1 Acidobacteriota bacterium
GCCCCGCGTCGAGCCCCGCGTCGAGCCCCGCGTCGAGCCGCGCGTCGAGTGCTCCCCCGCGCGGTGGCGCGTGAGCATGGGCGCATTGCCGAGCAGGGCCGTCGGCTGGTAGACTCGGCCGTCTCGCCTTGACCGCCAACCTGGCTCGCCCCCCCGCCCCTTGCGCCAGGACACAGGAGGACCGTGTGGAGTTCCTGAATTTCATTCTCATCTTTACCTCAGCTTATCTCGTGTTGCGGAAGCCGGAGAAAGAGCGCGTCGCCTTTCGGTTGCTCGTGCTCAGCACCCTGCTGATGGTCGGGATCTTCTGGCTGGGCACCCGGACGGGCGTGCTGCCGGGCGTGAATTACTAGACATGGTGTCAAACCCTGCGGACGTGGCTCGCGGCGGGCCACCAGAACGGGCGTGCGAACGGATGCGGCTGTTCGACCGGGGATCCAGGCGTCAGACGCTTGGACGGGACGGTCGCGTAGAGAAGGAGCCGACGTGACGCGGAATGCCGTCTATTCAGTGCTGACCCTCGCGGTGCTCGTGCTGTCGATTGTGCCGGTGGGGACGGCCGTGTTTCTGTTGGGATTTGTGTACGGCGACTCGCCCTGCGTGATGTGCTGGGAGCAGCGCACCGGGATGGTGTTGCTGGCACTGACCGGCCTGTTCGTCCTGCGCTACGGCCCGCGGCCCAAATATCTCGGGCTGTCGGTGCTGATCGGGGCGTGGGGCATCTTTATGGGACTGCGCCACACCGGGATGCACGCCGCCCGCGACGTGGGCCAGGGATTCAGCCTCGAAATTCTCGGCGCGCACACCTACACGTGGGCCCTGTTCATTTTCTGGATCTGCACCGTCACGGTCGGCGCGCTGCTGATGATGCTGCGCGAAGGCGAGGCGCTCACCGAACCGCGCACGCTGAGGCCGATCGAATCGCTGGCGTTCGGCGTCTTTCTCGTGGTGGCCGCGGGCAACGCCGTTCAGGCGTTTGCCAGCACCGGACCGCCGCCGTACGTGGGGCAGAGCGACCCGGTTCGTTTCTCGTTCCAGCCGAAACACTGGGTCTGGTCGCTCGACGAATGGTCGCCGGCGCCGCTGTCGCTGCGCGGCCGATGGGCCATCGAACACCCGGGCGTGACCGCGTTGCCGACTGACCCGGCGGCCGGTCCGCTCGTCAACCTTCCCGTGCTCCCCATTCGCGAACGCCGCGCTCTGGCCCTGCCATTGCGAGGCACGATCACCGATCTCGCCTACGAAGCGGCCACCAACCGTTTTCTCGTGACCACGCAGAGCGGGATCTACATCACCGATGGGTCGCTTGGCCGCGTCGTCAAGCACACGGTGGTCGATACCGGGTATTCGGTCGATTTGGGCCGTTTTGCCGGCGCGACGTTTCTCGAACGCAAAGTCGTGATGGCGGTCGGCGAGAACAAGAGCTACGTCGTGCTTCGCGAGAACGACCGCGCCGATGCCGACAAGAACTTCCGTTTCTTCCTGGAGTCGTTCGACACGTTCGACGAGGTCTCCCGCTCGCGTCTCGGCACGGTGCGGGCGCGCATGATGTACACGATGTCGCTGGCCTTCGATTCGGCGAGCAACTCGTTCTACACGGTGACGGTGCCCAACGCGCGTTCGAAGCGACTGGTCGTATCCCGCTTCGACCGGCGCGATCTCACGCTGTCGGAAGAGTTCCTGCCGGCGTTGAGTCCGGCCTCTGGCCTCGTGCTCGGTGGCGACAAACGCTCGCTCGACGAGTTCTACGTGACAGGCGCCGCCATCGACCGCGGCCGTCTCTACGCGATCAGCGCGGCCTTCAGCACCCTGCTGACGATCGATCTGGCCACCCACCAGGTGGTGGCCGCCCACGCGGTGCCCGGACTGGATCGGCCTGTGGGCCTGGCGATTAAGGGAGACGATTTCTATCTGGTCGGCGAGCATGGCGACCTGGCCCTGGTGGCGCGGCCTTCGGACTCGCCAGCGGCGGCTCCGGCTACCGAGACGGCGGCGGTCGCCTCGCCCCTCCGACGTGTCGATCCGGCCGCCGGGCCCGCGACGCAGACCGCAGTTCATGGAGCGCGCAAATGAATCCACACGTCCGACTGTTCATCCCCGGACCTGGCGACGTCGAGCCCGACGTGCTGGCGGCCATGGCGCAGCCGGTCCAGCGGCACTACGGCCCCGAGTGGATGGCCATGTATGGCGAAACGCGGACGCTGCTGCAGCAGATCTTTGGTACCGCCAACCAGCTGTTCATCGTGCCGGGACCAGCCAGTGCGGCGCTCGAGATGGCGATGGGCAGCCTCCTGCCGATCGGATCGAAAGTCATCGTCGGCCAGAACGGGTTTTTTGGCGACCGCCTTGCCGATCTGGCCGTGGCGCACGGACTGACGGTGGTGCCGGTGACCGCACCGATTGGTCAGCGACTCGATCCGGATGTGCTGCGCGGTGTGTGTGATGCGCATCCTGACGCCAGCGTCGTGGCCTTCGTCCATCACGAAACGGGGACGACGGTGTTGAACCCGGTTCAGGAGTTGGCCGCCGTGGCACGCGCCGCCGGACGCGTCGTCGTCGTCGATGCGGTGTCGTCGATGGGGGGCGCGGAATTATCGGTCGATCACTGGGGCATCGACGTGTGCGTGGCCGCCCCGAACAAGTGTCTCGAAGGCCCCGCGGGGATGGCGTTTATCAGCGTCGGCCCCCGCGCATGGGACCTGATCGACAGTCATGCCGGTATCGGCGCCGGGTGGTACCTCAATCTTCGGACGTGGCGGAGGTACGCAGACGAGTGGGGCGCCTGGCATCCCACGCCCGTCACTGCGTCGTCGAACACGCTGCTCGGAATTCTGACCAGCCTGCGTGCGATTATGGAGGTCGGGCTGAGCGTGCACATCGCCAAGTACGCGAAGGCGGGCCGAGCCGTGCGTGACGGCCTCGGCAAGATGGGGTTCGTCCCGTTCGTGCCCGAAGCGTTCGGCGCACCGATGGTCACCGCGTTTCACGCGCGTCCGGAGTTTGCGGTGGGCGAGTTCGCGACATGGCTCCTCGACGAACGCCACATCGCCATCTCTGGCGGCCTGGGCGATCTGTCGGGCAAGATCTTCCGGGTCGGGCATCTGGGCCGCGCCGCGAGCGCGGAATACATCTCGGACTTGCTGGAGGCGGTGGGCGCGTTTCTCCGGCAGCGAGGGCTCGGGGGGGAGCCGCCGCGAAGCGGGAAACTGCAAGCCCGAAACAAAAAGTAGGCCGGGCGCAGCCGCGCGGGCCGGGGCGGTGATCGACGCTGGGCCATGATGACGGCTGGGGCGGTGATGCCGGCCCGGATCGCGATGGCCACCGCGGCCATGATGGAGGCCGGGCCCCGGGCCACGGGGCGCACAGACTACAATAGAGGCGGTATCCCCAATGCTGCCGTGGACCCGCTTCCCGCTGATCGTCGTGGCTGCGTGCGTCGCCTTGTCGTGTTACGGCGCTCGCGACGCATCCGGCCAGTCGTGGCCCACCGAGCCAGTGGCGCTGCTGGACGGCCGGCTGCTGCTGGCCGCCGACGCGTCGCTGACCTACGGGACGGCCGACCCCGGCTGGTTCGCCTATACCGATTACGCCACCGACGCGTTACGCCGGGCCCGCGCGGGCCTCACCCTCGAAGTGCGCGCCGCCCGGTGGCTGGCTTTTCTCGCGGAGGTGCGAGCCGAGTCGGGCAGCGGTGTTCGGCCGTACGCGTGGTACGTCCGGTTCACCCCGGACGAGACGGGTCTGGTCACTGTCCAGGCCGGCCGCATCCCGCCCGTGTTCGGCGCGTACGCGCGGCGCAGCTATCCGCAGGACAACCCGCTGGTGGGCGATCCGCTTCTCTATCAGTACCTCACGACGATACGGGCGGATTCGGTGCCGGCCTCGACCGACGATCTGGCGCGGCAGCGCGGCCGCGGGTGGCTGGTGCGCTATCCGGTGGGCAACCTCGGTGCCTACAGCGGCCTGCCCGTCGTGTCGTCATCCCGGTGGGACACCGGCGTGCAGGGGCGCGTTGGGACGCAGGCCCTCGAGGCTGCGGTGGCGGTGACGACCGGCACGCTGTCGAATCCCCTGGTCGCCAACGACAACGGGGGCTGGCAGCTGGCTGGCCGCGCCGCGTGGCGGCCCAGACCGTTTCTGAGCGTCGGCGTGTCGGCCGCGCGTGGCGCGTTCCTCACGGCAGAGGCGCTGGCTTCCCGGCCGGCTGCCGGCCGACCGGGGCGTGATCAGCAGGCATTCGGGGTCGATGTCGAGACATCCTGGGATCGCTGGATCGTTCGCGGCGAGTTCGTCGCGAATCGGTGGCGAGTGCCACCACTCGACGCCCCCGCCATCACCGATCCCCTCGGCGTGCGCGCCGCCTACGTCGAGACGCGCGTCCGGCTGCGTCCGGGATTGTATGTCGCGGCCCGCGCAGACCGGCTGTGGTTCTCGTCGATTCGAACCTCGTCGGGGGAGACCACATGGGATGCCGACGTCTCGCGCGTGGAAGTCGGACTGGGCTACACGATTCGCCGGGGCCTGCTGCTGAAGTCGTCGGTGTTGAGCCACTGGCGCGACGGCGGCCGCATCCGCCGCGACACGCTGGCGGGGATCCAACTGTTGTTCTGGTTATGAGCGCGACACGATCGACGCTGCTGACGTCCCGTCTGGTTCGCGTCCTGGCCGCGGTGGTGGCGGTCTCGATGCTCGGCGTGTGGCGCGACGCGCGCCCCTCGGCTGCCGACGGCGCGATTGCCGGCCATGTCGAGATCAAACGGAATCGGGCCGCGGCCGAGGAACGGCCCAACGTGGCGTCGCTTGGTGCGCCCTCGGTCAGGCAACCCGAAATCAGGCCAGCCGTGGTGTATCTCGACACGGGGCCTCGGGGCGCCTTCGAACCGGACGAGTCGGCCCGCGCGACCATGACTCAGCGCGATCAGACATTCGTGCCCCACGTGCTGCCCGTCACGGTCGGGACCACGGTCGATTTCCCCAACGCGGATCTCACCTTCCACAACGTGTTTTCGCTGTCGAAGATCAAGTCGTTCGATCTGGGCCGGTATGCGAAGGGCCTGTCGAAATCCGTGCGATTCGATCGGCCCGGCGTCGTGCAGGTGTTCTGCGACATCCACTCGCACATGCGCGGATTCGTTCTCGTGTTCGCCCACCGGTTCTTTGCGGTCACCGACGTGGCTGGTCGTTACCGAATCGGGCGCGTCCCTCCCGGTTCCTACACGCTGGCCGTCTGGTACGAGGGCGAGGTGCGAGAGACGCGGCCAGCCGTCGTGCCCGACGCCGGCGGCGACGTCATCGCCGATTTCGTGGTCCGGTAAGCGGGTCGTGATCGATGTTCCTGGCTTCGCTCTCCAATCGGATCTTCCTGGCGGCCGCCGTGCTGGTGGTGCTGGCGGTGGGCTGCATCGCGTGGTTCGTGAGCGGACGGGTGACCGACGAGGCCGAGGAGGGCTTGCAACGGGGGCTGGTCGAGGCGGGCGCGGTGGTCGGCCGGCAGAGCGACGCCTTGTCGGAAAGCGTTGCGCTGCTGGCGAGACTGACGGCGGATCTGCCGAAGCTGAAGGCGGCCGTTGCCACCGGTGATCCGCCAACGGTGCAACCGCTGGCGGTTGAATACCAACTGATGCTGGCGCGGTCGAGCCTGGTGCTGGTGACCGACCGGGTCGGCCGTGTGCTGGGCAATGCGGGTCCGGCCGCGCTGGATTCTGCCGCCGTAAAGGCGCTGCCCTCGGTGCAATCGGCGCTGGCCGGCAAGGGCGGCGTCTCGTTCTGGTCGCACCCCTCGGGCATTCTCCAGGTGTCGTCGGTGCCGATCACGGTTGGGCGCGATCCGGTCGAGACGGCCGGAACCTTCAGCCTCGGGTTCCTGATGGACCAGGCCCGCGCGTCCGATTTCAAAATCCTCACGGGGAGCGAGATCGCCTTCGGCCTGAACGGTCGCATTCGTGCGGCCACGTTGCCGACGGCCGCCTGGCCGGCGATCGAGACGGCCGGCAGATCGACGGGTATTTCGCGGGTCGATTCAGACGACACCGAATACGTGGCGTTGTCGAAACCGATTTCTCCGGGGGCCTCTGCGGCGGCGGACAGCGACCCGGCGGCGCGGGCGACCCATCGCGGTGCTTTCGTGGTCGTGCTGCGGTCCCGCACCGAGCAGTTGCGCTTTCTCGGGCCGATTCAGACCGGCATCGGCGTGATGGTGGTGGTGGCCGTGCTGATGGCGACGCTGCTCAGTTATGCCGTCGCGCGCACGGTGACGCGCCCGCTGGCGGCCATCACCGCGGTGATGAAGGAGGTGGCGGCCACCGGCGATCTGACGCGCCGGATCCCGCCCCGGCCGGGCGCATGGGAAGACGAGGACGCGCGCCTGCTCGCCTCCACGTTCAACACGCTCACCGAGTCGATCGCGAAATTCGAACGCGACGCGTCGCTGCGCGAGCGGCTGTCGTCGCTGGGGCGGCTGTCGAGCGTGGTGGCGCACGAGGTTCGCAATCCGCTGATGATCATCAAGTCGGCGGTGCGCACGCTGCGCCAGCCTGGCGCGAGCGCCGAGTCCACCGACGAAGCGCTGCAGGACATCGACGCCGAAGTCGCCCGGCTCAATCGCATCGTCAGCGAGGTGCTCGACTACGCGAAGCCGCTCACGTTCGCCTGGCAAACGGCCGATCTCAACGAGTTGTGCCGCGAGGCGGCGCGGGCCGTCGAGACCGCCGAGCCGGGCATCGGCATCGCCCTGGCGCTCTCGGAAGCGGCGCGTCCGGTGGTTACCGACGGCGACCGCTTGCGCACGGTGCTGGTGAACGTGCTGTCGAACGCCGCGCAGGCGGTGCGCGCCGCACGGGCCGGGGCCGCGGCCGCCTCCGCCGCGGCCGGCGTCGAGTGCCGAAGCGAGGCCACCGGCGAGGGCGGGGTAAACCTGATCGTGCGAGACTGGGGTGTGGGCATCGATCCGGGATTGCTGGCCAGGGTGTTCGAGCCGTACTTCACGACCCGCCGGGCGGGAACCGGTCTCGGCCTGGCCATCGCGCGCAATATCGTCGAAGGCCTCGGGGGCACCATTACCGTCGCGAACGCCGCGCCCCAGGGGTCGGTGGTCCGGATCGAGGTGCCGGCCCGGCCCCCGACAGGAACCGATTCGGCCGCCGTCTGAGGCGGGAAGGACTTTGATGTCAAGCAACGGAACGGTGCTCGTCGTCGACGACGAACAGCGGATCTTGAAGGCGCTGGCCCGCGCCCTTCGCGAGGACGGCCACGAGGTGACCGAGGCCGCCGATGGCCGGACCGCCCAGCATCTGCTGGCTGCGCGCGTGTTCGACGTGCTGGTCACCGACAACATCATGCCCGACCTGACGGGCGTGGAACTGGTCCGCGAGTTGTCGCAGGGCGCCGCTCCGGGCGAGAGGCCGCAGGTCGTGCTGATGACCGCACACGCCACCGTCAGCAGTGCGATCGAAGCGATGAAGCTCGGCGCGCTCGACTACCTGCAGAAGCCGTTCGAGATCGACGAACTGCTCGTGGTGGTCCGCCGCGCCGTCGAACTGCAGCGATTGCGCAACCAGCACCGCTACCTGCTCAGTGAGCGCGACGAAGACTTCAACCACTACGGCATTGTCGGGCGGAGCAAAGGGCTGCAGGACGTCATCCGCACGCTCGAACGCGTCGCGGAAACGCGGAGCACCGTCCTCATCACCGGCGAGACCGGCACCGGGAAGGAGTTGGTGGCGAGAGCCATTCACGATCGGAGCGCGCAGCGCCACATGCCGCTCATCAAGGTGAACTGCGCGGCCATCCCCGACACGCTGATCGAGTCGGAGCTGTTCGGCCACGTCCGTGGGGCCTTTACCGGCGCCACGTCGAACCGCAAGGGAAAGTTCGCCCTGGCCGACGGGGGCTCGATCCTGCTCGACGAAATCGCCACGCTTGGCCAGAGCGTGCAGGCCAAGTTGCTGCGTGTGCTGCAGGAGCGGGAATTCGAACCGCTCGGATCGGAGAAGGCCTCCCGGGTGGACGTGCGCGTGATCGCGGCGACCAACCGCGACCTGGCGGCGATGGTCAGGGCCGGCACGTTCCAGGAGGATGTGTACTATCGCCTCAACGTGATCCCGATCCGGATCCCGCCGCTGCGCGAACGCCGCGAAGACATTCCCGTGCTCGCTGAACACTTCCTCGGCAAACATGCCCAGCGGACGGGCCGGGCGGTCGACCAGTTCGATCCGGCGGCCCTCGCGCTGCTCGAACGCTACGACTGGCCCGGCAACGTGCGCGAACTCGAGAACACGATCGAACGCGCGGTCGTGCTGTCGGCGGGACCGGTCATTGGCCCCGACGCCATCACGGGGCTGCGGACTTCGCCGGCGGCATCCGCCAGCGTGCCGTCGCTCAGACTCCACGAAAACATCGAGTGGGTGGAACGCGAGACCGTCCGGCGGGCGCTGGACGGGTCGCGCGGCGTCAAGAAGGATGCCGCGGAACTGATGGGGATCAGTCAGCGCGCATTGAGCTATTACCTCGCCAAGTACCGCTTCGCCGATCCTCTCGCGCCCACCCCATCGGGCACCTGATCGCGGCGGTTTCAGTCTGCGTGCGTCATGTTCGTTGCCGCCGCCACGGGCGGCGACCAGACGACCCTCGATGCGAGGCCGTCTGGCCGCGCGAACCCGGCTCAGGCCCTTCGATGCACACGTTCGGCAATCGGCGTGAGCCCTCACGACTCAGTGCGGAGGGAGCCACCTCGGCCAGGCTGGTCGCGCAAGCGACACGGGGCCGTCATGGCGACTCGACGCCACTAGTAAGGCGTGGTCGACACCGCCGCCACCACCAGGGTCCCGGTCATCGAGGGGTGAATCGCGCAGTGGTACGGGAAGGCGCCCGACGACGTCATCGCGATCGGCGCGCTGGTGGCTCCCGGGGCGATGGTTCCCGTATTGAAGGCCCCGCCATCGGCGGTCGCCGTGTGGGGAAGGCTGTCGGCATTGCGCCACGATACGGTCTGTCCCGCCGCGACAGTGGTCGGGCTGGCCGAGTACGAACTGCTTCCACTCATGCCGCCGATGGTAATGGTGATGTCCGCCGCCGCGGGGGCAGGCGTCGGCTCTGGGGTGGGTGTGGGAGTCGGCGTGGGTGTGGGAGTCGGCGTGGGCACAGGGGCGGGCGTGACCTGGCTCGGGGCCGCAGGACTCTGGTAGGCATTGCTGGCGCTGCCGTTGCAACCGGCGATGGTCGCTGCCATCAAAAGCACGCCGCCGATGGACATCGTGATTCGCGAATTCATCATCATTCTCCTCGAGGGCCGGTGTGGCCCGTTTGTATTGTTGGACGACAGGGTCTAGAGCAAACGCGATGCCGACCGGCCTGTTCGGAATTCGGCCCGATTGTTCCTGTTGGTCGGAACGCCTGTTACGTGTGACGTAAATGCATTCGCGCTTGGTAAACCTGCGGCCGCCGCCTCGGCAAGGGCCGGGCGGCGTCAGCCGCTCCTGGGGTGGTGTGCCGCGCGACGACGCCTGAGGCGGGGACAACCGGAAATCGGACGTTGAGCGCGGATAGCGCGCCACAGACCGACCCGCGTGATGCGGCCGCGCGCTGCCGTTCGCGGCGAGGCATGCGTCTTGCAACTTCGTCGGGCGGCACTTCACATCATCGAAAACAACGCGTGAGGCATTTCATGTTGCGTGCGTGGCTCGGGAGCGTGTGTATCGGCATGGGGCTGGTGGTGACGGCGGCCGCGCAAAGCGGTCCGCTCGTGCTGGTCATCGACGAGGCGGCCAGCCACGTGGGTATCGAGGTCGGAAAATCCGGCCTGTTCAGCTTTGCGGGCCACGCGCACGACGTGGTCGCCACCCGCCTCGCCGGGCAGGTACGCATCGATCCGGCCGACCTCGAGCACGCCACCGTCGTGCTGGAGTTGGCGGCGGCGGGCCTGCGGGTGAGCGGCAAGGACGAACCGCCGGCCGACGTGCCCCTCGTGCAGCAGGTGATGGAAGGGGAACGCGTGCTCGATGTCGCGCGATTCCCCGTGATTGCGTTTGCCTCGCAGCGCGTGATCGTGACGTCGCGGCTGGCGGCGTCGGCCGAGGTGGTGATCGACGGCGCGCTGACGCTTCACGGCGTGACGCGCCCGATGGCCATCCGCGCCAGCGTGACGATCGGAGTCGGCGGCCGTCTGACCGCGCGCGGATCGTTCGTGCTCAAGCAATCCGAATTCGGGATCGCGCCGGTCACCGCGGCCGGCGGCACCATTCGCGTCAAAGACGAACTCGACATTCAGTTCACCATCAACACAAGGACCCACGATGAGACTCACACCAATCGGTAACGCGCGGCCGTGTGCCGGCAGGCTGACGCAGCCGGCGATCACCTTCACCCTCGCGGCGATCGCGGCTCTCGCGATCGTTGCGCCCGCATCCGCCCAGATGGTCATGAACTCGGTGGATCATCTGTCCTTCGATCGCCCCGAATCGTGGGCGCTCAAGTACTTTACGGCGGCCACGCTGCTCGGTGGCCTGGAGACGCCGCGCGCCAGGACGCCCGGGTCCGTGACGATCGGGCTCGAGGCCGGCTGGTTGCCGTCGCTCAGCGATGCGCAGCAGATGGTCGGGTACGACGGCACCGAGTCTCAGGATCTCAACAAGGCGCCGTTTTTCCCCAGGCCACGCGTGACGGTTGCGCTGCCGGCCAGTTTCTCTGTCGTGGTCGCGGCCGTGCCGCCGATTCCGATGTTCGGGCTCAAGACCAGGCTGCTGGCCCTGGCCATTGAGCGGCCCGTGTACGACACGGCGGGGTTGGCGGTGGGCGTGCGCGTCTACGGGCAACTTGGCAGCGTGCAGGGATCCTACACCTGCCCGGCGCGCATGGCGGCGCTGGCGCCAGGGTCGGCCGGCAATCCTGATGGGTGCGAGGCCCCCTCGTCCGATACCGCCGCCCTCCGGTACGCCGGGGGCGAGTTGAGCGTGGCGTACCGCCCCGAGGCCGCGAACCGGTTGTCGCCGCACGCGTCGATCGGCGTCAACTACATGGACGTGGGCTTTCAGGTGAACGCGTTGACCTTCGGCATGATCGATCGCACGCACTATCTGTCGCGAGGGACGGCCGTCTCGGCCAGCGGCGGGGTCAGCTACCGGATGAGCGGGCGGCTGACGGCGGGCATGGATCTGTTCTACTCCCCGCTGTCGGTGAGGCGCGGCTTTGGTGCCCCGGTTCAGAACGACGGGATGTTCAACATCCGGACCCTCCTCAGCTACCGACTCCGGTAAGCGCGTCGCATCCGGCGAGGCGGCGGGCGCGACGCGCCGCCGCATCGCCGGACCGCCGGCGCGCTGGTGGCGCGCTGGCGACAGGCGATGGCCCTCCAGTAGACAGATTCCGCGGCCCTGAACGACAATGCCAGACATATGAAGAGCTTCAGGGAACGGTTGCGGGACGAGATTGTCGTATTCGACGGCGGGGTGGGGACCTATCTCTACGAGAAAGGGATCTTCATCAACACCTGCTTCGACGAACTCAACCTGACCAACCCCGACATCGTCCTCCAGGTGCATCGCGACTACGTGGCGGCCGGCGCCGACGTGGTCGAGACCAACACGTTCGGGGCCAATCAGTTCAAACTGGCGCCGCACGGATTGGAATCCAGGGTCTACGACATCAACAAGCGTGGCGCCGAACTGGCGGTGGCCGGTGCCAACGGGGCGGCTCTGGTGGCCGGATCGGTGGGACCACTGGGCGTGCAGATCGAACCGCTGAGCGCGCTGTCGTTCGACGAAGCGCGCGATGCCTTCGCGGTGCAGATTCGAGGCCTGCTCGACGGCGGCGTGGATCTGATCGTGCTCGAGACGTTCGGCCTGGTCAAGGAACTCGAGCAAGCCATCCGCGCCGTCAAACAACTGAACCCGACGATCCCCGTCGTCGCGCAGGTGACGGTCAACGACGATGGCGTGCTGATCAGCGGGGCAACGCTCGAAAGCTTCATCCTCGGCGTGGCCGGTTATCAACTGGACGCGGTCGGTTTGAATTGTTCGATCGGGCCGCGGGCGATGCTCGAGGCGCTCGAGCACCTCAAGACGCTGACGACGCTTCCGCTGGCCGTGCAGCCCAACGCGGGTGTGCCGCAGAACGTCGGCGGGCGCTACATCTACATGACGTCGCCGGAGTACATCGCCGAGTACGCGAAGCGCTTCATCCAGACCGGTGCAACCATCGTGGGCGGGTGTTGCGGCACCAATCCGGATCACATTCGCGCGATTCGGCGCGCCGTGCAGGCGCTGCAGCCCACGCGCCGGATGGACGTCAGCGTGCGCGATCTCGCCGTGCAGGCGCCCGAGGCGGTCAAGGTCTTCGAGAAGGGCGACAAGTCGAGACTGGCCAACCGCCTGCTGCGCGGAGAGTTCGTCCAACTGGTCGAACTGGTGTCGCCGCGCGGCGTCTCGCCGCAGCGCGAAGTGGCCAAGGCCCGCCAACTGCACCACTTCGGCGTGGACGGCATCAACATTCCCGACGGCCCCCGCGCCTCGGCGCGGATGTCGGCGCTGGCCATGGCGGTGCTGATTCAGCGCGACGTCGGCATCGAGACGGTGCTGCACATCGCCTGCCGCGATCGCAACGTGATCGGCATGCAGTCGGACCTGCTGGGCGCGTGGGCGCTGGGGATTCGCAACATCCTCGCGGTCACCGGCGATCCGCCCAAGCTCGGCAACTATCCCGATGCCACCGCGGTGTTCGACGTGGACGCGATCGGCCTGGTCAATTTGATCAACCGCCTGAATCACGGCCTCGATCTGGCCAGCAATCCGATCGGCGAGCCCAGCGGGTTTACCATCGGCGTCGGCGTCAATCCCGGCGCGATCAATCTCGACAACGAATTGCGGCGCCTCGACTGGAAAATCGAGGCCGGTGCCGAATACATGATTACGCAGCCGGTCTTCGACCCGCGGCTCCTCGAGCGCTTCATCAAGCGGGTCGAGCACGTCAAGATCCCGCTGCTCTGCGGCATCTGGCCGCTGGTGTCGTACCGCAATGCCGAATTCATGAACAACGAAGTGCCCGGCGCCAGCGTGCCGGCCGAGATCCTCGATCGGATGCGGAAGACGGCGAGCAAGGAAGACGCCTTCGCCGAGGGCGTCGCCATCGCCCACGAGACCTTCTCGCAGGTGCGCGGGGCGGTGGCCGGTGTTCAGGTGGCCGCGCCGCAGGGCCGCATCGACGGGGTGATGGCGATTCTGGCCGGCAAGCCGCACTAAACCCTCGCCATCTGCTCCGGCGATTCCGTCACGTTTCACCAGGTCGCGTACCCGCGGCAGGAGAGTGTTCATGATCGCTCGCACCGCTGTTTCGGTCGTCTGTGTGGTCGGGTTGCTGGCAGGGCAGGGCGGCACCATCGCCGCGCAGGCCGGCCCCGGTGTTCTCGCGGCGCAGGCACCCGAGCGCGCCATCCGGCGCGACATGCCGCTCACCGGCACGATTCGCCACGCATGGGACGCGGGAACGAGGGATCGGACGGGACGGCCCGGGCCCACCTACTGGCAACTGCGGACCGACTACGCGATTACCGCGCGGCTGGATCCGGGCACGCACACCATCACCGGGACCGAGCGCATCACCGTTGAGAACACCAGTCCCGGTCCGCTGCGAGAAATCCTGCTGCGGCTCGATCACAATATCTTTCGCGCCACCGCGCAGCGGGGCGCGTCGGTGCCGGCCGAAACCACCGACGGCATGGTCATCACCCGCATCAGCGTGGACGGCGCGGCCGTCGACCTGAATCCGCCGGCACGGCCGATGGGCCGGCGGGCTGCGGCAGCCGAGCCGGCGGCGGCCTCGGGTCTGGCCGCCTACAACCTGACCGAGACCGTCGCGCGCATTGCGCTCGCCACGCCGGTCGCGACCCGGGCGTCGACGACGCTGGAGATCGCGTGGCACACGGCGCTGCCTGGCGGGCCAGACGGGCGCGGACACCGGATGACGCAGCGCTGGGACGAGACGCTGTTTCAGCCGACACAGTGGTACCCGCGCGTCGCGAAGTTCGACGACCTGCGCGGTTGGGACACCAATCCGTATCTCGGGCCGGCCGAGTTCTACAACAACTTCGGGCGATTCGACGTCCGACTCGACGTGCCCGCCGGCTGGATCGTCAGCGGGACCGGCGTGCTGCAGAATCCCGACGAGGTCCTCACGGCGAAGGCGCGGGAGCGATTGACGCACGTGCTCGAATCGGACGCCGTCGTCACCATCGTCGGGCCCGACGAAGTCGGACCGGGGCAGGCGACCGCCAACGGCGACCGCTTGACGTGGCACTTCGTGGCCGACCAGGTCAACGATTTCGCGTGGGCGACGGCAAAACACTACGTGTGGACCGCGACGCGCGCCACGATTCCGGGGAAGGGCCCGGTTCCGATCCACATGCTCTATCTGCCCGAGCACGCGAAACTGTACGAGAGGGCGGGGGCGATCAGCCGTCACGCGCTCGAGTTCTACTCGGCGCTGTGGGCGCCGTACCCGTTTCCGCAGCTCACCCTGCAGGACGGGCCGAGCGCGGGCATGGAATACCCGATGGTGATCAACTCGAACCAGGGCGCCGCCGACCACGAAACCGGCCATCAGTGGTGGCCGATGATGGTCGGCAACAACGAGACCTGGTACGGGTGGATGGATGAGGGGTTCAATCAGTACATGAATGTGCTGTCGGACGCCGACGCCCGCAAGGCCGCGCCGAGTCTCGACGGGTTGGGGCAGCGCTACGGATCGATGAGCGGCAACGAGACCGAGGCGCCGCTGATGTGGAACGCGAACTACGCGGGGCCCGGCTACAGCTACCAGGCCTACCAGAAGACGCCGCTGATGCTCTCGATGCTGGGCGGCATCGTCGGCGACAAGGACGTGCAGCGCGCGATGAGCGAGTACGCGAAGGTGTGGAGCTTCAAGCATCCGTCGCCGTGGGATTTCGCGTTCTTCATGAACGGCGCGCTGAAGCGAGACCTGGGGTGGTTCTGGTACTACTGGCTCTGGACCACCGAGTCGGTCGACGCATCGATCGACAGCGTGAAGACCACCGGGCGCGAGACCACCGTCGTGGTGCGGCAGGACGGGCAGATGCCGTCACCGGTGGTGCTCGAGATCAAGTTTGCGGCCGCTGGCGCGCCGATCACGCCCATGGCCAACGCGACGATGCGCGATGAGACGACGGCGATCGTGACGTGGCCGGTGGACGTGTGGTTTGGCGGAAGCCGGACGTTTCGGGCCACGCTGGAGTTCGGCGCCCGTCCGATCGAGCGGATTACGCTGGATCCGTCGTGCCGGTTCCCGGACAGAAATCCCGCCGATCATGTCTGGCCCAAGGGTGCGGGTGGGATCAGGCCAGGCACCTGCGGCGGACCGGGTCCGCGACAGTAGCCGACCGGCGATCCGCCGATCTGCCGATCTGCCGATCTGCCGATCCGCCGATCGGGCTCGCGCGGCGCAGGGGCGCACCGCGCCGCACCGCAACTACCCGACCAGCGGCTCCTTGGCGTCCTGATGCACGCCGAGCACCGCCCGCCCTGATGGATCCGCGTTGCGCGCGAAACTGGCGTCCCACGCGATTGCGGTTGACGTGCTGCACGCGATGCTCGGGCCGCCGGGTACGCACGCGGCCGCGGCCTCGCCGGGAAAGTGCGACTCGAAGATCTCGCGGTACAGGTACGCTTCCCGGGTGAGCGGCGTGTTGTGCGGAAAGCGATACCTGGCGTTGGCCATCTGCGCCGCCGAGATCTTTTCTTCGGCAACCGCCTTGAGCGTGTCGATCCAGTTGTACCCCACGCCGTCCGAGAACTGTTCCTTCTGCCGCCACAGAATCTCGTGCGGCAGGTAGCCTTCGAACGCGCGTCGCAAGGCCGTCTTTTCCATCCCGCCCTTCGCGACCATCTTCTCGGCCGGGTTGAACCCCATGGCGACATCGAGAAACTCGCGGTCCAAGAACGGCACTCGCACCTCGACGCCCCACGCGGCCGTCGTCTTGTTGGCGCGCAGGCAATCGTACTTGTAGAGCGAATCGAGTTTGCGCACGGTTTCCTCGTGGAATTCCCGCGCGTTGGGTGCCTTGTGGAAATAGAGGTAGCCGCCGAAGACTTCGTCGGCGCCCTCGCCCGAGAGCACCATCTTGATCCCCATCGCCTTGATGCGGCGCGACATCAGGAACATGGGCGTCGAGGCGCGGATGGACGTCACGTCGTAGGTTTCGATGTGGTAGATGACGTCTCGGAGCGCGTCGAGACCTTCCTGGATCGTGAACACGAACTCGTGGTGCACCGTGCCGAGATGTGACGCGACCTTGCGTGCCGCCGCAAGATCCGGCGAGCCTGTCAACCCGATGGCAAACGAGTGCAGACGCGGCCACCAGGCCTGCACCTGATCGTGCTCTTCCACGCGGTTGGGCGCGTAGCGCTGCGTGATGGCGCCGATGACCGACGAGTCGAGGCCGCCCGACACGAGGACGCCGTACGGCACGTCGCACATCAATTGCTGGTGCACCGCCGTTTCGAGCGCGTGCCTGAGGCGCGCGTGATCGAGCGGAACCGGCGCGACCACGTCATAGTCGCGCCACGCAGGGGTGTAGTACCGAGCGGGCCGATCGAGACGGCTGGTGAGGTAGTGCCCCGGCGGAAAGTCTTCGATCACGCGGCAGTGCGTGATCAGCGCCTTCATCTCGGATGCGACGTGCAGCCGTCCGTGATCGTCGCGGCCCAGATAGAGCGGCACGACGCCGATCGGATCCCGGGCAATCAGGTACTCATGGGTGCGCGCATCGTAGAGGACGAAGGCAAAGATGCCGCTCAGGCGGTTCAGGAAGTCGGCGCCGAACCGCTCGTACAGCGGAATGATGGGTTCGCAGTCCGACGACGTCTTGAAGGGATAGTCGGCCAGCGCGGCTCGCAACTCCTGGTGATTGTAGATTTCGCCGTTGACGGCGAGGATCAATTGGCCGGCGGCGTCGGTGAGTGGTTGCGCGCCGTGTTCGACGTCGACAATGGAGAGACGCTCGTGCGCCAGCACCGCGTGCTGGTCGGCGTACACGCCGCTCCAGTCAGGCCCGCGGTGACGCAGCAGGCGTGCCATCGCGACGGCCCGCTCGCGCAGTCCGCCGGGATCAGATTGGATATCGAAGATGCACGCGATACCGCACATAGGGTTCTCTCACTGTTGGGTACTGTTTAGTGTCCTTCGCGCACGACGTCGATGAACCCCCGCTGGACGTCGGTTTGGACCAGACGGACCCGGAGCGCGTCGCCGACATCGAGTCCCTGGAACCCGCGATCGAGTTTGCCTTCGACCGGAGGCGCGACGAGCCGGACCCACGTGCCTTTCGAGGACGCGCCGGTGACGACCGCGTCGAACGACTCCCCAATTCTGCCCGACAGGAGCAGCGCAGCTGCCGACTTTCGCACCTGCCGCTCAACCTTGGTCGCGTCGTCTTCCCGCTGGGTGCAGTGGGTCGCCAGTGCGTCGAGCTCCGATGTGGAGTAGGGCGGCGGCGCTCCCGCCATCGCCGCTTTGAGGAGTCGCTGCGTCACCAGATCGGGATAGCGCCGATTCGGCGCCGTCGAGTGGGTGTAGTCCTTGACGGCCAGCCCGAAGTGTCCCGGTGGCGGGCTGCCTGGCAAATCGACCGCGTACTCACCCCGGCCGATCAGTTTGACGACGGCCAGGGAAAGGTCGGCGAACTTTTCGGGTTCGGCCTGGCGCCGCCGCGAGAGAAACGCTTCGAGGGCTACGGCGTCTGGCGCGTTGGGAAGGCGATCCCCGACACCGGCGGCGAGCTGCACGATGCGGTCCCACCGCTCGGGGGATCGCAGCACCCGGCGGAGCGACGGAAATCCCTTCGACTCGAGGTACGTCGCGGTGACGCCGTTCGCCGCGATCATGAAATCCTCGATCAGCTGCGTCGCCCGGTTCTTTCGATCGAGACCGAGATCCGACAGCGCGTCGCCATCGAAGACCGCTTTCGCCTCGGTCGTTTCGAGCCCGAGGGCGCCGTGGCGGTGGCGCAGATCCACGAGGCGCTGCGCCACGCCGTCCTGCAGGCGGAGGTTTGCCTCCAAGCCTGGCGTGTCCAGAATTCCTGGCGGCGCGGCGCCGTGGCCCTCGAGCCACGCGGCTACACTCCGGTACGCCAGCTTTGCATGGTTTCTCACGTGGGCCCGGTAAAGGTCTGACGTGACCACCGACCCGTCTGGTTCGACAACCATGTCGGCCACCACGGCCATCCGATCCTGCGCTTGGTTCAACGACGTGAGGTCGGTCGACAGCGCTTCGGGCAGCATCGGGAAGATGGCGGCCGGTGTGTAGACCGATGTCGTGTTGTTCGAGGCGTGACGGTCGAGGGCCGAGCCCTTCGGGACGCAGACATCCACATCGGCGACCGCGACGAGAATCCTGACGCGGCCGTCGGTGAGGGATTCGGCGACAGTGAGTTGGTCGAGATCGCGGGAGTCGTCGTTGTCGATGGACGCCCAGAGGCGGTCGCGCAGATCGCGCACGCTCCCACCCGCGCTCCCACCCGCGCGTTCGCGGGCGGCAGGCTGCCGGGCGAGCGCCGCCACTTCCTGCTGCGCGGCAGGAGGAAAATCGGGTTCCAGACCACGTTCGATCATGGCGCGCCGCGCGATGTCGGCAAGCGTGTGTCGGTCAGTGTTCATCGATGGGTACTCACTGCTCTCCGATGTCACGGCTCAGCGTCGGGGACGCTCACCCGCGCTGTCCAGGGACCACTATCGGTCCGCCGAGGGGATGTGCGGCTGGCCGCACAAGACGGTCATATTCCTCTGTAGCCTGGTGACTACGCCGCTGCGGTCTTCCTCGGCCGTCCGCCTTTGCGGCCGTTGGCACGTGCGGCGGAGGCTTTCGCGCGGCTCGTCCGGCGGCCCAACAGCGAGGCGATCCCGACGAGGCGCGCGCGCGGCCCGGTCGTGCCACGTTCCACCTTCATGACGGCCACTTCTGCGCGGCTGGCGGGCACGTCCCACTCGCGAGCCGTCATCTCGCCGAGATAGCCTTCCAGCGCGGCGCGAATACCGCGGCGGGCAGCGGCCAGCGTGTCGGCGGAGGCGTACACGCCGGGAAGGTCTGGCAGGTAGGCGCTCACGGTGCCATTGTCCTCGTGGAGAAACACGACGGCGAAGCGCTGTGTGGTGGTCATCGGTGAATCCCTGCGTCTTTCAGAATCTTGCGCGCGAGGCCGGTTCCGACCTCCTGTGCTTCGTGGCGTGCGACCCAGATCACGCTCTGCCGTGTGGGGTGAATCAGCATGAGGTGACTCCCTTTCCCGGTACGGGCTTCCCGCCAGCCGTGGCGTTTCAAGAGCCGCAGTAATTCTCCCCACGTCATGGCGTCAGAATAACCCAACGATGGGTTATAGTCAAGTGATGCGAGGTGACGCGGCGGTACCCCGCCCGCCATTCACGACGCGATCTTCTTGGGAGAAGGCGAACGCCCCCAGCACAGACCCGAGAGCGGCGATCGCGCGACTTGATGAGCGATGGTGTTGGTGC
Source organism: Acidobacteriota bacterium (assembly GCA_037133015.1). GTDB lineage: Bacteria > Acidobacteriota > Vicinamibacteria > Vicinamibacterales > JAKQTR01 > JBAXOX01. The sequence continues at coordinate 19,512 of JBAXOX010000073.1, forward strand.
GCCCGGAGGGACTCGAACCCCCTACCTGCGGCTTCGAAGGCCGACGCTCTATCCAGATGAGCTACGGGCGCGCGTGGTGGTGCCGATCGAGATATGGCGAACACGAGAGGTCACGCTGACCGTGCCTGTCCACTCGACTCTGCCATGGTAGCACGGCCATGGCGCCACGATTCGAGACGTCGCCGTGAAGGCCCTCTCCGTCCCGAACACCCCGCGTTTGTGTGAGAATGGGCCGGCCGGTTCTCCCGTCCTTGATTGTGTGACACCCGCAACCCCATGGATGATCCAATGCCGCTGACCCGTAAGCAGTTTCTTCGACTCGCGTCACGTGGAGCCGCCGCGTCGGTCGCCGCCTGTTCGTTGCCGGCCGCTGCGCTCGCGGAGGCCTCCCAACAGTCCGGCCAGCAGGCCGCCACCCGAACACCCGCCAGGCGGCCGCCCACTCGGGGCGTGACGTCGGCGGTGTGCGCGTTTATCGCCGATGCCGCGATGGAGCGCTTTCCGTCCGAGGCGATCCGCGAAGGGAAGCGATGCCTGGTGGACGGGTTCGGCGTGATCCTGGGCGGCGCCACCGCAGCGGGCAGCCGCATCCTGCGGGAATTCGTCGCGCAATCAGGCGGCAGGGGCGAGGCCACCGTGCTCGGTCCGGAGCCGTTGAGGGCCCCGGCCGCGTTCTCGGCGCTCGCCAATGCCGCCAGCGGCCACGCGATGGACTTCGACGACACGCAGCTGTCTTCGTCTCCCGACCGCATCTTCGGGTTGCTGACCCATCCGACGGTGCCGGCTCTCTCGGCGGCGCTCGCCGTAGGCGAAACGCTCGGCGTGTCGGGCCGCACGTTGCTCGAGGCCTACCTGGTTGGCGTCGAGGTGGAGTGCAAGATCGCGGAGGCCATCGAGCCCGATCACTATAAACGCGGGTTCCACAGCTCTGGCACCATCGGCGTGTTCGGGGCTGTCGCCAGCGCGGCGAAGCTCTTGAAGCTGGATCGGTCGGCGACCATGAATGCCGTCGGGATGGCGGCCAGCATGGGCTCGGGCATCCGGGTCAACTTCGGCACGATGACCAAGCCGCTCCATGTGGGCCGGGCCGCCGAGAATGGCGTCGTGGCCGCCATGCTCGCCGCCAAAGGATTTACCGCGGCTGCCGATGCGCTGGACGGCGAGTGGGGATTCTTCCAGGTGCTGGGCGGCGGCGCCGATCCGGCCCGCATCCTCACGACGCTCGGCGCGCCGTTCTCGATCGTCGATCCCGGCGTGTCGTTCAAGCCGTATCCCTGCGGATCGCTCGGGCAGCCGACCATGGACGCGATGCTCAAGCTGGTGGTCGACCACGACGTCCGGCCCGAGCAGGTCGAGCATGTGGTGGTGCGCGCCGGATCGAACATCCTCAATCCGCTCCGGTACAAGACGGCGGCCACCGAACTCGAGGCCAAGTTCTGCCTGCCGTTCATGATGTCGGCCATCGTGATCCGCCGCAGGGCCGGGATTCGGGAATTCGCCGATGCGTTTGTCGCGAGCCCCGACGTGCAGGCCATGATGGCGCGCGTCGAGACGGTGTTCGACCCCGGCATCGAGGCGCAGGGGTTCGAGCACATGCGCAGCCGAATCGACGTGCGGCTCAACGACGGCCGGCTGCTCACGCAGGCCTCAGACGACCGCTATCGCGGCGGACCCGAGCGGCCGTTTACGACGGAGGAACTGCGGCAGAAATTCGCCGACAACGCGGAGTTGTTTCTGAGCAAGGCGCACATCGATCGCGGTGTCGCCCTGATCGAATCGATTGAGACACTGAAGGACATCGGCACGCTGGTCGGTGCGCTGAACCCGCGGTAGCGCCGTGAGCCCTCGCGTTGCTTCGGCGCGTCATGTGGCGGAGCCAACCGACGCTCGCGCGGAAAGTGTCAATTGGGAATGGAGCGCGAGCGAAGGTTGGCGCGCCCGCCCCTTCGACTCGTGACCATCCGCGACTCGCTCAGGGTGGGCGC
>JBAXOX010000074.1:0-21073 GCA_037133015.1 Acidobacteriota bacterium
AGCAGCAGACTCTTAATCTGCGGGTTGAAGGTTCGATTCCTTCGCGGCTCACCACCTAACCTTTTTCCTTAGTACCACTTACCCCCTCTCCAGCTTCGGGCGTTGCCCACATGTTGCCCGCTCTGCGGCGGACGGCGGCAATTCCAGCAATCGAATCGCGGCTTCGATCGCGAGCGGACTCAAGTGCATGTACCGCTGCGTCGTGCCGAGATCGCGATGGCCGGCGAGTTCCTGCAGCTCTCGATGCGCGGGCACGCCGCGCATCGAGAGCTGCGAGCAGAACGTGTGTCGCAAGACGTGCGGTCCCGCGTGCCGCGGCTTGCGACCGGTTGCGAGCCCTGCCTCGCGCGTCGCGCGCTCGAGCCGGTACGCGAGCATGTTGGCCCTGAGCGGCTGACCGTTCTTCTGACACGGCACGCGTGGGCCCTTCAGGTACCGATGCCGCTGCGGCGCATTCGCGAGTCGGGTCGTCATCGGGACGTCCCGCACGCGATTGCGATGACTTCAAAGCCGGCGTGGTCCTCGACAAGGGCAAGACCGTCGGCGGCGTGGCGCGCGACATGGACCTGACCGAGGCCGCGCGACACGCCGCTCTATCCAAGACAGGATCCTGGCTCAGCGAGGCTCCTGCTAGTGAGGTGCCAGTTAGAGCTGTGGCCCTTTCTGCGGCAACGGCCTTGACTTCTGGCCCGGGCCGCCGGTGCCGTTGCGCACGTCCGCGGCCGTGACCTCGTCGACGCCGCGCGGCCAGCGGCGGTGTGACGGGTCCACGACGTTGAAGGTCAGGCGACCGATTCGGCTGACCTCCAGCACGACGTGGTCGCCGTCCTGCAGCGCGCCCAGGCCCTGGTGGTTGGTGCCCATGAAGAGCACGTCGCCCGGCTGCACCGGCGTGATCGCCGTGGCCCAGGCGATCGATTCGGCGATCGAGTGCGCCAGGTCGCTAGTGTTGTAGTTGGGGCGCAGCTCGCCGTTGACCCAGAGCTTGATGCCGAGCGCCTGCGCGTCGCCGACCGCGTCCTTGGGGACGATGCAGGGGCCGAGCGGCGCGAAACCGTTGTAGGACTTGGGGGCCGAGAGCGGCATCTTCGTGACGTCGCGGCCGCCGCCGGCGGCGCCGCTGGACGGCATGCGGGCGGAGACGTCAACGCCGCCGGTGTAGCCGAAGACATAGTCCAGGGCCTGCGCCTGGGGGATGCTGCTGCCGGCGCGGCCGAAGACGACCACCAGCTCGGCCTCGTGGTGGAAGATGTTGGCGTCGATGTTCGGCAGGACGACGGTGCCGCCGGAGCCGAGGATGGAGTCGGTGGACTTGAAGAAGCCCCACATCGGCGAGGGCTCGCGGTGGCCGAACTCGCGGTAGTTGCCGCCCATGTTCAGCAGCTTCGCGCGTGGCACCGGCGCCTTGAGCGTCACGGCCGCCAGCGGCTGCGCGGCGCCCTGGGCAGCCAGGCGTGCCAGCTCGGGCTTGAGCTCTGCGTAGCGCGTGATCAGCTCCTGCATGGCGTCTTGCCCGCCGAGGGGACGCACCAGGGCGCTGAGGTCGACGACGCCGCGCTCGGTCACCAGGCCCGGCCTGCCCTCGTTATAGATCACCAGTCCCCCTGCGCTGCACGACGCCTTGCTTTCCTGGGGCACTGCCGCTGTCGGGGTGCCTGCAGTCTTGGAGCCGGTCTGAGGCGCCGGCGAACCGAAACCCATAACGGCCGCAGTCGCCAGCGATAGAATCGCACAGGAAACCGTGAGCGACCTTCTTCTTGATGTCATTGCAACTCTCCTTCTTTTGTCTGACGATTAGGACGGATCACGACCCTCTCGCGCGTTGACCATCACGTCCGTTCTCAGCCCCAGGGGGCGGCCTCCCCCTTCGACAGAGCGGATGAGCTCGTTGTAGGCAGCGATTCTGACCAACGTCGCGGACAATTGCAAGAGGTACTGGGACGCGGGCCGGTTCGGCCGCGCGACGTCTCGATCGTCAGAAAGCGGCGTCGAATTCGGGGATGCCCCGCAATTGATCTTCGACCGGATCACGAGCGGCAGTTCGAACCAGAGTTCGGTCAGGAGGGGGCTCGACAGGACCTGATCGACTAACTGAAGGCCGTCCCAGAACTGCAACTCAAACCCAGGAAAATCGTTCAAGTACTCCCGCGTGCTCTGGGGACAGAGCCGAGCCGTGGTTACAAACAAACCACTCTTGCAGCCGAACTTCAATAGAGCGACTGGCAGCTCATCGGTCTCACGCGCACCGACTGCCGCGGTCACGTCGCGGTGAAATCTACACTGAGCCAAGTGCGCGGTGCCGTCAGGAGTTGTCGATGAGACATCCGATCTCCCGTCGCCCGGACCATCGACCACCGCCACTCTACGGTGACTGCGGCAGAAGTACAGAATGTCCGCAACCAAGTGCGGCAGTGACGTTTCGTCAATATCGCGAAGCAGCGCTCGTTATTCGGCCGTCGTACCGGGAGTTCGGCGCATCGCGTTTGCCTCTCGGCCTGTCGTTACGGTTACCGCGAGGCGGGCGGCTCGAACACGATCCGAAGGCGCGTGCGGGTCGCGTGTGCAAAGCGCTCCAATGCGTCCGTGGACGGACGCACCTTGCCGCCTTCAATGCGCGCGATGTAGGACTGCGAGGTCTTCATGCGCCGTGCCAGTTGAGCCTGCGACAGGCCGGCGGCGGTCCGCGCCTCGATCAGCGTCCGCGCCAAATCGAACTCTTCCCCGAGGGCGTCGTAGGCATCCTTGTAGTCGGTATCCTTGCTCCAGCGACGATGAAGCTCGCTGATCTTCGTCATGACTTCAGTCCCCTGGCTCTCTCCAGCGCAATATCAATCTCGCCGGTGGGCGTCTTCTCGGTCTTCTTGATGAAAGCCCGCAGGATCACGACCCGCCTATCTCTTGCGGTCACGTAGAGCGCGCGGGCAATGCCGGCCTTCCCCTTCAGGCGAATCTCCCAGACCGGTCCCCTGATGTGGCGGACGTGCGGTTCTCTCACCTCAGGCAAGCCGACCGATTCGATCAACTCCGCGATCCGCACGAGTCGCGCCCGCATGTCCGGCGGCAGCTCTGCCAGTTCGGCATCGACCGTCTCGTTCAGAGTCTCGACGCTCCACGGCATCGCCATCATCATACCAGATATGGTATCGGCGCGGAGAAGAAGACGCGCGCAACGGCTCACGCCGCTCGTCGCAGCGCCTCCGCCTGCCGCAACCAGCCGTCGAGGCGGTTCCAACTGGCGAAAATGCGGCTCACCACAAACCCCAATAAGACACACGCTTCGCCCCTCTACCGGGTCAGCGTGTGTCGGGCCAACACCCCAGCTGACACCCTGACGGCCTCCAACCGCCAGGAGGAGCCACCGCACACTTAGAGCAGACACGCCGTGGCATTGAGGTGCACTGGCGCTTTAAGCCGACTCTAGAGCGCCGGGTTCAGCCCGCGTCCCGCAGGACGGCGACGGTTGGAGGCGTCGAGAACGGTCGGCCCGAATTGAAGTCTTCCTCAAAACGGCTGATGACCGCGAGGATTTCTGCGAACTCCGGCGCTTCGCCGAAGAACATGGATTCGCGCATCGCGTCGTAGTCGCGTCGCCACTGGGCGAGGCGGTCGTCGGCTGGGACAAGCCGAAGTGAGCCCGGCTTGAAGGACGCCTGCGCGTCGCGGCTTCGCCTGAAGAACACCGCGCGGTGGGCTGCTACCCGATCGAACAACCCTGTGTCGCTGGCTGCACGCTCGGCAACGCCTCGGGTGATGAGACACCAAAGATCGTAGTAGTGCCGGGCGAGGCGGGCTTTCGGGGCGACCGAGCCCTCGCGATACGTCTCCTCGTGGAGCAGGGCCACCTTCTCCCAGAAGGTGCGCTCAGGTGCGACGGCGTGCACGGTGAACCGGGAGTCGGGCACCTCATCGTGAAAGACCTCCGCGAGGTACGGCGCGATCTCGGGCGTGGCGGATGGCTCGGTGTCGGAACGAGCGCCCAGCTCGATCTTCACGACTGGCCGGACGTACGCCGCAGCCCCCATGGCTGCCGGATAGTGGAACAACAGCGTCTGGGCGTCTGGATCGTCGGCGTCGGGTTCGAGCGTCCAGCGAGCCGTCGAGGGCAGCAGGTGCCGAATCTCCTGTTCGAGCGCCGGGCCGAGCACGTCGCGAATGTGGTTCTGGGCCGCGAGCATCAGCGCTTCGAGACGCTTCACGCGCTGCTTGTTGCTTGGAGCATCCTCGGGAGCATTGGCGCCGCCGAATCCCAGGAACTCGCGGCTGATGACGATGTCGATGTCCTCAGAGAAGCGGTCGATCAGCTTCCAGCCCTTGGAGAGTGACGTACCGCCTTTGAATGTCAGGTGCGGACCCGACGAAGGCAGGCGGAACAGGGCGCGGAGTGTCCAGCACACCCAGAGGTCCTTCTCCACGCTGCCGGCGCTGAGCCCGAGTCGTCGGCCGGCTTCTTCGTAAGTGACGCGCTGGCGTTCGAGCGGCTGCGTGAGGAAGGCGTCCATCACTTCACCGAAGGGATCGCGACTCTGCGCATGACGGCGCCGACCCACGTGGGCGCGTAGCGGAGGTCCTGCTGAAGCTGGCGCCTGTCGGCGTCGGACAGCCGTCGGCGGAGTGTTGCGACTACTTGGTCATCAACGTGGTCACGGCCGAGCCAGCGCAGCGCCTGGATGACGGTGCCGCTGGCCCGGCCGGCTGTTGCCATCTGGCGCGGCGTGGTGTGCTTCAGAATGATCTGCTGTCGGCCAAGCTGCACCCGGCGTGACCGGCCGTCGGTCAGGAAGGTGAGCCGCACGGGCACCTGATCAGACAAGCCTAGCAGGTTGGCGGCGTGCGCCCCGCTCGCCTGGAGTCGCGCGCCGTCACGCCCGGCCAGAGCCGACGCGACATCGTCCGGGGTGGGCGCCAGGTCGCCGAGGCGAGCATCGCGGCGTGGAAGGTTGTAGAAACCACGGGCGAGCTTACGGATGGTGCCGGCACGCGCGTTCCGGCTCAAGGCCAGATCTACGGCGTTGCGCGGGCCCAGGTCGACAAAGTCGGCGGGCGTGAAGACGGTCCCCGGCCCCTGTTGGCGAATCCTCGCCAGTACCTGCGAGTCCACAGAGGTGGTCTGCTTGCCCATTTTCTTGACAGAAATATAGCACGTTTTTCTGTCTGATCGGTCATCCGGCAGACGGGCTCTACGGGGCCTTCTCGCCGCCGTCGGTCAACGAAGACTCGTAGTCCTCGTCCAACAAGCGCGCCCATTCGCGCAACTCGTTGATGCGGTCACCGCCGAACGTGGCGAGGATATCCGCCAACTCCCGATCGACATTGCGTCGGTTCCGTGCCGCTTTCCGCGGAACGTCGTTCACGCCGCCCGACGGAGCGTGTCGAGGGCGCTTAACCAATCGTGAAGCTGGTTCCAACTGACGAAAATGCGGCTCACCAGCCTTCGCTCACGTCCAGCTTGCGTCCCCTCTTCCGTGAGCTTCGGCTGGGCAAGCCAGCCTTGGCCGGCGGAGGCTGTCTGCGCGTGGCGGCCAGCGTGGCGTGGCCAAGCGGCACCTGGATGGGACGGAGGTCGGGTCGGCCGCAACGGGTGTCATCAGTCCTGTGCGCAGACCCGGCGATGGAGCAGGGTGAGGGCCTGACATCGAAGACGCCGGCGCGCCCGTCGGCGGCGACGCGTCGCGCTATTTGCGGGTCTCGCCCGCGCGGAACTGTCTGGTGAAGCGCGCGAAGCGTTCGCCGAACGCGCGCCCTTCCTTCAGTTCGATCTCGCTCACGCCCGGGTCGGCGGGGCCGGTGGTCGCCGAAGGACCGAGCGTCCCGAATCCATCGGCGTCGACGCCGCCAATCACGATGAATCGCATTTCCATGAGCGACGACATCATCGCAAGACGCGCCATCTCTTTGCCGCTCGACACGTTGCCGCCCGTGCAGAAGACGCCCGCCGTGCGTCCGTCGCCCCACACCTTCGTCACGCCCAGTCCCGCGCCCAGCCGGTCGAGAAAACGGCGACTCTCGGTGGACAGACTCGCCCAATGCACGGGCGTGCCCACGACCACGCCGTCGAACGTCGCGATGTCGGCGTCCTTGACGTCGGCCATCTTGGCGAGCGTCACGACGACGCCCGGCACGTCTTTCGCACCAGCGGCCACCGCCTGCGCCAGATTCTCGGTGTTACCGGTCTGAGAATGATAGGTGATGAGGATGCGCACCGGCGCCTGGGTCTGCGCCGAGGCCGGGATGGTACACACGACAATGGCGCACACGAGAATGGCGGTCAACAACGCCGACGAGCGGATGCGAGCGTGGCGAGGGCGCATGGCGAACACTCCTTCTTCGCGGTGACGGACAGGGCGCGCGCGACGCCGGTCTTCCCCGTGAGTCACCTCTCCAAGAACTGACCTCGAACGGGCCGAACGCGCGGCTCCTTCACGTGGGGCCGCCTAACGGCCTCGTTCAGTGTCTCAACAGTCCAGGCCTCGACGTTATCACGCCACGTATGGTTTCGCCCGGGCAGGGCGGTTCCGGGGCCGGGCGCACGACCGGATGCTGATCGGCCGTCGGTGTAGACCAGGTATTCGACACTCCCCCCACTCTGAATCGCGTCATTCGGATTCATCGACTGGTCGATGCCGACGGTCGCCGTAAATCGAGATGCCTGACCAGCAAGCTCACCGATCACCTCTGTGGGCCCTTCGGTTCCCGGATGCTGCAAGACGTACCGCCCATAGGAGTGCCCGTGCAACGTCATGGGCGTCGTGATGGCTTCGAACGTCGCATACCTGCCGTGCTTGATCACCTGCGCTGGGCTGAGAACATTGAAGCTTCCGTTGTTTCCGCCCGCCGCCACCGCAGCACCACGGCTGTCGATGTCCTGTCCCTTGGGTGCCCCGACCTTTCCGGGGGGCGCGGTGGTGTTCTTTCCGGGAAGCTGACTGGCCGACTCGCCTGTTTCAATGGTGAGCCCGTGTTCGGAGGATGTCTGATGACATGCCCCCCAAGCTCTCCGACCATCCCCGCCGGTCTGGAATGGTCGCCTCGGTGCCCGTTTGTGCCACCTTTCCGCAATGTGCTCGGGTACATGTAACCGTGAGGAATACGCTATGCCAACGACCACTCGATCCGCATCCCGCGACAAGGTCCGCATGCATCGCATCCGATTGCGGAAGGCCGGACTTCGTCCCGTTCAGATCTGGGTTCCCGACGTGCGGTCGAAGGCCTTCGCCCAGGCCGCACACCGTCAGTCGCTGGCGGTGGTAAAGAGTCCGCACGCCAACCGGGACCAGTCGTTGGTCGACGCGATTTCTGCCTGGAATGAAGAATGAAACGGGGCGAGATCTGGACCGTCGCAGGGGGCGGGGCCTATGCGGGCAAGCCCCGGCCCGTGGTCATCGTTCAGGACGATCGGTTCGACGCGAACGATTCGATCGTCGTGTGCCCTTTGACCACCGATCCAACGCCGGCGCCGATCTTCAGGCTTCCCGTCGAGCCCCGAGACCGGAGTGGACTGCGGGCACCATGCCGGATGATGGTGGACAAGTTGACGGCCGTCCCGAGGAGACGCCTCGGTAGGCTGGTCGGTTCACTGGCCTCCGAAGAAGTGAGGGCCCTCACCCGCGCGATTTTCGTATTCCTGGGCGTGGCGGAGACGGAAGCGTCGCAAGATTAGCTTCACGCCGCGCCTCGATCAACGTCCGTGCAAGGTCGAACTCCTCTCCGAGGGCGTCGTAGGCAGCCTTGTAGTCGGTACCCTTGCTCCAGCGACGGTGGCGTTCGCCGATCCTCGGCACGGCTTCACCTTTCTTGGCCAAAGGTGATGGGGAGGCCGCGTCACGGGGCTCCGAGGGGACCGCGCGCCCGGGCCGGCTATTCGGAGCGGGGCTTGGCCGACACTTTCTGACGCTTCAACGCGACAGGCGACGGCGTGCCCTTCCAATCCTCCACCCGCAAGCCCTCGACGCGCTGAAACTCCGAGGTGTTGTGCGTGACGAGCGTCAGCTTGCGTGCCTTGGCCTGTCCAGCGATGAGGACGTCAGAGGGACCAATGGGCGTCCCCTTCGATGCGAGATGCGCTCGGATCTCCCCGGCCTGCCGGGCGTCCTCCTGGTCGAGTTCCAGCACCGGAAACTGGAGCGCCTCCACACGGGCCACATTCATCTCCACCCGCCGACTCTTGAACGCGCCGTAGTAGAGCTCATGGATAACGACCGCCGACACGCCGAAATCCCTCGGCGTGAATCGACGAATGCGGAGTGCGATCGGCGAGGTTGTGTCGTTGAGCAGCGCGATGACGGCGTTCGCGTCGAGAAGATACCGCATCAGCGGAACACCTTGCCCAGCCCATGCCGCTCTGTCGCCTCGGGCTGCTCGCGCACCGCCGACACGAAGTCCTCATCGGCCTCACCGGCGAGGGCATCGAGCCACTCCCAGGACTCGGGCACCGGCTCCAGCACGATAGCGTGGCCACGTCGCCGGATCTGGACTTCCCCGGCATTGACGCGGAACGCGCGCGGCAGCCTCACCGCCTGCGAACGCCCCGACCAGAAGACCTTTGCCGTGTCCATGACACCTCTCAGAATGAGATATACCAAGCGAATATGGCATTCCGCCTGGCATCGCGGCAACGCAGCAGCCACTCAGGCGGCGCGCCTCAGCCTCTCAACCAGGAGCAGCCACCCGTCGAGGCGGTTTCAACTCGCGGACATGCGACTCGCCCGCTGCCGAGCGCGCTTGGAACGATTCCTGGCTGACCTACGTGGGGCAATGGACAAGGACGCCATTCGGGCGTGGCTTCGCTGACGGATCGGCGATGCTCAGGACGCCCCGAGCCAGGTCGAGGGCGTGCGCCGGCCGCGTCTACTTTCCGACCATCGGCAATTCGATAAAGCTCGCCTGACCCGGCGCATGATAGACGCGCTGAGTGGCCTTCACGTAGTCGGCCGGCTTCGCGAAGAAGATGCTGGGCACGAACGTCTGCGGATTCCGGTCATACAGCGGGAACCAACTCGACTGCACCTGCACCATGATGCGGTGTCCCGGCAGAAACACGTGGTTCGCGGTTGGCAGCGCGAACCGGTACGGCAGCGGCTGTCCCGAGGCCATCGCCTTCGGCGTCTCGAAGCTCTCCCGGTAGCGGCCACGGAAAATGTCCATGGCGATGGCCAACTGATATCCCCCCATCTCGGGCTGGCCAGCGACCTCGTCCGGATAGACGTCGATCAACTTCACCACCCAGTCCGAATCGGTTCCGCTCGTCGAGGCGATCAGGTTGACGGTGGGCTGTCCGCTGATCTTGATCGGCGCGGTCAACACAGCCGACGTAAATGCCAGGACGTCGGGCCGTCCCGATGCTTCGCGCTGGTCGTCAACGAGCCACTGCCGCCATGTCGAATCGGGCGCGCCTGTCGGCCGATTCGGCCGGGCGCGGTACGGCACGGGCTTGGACGGATCGGAGGCGTATTCATCGAACGGCGCGTCGGTCGCACGCGGCGGAGTGAAGCCGAGCGACAGGCCCGCTCCCAGGTACAAGGGAGTGTCGGCGACCGAGCAGCCGGTTTCGCAGCCGGACGGCCAGGCGGGCAGGCGGCGCCACGCGTTGGTACCGGTCTCGAACGCGGTCACCGGTGCGACGTCGGCCTTCGGCGCACCGTCCTTCAGGTACTGCGCGAGAAACGGCGCGAGGATCTGCCGGCGGAAGTACAGGCTGGTATCGCTGTCGAACCGGATCGCGCCAAGCGAACTCCCGTCCCGGATCGACTGCCCGTGGAACCACGGACCCATCACGAGGAACACCTTGTCGTTGCCGGTGTCTTTCGGCTTGATCGCCTTGTAGACGGCGGGGGCGCCGTAGATGTCCTCTTGATCCCACAGGCTGTGCACCAGCATCACCGGGACGCGCAGCGGCTGCGCCGCGAGAACCTTGTCCATCGCCTGCTGCTGCCAGAATGCGTCGTAGGTCGGATGCTCGAGAATCTTGCGCCAGAAGCCGAGCTGCTCCATGCCGCGGCGGCGACCCAGTTCGCCAGCCGAGCCCGCCTGCAGGTACATGTCGTACTCGTCATGGTGCGTGTCGTACCAGGCGTTCGATCCGTCGCGCGTCGCTTCCTGTCCCTGGATGTAGGACAGCATGCTGGCGCCGAGCCGCAGCGCGCCGTTGTGGAACCAGTCGTCGCCCATCCAGCCGTCCACCATCGGGTTCATCGGCACCGACACCTTCAACGCGGGATGCGGATTGACGAGCGCCATCAGCGGCAGAAACCCGTCGTACGAAATGCCGAGAATGCCGACCTTGCCGTTCGTCTCCGGGATGTTCTTGACGAGCCAGTCGATCGTGTCGTAGGTGTCGGTCGCGTGATCGATGCCCGTCGGATTGAGGGGTCCGCTCAGCGGCCGGTTCATCACGTAGTCGCCTTCGGACCCGTACTTGCCGCGGACGTCCTGCACGACGCGGATGTAGCCGCCCTCGACGATCACGTCCGTCGCGTTGTCGTAGCCCCAGAGTGCCGTGCCAAGGTGCGCGCTGGGCGCGTGCGAGGTGAGCGCCGTCGAGTTGTAGGGCGTGCGCGTCAGCAGGATCGCCGCGCGCGTCGCGTCCTTCGGTACCAGGATCACCGTGTGCAGCTTGACGCCGTCGCGCATCGGGATCATCACGTCGCGCCGGACGTGGTCAAACTCGGGCGTCGGCGGCTCGAACTTCGCGGGCGTCTCGTTTGGCAGGCTGGCGGCCACCCCGGGCTTCTGCGGCGGCGCCTGCGCAGACGGCGGGGCGACAGCGACAAGCGCGACGATGGCCATCGTGAGCGCGACAGACGCGAGCGCGGCCAGTCGGCGAGGGCGGTGACGGAGGGACATCGGCGTATCTCCTTGTCGAGCGAATGTGCAGCCGAAACGTAGTGTAGACCAGATCGTGTGAGATATCGGACCTGGGCTTACGCTTGCCTGACGATATCGACCGAGATCTCCACCGCCGGAATCGTCCCTCGGTTCTCGAGCCAGTGGGTCGTGTTCCTATCCTCGGGCCAGCCCACTCCCGGTCCATCGTCCGTCGCGATTCCCTGGTGATCGTTCCTGGCAGTATGTAGACGGTGCCTGGTCTGCCTTTGTGATCGTGAATGGGGCCGAAGACGCCTCCAGGCTCAAACGTCACCAGACGCGTTCGAAGTTGGCGCCCTGCCATGCCTTCGATCTCGGGGCCAAGGTCAACCGTTGCCAGTAACTTCACCGTGACACCCTTCGTCTCGGGTGCGACTGCTTCGTGGCTTATCGTGCTCTCCTCTTCGTCGTTCCAAGGCTCAGCATCCAATAGATAGAGTGTCTACGGCGTCGTTATGCTTCCGCGGGTTTCCGCAGAATCTTGTCCAGCGTCCTTCCCTTCGCCAACTCGTCGATCAATGTGTCGAGATCGCGAATCTCCCGCATCGTCGGTTCTTCGATGTCTTCTATTCGGACGCCGCAAATCACGCCTTTGATTGCAGTCCGTGCAGGATTCAGCCTCGGGGCTTCCGCAACGAACGTTTCACAGTCTGTCTTGTTGATCAGAAGTGCTTCACACTCGGCTGGTGTGTAGCCTGTGAGCCAACGAATGACTTCATCGACTTCTGCTTTCGTACGTCCCTTCTTCTCTGCCTTGGCGAGATAGTGGGGATAGAGGCTGGCGACGGCCGTCGTATCGATCCGGTGCTTTGGCATCATTACTGGTCCTGGGAGTGATGACATTCACGCTCTCCGCAGCCGCGTTGTCACGTCTCGTCACCTACCGGCGACGCAGCAGTTCCCGCACCTTGTCGATCGGGATCGCGTCCACGGTGCGTGATCCCGACGTGACGCTGGTCGCCCGAAACAGTGAGTTGTAGACCGCTTCTTCTGTGGTTTCGAGTGCGGCCTGGAACAGGGGCGACAGGCCTTTGGGCGGCAGGACGGCCCGGCTGGGGCTCGAAATGGTGGGCCGCACGCCCGGCCTGACTACAGCCGGATTCCCGTCCTTCGGATTTCCGCGGAGAACCCCGCTGGGTCCGAACTCTCGACGACCAAGTGTGGCTCGATGCGAACGTCGACCCTCCCCCTCAGCCGATAGAGGAGGGTCAGCGCCTCGAGGTAGCCGTGGCTCGTGCCGACGACCTTGCGCGCGAGCCGTGCGAAGGCGCGTGCCTTGCCTACAGCCGTTTTCCGATCCATTCCGTCAGCCTCGTCGCCCGGCCCACAAGGCCGGTGCAGTAGCGCTTCGTGAGCTTCTTCAACAACGCGTCTCTGTGGGTTGGGTACCGAGCCTCAGACGCCAGCCGCTCGAGGTTGTGCGTTCGAGGCGGGATCGTATCGACGTGCCCGGCTTGCCACGCAGCCTTGAGCATCTTCTCAACGGCCTGATGACACATGAAGCCAACGTAGAGATGACGTGCCGTCCGAAGCATGGCTCCGGCTGTCGATGTCCTGTCCCTTGGGTGCCCCGAGCTCTCTGGGGGCGCGGTGGTGTTCTTTCCGGGAAGCTGACTGGCCGACTCGCCTGTGTCCTTTCGCGTCCTGCGCGCGCATGCGGCCCACTACGCCAAGGGGCCCACGGCGTGATGCCGCGAGCCCCTGGTTTGCCTTGCCGCGAACGTGAACGGCCAGCGGCCGCTTACTTCGTCTTGAATGTCGCGCTCAGGTACAGCCCATCCGCGGTGGTCGTCATACGAGCGACATAACACGCGCCAGCACCCTTCGGGATCTCCCATTCCTGCACGAACTGGCGGTCTTGTTTGCTGTAGCGGAGCTTCGGTCCGGCAGGGGCGACGAAGGCCGCAGGGTTCGGCGCTCCCCCCGCACAGTCGACTGGCGCCACGGTGAACCGTAAACCCGCGGTGTCGGTCTTCGCCGCGCCATTGACGTAGACGTTGAACTTGAGCGGAATCTCAGTTCCTGCCTTGACGAGGTTCAGGAAGCCAGGCGCCGAATTCACGGGCGCATAGAAGCCGGTTCGTGTGACCGGGCTGACGAACACGGCGAACGGCGAGAAAGACGATGTCCGCCCGCAGATGATGGAGGCGGCTGTGTTCACGCTGGTCGTGATGTCGGCCCAGCCATTCTGAAAGTGGAAGAGCCGTGGGGTGCCCGTGCCGAAGCTGACGCCGGCGTAACTGAAGCACACCGTCACTGCGTTCGAGAACACCGCCGTCGTCGAGATGTCGTAATAGATCGGCGGCGTGCCGAGCGAGAAGCCTGCCGGTGGCGCCTGCTGCGCGGGCGCCGTTGCCGGGTCGACCACCGCCACCGACGTGACGCCACCTTGCTGAACGCTGTCAAATGTCAGCGTCAACGGCACGGCGCCAGGCGGAACAACCGGCGAGGTCGACACGTTCGCACCTGGAGAGGTATTGACGATGGTGAGATTGAGCGTGGCGACGCCTGTACTCAGCGTGTTTGAGGCCGACAGTGACACGACGGAGGTTCCGGCCGTGGTCGGCGTCCCGGCGATCAGACCCGTGCTCGTGTTGATGGTCACCCCCGCCGGGAGTCCGACCGCTCCGAACACGCTGGCTCCGTGATCGGCGGACACCGTGTAGGAGAACGGGAGGCCGAGCGTTCCGGTGGCCAAGAGCGGGCTGGTGATCACCGGCCTGACCCTGTCGGCTCCCACGATTCGAGTGAGGCGAACCAGATCAAGGCCGGCGCTGTACGTGAAGACGAGGTCGTCGGGCGACATCTGCACGCTGGCCGGGCCGCTGGGATTGGAGAGCCCCCACGCGCCGTTGGTATCCACGATCGTCACCGCCGAGAAGGCGCCGGTCACAGGGTCCCAGGTGTATGTACCCTTCTCGATTCCGTCGCGGCCGGTCGGATCCCCATCTGGGCTGTCCTGCGCCTCGTAGTACGTGCCGTCGGCCGTCGCGACAAACGCGATCGAGCCGTTGTCCCTGGTCGGATCTCCGGCAAACCAGGCGCCCACCGGCGACCCCGGGACGCCAGCGACACGTGTGCCGTTATAGACGCAGGGCTCGGTTGGCGATGGCACGCATCCGGGCAGCGTGACCGTCGCGCTGTCGCCGGCGACGGTGAAGGTGACGCCGCTCACACCGTTCAGACCCGACAGGCCGATGTCCCCGTTGGTGTCCTGTACCGTGGTAACGGTGAACGCTCCGGTGGCTGCATCCCAGGTGTACCGGCCACGCTCGAATCCGTTGGCCGCGCTCGAGGCGGTTGCCGGCACGTCGGCCTGAATGTGGAAGTACGTGCCGTTGGCAAGCAGGGCCAGAATCGAGGGAGGCGTACCCGCCGGACTGCCGGCCCCAACAAATTCCCATGCCCCAACGATGGACGTGTCGGCAGGCGCGACCGGCACGACATCGTACCCAGCCAAGTATCCCGCAGGAAACACCGCGACGAACCCTTCGGTGTTGCCGTTGTGCGTCCCCTGCCCGAAGATGAGCGTGCCATCAGACGACATGCCGTTGATGAGCACATCGGTCCATCCCGCGGCGAAGATGTTGGCGCCCCCGCTGGTCAGGGCGCTCTTCAGCTGGAACCAGCCGTGGCTGTTCCGGAAATAGGACTCGAAGCCACTGCCAGCCGCCGCCCCGAAGGACACAGCGACCACTGAACCGTCAGCGGTCATACCGGCAAGGCCGTACGGCTGCCATGGCGTGTTGGGCGAGCCGAGCGCTGTGGTGGCTCCCGTTGTCGCGTCGTAGAGATAGACCTCGCCGATCGGCTGCGCGGTACTGTCGCCGGCGACGAGCGCGAGGTTCCCGTTGGGCGACAGGGCGAGCGATCTGCTCCAGGAACCGCCGGGCAGGTGCGGAATCTCCGAGACGCCGCTGCCCTGAACATAGCGAAACGCGCGGTCGCCGAGATTGCTGCTGCCTACTACAACCGATCCGTCGGCCGACGTCCCTCTTGGCGCGACGTTGCTGCCGGTGGTCCCGGCCAGCAACGGGATCAAGGAGCTCTGACCGTTGGTGACGTCAAACCGCGCAGCCTGGGACATCGCGTTGGCCAGACCATAGAGCACCGCCCCGTCGTTGGATATCGCTGTCGCGGCGGTCGGTTGCGCGAAGACGGTGAACGGGGCAGCGTTGAGATTCAGATTGGTCAGGCCGTTGGTCGTCACTCGCACGGCCAGGCGCTGCCCGCCCAATCCGCTGCGGACGCGGCTGGCGATATACGCGGCGTCCGGGGTGATCGCCGCGGCGAACACCGGGTTGCCCGCCGTCGTGTTGACCACAAGATTGGGCAACGGCGTGAGCACGGGGCTTGAGGCGCCGTCCCACGTCCAGAGAAATGCCGTATCGAAATTCGGGCTCTGAGCAGCTGAGCCGCCGACGGCGTAGAGCACGCCGTTGTACTTGGTCGCATCACGCACCATACTGAGGACGGCGCCACCGGGCAGATCGCCCACGCCGAGGAATGTCACCTGCGGGGCCGGGGCCTGCGCCCGGCCTGTGACAGAAGCTATCGCGAAAAGCCCACCTATCACTGCCCACCGCATCACTCGCAGACGTCGTCACCTTGTGGTCCAGAGTGTGTTCTACGTTGCAACCTCCCGTGGACCAGAAGGGGGGCCGCCGTAGCGTGTCTCAACGCCCGAGTTTTTAATTCTTATCAATCTTGTCGGAGTATAACACGGACGGCGCGGCGGTTGTCAGCGGCGTGGTTCGCGTGTCACGCAGATTCCAGGTGCCGGTCACCACGCGTCCGCCAGGTTGCAGCAGCCGCACGATTTCGCTCACGAACCGCGCTTTGTCAGGCATGTGCGATTCGGACTCCAACGTCCAGATGAGATCGAAGCACCCGTCATCAACAACAGGAGCACCAAGACACCTGCGCCAAGGATCTCGAACATGACACCAACCATGCGTGCTCCTTCCCGCGCGGTTACGCTGAATGGATGACCCGTGCCGGAGTGATGCTCTTGTTAGTCCGTTCCTCTTCGAGAGCAAGCCCCAGCCAACAGCCCCACCCGCACGACGTGCTTGAACCGGTGGGGTCGGGCGCCTATCGCTGAGCCTTCCGTTCGCGCTACCCTTGAGCGACACTCGGCGGTGGACGTGGATGCGTCCGAAGGCGGCGGACTATGCGGACGTGACTACACAGCATCGCGACGCGGACCCCGCGGGGCAACGCCCGGGCTCGCCACGCTGTTGAATGAGCTGTTCGAGGGTCAGCCGGCCGCGTACGCGCAATGAGGAGAACACGATGAACAACCAACTGGTGGCACCTGAGACGAACGGTGTTGCGGTGAAGTTACTTGCCACGGTCGACCTGGGCCCTGAGATCGAGGGCATGGCAGGGCGCCAACTTCGAATGCGTCTGGTGACCATCGAGCCAGGAGGCGTCTTCGGCCCGATTCACGACCATAAAGGCAGACCAGGCACCGTCTATATCCTGCAAGGCACGATCACGGACCATCGAGATGGAGCCGCGACCGACTATGGACCGGGAGTGGGTTGGCCCGAGGATCGGAACACCACACACTGGCTCGAGAACAGAGGAACGATTCCCGCGGTGGAGATCTCGGTCGATATCGTCAGGAAAGACTAAACACAGGGAGGTCGACATGCTCATCACCGGCGCGGCCACATCCAGAAGCATTCGTGCTCACGTGCGACTGATTGCGCTCTTCGCTGTCATAGGTACGGTGACGATCCTGGCGAGCGACCCTTATCCCCCGCCGCGATTCACGGACCCCGGCCGCGTGGCTAAACTGCAGTCGGCGATGCCGGAGATCGACCGCATCTTCCGCGCGTATGCCACCGACGAACACATCCCCGGAATGATCTGGGGGGTGGTGATCGACGGCCAGATAGCGCATATCGGATCGTTCGGCGTCCGCGACCGCGCCTCGCAGGCGCCGATCGCGCCGGACACCGCGTTCCGTATTGCGTCGATGACCAAGAGCTTCACGGCGCTGGCCGTGCTGAAACTGCGCGACGATGGTCGACTGTCGCTCGAAGACCCAGTGTCGCGATGGATTCCAGAGTTCTCGCGGATGGCGCTGCCCACGCGCGACACGCCGCCGCTGACCATCCGCCAGCTGCTGAGCCACAGCGCGGGCTTTCCCGAAGACAACCCGTGGGGCGATCAGCAGTTGAGCGCCACCGAGGCGATGCTGGACGACTGGCTCGCCAGGGGCATTCCGTTCTCCACGCCGCCCGGCACCCGTTACGAATATTCCAACTACGCGTTCGGCCTGCTAGGCCGCGTCGTGACAAAGGCGGCCGGCGTCCCCTACGAGCAGTACGTGCGCACGGAGATTCTGTCGAAGTTGCACATGGACGGATCCACGTTTCGGTTCGCGGACGTTCCCGCCGCGAGCCGCGCTATCGGGTACCGCCTCAAGCCGGACGGGACGTACGAGGAAGAGCCGCCCCTGCCGCACGGCGTGTTCGGGTCGATGGGCGGCTTGCTGACCACGGCTACCGATCTGGGGAAATACGTCGCGTTTCACCTGTCGGCGTGGCCGGCCCGAGACGACGCGGACACGGGACCGGTCCGCCGCGCCTCGGTGCGCGAGATGGCGCATCTGTGGACGCCCGCCAACCTGACGGCGCGACTGGTCAACGGCAAGCCGCAGGCGTCCGAGACCGGCTACGGCTTCGGGCTGCGCGTGACGTCGGACTGCCGCTTCGAGCGGATCGTGGCGCACGGCGGCGGGCTGCCGGGGTTCGGATCCTATATGGCGTGGCTGCCGGATGATGGCGTGGGGATGTTCGCGATGGCGACGCTCACGTATGCGGGACCGTCGGAACCAATCGGACGGGCGTGGGACGTCATGCTCGAGACTGGTGGGTTGCGTCGGCGCGAGTTGCCACCCACGCCCTTACAGACCGAGATGCGCGATCACCTTCTGAATTTGTGGAATCGGTGGGACGAGGCGGAGGCCAGGCAGATTGCGGCCGGGAACTTCTTCCTCGACGAGCCGTCCGCGCAGCGACAGGCGGAGATCCGCGCGCTCAAAGACGAGGTGGGCGCGTGCTCGGGCGCCGGTCCCGTGATGCCGGAGAACTGGCTGCGGGGCCAGTTCAACATGACATGCGCGAACGGCACGGTCGGGGTGTTCTTCACGCTGGCGCCAACCCAGCCGCCCGCCGTGCAGCACCTGTCGTTTCAGAAGCTGGCATCGCCGACCGTCCGAATGGGCGCGCCCACCGGCGCACCGGCGGGCGTCTCCTGTCCGCGGTAGTCGTCGCGCTGCGGCGCGGTCCGCGGACACTGAACGACCGCATCGACACCTTCGGGTTCGTGCGTACCTGCCGTTGCCGGGCGTTGTGGCGTCAGGGTCGACTGGCTTGGCGGACGGTGAGAGGGGGAGGCATGAAGCAGCCGACGCTGCGATCGACGACGACCGGCCTCGAGTATCCCTTCGATCGGATCGAGGAATTCGCCGACAACGGCGAGTCCCTCGAAGTCGTGATGACGGGAATCGAACGGGCCCGCGTCAGGCCGGGCGACAGGACCTGGGATCGGTTTGCCGAGTTCATGCCCTTCGAAGGCCTTCATCCCGAACTCTCGCTGGGTGAGGGCCAAACGCCGCTGATCGACGCGGGGCCGGCCTTGAAGGCCTACACCGGGATCGACGAACTCCTGCTCAAGAACGAAACCGCGAATCCGACGTGGAGCTTCAAGGACAGGGGCTCGATCGCCTGCGCCATCATGGCGACCGAACGGGGCGAGGCGCTCACCGCCACCATCTCCACCGGCAACATGGGCCAGTCGATGGCGGCCTACGGTGCCCGCGCGGGACTTCGGGTGCTGGTGTTTCTCCCCGACTTCGCCCCGAAGGAAAAGATCCTCTCAATGGCGGTCCACGGCGCCACCGTCTTCAGAATCGGAGGGGCGGACTACACGGCGATGAAGGCGCGGGTTCTTGGCCTGGGCCCCCACTTTTCGATGCGCGTGGTGTCCGGCAACGGACCCATCCGGGCCGAAGGCTACAAGATGGAGGCGTTCGAACTGTTCGAGGCCCTCCACGGGTCGGTCCCCGATTTCGTCGTGGTTCCCACCTCGGCCTGCGGTCACATTCGGGGTCTGTTCAAGGGCTTTCGCGAACTGCTCGCGGCCGGACTCGTCGCGCGCCTCCCGCGCATGGTCGTGGTCCAGGCTGCCGCCAACAGCCCGCTGGTCAGCGCCATCAAGACCGGAAGCCGGGAAATGGTGCCTTTCAAGGACTTCCACACCGTCGCCGAGGCCCTGACCTCAGGCAAGCCGCCAGGCGGCGAGGAGATCCTGGCCAAGGCGATCGAGTACGGATGGCTCGGCGAGGACGCGAGCGAGGAGGAGATTCTCGAGTCCCAGATCCACTACGCGCGGGCCGGCTTCTTCGTCGAACCCGGAACGGCGACGACCCTGGCTGCGGTTCGCAAGCTGCGGGCGCGGGGCGCGATCGCGAGCCACGACCGCGTGGTCATCATCCTCACGGGTTCCGGGATGAAGGATCTCGACGTCTTCCGTCATCACGCGATCGACGTGATCGACGTGATCGACTGCGGCGTGACCGATCTTGAGCGGCGCGTGGAGACGGTGCTCGCAGCGCAGGGCCGCTGACGCGCCCGGGATCCGCCCCCGGGGCGGGGCATGACGCTGCTCGGGATGCGTCCGCCGGTTCGGCGTCAATCCGGATCCATGCCCAACGTCTCGCGCAGCTTGGCCGCCATCATCTCCATCGTGAACGGTTTCTGGATGAAGTTGGTCGTGCCTTCCATCACGCCGTGGCGGGAGAGCACGTCTGCCGTATAGCCGGACATGAACAAGCACTTGAGATGCGGATGCCGGGACAGCAGGGTCCTGGACAGGGTCTCGCCGTTCATCTCGGGCATGACCACGTCGGTGAGGAGCAAATCGATCTCGCCCCCGTGTGCCTCGGCCAGTCTCATCGCGTGGGCTGGCGTGCCAGCCGCCAGCACGGTGTAGCCCCACCGCTCGAGCACCCGCTTGGTGACGGCCAGGAAGGGCTTCTCGTCCTCCACCAGCAGGATCGTCGCGTGGCCCGGACGAGCCGGCCGCAGCCCGCCGACGACCTCGACCTCTTCTGATGCGCCCACGTACCGAGGCAGGTAGATCGAGAACGTGGTTCCCAGACCCGGCGCGCTGACCAGATCGACGAAGCCGTTGTTCTGTTTGACGACCCCGTACACCATCGACAAGCCGAGGCCCGTGCCGTGGCCCGCCTCTTTGGTGGTGAAGAACGGCTCGAACGCCTGGGTCCGCGTGTGCTCGTCCATGCCGCAGCCGGTGTCGCACACCTCAAGCCGAACATACTGGCCGGGAACGCACCCCGGGTGACCCGCGCAGTACTCCTCGCCAAGCCCGCAGTTGTCCGTGCGGATCGTCAGCGTGCCGACACCCGCGATCGCGTCGCGCGCGTTGACGCTCAGGTTCGCCAGCATCTGCTCAATCTGCGACGGGTCCATGTTGATCGGCCACAGGTCCACACCCGGCTGCCACCGGATGTCGATCTCTTCGCCGACCAGCCGGCGCAGCATCGCGACCACGCCCGTGACCGTTTCATTCAGATCCAGCACTTTGGGCGCAATCGTCTGTTTGCGGGCAAACGCCAGCAGTTGGCGCGTCAGCGCCGCAGAGCGCGTGGCTGCGGTGCGGATTTCCTCGAGGTCCTCACGTAGCGCCTGCCCCTGGCCTACCTGCTCGATCGCCAGCTCCGCATGTCCAAGGATCAGACCGAGCATGTTGTTGAAGTCGTGGGCCACGCCACCCGCCAGGCGGCCGACCGATTCCATTTTCTGGGCCTGCCGAAGCTGGGCTTCGAGTTCGATCCGCTCGGCCTCGGTCTTTCTCCGCTCGGAAATATCGATGTTGACGCCGGTCAGCCGGACGGGTTTGCCTTTGGCGTCACGTTTCACCACGGCTCCCCGTTCCTCAATCCAGCGGTAGCCTGCCCCTCCAGCCCGAATCCTGCACTCTATGCTGTAGTTCGCCGTCCGCCCGTCCAGGTGATCCTCGAAGCACTGCCACACGGCAGCGCGGTCGTCCGGGTGGTAGTCGTCCATCCATTGCGTCACGTCGCAATCGGCGACGTCGAGCGCATCACCCGGCGTCTGGCTCCCGCCTTCGTGGCGTCGGACGCGCCCGGTGTCGAGATTCCAGTCCCAGAAAC
>JBAXOX010000075.1:0-21017 GCA_037133015.1 Acidobacteriota bacterium
CCAGCATCGTCTGGGGTAACTCCATCGTGTGGGGCAACAGTATTGTCTGGGGCAACTCCATCGTGTGGGGCAACAGTATTGTCTGGGGCAACTCCATCGTCTGGGGCGACTCCATCGTCTGGGGCAATAGCTTGGTGGGAAGCGACGTGCTGATTTCGAGTCAGAGCACGGATTGGGGTCATGCGGTTTTCTGGGGCGATAGTCCTCCAGGCGGTGAGTCCGCGCTCGACGTGGATGCCGCCGCAGCGAAGCAGATGTCGGGTAATGGGGGGCTGTCATGATCGCATTTGCCGGAGACTCGAGACCGTTGGATGTGCGGAGTTCGTTCGACCGTCGCCGCGCCGGTTCGATGGCAGAGGTCTGGGCGCCGATGGCCCGGCGCGATGCCGACCTCGACGCGTGGGGCGATGGCCAGCCGCACGGATGGGACCAGATGCGGTCTCGCGGGGGTGCGAATCACACGCCGGAGCCCGAATCCCACGAGGCGGGCCTGCCCGTGGTGGCGAAGGTGTACGTCGGCGGCATCATGCTGTTCGGAGCCTGCATGCTGGCGATGTTCTTTCCAGTGGCGGTGCCGGCACCATCGTTGTCGGCCGGACTCCTCGCCCTGGTGCTGTTCAGTTCGGCCTTCAAGATCGAATTGCCTGTCGCCGGCACGTCGGCATCGATGTCCACGTCGTTTATTGCGAACTTCATGGGCGTGATGCTGGTGGGCCCGAGTCAGGCGATGGTGTTCGCGGCGGTTGGCGCCCTGGTGCAGTGCCTGATGCACAGGCGCCCTCGAACCCTCGAAGCGCACCGGATCCTGTTCAGCATGAGCGCGCTGGTCATCACCGTCCAGGTGACCGGGCTCGTGTACGTCATGCTCGGCGGGCATCCTGGATTCTTCGACCTGCACAATCTGGCGACGCCGATGGTGGGGGCCGGCTTCGCCTACTTCGTGTGCAATGCCATGCTGGTCGCGGTGGCGGCGGCGCTGGCGACGCGGCAGTCGTTGACGCGGCTCTGGTTCGACGCCTTTGTGTGGAGCGGTCCGAGTTTCTTTGTGGGCGCCGGCGTCGCGGTGGCGGCGGCGTGGTCGATTGACCACAGCGAGTGGTGGTCGGCCATGTTGGTGACGATTCCGGCCTACATCACCTATCGCACCTACCAGGTCTACCTCGGGCGCATCGAGGAAAAGCAGCGCCACGTCGACGAGATCTCGGCGCTCAACGCCAAGGCCATGCAGGCGCTCGACCTGGCGGAGCGCTCGCAGCGGGCGCTGGCCATCGAGAAGGAACGGGTCGTGGTGACCCTCGGGAGCATCGGCGAGGCCGTGATCGCGTGCGACACCAGGGGCCGCATCGTGCTGCTCAACCGGACGGCGGAGTCGTTTACCGGGTGGCCCCAGGAGCACGCGATTGGGTTGCCCGCCGCCGATGTCTTCCGGCTGGTCGATCGCGAAAGCGGCAAGACCTACGCGAACCCGGTCGAGAAAGTGCTTCGGCAGCGCACGACGGTCGATCGCGACAGCCGCGCCGTTCTGGTGGCGCGCGACGGCACGCAGCGCCTCATCGAACATAGCGCCACGCCGGTCCGCGACGACGACGGCGTGATGGTGGCCGTGGTGCTGGTGGCCCGCGACATCACCGATGCGGTGCGGCTGGAAACGGAGCGGGAGCGGGCCAGCAAGCTCGCGTCGCTGGGCGTGCTGGCCGGCGGGCTCGCGCACGACTTCAACAACATTCTCACCGCCATTGCCGGCAACATCTCGCTGGCGCAGTTGGACGGGGGCGAGGCGACGCGGCGCAACAACCTGGGCGAGGCCGAGCGGGCCTGCGCGCGCGCCAAGGCCTTGACACACCAGTTGTTGACGTTTGCCAAAGGCGGCAAACCGGTCAAGAAGACCATCTTCATCCAGGATCTGATTCGCGAGGCCGCCGAATTCGCGTTGCGCGGCTCGAATGTCAAGTGCGCGTTCCGCCTCGCCGACGACTTGTGGGCGGTGGACGTGGACGAAAACCAGATCATGCAGGTCGTCAACAACCTCGTGATCAACGCGCTGCAGGCGATGCCCGATGGCGGCGTCGTCACGGTGCGCGCCGACAACGTGTCGCCAGCAGCCGGCGACGGGGAAGGCGCGAAGCCGAGCGTCGGCCTCAGCATCCAGGACCACGGCATCGGCATCCCGGAATCGCACCTCGGAAAGATTTTCGATCCTTACTTCACCACCAAGTCGCTCGGCAGCGGGCTCGGCCTGGCGACGGCGCACTCGATCATCACCAATCACGGAGGTGCCATCAGCGTGCACTCCGTGCTCGATGAGGGGACCACCATGACGGTGCTGCTGCCGGCGGTCATTGGCGCGGGGCGGCCTCATCGCTCCGAGCTTCCCGTCTTCGAGCCCCATCATCATCGCCGCGTGTTGATCATGGACGACGAACGGGCGGTGAGGGACGTGACACGCGCGATGCTCGGCCGTCTCGGATACCGGGTCGACGTGGCCGACGACGGGCAGACGGCAATCGAGTCGTACCGTCGGGCGCTTGGCGAGGGCGACGGATTCGAATTGGTGATCATGGATCTGACGGTGCCCGGCGGCATGGGCGGCAAAGAGGCCATCAAGGAATTGCTGGCGATCGACCCGCATGTGGTGGCCATCGTGTCGAGCGGGTACGCCGACGACGAAGTGATGGCCGAGTACGACAAGTACGGCTTCCGGGGCGTCGTGGCCAAGCCGTTCAGCCTCGCCGAACTGGCTCGCGTGGTCGGACAGGTCGAGCCAGCCTGTGCCCAGGTGTCGACGATGGACACGCGCCAGAAACTCTCCGCCTGATCGTCAGGCCGTGAGGCCCGCCAGACACGGTGTCGGGAGTCGGCCAGCCGCCCAGGCTTCGGGCCGACTCCTGATCTCGTCGCACCCGACACGACGGCGCCAGCGGTGTCCGGGTGTGCAACGTTGGTATACTCGGATGTTTCCTCGCGGAAAGAGCGGTGTCGAATCGGTCGGCCTTCGGCCGGCCCCGAGTTGTGCCATGCGCGTCCCGACCTCGATTCGATGTGGCCTCGCCGTCGTGTGCTCGGTGTCCGTCACGCTGCTGGCGGGTCCTGCGGCACTGGCGCAGACGACTGCCAACACCCAGACGAAGCCCGCCGCCAAACCCGCGCCAAAGCCGTCGACGCCTCAGAAGCCCACCCCACCGAAGGTCGTCACGTCGCCGCCGACGCCCGCTCCGCCGGTCGACCTGGTGGTGACGACCCGGCACGTGTCTGGCGAGACGACCACCACGAGCACGGTGTCGACCAAAGGGACGCACCAGCGCATCGACTACGGGCCCGACATGGCCGTGCTCCAGCAGTGCGGCGTGGACCGCATCATCCAGGTCAACGATCAGACCCGGAAGTATCTGACGCTGCAAAGTCGAAAGGAACCCGAAGCGGGAGCCGAACCTCCGGCCAAAACCGGCAAGAAGGGCGGGACGATCACCTATTCGACAACCGTCACCGATACGGGCGAACGCAAGACGCTGTTCGGGATGTCCGCGCGCCACGTGAAGACCGTCTTGACGAAGACCTCCACGCCCGACGCGTGCGACAAACGGCCGGAGCGCGTGGACACCGACGGATGGTTTGTCGACCCGCCTGTAGCGGCGTGTCCAGCGGTGCCGCGCCCTGCAACGGCGACGACGGCCGACGGATGTCGCGACGTGGTGCACTATGTCGGTGCGGCAGGGGCGGCGATCGGCTATCCGCTGGCCTACACGACGGCCAGCTCATCGGGCGCGGGCAAGGACGCGAAGGCGTCGAGCATGCGCATGGAGGTGACGAATGTCGCCAGACGTGCGCTTCCAGACTCGCTGTTCGTGGTGCCCAAGGGCTACACCGACGTGCCGAATCTGGCGCAGCTCGGCGTGCCCGCCGATGGTGCGAAACGAGCGGGCGTGATTCGGATTTGCGCCGCCTCCGTGTCGACCAGGACCGATCACGATGTGTCTCTCCCGGTGCTGAGCGACGCCCTCGTCGAGTCGCTCGGCGAGGCCGGATACGAGGCCGTGCGCCTGGTGACCGTCACGCCCGACGATCAGCGCGCCGAGATCCGGACGCGTGAATGCGACTATGTGCTGACCACGGAGATTGCCGACGTGCGGAAACCGGGAAAAGGGATTCTCGGCCGCGTGGCCGGGACCACCGGAGGATTCG
Source organism: Acidobacteriota bacterium (assembly GCA_037133015.1). GTDB lineage: Bacteria > Acidobacteriota > Vicinamibacteria > Vicinamibacterales > JAKQTR01 > JBAXOX01. The sequence continues at coordinate 4,180 of JBAXOX010000075.1, forward strand.
GCGCAAAAGTGGACTATCGGCTGGTCGCGCCCGGCAGTGCGAAGCCCGCACTGTCGTCGTCGGAGCACAGCGGCAAGTCGACGATCAAGACGGTGATTGGCGCGGCAAAAGTGGTGTCGCACTATCTGGTGACGCTCGGCCTGTTTGGATCGAACGCCAACTCGATGAACGCGCTGGTGTCGATGGGCGGCACGAGTGCGGCCCCCGAGATGTCCCAGAGCCCGGACGCGGTGGTTACCACCGCGTTCTCGCTGGTCGACAAGAGTACCGCGATCGTCGCCAAGGCGACCGGCAACAGGCCCGACCCCGACCTCAACAGCGAGGTGGAGGCCGTCGCGGCCGCCATGACGCGCGAAGTCCGATCGGTGGCCGCCTTCCTCGCCAAGAAGAAGCAGTAGCGGCGTACGGGCGGCGATCAGGCCGCCCCCGACGCCGGACATCGCTGATATACTGGGAGCTCTCACCACGCAACCCGGCCTTGATATCTGCGGTCCCAGACGGGCCGCGAGGTATGCCATGTACGTCCCGAGATCGATCCCGCTCGGCGTCGCGGTGTTCGTCTTGACGTCGGTCCTGACCGTCCCGTATTCTCCGGCGCTGGCGCAAACCACAGCCCAGCCGCCTCCGAAGCCTGCGGCCAAGGTTCCGCCCAAGGGCCCCGCGCCCAAGACGGCGACACCGCCGAAAGCGGCCACACCCGCGCTGCCGACTCCTCCGCCAGTTCCGCCCCCGCCGCCGCCGGACCTCGTCGTGAAAATCCGATACACATCGGGCGAGACCGTCACCACCAGCACGGTGTCGACCAGGGGGCCGCGCCAGCGCATCGACTACGGCGCCGACCTGGCCGTGCTTCAGCAGTGCGGTGTCGACCGAATCATCCAGGTCAACGATCAGACCAGGAAGTATCTGTCTGTGGACGGTCGTCGCGAACCTGACGCGGGCGCCGATGGGGCGGGCAAGGGCGCCAGGAAAGGTGGAACGATCACCTACACCACGACGGCGACCGATTCGGGCGAACGCAAGCTGCTGGTGGGTCTGTCTGCCCGCCACGTCAAGACTGTCGTGACGAAGACGGCGACGCCCGATGCGTGCGACACGCGATCCGAAACCGTGGAGACCGACGGGTGGTTCGTCGAGCCGCCGGTCGCGGCCTGTCCGGCCGCCCCCAGAATCGCCGCGGTCGCTTCGGCCGATGGCTGTCGCGACACCGTCGAATATGTCGACGCAGCCTCCGCGCCGTCACTCGGCTATCCGCTTGCCTACACAGTCGCCACGACGGTGGGAGAGGGCAAAGACGTCAAGCGGTCCACACTGAGCATGGAGGTGACCGACTTGACGAGGCTGACGTTAGCCGACGCGCTGTTCGCGGTGCCCGACGGCTATGCGGCCGTGCCCAACCTGGCGCAACTCGGGGCGCCGGCCGACGGCACCAAGCGGCCGGGGGTGACCCGCGCCTGCGTGGCGTCGGTGGCGAGCAAAGCCGAGCGGGACGTGTCGCTCGACAAACTGAGCGACGCGCTGGTGGTGTCGCTGGGTGACGCCGGGCTCGACGCGGTGCGCTTGTCGGCGCGAGCGCCGGCTGACCTGCGGGCCGAGACGCAGTCGCGGGAGTGCGACTACGTGCTCAACACCGAGATCGCCGATGTGCGCAAGCCTGGGAAAGGGATCCTCGGCCGGGTGAGCGGAACCACCGACGGATTCGGCGCCAAAGTGGACTTCAAGTTGATCGCGGCAGGCGGCGCCACACCGGCGCTGTCGTCGTCGGAACGCAGCGGCGGATCCACGCTGAAGACCGTGATTGGTGTCGCCAAAGTGGTTTCGCGCTACGTGACGCCGATCGGGCTGCTGGGCGCGAATTTCAGCTCGATGAATGTGTTCGCCGCCGTGGGAGGGGGCGTGGCATCGCCGGCCATGACACAGAGTCATGACGCCGTGCTCAGCACGGTGTTCATGCTGGTGGACAAGGCGACCGGCAACAAACCCGAACTCGAACTGGTCAACGAAGAAGCGGCCGTCGCCTCCGCCCTGGAAAAAGAAGTGAAATCGGTCGCGGCCTTCCTCGCCAAGAAGAAACAGTAGCGGCGTTCGCGCCGCCTCGCTACGTTCTCGCGGCCAGCGCGGCCTTGACGCGTACCGGGGTGAACGGCGCCTCTCGCAGGCGGGCGCCCGTTGCGTCGAAAATGGCGTTGCCGATGGCGGCGGCGGCGACCGTAATCGACAACTCGCCAGCACCCGTCGCTTCGGCATCGGGCCTGTTGATGAGCACCAGTTCGACCGGCGGCATGGCCGACCCAAGCGTGGGCGTGGGGTAACTGCGCCAGTTGACCGACGTCACCTTGTCGGCGTCCCACGTCACCTCTTCGAGCAGGGCGCGCCAGACGCCTTGCAGCAGTCCACCGTAGGTCTGGTGCTTCACGCCCTCGGGATTGGAAATTGGTCCGCAGTCCACCGCTGCGGCCAACCGCGTGATCGTCACCGTTCCGGTCGCCTGATCGACCTGGACCTCGACCACCACCGCGCCGTACCCGTTGTCGCCCTCGTAGGCGACGCACCCGATGCCCCGCCCGGCGACCACGCCGGTCTTGGCGTGGCCCGGTGCCGGAGAGGGCCGCGTGTCCCACTTGGCCGCGCGGGCCGCGCCCGTCAACACGTCCTTGAGCCGCGGGTCGGCGAGGTGCTGAAGCCGGTAGGCCACCGGATCGGCCTTGAGGTGCGAGGCCACCTCGTCGATGAACGATTCGTGGGCGAACGTATTCTGCAGCCGAGCCGGTGATCGGAGCGGGGCCGAGAAAAAGATTCCTGGAACCGTGTGCGTCAACACGCGTTCGGCCTTGACCGTACCGGTCCCGCCGCATGCCCCACCCATGCACCCGGTGACGTACGAGGGCACGGCATTGTTGCCGTTCGAGTACGGGCCTGTCGGCGCCGGCGCCGGAGACAACGGCGTAAACGCGGCGGGCGCGAATCCGAGCAGGGACCCTGGCAGGATGTTCCCGGGATTGCTGTACCCAGGCCGGCCGCCGAGGCTGCTGTTCCACGTCTCGCAATCCCACGCGACAATGCGGCCCGTCGAATCCAGACCGATGCGCTGATCGATGACGAATGCCATGCCGTAGTTCTCGGACGTCATCTCTTCCTTGCGCGTCAGTTGCACGCGCACGGGCTTGCCGACCGCTTGCGAGAGCACCGCCGCGTCGTAGGTGGCCGCGTCAGCCCCGTTCAGGCCGTAGCAACCCGACCCGGTCCTGAAAATCACCCGCACGTTCTGAGGCTGCAGGCCGAGGACCATCGCGAGCGAATTCTTCATCGGGTGACAGGCCTGGGTGGCCGACCAGACGGTGGCCTTGTCGGTGCCGACATCGGCGACCGCGCACGACGTGCCCAGAGACCCGTGCATCTGGTGCGGGTAGAAGTAGGTGGACTTCAACACCTCCGCGGCCTTGCCGAGCGCCGCATCCACATCTCCGGAGTCGATGGCCAGCGCGTCGCGAGTCGGTTTCTGCCGGCGCAGATGTTCGAAGTACGTCGCCTGTGCGGGCAACCCTGTGCCGGCCGTCCACGTCGTCTTCAGTGCCCGCGCCGCCTGCACGGCCTGCCACTGCTTTTCGGCGACCACGCCGACGAAGTCCTTCTTGACCACCAGCTTGATCAGACCCGGCAGACCACGCACCGAGGCCTCGTCGGCGTTGACGAGCGTCGCACCGATGGCGGGCGGACGCACCACCCGGCCGTGCACCATGCCGGGTACGCGAACGGAGTGGACGAATTCGAACGTCCCGGTGGCCATGGCCGGAATGTGGAGATTCGGCACCGCTGTGCCCATCACCGTCCATTCCCGCGCAGGGCGGCGTTTGGCCGCCCGGTCGATGGCCACGGTGAATTTCTTGTCGCCGATCAGGTCGCCGTACCCGACGCGCCTGGTGGGATCGGCTGTCACCCGGACGAAGCCGTCGGCCACGCCGAGATCGCCGACCGGGGCACCGAGCCGTTCCGCGCCCATCTTGATGAGCGCTTCGCGGGCGGTCGCGGCCGCCTGGCCGAGATTGCGATGGTTGAAGTTCTCGGGGTGCGACTGGCTGCCGGCCGTGGTGCCCTGGTCGGGCGTGATGGCGGTGTCGCACTGCACGAGCGTGACGCGCGACATCGGCACCGACAGTTCCTCGGCCACCAACTGCGTCTGCGCCGTGTAGAGCCCCTGCCCGAGTTCGCACTTGCCCGTGTAGGCGGTCACACGGCCATCGCCGCCAATGGCGATCCAGGCATCGAGTTGTTCGCTCGGGCCCTGAGCCGACCCGCCCCGCGCGGTTCGCTGGGCCGCCGCCTCCTTCATGTCGAGCATGCTGAAGGTGACGATGAGCGCGCCGGTCCCCTTCAGGAAATCCCGGCGCGAAAAGCCGGCCAGGTTCAGCGCGTCGGCCGCCTGATCGGCGAGCGGCCGATCCTCGGGGTCGCCAACATCCCTGTGCGTCATGATCGCATCCCCCGCGCGTACCGCTTGATGGCCCGCAACATGCGGTCGTGCACGAAACAGCGGCACACCACGCCCGACAGCGCCCGACTGATGTCGGCGTCGGTGGCTTTCGGGTTCGTATCGAGAAACGCTTTCGCGCTCATGATGACCCCGTTGAGGCAGAACCCGCACTGCGCGGCCTGCTCGTCGATGAACGCCTGCTGGAGCGGATGCGGATGATCCGGCGTGCCCAGGCCTTCGAGCGTCGTGATCTCGGCGCCCGCCGCGGTCCCCACCGGCGTTACGCATGATCGGATCGCCTTGCCGCCCATGATGACGGTGCAGGCGCCGCACTGCGCGACGCCACAGCCGAACTTGGGGCTGTGGACCTGGAGTTCGTCGTTGAGCACGTAGAGCAGCGGCGTCGCCGGATCGACGTCCACCGTGCGCGACGCGCCGTTGACTTTGAGCGTGATGTTCGCCATGACGTATCCGACCGCCTGCGTCCCGAAACGCGTTACTTGTTCAACAGGGCCAGGGCCTTCTTGTAATAGCTCAGATCGTAGTACCGATCGGGCGCCGGCGGCTTGCCGCCCCAGGTCCCCTCGATTTCCGCCCGCAGCGCCAGGACGGCCTTGAACCCCTCGACGTCGAAGCCGGGGTCGTAGGTCGCGTTCTTGCCGGTGTAGCTGCGCTGATACGTGCGCTGTGCCGCGTCGGGATCCCCCTCCTTGGCCAGCAACTCGACGACCGCTTTCTCGTTGGCCGGGTCTCGCAACCAGCGCTGCGACGCCACGAAACCGGCGAGGAATCCGACCAGCGCGTCGCTGTGCGTCTCGGCGAACTTCCTCGACGTCCAGAGGCCGCTGCCCATCCAGGGACCCACCACCTGCGCGGCAGACGCCAGCGCGTGGAAGCCCAACTTGCGCGCCTCCGGCGACAGCGACATCATCGTGGCCGAGTACGTCTTGTCCGTCTTGAGCGCTTCCCACCGCTTCTGGGTCTGGGCAAAGGGCATCATCTTGTAATCGCGGTCGACTTCGAGCCCCTTGGTGCGCAGGATCTTGCGCAACTGCAAGGCCATCGCCGTGTCCGGCGAATCCACCAGGACCGTCGTGCCTTTGACGTCCTCGATGCTCTTGATCTCGGGCTGGGCGACCAGTTCGCTGTTGTTGGCCGTGTCGCCTCCCACGATGACGATGGTCGGCGCCTTGAGCATCACTTCCGTGGCGATGCTGTTGTCCACCAGCGACTGCACCACGTCGAACTCGCCCGACGCGACGCCTTCCCGCAGTTCCTTGGACGTCCAGCGCGGATTGGAGACGACCTCAACCCCGAACTTGGCGAACAGGCCCTGGGCCTGGCCGACGGTGACCACCAGCGGTGTCTGAGAGAACATGGCCATGCGGACCACCGCGGGCGCGGAGGTGTGCGCCGGCGAGGCGACTGACGCGAGCATCACGACAACGATACCGAGGGCTGCCACCGTGCGCATGTGTCCTCCAATTCAACGTGTCACGCAGATTCGCGGCCTGACTATCTGGGCCGGTCTCGAACGCTGTCACAAACGGATCTGTGCGTCCTTCCGACAGCGAGCAGGGTGAGGCGATTCTGCCTCAAGTGAGCAACGATCGCAAACCGCGCACGCCTCGCCACGCCCAATGACCCAAACGCTGCCTCGCGCGCCGCCTCGCGCGCCTTGACGCGCGTGGGACTGAGGCGTATGGTGGGACACCATTTCAGTTGGTTTCCGAGGAGGAGAGCTATGCCGGCATTCCATTCCGACCGCGCGCGCCATGCGGTCGTCCGATTCGTCTGCGGGGTCACCTGTTCCGCACTGCTTGCCGTTTTGGGGGCGGCCAGTCCCGCTCTGGTTCGTCTGTCCGCGCAATCGCACGCGGCGGCCCCCGCGGCGCTCCCGCCCTACGCGGCGAAGCTGTCGCAGCCCAAGTACAAGATGGTCGTCGACAAGGACGTGAAGATCCCGACCCGGGGCGGCTCGTACGTGATAGCCGACGTGTTCCGTCCGGACGCACCGGGCGAGAAGTTTCCGCCGCTGCTCTCGCTGAGTGTCTATCAGAAGGAACTGCAGTACGTGCCCCACGCGGGTCCCTTCTCCCATCAGGAACGGCCCGAGCCCGACTACTGGGTGTCACGTGGGTACGTCCTGGTGTTTGTCGACAGCCGCGGCACCGGTCGATCGCCGGGCAACGCCGACGTCTGGAGCATGGCCGAATCGCGCGACTACTACGATGCGATCGAATGGGCCGCCGCCCAGTCCTGGAGCACCGGGAAGGTGGGCCTGGCCGGCGTGTCCTACTACGCGGTCACGCAGTGGAACGTCGCCAGCCTCAAGCCGCCGCATCTGGCCGCGATCCTCCCGTGGGAGGGGTTCACCGATCACTACCGCGACTGGGCGTATCCCGGCGGCCTGTTCGGGCAGACCCGCGTGATGCGATGGTGGACCGACGTCACCGGCAAACAACTCCTCGAGCACACCCGGATCGACAACGCCGCGGCCTACAACGAGAACTACGTCTACAACCTGATGCTCAATCACCTCGACGGCCCGTGGTGGGACCAGGTCAAATCGCGTGCGCAGCTCGACCAGATCGCCGTGCCGTTCTTCAGTGTCGGCAACTGGACCAGTTTCCACTTCCGAGGCAACGTCGAAGGTTTCGAGCGCGCGGCGTCCAAGGACAAACTGTTCCGTGTGCACATCGGAGGCCGGCTCACGGAGTTCTACTCTGACGAAGGCAAGACCGAGCAGCTTCGCTTCTACGACCACTGGCTGAAGGGGAACGACACGGGGATGATGAAAGAACCCCCCGTGCGGCTCTGCGTGCGCACCAATCCCCGCGAATGCACGTGGCGGTTCGAAGATGAATTCCCGTTGAAGCGCACGAAGTACACAAAGTTCTACCTCACCGCCGATGCGTCGGGCGGACTCGTTCCGAAATCGACCAACGACTCGAAGCTGGCCGTCGCGGCGCCGACCGCGGACGGCGCGCTCACCTACGACGCCGGGCCGCTTTCGGCCTCGCGGGGTGCCCGCGGCGAGCCCGGAGCATCGTTTGTCACCGATCCGCTGGCCGAAGACACCGAGGTGACGGGCCACGTCAATCTGGTGATGTGGATCAGTTCGACCACCGACGACGCCGACGTGATTGCGCGGTTGCAAAAAGTCAACGCGGACGGCTCGATCGAAGCCGTGTCGGACGGCGTCCTCAAAGTGTCGCACCGCAAGCTCGATCCGAAATTGTCGCGGCCCGAGCGGCCCTACCACAGCCACGACGTCGAGCAGAAACTCAAGCCCGGCGCGGCGGTCGCTGTCGAGGTGGAAATTCGGACCACCAGCATGATCTTCCAGAAGGGAAGCCGCATCCGGCTCGACATTCTGCCGCACGACAACGAACAGTATTTCGCCGTCTATCACCTGGGAAAAAACACCGTCTACACCGGCGGGAGCCGGGCGTCGTACCTGCTGCTGCCGGTTGTGCCTCCCAAAGCCGGCGTGCAGCCGGACCTCGGTGGCATACGCAGCGCCGGCGGCGCCGGCGGATCGGGATCGGGAGGGAACTGAGTCCCGAATCCTTCGACAGAAGAGCGGGGCGGGGCGGCGAGACGAGGAGCGCCGCTTCGCGCCTCATTCGGGTGCGTCTGGCGTGCGACCATCGCCGGCGGCGAACCGAACGCGCGATCTGGCAGGGCCGCAGCGTCTCGGCCGCGACTCGCGACGAGCGATGAGCGACCGCCGATCGGTGACCGGCGTCAGCGTCCGCCGCGCCCGCCTGGCAGGCCGCGACGCTGGAGCGCAAGGGCCAGGTTGCGGCGCGTGTCGGGCAGTTCCGGGTTGAGCGTCAGCGCCCGCTGGAACTGCTCGATCGCATCATCTAATTTGCCCTGCATCCCGAGCGCAACGCCGAGACTGCTGTGGGCCGCCACCGAGTCTGGCGCGATCCGAAGCGCCGCTCGACACGCTGATACGGCGGCCTCGAGCTGGCCCACGCGAATCAACAGGTTGGCCAGGCCGGTGTGCACCTCCGCATTGGTCGGATCCAGCGCAATCGATTGGCGCAGATGGTCGGTGGCGTCCCCGATCGCCCCGCCCGCCGCCAGCGCCGAGCCCAGCCGCCAGTGTGCGCGGGCCGAGCGGGGATCGATCTGGACCGCGAGGCGAAACTCGGCCACCGCCCGCTCGAAATCACCCGTGCTGGCGTAGGCGTTGCCGAGGTAGTCGTGCGTCTCCACAGACTCGGGCGCCATCGCCCCAAGGTACGCGCTCCCGTCGATGAGGCGTCCTTCGCGCTCCGAGAGATCGCGGGCGCGCACCGCATCGGACGGCGACGCGCGATAGGCCAGCTCAAGCAATCCCAAGTGCCTGTCGAGTCCGGCCGCGAGCGGCGCCGGCACGCCGCCGATAAAACACGTCGGACACCAGGCGGCCACCTGCCCGAGATCGACGACGGTGGCGGGAACCGCCTCGCCGAGATTCGGCTGAGATCGCGGGCCGTATTCCTGCCTCGGCCGATCGTCGGTGACCGGCGAACTGTCTCGCGTCGCCTCGGCAAGCGTTCTGGCGGATCCGACGAAACTGCCGACGATGTCCGCCACGCCGCCCAGATCCAGGCGGCGCAGATCTTCGGCCACAGCCGGCGCGCTCGCAATCGCCGCGGTCAGACGAGCCGGATCGACCTCGATCCGCTCGTCCGCCGTGCCGAGCAGGATCAGATCCGCCTGCGCGCCAGACACCAGCACGGCATGGGGAAACACATCCACAAACGCCCGAATCATCGCCAGCGCCGTCGTCGTCGGCACCTGGTAGGTGGGCAGCCACTGGCTCAGGTAGCCGCGCGGTTTCAGCCGTGTCCTGGCGAGTTGGTAGAACTCCCGCGAATACAGCGCAGCGACTCCGGCGTACCCGATGGGGGGCGGCTCCAGTGTGATCAGATCGTAAGATGTCGGCGGCTGCATCTGCAGGTGGTGACGGCCATCATTGATGTACACCGCGACTTTCGGATCGGCGAGCACGTGCCGATTGAAGTCGGCGAACCAGCCCGCATGGTCGAGGATCCCCCTCGACAGATCCGCCACGTCCACGCGCCGCACCGACGGGTGCAGCGACGCCGCGTGCGTGGTGTTTCCCACGCCGAAGCCAATCACGAGCACGTTCTCGGGGTGGTCGATCGACAGCAGCGGAAGGTGGGCCAGCGCGCGCATGTAGCGCTGCGAGAAGCGGGCCGTCGATGACATCGGATGCCCGTTGGTGAAGAGGATTCGGCCGTAGCCGGGCCGTTCCACCACGGTGATGACTTCGGTGAGGCCCTCGCTCCGGCTGAGAAGCCGTTCGCCCTGAATGGGGGCCGGCAGCGCCCGGGCAATGACATGATCGGAGGGCAGCAGCAGCCAGAGCGCCAGCGAACCGGCGCCGACCACCAGCGCGCCTGCCAAGACCACCGGCCTTCCCGCGGTGTCGCGAGGAGAGGCCGCAGCCAGCGGCACGACCGCCAGCACCGAGGCGACCATCAGTACCGTGGCGCTTGCCTGGATCCCGAGCATCGGCAGCAGCAGAAATCCGGCCGCCAGACTGCCACACACCGCACCGATCGTGTTGGCGAGATACAGCACGCCCGCGCGGCGGCCCGCCGACACCTCTTGTTGCTGGACGACCGCGTTGGCCAGCGGGAAGCTGAATCCCATCAGCAGCGCCGGCAGGCTTACCTCGAGCAGCATTGGCCGTGCGTCGAACCACAACTGCTGGAGTACCAGCGTCCATCCGGCCAGCGCACCCTCCGCCACCGGCCCCAGCACGGCGGGCGCCATCGAACCAGCGGCGGCGACTCGATCAATCTCTGCGCCGTCGGCCATCGCCAGGCCGGCGGCCGAGCACATCACGAACAGTCCCTGGACCGCCATCAACCAGTGCGTCGGCCTGCTCGTTCGGCGCTGCACGAGCGCCGAGAGGAGCGAACCGGCGCCGATCCCGATCAGCACGACCGTGAGCAGCGTGGAGAAGACGGCGCGGAATCCGCCCAGCATGATGGTGAAGTGACGGAACCACACCATCTCCATGCCCATCGACGCGAAGCCGGACAACGCCAGCGCCATACTGATGGACACCAGCGCGAACCGCTGCCGGGCCGCCTGCTCGGGCTCCACCGGCACCCTCGCGGGAGACGACGATGGGCGGGCTTTCGACCGCGGTCCGCGGTCGATGGCCGGCCGGGGGCGTCCCAGATAGAACGCGCCCAGGGCCGCCACGACATTGAGCAGCACCGCGACCACCTGCGTGCCAAGCAGCCCGCATGCCGGAACAAGCACGAAGTCGGTCAGGAAACACCCGAGGGCCGCGCCGGCGGTGTTGACGCCGTACAGCACGGCGATCCGCCATCCGCCAGCCGCCGCGTCGATGCCGACCACGTGCCGGATCAGCAACGTCAGCGTGCCGCCCATCAGCAGCGCGATCGGCGTCAGCAGCGCGACGATGATTCCCGCCCGGGCCAGATGCGACCCGAGCGACAGCGCGTACCAACCCGACGCGTCACGGGAGTAGGAGGACACCAGCGCGGAAAGGAAGCCGAGGTGCGGGAGCAGGGCGGAGACGACCAGCGCCAATCCGCCAATCAGCAGTTCGGCGTAGCCGTAAGCTCGGACCAGCGAGTCGGGTTGGGCCGTATATCGGCCGTCGGCCCAGCGTCCAACCAGGTAACTGCCGCCGCCCAGACCCAGCATGAACAGGGCGACCACCAGCGAGGCGGAATGGACCGTGTTGCCGAACACGTTGCCGATCACCCGGACCCAGATAACCTGGTAGATCAGCCCGCTCAGGCCCGAGATGAAGAAAAGGGTGTACAGCATCGTGCAGCCGGAGCCACTGGCGGATTATCGCCGCTGGGGCTGCTGCCGTGTCAAGCCGCGGCGCAAAACCCTAGCGTTTCCAGCTGTCGGCAGCATTTGTCCGAGTGGGTTGCAAATTTATTGACCGGCCAACTGGGGCGGTGGTATGGTGGTCCAACCAACATAGGCTCACTGAGGCGGTCGACTCGTTGTCGGCCCACGACCCGTGGCGTCATGGCGCCCACTCGTTTTACGGCATGGAGTCGTGCTCGTTCGCTCACCAGGCGCGTCGACCCTATCTCGTGCGGGGGCTGCAAGGCTGCAGACCGCCGCGCGCACGGCTCGCAAATTGGCGGCCGTGCTTATCGCAGGAGGAGTCAATGAAGAGAGTCCGATGGTTCTTGCTCGCGTGCGCCATCCTGGCGATACCGGCCGGTGCGTACGCGCAGGAAGCCGTGATGAATGGCACGGTCACCGATTCGTCCGGCGGCGTGCTGCCTGGCGTCACGATTACGGCAACCAACAGCGCTACGGGAAACCGGTTCATGGCCGTCACCGACGGCGGCGGCCACTACCAGCTGCAAGTCAGTCCGGGAACCTACAAACTCTCAATTGAGCTATCGGGTTTCACTCCCGTCTCGAAGTCCGGTCTGACGGTCCTGCTGGGACAGTCCGTCACCACCAACGTGCCGCTGGCACCCGGTGGGGTGAACGAGACCGTGACCGTGACTGGCGAGCAGCAACTCGTCACCACGACATCGTCGACGCTGGGCGGCAACATCGATCCGAAGCAGGTTCAGGAACTGCCGACCGCCGGACGCAACTTCATGTCGCTGGCGATGCTGGCCCCGGGCAGCCGGACCTCGTCGACCAGCGCGACGCAGCCGCTGCCCGACCGAGGCCGAGCGGGTGACGTGCGCGAATTCCAGATCAGCATGGATGGCCAGCAGGTGACCAGGGACATGGGCACCGGCACCCAGCCCCGGTACAGCAACGACATGATCTCGGAGTTCCAGTACATCGCCAACCGGTTCGACGCGACGATGGGCCGGTCGTCGGGCATCCAGATGCGGATCATTTCCAAGTCGGGCACCAACACGTTTTCGGGCCTGGGCCGCGTGGCCTACCGGAGCGACAAGTTCAACACGGAAGAGCCCGTGATCAAGAAGGTTCTGCAGATCAACAACCTTCAGATGAGCACGGCGACCGGCGGCCCGCTTGTCCAGAACAAGATCCACTGGTTCGGCAACCTCGAGTACGAGCGCGAGCCCACCGAGAGCGTGTGGACCACGCCGTACGCGGCGTTCAATATCAGCCTGACCGGTCAGAACCATCAGCACAAGATGGGCGGACGCATCGACATGGAGTTGACGCCGTCGATCCGGTTGATGGTCAAGCAGTCCAACAACAGCTTGTACACCCCGTTCGGCCCGGGCACGTCGAATCACCCCTCGTCGACCAACAGCAACTACGAGTACAACATCGAGTCGTACGCGCGGTTGACGCAGGTGATCAGCAACCGAGCCGTCAACGAGATCGAAGGCGGGCGGGCTGTGTACGGATTCGTCCAGGCCAGCCTCGTCAGCTGGCCCCAGGCGTGGACCGCGGGCGCCGGTGTGACGACCGGATCGCCCCGCATCCGGTTTACCACCTTCGGCTTCCTGCCGAACCAGAACCTCCCGCGCCATCAGGATCAGTGGGTGTGGAACATCAAGGACAACCTCTCGTTCTCTTACGACTTCAAGGGTCGTCACGACGTGAGGGCGGGCGGCGAGTACATGTACCGCGTCCAGATTCAGGCCAACCGGCGGTTCGGGACCGGCGAAATCGACGCGCGCGGCGCGGCGCCGCCAGCCAACATCGAAGCGCTGTTTCCGGTCTGGAACGACGCCAGCACCTGGCGGCTGGATATCCTGTGCGCGACCCCTGGCCTGTGCAGGACCAATACGATCGGCGTCGGCGACTACAACAACTGGGTTCAGTCGCACAAGGTCGGCGCCTGGTGGCAGGACGACTGGAAGCTGGGCGATCGCTTGACGTTGAACCTGGGTCTGCGTTGGGACGCGGATATCGGCGCGTATGCGGATATCAACTACCCGCCGTGGACGCAGGCCTACGACTACAACCAGCTCACCGGCTTCCAGCCGCGGCTCGGCTTCACGTACAAAGTGAACGAAAAGACCGTCATCCGCGGCGGAGGCGGGCTTTACATCCAGGGCGCGATCTCGGGCGACGAGACCAATGCGAAGGGGAATTCGCAGATCGGCCTCCTAACGTACACCAACAGCCCGTATCGGACCGACTTCGCGGGCAACCCGACCAACGGGACGCCGCTGCCGACCTACGAACAGGCGCAGACGCAGTACTGCCACGTCAACAATAACGCGGCGGGGTGCGTGCAGTTGGCGGCCCTCGAGTTGGTGCTGGCGCCGAAGTACGAGAAGCAGGCACACAACTGGCAGTACTCGATCGGTGTGCAGCGCCAGCTCGGAAGTACGGTCGGCTTCGAGGTCGACTACATCTTCAATCACGCCAACAACGAGAAGGGCATCGTTGACAACATCAACCTGACGTACGACCCGGCGACCGGTGTCAACAACAAGTTCCTCGCCAACCGGGCCTCCCGGTACATGCCGAACTGGAACTATGTGAGCGCCACCGTACATCTGGGGCGATCTACGACGCAGGAATTGCGAACCTCGGTCACCAAGCGCTTCGCCAAGAACTGGCAGGCGTCGGGGACGTACTCGCTCCGGTACTTCTGGGACGCGGAGCCGCCGCCGTTCAGCGGTCCGGATCCGGTGCCGTTTGCGACCGCGGTCGACCTGGGCAACGAGTGGAGCCTGGGCGCCGGCGACCAGCGCCACCGCGCGACGTTTAACCTGGTCTGGGAAGTCGCCAAGGGCTTCCAGGTGAGCATGGTCCAGTTGATGGCGTCAGGCGTCCGGCTGTCGACCCTCTGGGGCACCGACCTTCGCGACATCAACGGCAACGGCGGGACCGAACGCCTGCGTCCAGATGGGACGATCATTGTGCGCAACAACCTGGTGGGCCCGACGAATAATCGGACCGACTTCCGCGCGCAGCAGAAGATCCCGCTCGGCGGCCGCGTCAAGATCGATTTGATCGCGGAAGTGTTCAACCTGCTCAACCAGCCCAATTACACGGTTGGCGTGCAGGAGAACCAGCCGACACAGTACAACAAGCCCCAGAGCGGTGAGTACCGCACGGCGCAGCTCGGCGCCCGGGTCAGCTGGTAATCTGATCGATTTCGACTGACGGAAGGTGGAGCCCGGGGTCTTCGGATCCCGGGCTATTTTTTTGCCGCGGCGCCCAAGTCCGGATACGCCGGTGGCGGCACGCGTCGCTTGGACGCGGCCTCGTAGGCGGACGCCACTTTCAAGATGCGGTCCTCCGCTCCCGGCTCAGCCCTGAAGACCAGCGAGAACGGCAGTCCCGGCGCGGGCAGCGTCGTCGGCGTCTCGGTGTTTCGCGCCACGTATTGCTTCCTGTCGGCGCTCAGCACAAACACCGGGTTGTACACGGTGCGCACGAACCCCGCGGGGATCAGCACCTCGGTCAGGCCCGCGAACGGCCCCATCCGGATCTCTCCGCGAACGTCCCCCCGCGGCCCCGGAGGCGACGCCAGGCCAATCTGGCCCGGCGGCAGCGGCGTGTGCAGGCGGACGACGACGTCGAGGTGGTTCTCCTGAATCACCTTCATCTCGACGCGGCGCAGCAGTTCGCGCAACAGCAGCCGCTCGTCGATGCCCTGGTCCTGGCCGAGCGGTCGTCGGATGTTCTCGACCTCTTCCCAGTTCTTGAATGCGGCCCGCTGGTCGTCGCCCCAGAACTTCGAGCGCGCGTTGAGCGTCGCGAAATCGAGCAGCGTTTCGGTGAAGCCCCTGGCGGCCCAATCCCTGGCACGGCGCTGCGCGTACTGCGTGACGTGGAACGTGAAGGTCAGCGACTCTTCCGGTACCTGCTGCAGGAAGCGGATGTTCAGATTCTTCGGCGGCGGGATGGTCCCTTCCGCCAGTCCCACCATGTAGGCAAGTGGCGTCATCGTGCCGGTTCCGAAGGTCTTTCCTTGCGCGAATTCCGTGGGCTTTACTGCGGCGGCGAATTCCGGGAACAGCGGCTTGCCGCTGCCGTCCAGGCGGTAGAGGACGGCCGGAAACAAGACCGGCACCAACTCGGCAAGCGCCCGCGTGTACGTCGTCTTCATGTTCTCGATGTCGGGGTCGTCGGGCCAGAGCGGGTCGGTCGATTCGACCAGCGTCGCCCCGAGACGCCGACCGAGGACGTCTTTGATTTCCTTGGCCGCCGCGGTGACGATCGGTTCGTCGGCTTTGATGCCCGGAAAGATCAGCATCGACTCGCGAATGATGCCGATGCGCACGCCGCGCAGCGAGCCAGCGGCGCCGGATGCCGCCGTGCTGGCGGCGTACGGTTTGTCGAGGACGCTTGAGCGCGGCACGGTCGTAAAGATGTCGCGCGGGTCGTAGTAGCCGTTGACCGGGTCCTTCATGGCGTCGAGCACTTTGGCCGCGTCGCCGATCGTGCGGCACTGGATGCCCGACCGATCGTTGTAGATGTCGGAGCCAATCGCACCGCCGTGGAATGAGATCAGCGACTTGTGCGGCAGGATCAGCGCCACCGCGTTGTGGTTGGCTGGCCCGCGGCACGACAGGCTGGTCTCTTCGCACACGCTGCACATGACAAGGTTGGCGCTGACCGAGGCGCCCGATCCCGAACTCGAGCCCAGCGACGCGGCGCGCGTGCTGTCGTAGGCGCTATTGGGATTGCCCGCCCAACTGCTGCGCTGATATCCGAGCGTGGAGAGGAGTTTCTTGGTGGGCTGGTTGCGCCCGCCCGGATCGCCGCCGCGCCCGTTGTACTCGGTGTTGACGGCCTTGGCGTAGATGATGGCGCCCTTCTGCCGCAACTGCGCGACCAGGGTGTGATCCCGCGCCGGGAAATCGATGTCGTAGCGCGCATCGGCGCCGGCCGTGGTCCGCAGGTCCATCGTGTCGAACGGATCCTTGAACGACAGCGGGATGCAGTACATCGGCAGTTGCGCGAGGTCGGGGGATCGGCCGTACTTCGCGTCGAGCTGTGCCGCGCGTTCGAGCGCGTCGGGCTGCTTGCGGAACTCCTCGCAGACGGCCGGCGAATCGGCCGGCAGCGGCCCGGCCGACGGAGCCTTGTCGCGATCGCCCTTGCACGTCACCGATCGTTCGCCCCGAAGGTTGAGCGTGCCGAGGGCGTTGATCTGCCCCGAGCGCGGCGTCCCAATGGTCATGCCGTACTGCTGAGGCACCGACGGATCCGAGGCGGTGGGTTCCATCCGGCCGAACTCCAGCGGCGGGCCGGCGTATTGATCGAAGTCCGGCACCAGCGTGGTGATCGCCACCGTGTCGGCGGGAAACGCCAGCGGGGTTCCAGCCCGTACGGTGCCAGGCGAAACGGGAATTGGCGTGCCATCCTTCGTGATCAGCCGATCGCTCACGCCGTTGTAGGCCTTGGCGCGATCCACGTACGCCTGAAC
>JBAXOX010000076.1:0-20424 GCA_037133015.1 Acidobacteriota bacterium
GCCGCGGCCACCACGACGACGACACGGGCGTTAATCATGGGCGGCCTCCGTCACGTCGCGCCTGCCGGTCCCCTGGCGCTCCTGCTTCGACGCCCCGATGCTTCTCACGGCGACGTACAGCACGGGAATGATGATCACGTTCATCAACGTCGAAAACAACATGCCGCCCATCACCGATGTCCCGACCGAGTGCCTCGACGCGCGGCCAGCGCCCGTGGCAAACACCAGCGGCATCACGCCCAGAATGAACGCGAACGACGTCATCAGAATCGGCCGCAACCGAATCCGCGCGGCTTCCACCGCCGCCTCCGCGATGCCCATCCCGCGCCGGCGCAACTGTTCGGCAAACTCCACGATCAGGATGCCGTTCTTCGCCGACAACCCGATCAGCATCACGAGGCCGATCTGGCAGTAGACGTCGTTGATGAGGCCTCGCGCCCACTGCGCGCTGAGCGCGCCGAGCACGGCCAGCGGCACCGACAGCAGGATGATGAACGGCAACACGAGGCTTTCGTACTGGCCGGCGAGTGTGAGATACACCAGCAGCAAGCCCAGGCCGAAAATCGCGACGGCCTGGCCCCCGGACTGGATTTCCTCGAGCGACAACCCGGCCCACGCGTAGCTCATCCCGAGCGGCAGCGTGCGATTGGCGAGCGCGTCCATCGCCTGCAGCGCCTGGCCCGAGCTGAATCCCGGCGCGGCGCGGCCGTTGATCTCGGTCGATCGGAACAGGTTGAAGTGCGAGATCACCTGCGGCGCGGTGGTCTCGGTGATCGTGACGACCGAGTCCATGCGGACCATCTTCCCGGCCGGCGTCCGCAGGTAGTAGCGACCGATATCCTCCGGCCGACGTCGGAAGTCCTGATCGGCCTGCACGTAGACGCGGTACGAGCGGCTGTTGTAATCGAAATCGTTGACGTAGTTCCCGCCCATCAGCGTCTGCAGCGTGGATGACACATCGCCGAACTTGAGTCCCAACGCCTGTAGCGCCTCGCGGTCCACCGTCACCACCAACTGCGGATCGTTGGCCGTGAAACCGGAAAACAGGCCCGTCAAGCCCGGCGTGCCGCGGTTGCCCTGCGCCACCAGCGTGCTGGTGACCGAGGCCAGACGCTCGATGTCGCCGCCGCCCTGGTCGAGCACCTGGAACTGGAACCCGCCGAAGCGGCCCAGCCCCTGGATGGGCGGAGGAAGAAACGGCAGCACGACCGCGCCGGTGATCTGGCTGAACGGCCGGAAGACGCGCTGGATGACGGCCGTCGCCGAATGCTCTTCGCCCCGGCGCTCGTCGAACGGGCGGAGTCGGACGAACATCATCGCCTTGTTCGACCCGCTCCCCAGGAAGCTGAACCCGTTGATGATGAAGACGGCGTTGACCTCGTCTTTCTGCGCGCTCAGGATGCGGTAGGCCTGTTCGGTGATGGCGCGCGTGTAGCCGAGCGACGCGCCGCTGGGGCCCTGGACGGTGACGATAAAGCTGCCGGGGTCCTCGTCGGGCACGAACCCGGTCGGGATTCTGGTCCACACAAACCAGGTCGCCACCAGGGCCGCGAGAAACACCACGACGACCGGCGATTTCCACCGCACCAGCACGTTGAGCGCGGCCACAAAGGCGCGCGTCCCGCCGTCGATCACCCAGTTGACGGGCCGCCAGAACCGGCTCGGCGCGTCGTGGCTCCTGAGCAGAAGCGCCGAGAGCGCCGGCGTCAGCGTCAGCGCGTTAAACGCGGAGATGGCAACCGAACACGCGATCGTCAGCGCGAACTGCTGGTAGAGCCGGCCCGTGGTGCCGGGAAAAAGCGCCACGGGCACGAACACCGCCGCCAGCACCAGGGCGGTCGCAATCACGGGCCCGACGACCTCGGCCATCGCTTCCGACGCGGCCACGCGCGCCGACTTCCCGTATTCGTGCAAGTGCCGCTGCACGTTCTCAACCACCACGATCGCATCGTCGACCACCAGCCCGGTGGCCAGCGTAATCCCGAACAGCGTCAGCGTGTTGATCGAGAAGCCGAACAGTCGCACGAACGCAAAGGTGCCGATGAGCGACACCGGAATCGTCAGGGCGGGAATGATGGTGCTCCGCCAGTCCTGCAGGAAGATGAACATCACGAGCACCACCAGGCCGATCGCCTCGAGCAGCGTGATGAGCACTTCCTTGATCGACTCGGACACGACGATCGTGTTGTCGAACGCCAACTGGTACGTCATGCCGGGCGGGAACCGCTTCGCCAGCCGCGCCAGTTCCGCCGTGGTCGCCTGATACACCGCCAGCGCATTGGCCGTCGGCAACTGGGTGACGCCAATCCCGACCGCATCGATGCCGTTGAAGCGGAGGTCGGCACTGTAGGATTCGGCCCCCAACTCGGACCGGCCCACGTCCTTGAGGCGAACCAGATCGCCGCCTTCACCCCGTTTGAGAATGATGTTGTCGAATTCGGCGGGCTCGGACATCCGGCCCACCGCACGCACACTGATCTGGTAGCTCTGCTGGCCCGACACCGGCGGCTGCCCCACCTGCCCAGCCGCCACCTGGACGTTCTGGTCGCGCAGGGCATTGACGACGTCGGTCGCGGTCAAACTGCGGCTCGCCAGCCGGTCGGGATCCAGCCACAGCCGCATCGAATACTTCCGCTCGCCGAACACATTGACGTCGGCTACCCCGTCGATCCGCTTCAGGGCGTCGCGCACGTAGACGTCGAGGTAGTTGCTCATGAAGAGCGGGTCGTACTCGCCATGCTCGGCATACACCGCCGCGCCAAACACGAAGCCGCTCGACGCCTTGCTCACCGTGATGCCGACGGCCTTGACCTCGTTGGGGAGCCGCCCCGACGCCTGGTTGACGCGGTTCTGCACGTCGACGGCCGCCAGATCCGGATCGCGCGTCACATCGAAGGTCACCGTGATGGTGCTCGACCCGTCGTTGGCGCTGCTCGACGACATGTAGGTCATGCCCTGCACGCCGTTGATCGCCTGCTCGAGCGGTTGCGTCACAGCCGTTTCGACGGTGGACGCGTTGGCGCCCGTGTAGAAACTGCTGACGATCACCTGGGGAGCCGCCAACTGCGGGAACTGCGCGATCGGCAGCGTCGGGATGCTGATCGCCCCGGCGAGGACGATGACGGCAGCCATCACGCTCGCCAGAATCGGACGCTTGATGAACAGGTCGACGAACATGTGTCTGGAGCCCAGGAATTGACGCGGCGCGCGACCTCAGGCCACGTCGCTACGAGGTTCGGATCGGCACGCCGTTGTCGAGTTTCTGCACGCCGGACACCACGATGCGCTCGCCGGAGGCGAGGCCTTTCGTCACGACGACGTTGTTGTCGACGATGCGCGAAAGCTGGACCTGGCGCTGGCTCGCCACCATGTGGCCGTCCTTGTCCTGCACCACGAACACGAACGGCTGACCGTTGATGCGCACCACCGACAAAAGCGGAATGGCCAGGGCGTCGACCTGGCGCCACACGATGCGCGCCCGCACCAACTGTGAGGAGCGCAGCCGGCCGTCGCCGGCCAGTCGCGCCTTGACCAGAATCGACTGCGTCTGGTCGTCCACGCGCGGGGAGATGAACGTCACCGTCGCCGATGCGAGCGGCGCACCTTGGGTGTCAAGCAACTGGATCGGCAGGCCCAGCTTCAAATCGCGGCTCCGATCGACAGGCACCGGCACGTACACTTCGAGCGCCTGGTTCAAATCAATCGTCGTCAGCACGGTGTCGGAGGTGACGTGCATGCCGACGCGAATCGGAATGTCGCCAACCGTGCCGGCGGCCGGCGCATGCACGCCGTAATACTTGAGCGTCACGCGCTCCTGATCGAGTCGAGCCCTCAGCGACGATAATTGCGCGAGCGCCGCGTCGTAGTTGGCCTGCGCCTGATCGAGCTCCTGCTGACTCGATGCGCCCGCCGCGAGCAGCGTCTTGGCGCGATCCAGCTGCTGCCTGGCGAATGTCGTCGCGGCGTCCTGGGCCGCTCGCGCCGCGTCCTGGCTCGACACACTTGCCTGCTGCCGGCTCGGGTCGATCTCCACCAACGGCGTTCCGGGCTCAACCCGGTCGCCCGACTTCACCAGAACCTTGACGACTTCGCCGCTCACCTCGGGCTTGATGCTGGTTGACGACAGCGACTGCACCGTCGCGACGTAGGTCGAGGCGTCTTCAATGGATGCCGACGCCACCGGCGCCACCTGCACGAGCGTCGCCTGAACCGGGGCCGGAGCCTGCGCGGCCCGGCCGGTGCCACAGGCCAAGGCGATCGCCGCCGCCAGCAGCGTGCACAGGAGCCTCGCCATGAGGGTTGCGCCCGCGACACGCGCTGGGAACAGTCGAACCGGTATCGTCTTTGTGATGAAACAACGCATCGTTCAATCCTGGTTTCAACCGGCTCGAGCGACCGCCACGCCCGCTGGGCGTTGGTCGATCGGCCCAGAGGCACCCATCGCCGCCATCGCCATCATTGGACGCCTCAGAACCGGAGCCATCTCTATCATAGGCCAAATTGGTCGGAGATCGTCGGGCGCCGAAGTCGGGGGCCGAAGTCGGACGCGCCTCTCGGGTGTCAGGCGCGGCCCATGAACTCGTGGGTCTCGGTATTGACCTTCACCTTCTCGCCCTCCTTGATGAAGAGGGGCACGCGAATCTCGATGCCGGTCTCGAGCGTCGCCGCCTTGGTCACGCTGCCGCTGGCAGTGTCGCCGCGAATCCCGGGCTCGGTGTAGGTGATGGTCAATTCGACCTGCAGCGGCATTTGCACGCCGATCACGTTGCCGTTGAACATCAGCACCTGCACCACCAGGCCGTCGACCAGGAAGTCCTTGGCATCGCCCAGCATCTCGCCGCGCAAGGCCAGCGTGTCGAAGCTCTCCTGCTCCAGGAAGTACGACGCGTCGCTGTCGCTGTACAAGTAACTGGCCGGCACCTGGGTCAGGTCGGGATCCTTGAACTTGTCGGACGCCTTGAAGGTCTTGTCGAAGACGGCCCGGGTCTTGAGGTTGCGCATCTTGACCCGAATCAGGGTCTGTCCACCCCGTGCGGTGGGCGTGGAAATCTCGACGTCGAGACACAGATAGGGGGTGTCGTCGAGTTCGAAGAACATCTTGCGCTTGATGTCGATTGCTTCAATCAGTGCGGCCATCCCTCCATTGTACCGGACTGGCGGCCTCGTGCTAGATTAGGTACTCGATTGCTTGCGTTTATTGCCCCCCCGCGCCGGAGCGCGCCCGCCATCATTGGACCCAAGACGCCGCCGACCAACGTCGTTGGCACATCCGAGGAGCACACATGAAGACCGACACGTCGACCATTATCTGGACGCAGATTGATGAAGCGCCTGCGCTGGCGACCTTCTCGCTGCTTCCCATCGTCCAGGCGTTTACCAAAGGCACGGGCGTCTCGGTTGAGACACGGGACATCTCGCTGGCGGGCCGCATCATCGCCATTTTTCCAGAGCATCTGACCGAGGCGCAGCGCATCCCGGACTATCTGGGACAACTGGGCGAACTCACGCAGAAGCCCGAAGCCAACATCATCAAGCTGCCCAACATCTCCGCGTCGATCCCGCAGCTCAAGGAAGCCATCAAGGAACTGCAGGCGCACGGTTACGCGATTCCCGACTACCCTGAGGCGCCGGCCAACGACGCCGAGAAGGCGCTCCAGACGCGGTTCGCCAGGACGCTCGGCAGCGCCGTCAACCCGGTGCTCCGCGAGGGCAATTCCGACCGCCGGTCGCCGCTGTCGGTCAAGGCGTTTTGCCGGAAGCACCCGCACAAGCTGGGCGCGTGGGCTCCCGACTCGAAGTCTCACGTGGCGCACATGTCGGGCGGCGACTTCTACGGCAGCGAAACCTCCACCACGCTCGCCGCGCCCACCAGCGTGCGCTTCGAGTTCGTGTCGCCGGATGGCGCGGTCACCGTCCTCAAGAAGGGCCTCGGCCTGCTGGCGGGAGAAATCCTCGACAGTTCGGTGATCCACGTGAAGGCGCTGCGCAGCTTCTTCGACGAGCAGATCGCCGACGCCAGGACGAGCGGCCTGCTGCTCTCGCTGCATCTCAAGGCCACGATGATGAAGGTCTCGGACCCGGTGATGTTCGGCCACGCGGTGACGGTGTTCTACAAGGATGTGTTCGAGAAGCACGCCGCCACGTTCGCGCAACTGGGCGTGAACCCGAGCAACGGCCTGGGCGATGTGTACGCGAAGATCCAGACGCTGCCATCCGACAAGCAGTCCGAAATCGAGGCCGACATCAAGGCGGTCTACGCCACGCGCCCCGCGCTGGCGATGGTCGACTCGGATCGCGGGATCACCAACCTCCACGTGCCCAACGACATCATCGTCGATGCGTCGATGCCCGTCGTGGTGCGCGAGTCGGGCAAGATGTGGGGCCCGGACGGCAAGCTGCACGACACCAAGGCGATGATTCCCGACCGGTGCTACGCCACCATTTATAAGACGATCATCGAGGATTGCCAGAAGCACGGCGCGCTCGATCCGGCGACGATGGGCACGGTGCCCAACGTCGGCCTGATGGCGCAGAAGGCCGAGGAGTACGGCTCGCACGACAAGACGTTCATCGCCTCGGGGGCGGGCACCATTCGCGTGGTGGTGGAGACCACGGGCGCGACGCTGCTGGAACAGACGGTTGAAGCCGGCGACATCTTCCGCGCGTGCCAGACCAAGGACATCGCGGTCCGCGACTGGGTCAAGCTGGCGGTGCGGCGCGCCAAAGCCACTGGAGCCCCGGCGATCTTCTGGCTCGACCGCCATCGCAAGCACGACGCGCAGATCATCGCGAAGGTTGACGCGTACCTCAAGGACGCCGACACGACGGGTCTCGAGATTCGCATCCTGTCGCCGGTCGATGCGATGACGTACTCCCTCGAGCGCATCCGCAAGGGCCAGGACACGATCTCGGTCACCGGGAACGTCCTGCGCGATTACCTGACGGACCTGTTCCCGATTCTCGAAATCGGGACCTCGGCCAAGATGCTGTCGATCGTGCCGCTGCTGGCAGGCGGCGGACTGTTCGAGACCGGCGCGGGCGGCTCGGCGCCCAAGCACGTGCAGCAGTTCCAGAAGGAGGGCTACCTTCGCTGGGATTCGCTCGGGGAATTCTCGGCGCTCGGCGCCTCGCTCGAGCACATCGGCGCGACGTTCGGCAACGCGAAGGCGGCGCTGCTGGCCGACACGCTCGACCAGGCGATCGGCAAGTTCCTCGACAACAACAAGTCGCCCGCCCGCAAAGTGGGCCAGATCGACAACCGCGGCAGCCATTTCTACCTGGCGCTCTACTGGGCCGAGGCGTTGGCCGCGCAGACCAAAGACGCGGCGCTGCAGGCGCGCTTCGCGGGTGTGGCGACGCAGTTGGCCGCCAACGAGGCGACCATCAACCAGGAACTGCTCGCCGCGCAGGGCAAGCCGGTGGATCTGGGCGGCTACTACCAGCCCGATCCGGTCAAGACGGGCAACGCGATGCGGCCGAGCGGCACGCTGAACGCGATCGTCGACGCACTCAAGTAGGTCAGGCAGGGAGAGCGAACCACTCCAGCCACACTCCGTGCTTCTGATGCGCGGACACCGACATCGATACGGCCGGCCTCGGAGTAGATGCTCCGGGGTCGGCGGCGTCGGGGATCTTCTCGGGGTCGTCGCACCCAGACCGATGACGCGCCATGGGCGGCCACGTTATCGGTGAGCCATGGCGGACGATGTGGGCGCTCGCGACACGTCGCGGTCGTTCCGACTCGACGTACTACGTGAGAACCGCCCGCATCGATGCGGCGGAGTCGGCCTCGAGCAGTCCATCGAACAATGGATGGGCGCGGCCAAACTGATGGCGCGCCACTTCGAGCACGAAACCGGGACGCCACGTTCCGGTGCGCTCGGCTTGCGCGATCACCCGAATCAGAAATCCGCGTTTCTCCATCTCGGTGCGCACGGGAACGTCCTCGCCACGGCAATCCGCCTCGATGTCGCGAAGCAGCCACGGGTTCGCGACCAACCCTCTGGCCGGCGCCACGCCGTCAACCGCGGCAACGGCGAACATGCGGGCCGCCGCCTCGACCGAATACAAATCGCCGCTCCCGAACAGCGGGAGGCCCGGCAGCCGTTCGCGCGCCCGCGCCAGTCGTCGCAGACCGTCCGGGGCGGCGCGATAGCGCTCCTCCACGGTCCGGTAGTGCAGCGTCACGAAATCCGGCTGGCCCTCGAGCACCGCATCGCAAATGCGCGGCAGTTCGTCATCCGACTTCAGGCCCGCGCGGATTTTGACGCTCAGCCCCGTCGTCGGGCACGCCAGCCGAAGCGCCAGGAGCGCGTCGCGAATCCAGCGGGGATCGCGCAACCGTCCGCCGCCGCCGCCGTTGGAGACGACGATCGGTGTGGGACAGGCGCAGTTGAGGTCGATGCCAATCACGCCGGGTTCGACAACCAGGCGGGCGGCCGTGGCGCACAGCAGGGCCACGTCGGTGCCCATCAGTTGTACGATCACGGGCCGCGTCGCGAAGGCGCGCAGCCGGTCTCGCAGCAGGGACGGCCGGCGGATCCCTTCCGACACGCGAATAAAGGGCGTGACCCAGATCGACACCAGGTCGAGCGCGTTCATCACGGCGACAAACGAGCCTGCGGTGATGCCTTCCATCGGCCCTGGAAGCACGCGGCCGGGCAGTTGGCGGCCTCCGGCCAACGGCAACGGCTCGAGCCAGAGCGGCGGACAACGAACATTCACAACAGCGCCCTTCGTGCATTCCGACGGCGATCCCGGCCATCATGCCACGACCCGAACCCGGACTGTTCCGGCACGCGGCCGTCCAAGCGCGTAAGATGGTGGGATGACCACTCCGCACAAGACCGTACCGGAATCGGGTTTTTCGTCGCTGGGACTGGCCCCGAAACTGGTCGCCTCGGTTGCGGCCCTCGGCTACGAGGAGCCGACGCCCATCCAGCGCGAGGCCATCCCGCTGCTGCGCGAGGGGCACGATCTGATCGCGTTGGCGGGAACGGGGACGGGCAAGACCGCCGCCTTCACCCTGCCGATGATCGATCGGCTGGCGGCGGCCCCGACGCGCAAGGCTGGCGCACGCGCGCTGGTCCTGGTCCCGACGCGCGAATTGGCGATGCAAGTGTCGGAGGCGGTTCACAAGTACGCGCGCGGCTTCCCGCTCACCGTGGTCCCGTTGTACGGCGGCGCCCCGATGGATCAGCAGATCCGTGCACTACGGCGCGGCGCCGACATCGTCGTCGCGACGCCTGGTCGCGCCCTGGATCATCTGCGACGGCAGACGCTCGACCTGGCCGAGCTCGAGGTGCTGGTGCTCGACGAGGCCGACGAGATGCTCGATATGGGCTTTGCCGACGACATCGAGACCATCATCACGCAAACCCCACCCGGCAGGCAGACGGCCCTGTTTGCGGCGACCATGGCGCCGCGCATTTCGGGAATCGCCGGCAAACACCTCAAGAGTCCCAAGCGGGTAACCATCGCGCACGAGAAGCGCACGGCGGGCAAACTGCCCCGCATCCGCCAGACCGCCTACGTGGTGGGACGCGCGCAGAAGATGGCCGCGCTTGGGCGGATCCTCGATTTCGAGCATCCCAAATCGGCGATCGTCTTTTGCCGCACCCGCACCGAAGTGGACGAACTGGCCGACACGCTGAACGCGCACGGCTTCGGGGCGCAGGCGCTGCACGGCGGCATGGAGCAGAAGCAGCGCGACCGGGTGATGCAGGTGTTCCGCAAGGAGCAGGCCGAGATTCTGGTGGCCACCGACGTCGCGGCCAGAGGCCTCGACATCGAACACGTGTCGCACGTGATTAACTACGACGTGCCGACCTCTCCCGAGGTGTACGTGCATCGGATCGGGCGCACCGGGCGTATCGGGCGGGACGGAATCGCCATCACCCTGGCGCATCCCCGCGAGTACCAGTTTCTCCGCTCGGTCGAGGCGCTCACCAAACAGAAGATCGAAGTGCTGCCCCTGCCAAGTCTGGCCGATTTGCGCGCGCGCCGCCTCGAGGCGACACGCGAGCAATTGAGGGTCCAACTGGCCAAGGGCGGACTCGAGGACGCCCGGTCGATTGTCGAAGCGCTGGCTCAGGAATTCGACGTGTTCGACGTGGCTGCCGCCGCGGTGGCGCTGGTGCACGAGGCCGCCGACTCGAAGATCCCGGCGACCGAAATCGAGAGTCCGGCCGCGCCCGAACGCGCTCACCCCAGCCAACGCCCGCGAGGGCCGGGTGGCGACCGGAGCGGCCCGGGAAGCGACCGGAGCGGTCCGCGACCGCGCGCCCACGCCCACACGTCTGCGCCGGCGGGTCGCCCGAGGCCCGGGGCTCACGCAGGTCCGATGGCGGTGCTGTTTGTCGGCGCCGGCAAGGCGGCCGGCGTCCGCCCCGGGGATCTGGTGGGCGCCATCACGGGCGAAGCCGGAATTGCAGCGCAGGCGATTGGGGCGATCACGATTTTGGAGACACACGCCCTGGTCGAAGTGCCCGCCGATCAAGCCAACGCCATCCTCGTGGCGCTGCGGGCGAGCAGCATCCGCGGCCAGCGCGTCACGGTGCGGCACGACCGGGGGGCATCGCCCGACACCGCACCCCGCGCCAGACGCTGAGGGACGCGCCGAACGCCGGGCCGGGTTACCAGCCCGGCGTGAGCTTCTCGTAGCTGTTTCCCGACTTGATGTAGTAGCCGGGCCCGTCCGGCCCGTTGTCATTCCACTGCGTCGCGTAGTCGAGCGGGTAGTGCTGCCCGGTCGCCGAGTGCGCCCACTGCGATCCCAGCTGCACGTTGTAATCCTTCATGCTGCCGTTCTCGCTGCGGCCACCTGGCCCTCCGCCCGGCGAACTCGGCGGCGGCGGACGCAGCTGCGTCTGGCAATCGATCGAGATCATCACGGCCTGCGCGGTCGGCAGCTGATTCGCCGCACTCCGGTCGGCCCAGGCCAGGAAGACCGTCAGGATGTACTGGCCTGGCGCGGGTCCGGCGTAGGCATGATGCAGCGACGTGCCCACCACGTTGCCCGCCTCGAACGCACGCGCCGTGAAGTACCCGACGACCGTCGTCGGTTCACTCGTGTATCGGGCCGGCGCCCGTATCACCGTCGACGCGGTCGCCAGCGTCGCCTCGGCAGGTGGTCCGAACATGTCGCCGTAGTAACCCCGCATCGCGGTATTGATGCCGCGAATGCCCCACGCGGCGTGGGCCCGACCTCCCGCGCCGTCGATGTCGGCCGTATCCCCGTACTGGCCGGCGCGCATGGTCCATCCCTGCGGCAGCATCGCGGAACAGTGCCCCTGGCGCTGCGGGGATCCGTGCACCGCGGTCGCCGGGTCAACCATCCGAAGCGCGCCGGGGACACGCGAAGCCCCGCCAGGAATCCGACCAACTGGAGGCGTCTGCGTCGATGCCACCACACCCTGGCCTTTGAGGCCGAACACCCTCACCTGGTTCGCGTCCATGTCGGAGAGCGAGACGCCGACGTAACTGCTGCCGAACGGCAAGGGCACTTGCGCCCATAACACGATCGAACACGCAAGCGCGAACAACAGACCCGTTCCCAGCACAACCGCGCGATGACCACGCATGGAGTCTCCCTCTGACACATCAGATATCTGCGAGGCTGATTCTAGTCCTGTCTGGATGCGGCTGACCACTGCTTCTCCGCCCGCCTCACCCCGCCAGTCCACTCGCCCGTCCCGCGCCAATTCCCTCGCCGCTGTTTTTTGCCTGCCGCCCTGTTCGCCGCGCGCTTGACTTGGTTGCGCTGCCAAGCCATTATCACGTGGATCTGGCTCCCTTCGGCGCCGCTCGGGCATCCGACAACGTCGCCACCAGGCGCGGATCGACCATCGCCCCCTTGCGGTGGGAAATGCGGCTCACCCAACCGATCGATCGGCGGGGCTGTGGCGTCCCGAGTCTTGGCACCTGTCGGCGGCGTCCCGAAAGAATCACCCGCATGAGCATCCGACTGCCAGTCCGGCTTCGTCGCATGGTCGGATGGCCCGAGGCGCCGGAGCCGACGGCGCAGCCTGCCGCTGGCTCGACTTCGCCCACCACGCTGCTGTGGCGGCTGCTGCCGGCGCTGGTAGTGGGCGTCGCTATACTGGTCGTCGGTGCGTGGGTGCTCGAGTCGGGACAGCATCGCCAGCAGTTGGCGGCCGCCATCGCGCTGACGACCGACGAAGTCGGGCGCGACTTACCCACATTGCTCGACCAGCAGGTTCTCACTCTGTCCGCCGCCGGCCAAGCCGTCGTCGCCGACCAGGCGGTGCGCCGCGGGCTTCGCGCGCACGACGGGGTTCCCCTCGCCGCGGCCTGGCAACCGGTATTCGACGCACTCCGACTCGAAAACCACATCACCGGTCTCTCGTTGCTCGACGCGGACCGCGTCTGCCTGCTGCGTCTCCATCATCCTGACATGCGTGGTGATCGGGTCGGGAATTTTGCCGCCGTCGAGGCCCAGCGAACCGGACGCAGCGTCTCGGGTCTCGATCTGGGCACGGCCGGCGCCCTCACGGTGCGCGTCGTGCTTCCGGTGCGCGACGGCCAGACTGCGATCGGCTTTGTCGAACTGACAAAGCCCATCGACGATCTGGTGCGGGCGCTGCACGCGCGGGACGGCCTGCATCTGGCGATCGTCATCAACAAGCAACGACTGCAGCGGGAGCGGTGGGAAGGCCTCATGCGCAGCGCGGGACGCCCACTGGAGTGGGACCGCCTGCCACTCGGGACCGTCGCGTACGCCTCCCAGGGCCGGCTGCCGGACGCCTTTGTCGCCTGGGCCGACCGTTCGGTGGGCCGCACACCCGACGAGCACCCCGAGGCAGAAGTGGTGTTCGACAACAAGACGTGGCGCCGCTCCACTCTGCCGCTCAGGGACGCCGCCGGTTCACCGATCGGCGTGCTGCTGCTGCTGCACGATCTGACCGCGCTGAATGCCGCATTCTCGCGTGAATTTGCCGTGAGCGGGGTCAGTCTCGCAGCGCTGCTGACGCTGCTGCTGGCGTTCGTGGTGGTCGTGCTTCGCCGCACTGGTCGGAGCATCATCGCCCAGCAAGGGGCGATCCGCGAGAGCGAAGCACGCATGCGCGCCATCACGGATTCGGCCAACGATGCGATCATCATGATGGACCCGGAGGGCCGCATCTCGTATTGGAATCCGGCCGCGGTGAGCATGCTCGGATTTCCGGCCGACGAGGCCATCGGCCGGGTGCTGCATGCACTGATTACCCCGCCGCGGTACCGCGAGGCGCATCACCAGGCGTTCCCGGCCTTTCAGCTGACCGGACAGGGCAATGCCATCGGAAAGACATTGGAACTGGAGGCCATCCACAAGAACGGCCGGGAGATTCCGGTCGAGCTGTCGCTGTCGGCCCTGCCTCTCCAGACCGGTTGGCATACCATCGGCATCCTGCGCGACATCACCGAACGCCGGCGAATCGCCGATGAAATCATCGAAACCAACCAGCAGCTCGAGTGGTCCACCGCCCGGGCGAATCAGATGGCGATGGAAGCCGAGCTCGCCAGCGCGGCCAAGAGCGACTTCCTGGCCAACATGAGTCACGAAATTCGAACGCCGATGAATGGGGTCATCGGCATGACCGGACTGCTGCTCGACACCGCGTTGACACTCGAGCAACGTCGCTTCGCCGACATCGCGCGGGCCAGCGGCGAAACCCTGCTCAGCCTGATCAACGACATCCTCGACTTCTCGAAAATCGAGGCGCGGAAACTCGACCTCGAAACGATGGATTTCGATCTGTCGACCCTGCTCGACGACTTTGCCGACGCCCTCGCCGCGCGCGCTCAGGACAAGGGTCTGGAACTGTTGTGCTCGGCCGACGCCGACGTGCCCATGCAACTCAGCGGCGATCCGGGACGCCTGCGGCAGATCCTTACGAATCTGGTTGGCAACGCCGTCAAGTTCACGTCGGCCGGCGAGGTCGCCGTGCGTGTCTCGCTGGTCGAACCGGTCGTCGACCAGGCGGTCCTGCGGTTCGCGGTGAGAGATACGGGCATCGGCATCCCGGCCGACAAGATCGGATTGCTCTTCGGCAAGTTCAGCCAGGTGGACGCCTCGACCACGCGCCGGTTCGGCGGCACCGGTCTGGGCCTGGCGATCTCGAAACACCTGGCCGAACTGATGGGCGGCGAGGTGGGCGTCACGAGCACGGAAGGCGCGGGATCGGAGTTCTGGTTTACCGTACGCCTGGCTCTGCAGGCCGATCAGACCAGTCGTGTCCCTCCTCCCCCGGTCGAATTGCGTGGGGTCCGCTGCCTCATCGTGGACGACAACGCGACGGGCCGCGAGATTCTCGCGCGACAACTGACGGCCTGGCACCTGCGCCCATCGGAGGCCGAGGATGGCGCGGCGGCGCTCCGGACTCTGGCCGGGGCCCTCGACGACCACGACCCGTTCACGCTCGCGATCGTCGATGGGCAGATGCCCGGCATGGACGGGGAGACCTTGGGCCGGTGCATCAAGGCCGATCCGGCTCTCGCCGCGACGACCATGGTGTTGCTGACGTCGATGGGGGTGCGTGGCGATGCCAGCCGTTTCGAGACCATCGGGTTCGCGGCCCACGCGACCAAACCCATCAGGAAGGACGACCTGCTGGCGGTGCTGTCGCAGGCGCTGAGGCCGAGGCTCGGAACCGCAGCGGCCGACCTCGCAGCAGGGCTGACCGGCGGCCTGGTCGCCCGCCCTGCCGTGCGCCCGTTGCTACGGGGGTTTGCCGGCCGCAAGTCGCGCATCCTGCTGGCCGAAGACAACATCACCAATCAACAGGTCGCGCTGGGGATGCTGAAACGATTCGGGCTGAGCGCCGATGCGGTGGCCAATGGCAGCGAAGTCATCCACGCGCTGGCAACGGTTCCGTACGACGTGATCCTGATGGACGTGCAGATGCCAGACATGGACGGCTACCAGGCCACGCAACGGATTCGAGCGGAGGGCGGCCCGCGGTGCCACGTGCCGATTATCGCGATGACCGCGCATGCCATGCAGGGCGACCGCGAACGCTGCCTGGCCGCGGGAATGAACGATTACATCACCAAGCCGGTGTCGCCGCAGTCGCTCGCCGAGGCGCTCGACAGGTGGCTGCCGACCGATCCGGCCGCGGTCGCCGTCCAGGCGCCGGAAGCGGCCACCCTCGCCTCCGAGGCCGCGGCGGCCCCTTCGGGAACGCCCCGATTCGATCGCGCGATCTTCGACAAGGCGGCGCTGGTGGCGAGGATGATGGACGATGAGGATCTGGCCCAACAGGTCTCCACGACGTTCCTCCGGACCCTCCCCCAGGAAATCGCTGCGTTGAGGCAGCAACTGGCGTCAATGAATGCGTCGGGCGCCGGGCGCCTGGCGCACTCGATCAAAGGCGCCGCCGCCAGTATCGGCGCCGAGCGTCTCAGCGCCCTGGTCGGCGACCTCGAACGCCACGCCAAGGCTGGCGATCTGGCGGCGGCCACGGCCCGACTACCCGACATCGACGCGCAGGTCGACCTGGTGCAACAGGCGATTGGCCACGAATGGAGTGCTCCTCGATGCGCATCCTGATAGCCGAAGACGATCTCACCTCGCGCAGCATGCTGTCGCTGGTGCTCCAGAAAAGTGGCCACGAGGTGGTCGAAACCGGCGACGGGGGCGAGGCCTGGTACGCCATGCAGCAGACCGGTGCGCCGATGATGGCGATTCTCGACTGGATGATGCCGGAGATGGACGGGCCAGAAGTGATCCGCCGGATTCGCGCCCTGGCAAGGGAAGCCCCGCCCTATCTCGTCCTGCTCACGACGAAAACCGAAAAGGCCGACATCGTCATCGGACTCGAGGCTGGCGCCAACGACTATCTCACCAAACCGTTCGATCCCAAGGAACTGCGCGCGCGGGTCGAAGTGGGCCGGCGCATGGTCGAGATGCAGGCTGCCCTGGCGGCGAAGGTCGACGAACTGCGGACCGCGCTCGAGCAAATCAAGACCCTGCGGGGCATCCTGCCGATCTGCGCCAGTTGCAAGAACATCCGCGACGACAAGGGGTACTGGAATCAGGTCGAAGTCTACGTGCGCGACCACTCCGAGGCCGAGTTCAGCCACGGCATGTGTCCGGTCTGCATGAAGAAGTTTTACGGCGACCTCGCTGACGACCCGGGGCCGACGGTGATGCCATGAATGATGCCGGGGGGCCGACTCCGCCGCCCGATGACGCCACGGCCGGTGCGCCGCCGCGATCGTTGGCTCGGAGATTGGTGACCAGTTGGAGACGCGACTACGTCCTGGTGGCGCTGGCGGCCGGACTGGGTCTCGGGCTCACCGCACTGGCATGGAATGCCTCGCAGGACGCGACCCGCCGTCGAACCAACGACTACTTCGACTACCGGGTGCGCGATGCCGTCGAGCGCATCGAGCAACGCATGGGCACCTACCACCAGGTGTTGCGCGGAGTTGAGGGGTTGTTTACCGGATCGACCGTCACGCGGCTCGGGTTCCGGCGGTACGTCGACGCCCTGCGTCTGGATCGAAACTTCTCGGGCATTCAAGGCGTGGGATTCTCCATCGCCGTGCCCGCCCCAGACCTGGCGCGGCACGTCGCACAGGTGCGATCCGAAGGGTTCCCGAACTACCGAGTGTGGCCGGACGGACTGCGCGACCGCTACTCTGCGATTGTCTATCTTGAGCCGTTCTCGGACCGTAATCTGCGCGCTTTCGGGTACGACATGTACTCGGAACCGGTGCGGCGCGAGGCCATGGACCGCGCCTGCGACCGCGACGAGGTGAGCGTGTCGGGCAAAGTCACCCTCGTGCAGGAAACCAACGAGCAGGCGCAGGCGGGTTTCCTGATGTACGTGCCGCTCTTCAACCTCGGCGGCTCAGCCAACCAATCGTCCTACGCCGACCGGGCCACCCGGCGGGCGAATCTGGTTGGATGGGTCTATGCGCCGTTTCGCATGAACGACCTTATGGCGGGCGTCTTCGGCGAGCAGGAAGTCGATCTCGATGTCGAGATCTACGACGGCGAACGCCTGTCGCCGGCCAACCAGATGTTCGACAACACGCCCGAGGATGGCCGCGTCAAACCCGTCGCACCGATCACGTCGGTCCGCCAGCTCGACATCGGGGGCCGCCGATGGACGGTCGTGATCGGTTCGCGGCCCGGCTTCGAAACCCGCCTTGGTTCTGGCAGCGCCGCGACGATCCTGGGCACCGGGTCTCTCGCGAGCCTTCTGCTGGCGGTGCTGACCTGGACGCTTGTTTCCCGCAATCGGACGCTCGAAGCGCGGGTCGCCGAGCGGACGCAGGCGTTGGGTGAGAGCGAAGAGAAATACCGCGTCATCTTTTACAACGAACGGGTGGCAATCTGCATTTTCGATCTCACGGCATACCGGTTTATCGACGTCAACCCCTCGTTCGAAGCGCTCTACGGATGGAGCCGCGGCGAGTTGCTCGGCGGCATGACGATTCGTGACATCTCGGCCGAACACGAACGCTCGGAACGCGCCACCGAGCGGGCGAAGGAGGAGGGCACGATCTTCATCCCGCTCCGCTGGCATCGAAAGAAGGACGGCACAGTCTTCCCGGTGGAAATCGTCGGCGGGCCGTACCAATATCTGGGCCGGCGCGTGATGTTCGCGATGGCGCTCGATATCTCCGTCCGGATCGAGGCCGAAGCTGCCGCCAAAAGCAAAGCGGCGGAACTCGATCGGTTTTTCTCCCACAGTCTCGATCTGCTCTGCGTGGCGGACCTGGACGGGTGCTTCCGCCGGCTCAACCCGGCATGGGAGACGACGCTGGGCTATTCTCTCGAGGAACTGGTCGGGCGCCGGTTCCTGGATTTTGTCCATCCCGAGGACGAACTCGCCACCATCGAGACCATGGCCGGGTTGGCGCAGGGCACGGCCGTGTCGGGCTTTGTCAACCGCTATCGGGCCCGTGACGGCAGCTTCCGCGTCTTGGAATGGCAGTCGTATCCGGGCGACGGGCTCTTGTACGCCTCGGCGCGCGACGTGACACACCAGTGGGAGGCCGAGAAGGCACTCCGGGCCAGCGAAGAAAAGTACGCGGCGCTGTTCCAGTTCCTCCCGATCGGCGTGTCGATCACCGACGCGGCGGGCGCGTTGATCGAGACCAACGCCGAGTCGGAACACCTGTTGGGCCTGACGCGGAGTCAGCATCTCGATCGCGCCTATGACGCCCCCGACTGGGACATCGTGCGGCCTGACGGCAGCCCGATGCCACCCGCCGAGTTTGCCAGCGTGCGCGCGCTGGCCGAGCGCCGCACGATCGGGGACGTGGAGATGGGCGTCAGACGACCCGATGGGCACCTGGCCTGGCTGCTCGTGTCGGCCACGCCCATCCCGGTCGAGGGCTACGGCGTCGCGATCGCGTACAAGGACATTACCGACCGGGTGCTCACCGACCGTCGGATTCGGGAGTCGCTCCGCGAAAAAGAATCGCTGCTGCGGGAGATTCATCACCGGGTCAAGAACAACATGCAGGTGGTGTCGAGCCTGCTGGACTTGCAGGCGCAGCGCATCGACGACGTCGCCTTCAAGCAGGTGTTCCTGCTGGCGCAGGGTCGCGTGAAGGCGATGGCCCTGCTGCACGAAAAACTCTATCAGACCAAGGACGTCGCCAATATCGATTTTGCGGATTACCTCCGCGACCTCGCCGACGAGACGATGGCCGCGTACGGACTCGAACCGCCGCGCATTGTCTGCCACACGCAGTCGCGGGGCGTCAGGCTTGGGCTCGACGCGGCCGTGCCGTGCGGACTGGTGGTCAACGAATTGCTGACCAACGCCTTCAAGCACGCATTCCCGTTCCCACGGCCAGGCTCGGTTACAATCGACCTGATCGAGGATTCCACACGGTATGTGCTCACCGTCTGCGACGATGGCATTGGGCTGCCGGAGGGATTCGACGAGAAGAAGAGCCCCACCCTCGGGCTGCAGTTGGTCGGGGTGCTGGCCAGGCAGTTGCGGGGCGGTTTCACGTTGACGAGCGACGGCGGGGTGCGGGCAGAAATCGTCTTCCCCCGGATTGAGGAACGAGCATGACGCGGGCGCACATCCTGGTGGTCGAAGACGAGGGCATCGTGGCGCTGCAGGTGCGTACGACGCTGGAGCAATACGGGTTCCGGGTCACCGACACGTGCGCCTCCGGCGAGGAAGCGCTGGCCAGCGTCGAGCGCCAACCGCCCGATCTGATACTGATGGATCTGAAGCTGCAGGGGCCGCTGGACGGCATCGCCACGGCGGCGGCCATCCGCGCGTCGAATCGGATCCCGGTCGTCTATCTCACCGCGCACTCCGAGGATGCCACCATCGAACGCGCGCGGGTCACCGAACCGTACGGCTACCTGCTCAAACCCTTCAATCCGCGGGAACTGTGCATCACGGTCGAAGTCGCCCTGCACAAGCATCGGATCGACGAAGAGAAGCGGGCGCTCACCGTGCAACTCGAGGCGGCGCTGGCCAAGGTGAAACTGCTGTCGGGCTTTCTGCCCATTTGCGCGTCGTGCAAAAAGATTCGGAATAGCGGCGGGCAGTGGACCCAGATGGAAGTGTACATTCGAGACCACTCGGAGGCGGAGTTTTCGCACGGATTCTGCCCGGAGTGCCTGCACCGTCACTATCCGGAGTTTATCGACCAGGCGTAGGCGACCGGGCCGCGCCTCCAGCGTCGCCCTCGATGACTCATGCGGAAACGGAGGTCGACAGGGGTCGGGGGCGGCAGCGCTCAGTACTGTTCGACGGTGAGGCCAGGAACCTTGGAGAAATGGCGCGCGTTGCGTGTGGCCAAGGGCGCCCGATCGAGAATGGCGGCCGTCGCGATGAGCAGGTCCATCGTGTCCACCGTCGCTCCCGTCGAGCGAACCGTGGCCACCAGCCGTCCGTATGCGGCGGCGAACCGCTCGTCCGGATACCGAACGACGAGCGCCTCGCAGAGCCGCCCGAGCCGGTCCATCTCGCCGGTCGGTGCCCCCGCCGCGTGCGCGCCAGCCATCAACTCGCAAACCACGTGCACGCTCACCGCCAGCGCGTCGTCGTCGGGCAACCGGTCCAGGTAGGCCGAGGCGGGGCCTGGAGTGCCACGCCGCTGCTCGCGTAGCAGGTCGACGAGAAACGTCGTGTCGGCGTGGATCACAGCGCCGGCACCCTGGGCTTGGACTTCGTGCGCGACCCGACGATCGACTCGACGGCGTCGAGCGTGTGCCCGGACACGGCGGCCGCGCGCAGGGCGTTCCGGAACGCCGCGACGGTTTTTCGCGGCCCGAACTGCGCTTTGATCACCTGGGAAAACGACTGGCCCGGCTTCTTCTGGCGGGCCAGCGCCTCGTAGGCCTCCAGGTCGATCGTGATGGTCTTCACTGCCATGCACTTATCATGCACTTATCTAGCCGTGGCCGTCAAGCCGGCCGGGCCCGCCCGGGCGCGC
>JBAXOX010000077.1:0-20178 GCA_037133015.1 Acidobacteriota bacterium
GATGGCATAGATTTGCGCCAAGCTCATTTTTCATACGTATCGGCGGCGGTGTTTGCAACGCCGCCACGGGCATTCCTCTCGCTGCCGTCGCTGCCGCGTTCGGACACACATCAGAACAAGGTGTGAGGAGAGCATGTCGGCAAGTATCTCGATCACCATTCGCCTCGGTCCGCTGGTCTCCTTCGAAATCGTCGGCGAAAACTGCCGTGAGCTTTCGGCGGCGCTCGAGGGCTACGAGATTCTCAATAAGCAACTCGACGCCCTGTGCGGCGATCTGGCAGAGCGCGTCTATCCCGAAGGCATGGAGACGGCCGAGGAGAAGCACGCGGAGGATCGGGCATGAGGGTCAAAGGCCGGGCCTCGGTGCGCAGCTCGCCGGCGTTCACGCTCGACGCCGAACTCGAACCCATCGCCTTTTCGACCGCCGCGACCGGGAGTCTGTCTGGACATATCGGCGAGATGTCGGCGGTGGTCGGCGAGATTCCACTGAAACTCTCGATTCCGTTTCTTCGCCGGCGAGGACGGCTGCAACTGGTGGGATCGATTGGCGGGCTGACGATTAAGGTGCGGCCACTGCAGTTGACCATCGAACGTGCCTCGGTCGATGCGACGGGCGTGCTGGGCGTCAAGGGTCTTCGGGGACGGGCATTCGGAAAGGCCGGTTGCGAAACCGACGTGAAAGGCTCGGGCGTGGTCTCCGGCGCGACCGGCACGGTGGTTGTGCGCGACGACCACGATGACGAGGGTGGCGGCCACGACGACGAAGCCGGCCACGACGGCAGCCACGATTCCGGCCATCATGAGGATCACTGATGCGCAGAGGCGATGGCCATCGGGCTCCGACTCACCATCACGTTCATGGTCACGTCGAATGCCGCCACCAGATTGAGATCGACGTGTGGCCGGCCGACGCGGCCGTCTACTTCCTGGACGAACGGTATGTCGACCCGATCAGCACCCAGGTCCGGTTTGATGTCGCGCTGTACAACGCCTCGACTCCTCGCGCCGTCTGGAGTGTGCAGAATCTGACTGGCGGGATCGGTGCCGGCTCGATCGATGAGACGGGGCTCTATACCGCCCCAAGCAAGGGGGCGCTGGCGAACGGCCATTCCGAGGTGGTCGTCGCCACGTCGATGGACGACCCGACGAGGCGGGCGTATGCGCTCGTGACGCTGGTCGGCGAAGGACCGCTGCCTCCGCCCCCGGCCACCATTGAGATCCTCCCGCGGGAGGTCAGGCTGTATCGTCCGGACGGCGTCGATAATCCGTTCATCGACCACAGCAATACGATGCAGTTGTTCCGGTCCACGATTCACCACTCCGCGTCGCCCACGGAGTGGCTGGTGGACGGGGTGCCGCAGGCAGGGACGTCGCCCTGGTTCATCTATCGGGCCACGGGTGCGGGCCCGGAGAAGACGGTGAGGATCACGGCGCGCCTCCAGAGCGCCCACGCGGTGTCGGCCGAGGCGGTCGTGACCGTTCTGAATTACGACTGGCCCGTCGTGCCGATGATCTGACGATCGTCAAGGAGCCGTTCGATGAGCACCGATGTCAAGGTCAAGTCGTGGCCAGGTCTGACCATCAGCGGGTGGCCCGGCCTGGTCGTCAATGCCTGGCCCGACATGCTGGTCAAGATCGATGGCGAGGCCAACAAGCTCCGCCTCGAGGAGATTGCGCCCGCCGCGGTTCACATCAAGGAAGTCAATCACATCGATCCGGTGACGGTGGAGTCCCTCAAGATCGACAAGGTCTCGAACCTGGACCCCCTCAGGATCGAAGAACTCAACGTCACGCGGCTGCCGATGGTCAATCTGGCGCTGCGCCAGTTGCCCGCGGTGGACATGAACATCCGCCGGCTTCCGCCGGTGTCGATTGGCCTGCACCAGGACGTGCACATCCCGTCGAACTTCACCGTTCGGGCGCGACTGTTCGGCGTGGAATTCTTTCGGGTGAACGTGGATGGCCACGCGATGCTGATCCCGCGGGATCGCGCGCACCGCGAGCAGGCCCGGACGCACGACCGCAGCTATGCGGTGCCGGCGGCGGTCGGGAATCCCTGCATCCCCGTCAAGCGGTCCGTCAAGGCGGCCGTGTGCGTCTCCCCTGGGGGCGGGCACCTCTGCCATCATCAGCACCGTGCAGCCGGGTACACGGCGCCTGCGTCGATGCCGTATCGACGAGCGCCGCGGGTGCCTGTCGGCGCACCTCGCCCCGGGGGTGCCGGGGGCCCGCGCAGCGGCACGTTGTCATTCGGGCAGCGGTCGGAGGGTGTGCCGCGTGCGCGGCCAGGCGGGTTGAACTACGGCGGCTCGAACGTCAACATCGGAGGACTCTGAGCGGACCGGGTTGGCTAGACCATCCGCTCGCGGGTCCGCACAGGGCATGGGTCTCCAGGAATCGCATGACACAAAAACCACGGTCGAGTGCCGCATCCGGCAAGGGCGCGACGAGGGCCGCGAAGGCGGTTGATCCCAAGACGAAGCCTGCCGCCCCTCCCGGGCCGCCGGTGCCCAAGGCCAAGGCATCAGGCCGGCGGCAGGCCGGCGGCGGCACGTCCACGAAGAAGGGCGACGCGAGCGGCGCGGCAGGACAGGCAAAGCCAGGGACGAAAAGCCGCGCGTCGGGGCCGGGCCGCGCGCCGGTCGTGGGCCTCTTCGACAGGGCGGACCAGATTGGCACGATTCTCGGCAAGGGCCTGGACCTGGTCGAAGCGGGTGTCGCTCTAGGATTGAATCTCGTCAACCGTCTGGGGGCGATCGCGCAGGAGTCGATCATCAATCGATTGGCCACGCCGTTCAGTGCGGCGGCCGGTTCGGCCGCCCAGCCGAAAACGGAGGCCGCTGGCGAGGCCAGCGAGGCGAGTCAGGCGGCCACGGCCGCCCCGGATCAAGGCGGGGAGTCGTACATCGCGAATCGCATCCCTGGATTCGCCGGCCACCCAACCCGCGTGACGTTTTCCATCAACAACGATGCGTACGACACACCCAAGCACGTGCGTCTGTCGGTGGAAGGGTTTACCGGCAGAAATGGCGGCGCGACCTTCGACGCGACGCACCTCGTGATCGAACCCGCCATCGGGACGATCGAGCCGATGGACTTCGAGAAATTTACGTTGTCGGGGACGCTCCCTCGTGATCTTCGGCCCGATGTGTACGAAGGGCGGATCCTGGTGGCCTCGGACGAAACGATCGGCATTCCGGTCCGGTTGCTCGTCTCGGAACCCATGGAGCGTTGACGTCAGCACGAACAGGGCGGGCAAGCGGCACGAGAACATGCTCCGGAAACGATTGGAGGGCCTGTGGCTTCGAACATCTTGACTCCCATCAACAAGGTGATCAACCTGACGACGACCGAGATCATCGACAGCGAATTGACCAAGAAGGTGGGCGGCATCCTGAGCACGTTCATCACCTCCGCCTTCGAAGCGGCCGAGGAATCGTTGAAGAAGATTCAGGAATTGACCAAGGAAGTGCCATCACCGTAACAAAGGAGCGCGCGATGCCATCACCATGCCCGTTTTCTCACTCGGGATGCGGCGCATCGGCCCACGGGCTGTATCACGGGTCATGTTGCTGTCCTGCGGCACCCGGCGGTCACCCGTGGTGGCCGTCAGCGCCATGGCCCCACCATCCGTCTCCCGTCCCCGTGCAGTACTGGACGCCGAACATCGAACAGGTTGATCCGGCCGCCTCCCCGAAGGTCATCATCATCGGCGGCGCCTCCCCCTCAGCCCTGACGCTTGAATACCTGCCGGTGGACGGCGCTGTCGCCCCGTCTGTGAAGGTGACGGTCGCTGGCCCGGGCCTCACGACGACGCTCGAAGACGCCGCGGTGACCGCGGGGTACCACATCAAGCCAAGATTCCAGACCGTCGACCCTGGAACGACGGTGACCGTCGTCGTCACCGAGTGCATCGCCCGGTTGCGTTGGTGCGAGTGGGCCACGTTCTAGCTGCATTCAGGAGATATTCCGTGCACACACCACACATGTTTTCCCCAGCGTATACCGCACCGATACATGGCGCCGCGCCGCCTCATCAGGGACATGGTTTTTGTCAGGCCTGTTGCCACCCGGTGGCGCAATGCTGCTGCGGGCCCCGCTCCTGCCGGAAGGAGGCGAAGGAACTGCTCGTCACGCCCGAGGAGAAGGCAGCAGCCGCGGGTCGCGTCGGAGCGGCCTCCTT
This sequence comes from Acidobacteriota bacterium, assembly GCA_037133015.1. Classification (GTDB taxonomy): domain Bacteria; phylum Acidobacteriota; class Vicinamibacteria; order Vicinamibacterales; family JAKQTR01; genus JBAXOX01. Next base: position 4,184 of record JBAXOX010000077.1, read on the forward strand.
CGCGTACGTGCTGCACGCATTCGTCAGGAATCAGGCGCCGGCGGCAACGGTTGCCGGGGCGACGATGAATGAGCGGAACGAACTGGCCGCGGCCGCGGTCACGGCCGACACGGCCAGCCTGGCTCAAGGCACCGCATTCATCGGGGGCGGATGCTGCGTCCACCTCTCGGTCGAGTACATGCCCGTCCCGGCCGCTGGCACGGCCACCTGCGCCGTGCTCGTGCTGCTCCAGGACAGCGAACACACGACGCTGCTGTGGGGCAAGACCTTCGCCGCCGGGTCGGCGTACACGGTCAAAGAGTGCATCATGTCCACCAAGCCAGGGGCGACCGTCCACGTCATCGTCCTCAACGCCATCGCCCGGCTCCGCTGGTGCGAAGTCTTCAGTTGTTGACGGAGAGGAGATCACGCATGGCACCGGATTCAAAGAAGAAGACAGCGGCAGACGTAAAGAAGGCGCCGACCGCGTTCGACGGCTACAAGCAGAAGATGGACGAGGCGTACGCGACACACATGGGGGAGGGACCGGCACCTCTAGGCCACGCGCCGTCGTTTGCCTATCAGCCGGCGTACACGTTTCCGGCGCCGCCGGCGTTTGCGCCGGCAGGTCCCCCCGCTGCGGAGGCGACCACCAGTGACGGCGCCGGCAACGTGGGGGCCGTGCTCGACGGCGTCCTCCGGTTGCTCGGCCTCTCGATGCAAGCCCTCAACACGGCGCTGGCGGGAGGCGTTCAGGTGATGAACCGTTTCTCCGGGGCGTCCAGTGCCTGCGAATGCGGCGGGGGTCGCGCCGCACACGGGCACGGATCGGGCTGCGGTTGTGGCTGCGGCGCCGGCTGCGGTTGTGATGGCGACACGTCGTGCTGCGGTCCGTGCGACTGCGGATGCGGCCATTGCGAGCCGCGAGTGGGTTCCTGCTGTTGACCGGCTGTTCCGGCTGACTGCGCTGCGACAAAGGCGCTGCGACTCGGATTGAACCCGATCGGCGCGTATAATAGCATCACCGTCTACCGGTCAAAGGCAGTGCATACATGGATCAGACATCCGATCGCGAAGGCGACGTTCGCACCATACTCATTGAGGCGGTGGAAGTGCAGTTGGCTGCACTCAAGGCGGCGATGACATTCTGGGGCGAATGGATCGAACGGACGTCGGTCTTCGTCACATCGGCGACCCGCGACCTTGACGCCGCACGATCGACGAAGAAGACCGACCAGATGCTGCTCGAGCTCGTCGATGCGGGCCGTGAGGGCATGCGGACGCTGACCGAGCTTCCGCGGCATGCGGCCGCGCAGTTTGTGCGGGAACTCGACGATATCGCCGCGAGGGGGCGGGCCCGGACCAAGTCGGCGTCGCGGGCGCGGGCGGCCGGCAGCGCAAGCGCCCCCACACAGGCAACCGCAACACGCGCCCCGAAACGCCGGGCACGGGCGAAGGCGTAGCGTTTTCGCGCTGGCCGGGAACTGATGCCTTCCAACCGATCGCGGCGATTGAGGTGTGCATCCAGGTGAGTCCTTCACCCCCAACCGCCGGCAAGACGCCGCGACGCATCGTCGAACCGCCGACGGCCTCGACCACGGGGCTGCCGCGGGCGAAGGGCTTCGACGCCGAAATCACGCAACTCCAGGCGTTTCTCGATACGTGGAGAAGCGCCGCGAACGAGGAAATGCGGGCCATGCTCGCATGGCAGTTCCTCGGCCGATCCAAGTATTTCCGTCCGGCCACGGTGTTCGCCTGTTGCCAGGCGATGTCGCCAGGTCCCATCAGTGCCGACGTCATCCAGCGCGCGGCCGCTGTCGAGATGATGCACAACGTCTCGCTGATTGTGGACGACATTCTGGATCGGTCGCGCTATCGACGTGGCGTCCAGACGCTGCACTGCCGCTTCGGCCAGTTGCCGGCCCTGATGGCGTCCGGGTACATCTCGGCAGAGGCCTTCCGGCTGTGCCGCGACTATCCCTTTGGCATCGATCGTCTGGCCGAGTTGCTGGAGCGGCTCGCGGCCGCCGAGTCCATCCAGTGGCGGCTGCGGCGTCAGCCGCTCGGCGTCGAGGACTGGCGCTTTCTGGCGGGCGAGGATACGGGCACGATGTTTGAGGCGTGCGCGTGTCTCGGCACCGGCGACGAGCAACTCCGCCAGTACGGCCGTCAACTCGGCATGCTCTATCACGGCTGCGACGATGTCGGGGATGTCCGTGGAGCGGTGGCGCTCGGCGGCGGCGGGGATGAGGATCTGCGCGACGGCATTGTGACGCTGCCTGTCGCGATCGCGATTCGCGATCCGGCTGTCGCGTTGTTGTTCCGCGATCCAACGCCGGCCGATCTTCAGGCCCTCGTGGTCAAGGTTGGAGAAGCGCTGCCGGAGGCCGAGCGGTACCTCGATTCCCTGGCGGACGAAGCGATCGCCGAAGCGCGACGGGTGGCGCCGAATCCCGGGCCGCTGATTGATCTGGTTCGCAACACGCGGCCCTTGTCACACTGACGCATGGCCGGCCGACCGCAGCGCTGGGCTGGTTCGCCCTCTTCCTGTCGCGCCGGGCCTGGGTACCTTCTATCCGCCTCATCGTCTAGACCAGGCCCTCTGGTCCGCGCATTCTCGGGTCGGCTGGCACATGCAGCGTGCCGGCAACCAGGAGCCATTTACGCATGACATCGGCGGTCCAGGTCGCGTGCCAGGCCGGATCGTCAAATGCCGACCGCCACCAGCCTTCGGAAAACGCCCAGACATCGGCAAACCAAGGCACGCTCGAGAACCCGCGTCCGGACAGCCCGTCAAGAAGAAGGCGGCCGCTGCCGGCGCTGGTTTCCTCGATCAGTTTGGCCCACAAGTGCGACAGGATGTTGACTGGCTGCACGTCGAGGCCGCCGAAGGCCGCGCCCCCGACCCGCGCGAATGCGGGATCCTCGCGGGCGCTCTGGCAACCGCGAGCGACGACGCGCAGCCAGAAGTCGCGAAGGAATCTGTTGCGCATGATTGCGGCGCAGAAGTCGACATACCGAAGGGCGGGATCGAAATACTGGCGGAAGCGGCGCTCGTAGGCCGACAACTGCGCCGCGTCAGTCCGGTCCTGCGAGAGGGCTTCGGCAATGACGGCCGAGGCAATCAGCGACGACTCCATGGCGGGCGTGATGCCCTCCCCGGTCATGGGGTCGACAAAGCAGCCGGCATCGCCCACCAGCACGCCTCCGTCGAAATGGTTTGGTCCCGCGCAGCCGTACGTGCGCACGATGCCGCCCAGGGGTTTGCTGGCCAGGCGGGCGCGTGTGCATCCAGGATGGTGCCGCCGTAGCTTTTCGAGAAAGGCCCGAAACAGTTCGGGCACCGCGATTCCCGCGCGTGTCCGCGTCTCGGACAGGATGCCGACGCCCACATTCGCCCGCCCGCCGGATATCGGGAACATCCAGCCATATCCGGGAAAGAGGTCCCGGTCGAAAAAGAAGGCCGCTTCGCCGGTCTCGACGGTGACGCCGTCCACATAGGCTCGTTGCGAGACGGCGACGTGGCGCGGATCGTCGCGCAGCAGGCCGGCGCTTCGCGCGACGACCGAGTGCGTGCCGTCGGCGCCGACGACCACCTTCGCCGACACCGTCATTGGCGCGCCCCGGTGCCGGCCGCTCACGATGACCGACCCCGCCGAACGCGTCACGCCGGTCACCGCACAGTCCTCGACCACGGTGGCGCCGGCGAGCCCGGCGCACTCGAGCAGGCGTGTGTCCAGTTCGTGGCGCGGCACAATGTAGCCGTGCGGCGGTAACAGGGAGGCATCCCCGTAAAACGGAATCGGGCCGCGGTACTCGCAGACCGATTGCAGGAACATCGCCACGTGTGTGATCGGCAACGGCCGGGACGCCTCGAGGGCCGAGAGACACCCCATCGACTCGAGAATCCTGAGTCCGCGAGGCTCGACAAAATCCCCGCAGACCTTCTCGCGCGGAAACCGCTCGCGCTCGAGCACGATGGCGCGCAGGCCGCGTTTTGCGAGGGCCCATCCCATGACGGCGCCGGCGGGTCCGCCGCCGACCACCGCCACGTCGTACGCCGGAGCGGACCTCCGACCGGTTCGACGCGACGTGGTGCGGGGCGCCGGCCGGGGCGATTGCGCCGTCTTTGCCGCCACGTCAGCGCACTCGGTCTGGCACCGCGTGCGCCTGACGCTCGAGCCGGAATTGGTAGGACGCCCACGGCAAGCTGGTATGGATCCACTCGAGGCTGAGCTGGTACGCCGTTCCGCCCAGTTCGAGCTCCACCGCCTCGTCGCGGCCGACATGCACCTCTCCACACCACCCTTCATGAATCCACGGGACGGGTCTCGACGTCGGTACCGCGGCCGGCGCCGGCCCACGCCTCGAGGGCATGAACCCATCAGGGACCCGGCCGACTTCGACGGTGACAAAGTCGCGCGACCGTGGCGTGCGTACAACCACGATGATGTCGTCCACCACTGCGAACGGCTGAGAGTCGATCGAATCCTCGACGTTGACGGTCCAGCTGTCGAGCGGCATCGGCGGTGCCTTTCTGTGACTCCGCGTCCGAGCACGGCAACAGAGGAAGCGGGGCGCCGAACGGGAGCCGTGACGGCGCCACGATTGGACGTGTCGGGATTGGGAGTTCACGCAATAGATACACCCGCCAGTCCGGGTTGTCAATCCACGAGAGAGATCCCGAGAGAGATCCGTGGCGAGGGAGGTGGATCGAGAAGGTCGAGCCGTGTCCCGGCTCGCTATAGACGTTGATAAAGCCGTCGTTTCTTCCTAAATTTTCTTGACAAACGACCCGCCGTGTGTTTCAGTTTACCGGTAAAGCAGTGCCCTGTGACCGTCGCGCGGCCGTCCGCGCCATCCCGCTCAGGAGGGCCCCAGCATGAACCTGTCGCGTCGTGACTTTCTCGGCTGCATCCCGGCCGGTGCCGTCCTGTCCGCCACCTGGCCCCGTACCGCCGACGCCGCCGCTCCCGGTCCGCGCTTCGGCTGCCAGACCAACGCCTGGCCACTGAAGCCTGGCGATTTCCCCCAGTTGCTCGACGTCCTCGGCACGATCAAGTCCCTCGGCTTCGAAGGCTTCGAAACCAGCTTCCGCAACGTCCAGGGGCAGTACGCCACCGCCGCGGACGCCAAGGCCAGGATCGCGCAGAGCGGCCTCGCCTTCTTCGGCGTGCACGTCTTCCTGAACGAATACGATCCGCGCACCCGGATCGCCCCCGCCGACCTGCTGCGGGCGACCGCCGACGGCGCCGCCGCGCTAGGCGCGCAACGGGTGATCCTCAGCGGTGGAGGCCTCGCCAGGGACGGCGCGGTCGCCCCCGCGGATCTCGAGCGGAAGGTCGCGGCCCTCAACGACGCCGCCACGTACTGCCGCGACCGCGGCCTGGCCTTCGCGTACCACAATCACGGCCCGGAGTTCGACGCCGGCGGAGCCGAGATCAACGGGCTCATCTCTGGCACCGACCCGAGGCTGGTGTCGTTTCTGGTCGATTGCGGGCACGCGTATCGCGCCCGTGTCGACCTCGCCGCGTTCTTCACGGCGCATCGGGCGCGCATCTCGGGCCTGCACCTGCGCGACTTCAAGGGCGATCCCCAGGTGCCGCTGGGGCAGGGCGAGGTGAACTGGGCGCCGCTCGCCAAGGCGGTCCTGTCCGCCAGGTGGGAGGGGTGGATCCTGGCCGAGGAAGAGCGCGCCGACGGATCCAAGCCCGCGGCGTCGGCCGCCGGCCCGGCCCGCGAAACCATGCGGACGCTGTTCGGGAGGTAGCCATGAAGAGACGGGAGTTTCTGGCAGCAACGGGCGGCGTGGCCCTGTCCGCGTTGTCCTACCGGCGGGTCTTCGGGGCCAACGACCGGCTCGGCGTCGCCCTGATCGGCAGCGGCCGCCGCGGCCGCGAGGTGATGAAGGCCTTCCTGGCGTCGGGTCGTGCCGAACTGCGGTGCATCGCCGACGTCTACGACGTGCAGCGCCGGCGGGCCCGCGAATTCCTTGGCGTCGCCGCGCCCGAGGTCGTCGCGTACGAGGAAGCCCTGGCCCGCCCCGACGTCGATGCCGTGCTCATCGGCGTCCCGGATCACCTGCACATGTCCCTCGCGCTGGCGGCGCTGGCGGCGGGCAAGCACGTCTACCTGGAGAAGCCGACCACCCACGCGATCGACGAGGGCGCACGGATGGTGGCGGCCGTCCGCCAGTCCGGCAAGGTCTGCCAGACCGGCACGCAGCAGCGCAGCGGCGCGCACTACGCCAAGGCCAAGGCCGAGTACTTCGACAAGCCGGCACTCGGACACGTGGTGTTTGTCCGCGCCACGTGGAGCGACTTCGCGTGGCAGCGCCGGAAGATCGCGCCGCAGCCCAGACCGGCGGGCCTGGACTGGGATCGCTTCATCGGACCGGCCAAGAAGGTGCCGTACGACTGGATCCGCTACGACTCCTGGCGGTACTTCCCGGACTACGGCGGCGGCCTGCTCGCCGACATCCTCACGCACTGGGTCGACGTCGCCCAGTGGTTCCTGAACGACCCGCGGCCGCTCAACGCCGTGGCCACCGGCGGCATCTATCAGCTCAAAGACGGCCGGGAGAACCCCGACACCGTCAGCGCCATCCTCCAGTACGCGGGGGGATGGAACCTCCAGTTCGAGTCGTCGGTACTGCCCGTGGCCACACCGCGGCCATCGGTCTTCTTCCAGGGCACCGAGGGCAGCCTCGACATCGCGCGCGACGGGTATGTGTTCCGCCCGAACAAGGGCGCGCCCGTCGAGGTGACGTCCACGGAAAACCTGGAACTGGCGCACGTCACGAGCTTCCTCGACGCGGTGCGCGACGCGAAACGGCCGAGTGCCGACATCGAGGTCGGCGTGCAGGCCTGCGACCCGATCCATCTGGCCCGGGCCGCTTACTGGACGCGCAAGCGGATGCGGTTCGATCCGTCCGGCACGAAGATCGAAGTGGACGGATAGCGACATCAACGACCAGCCCCTCGATTCTGTGCGAAACGATTCATCTGGCTTGTCCGGGTTCGACGGTCCCGGTCTGGGAGGCTTCTCATGGTACGGCTCAGAATACGCTCAGCGTTGAAATGGCTCATCGTGGTTCCGTGCCTGCTGGCACTCGCCGCGGCGGCGCCCGCTCCGGCGTTCGCGCAGGCCAACAGCGCCACCCTCGGCGGCACGATCGTGGACTCCTCTGGGGGTGTGCTCCCAGGCGTGACGGTGACGTGCAAGAACGTCCGCACGGGTGTCACACACGAATTCATCACGAACGAAGTCGGGATCTTCCGGTTCTCGGATCTTCCGATTGGCCAGTACCAAATCAGCAGCGCGCTCCAGGGCTTCCAGACGCTGGTGCGCGGCGACATCACGCTGATCACCGGACAGTCGCTGGATCTGAAGCTCACGATGCAGCCCGGCGGCATCGAGACCACGATCACCGTCACCGACGCGCTGCCGGTCACGCAGACCACCTCCTCCACCGTGCAGACGGCGATGACCGTACGCCAGGTGCAGGATCTGCCGCTCAACGGCCGCAACCCCCTGCAGTTGGTCGTCCTGACCGCCGGCGCGTCCATCACCGACGCCGGCACGGTCACCGGGCAGCAGGATAACCGCGGCGTCACCGTCAACGGCCTGCGCGCGACACAGAACAACTGGCGCCTCGACGGCGCGAACTACAACAACCGCTTCTTCGGTTCAGCGCCGGTACTGCCGAACCCGGACACGCTGGAAGAGTTCACGGTGCAGTCGGCGAACTACAGCGCGCGGACCGCGGGCGCCGGCGCCCTCGTGGAACTGTCCACCCGGTCGGGCAGCAACCAACTGCACGCCTCGGTGTTCGAGTTCTTGCGCGACAAATCGCTCAACGCGAACGACCCGTTCAACAACGCGGCCGGCAAGCCGAAGCCGCCCTTCAAGCTGAACACGTTCGGCGGCACAATCGGCGGACCGATCATCACCAATAAGACGTTCTTCTTCGGGGCGTACCAAGGCACGCGCCGGACGTCGGCCCCCGGCACCGCGTCGGTCCGTTCGCTGACTGCGGCTGAGCGGGCCGGCGACTTCTCGAGCTACGCCGGGACGATCACCGATCCGACGACGGGTTTGCCCTTCGCGGGCAACCAGATCCCGACGGGCCGGCTCGACGCAACCGTCGGCAAGATCCTGAGCGACATGCTGCCGTTGCCCAACAGCGGCCTGAATCTGGTATCTGCGATTCCGTCGAACCTCAACGACGACCAGTACACGGGCCGCTTCGACCACGAACTGACGGCCAAGAACCGCATCACCGTGCGGTATTTCTACGACAAGAATTACTTCCAGCGCCCCTTCCAGGCGCCTCCCGGGTTCTGGGCCGACAACGACTTCACGAACCAGGCCTTCATGTTGCGCGACTCGCACGTCATCAGTTCGAACTTCCTGCTGACCACGCAGGGCAGTTTCTCGAAGTTCCGCCGCGTCCAGTCGCCGCAGGATCCGGGCAACAAGACCATCCAGAGCTACGGCGTCAAAGCGCCCCAGAGCATCACGACGAGCTTTTTCCCCGGCATCCGGTTCATGGCCAACCCGCTGTTCAGCCTGTTCTCGGGCGGCGGCCTCGAGCAGACGCCATCGACCTGGGACTTCCATGCCACGGCCATCTGGAACAAGGGGCGGCACAGCCTGCAGTTCGGCACCGACCTGCAGTGGGACAAGCTCTATGTCCTCGATGCGTCGTTCACCGTCGGCACGTGGACGTTCAACGGATCGCGGACCGGTTACCTGCCGGCCGATATCATGCTGGGCCTGCCGTCGTCGTTCGTGCAGGACTCGGGCCGCGAACTGAAACTCACCGAACGCAAGTACCACTTCTACGTGCAGGACGATTGGAAGGCGACCAATAAACTGACCGTCAACCTCGGCCTGCGCTATGAGCCGTGGACGCCGGGGACCGATTCGTTGAACAACCTGGTCGGCTTCGTCAGAGGGCAGCAGTCGACGATGGCGCCAGATGCGCCGACCGGGATGGTGTACCCCGGCGATACCGGCATCCCGCAGGCGCTCTTCTCGAACCAGTTCAACACGTTGGCTCCGCGCGTCGGGGCGGCCTACGATCTGAACGGCAACGGACGGACGGTGCTGCGCGGCGGCTACGGGATCTTCTACATCGACCCGGCGCTCACCATCTACACGCGCACCGTGAGCACGCAGCCGAGCGTGCTTACGACGAGCCTCACCAACCCGTACAGCTTCTTCGAGCCGTACTTCGGCGTCGCGGGCGGCAATCCCTTCCCGTTTCCGCGGGTGCAGCCGAGCGCGTTCACGGCCTTCAAATATGTGAAGCCGGTCTCGGGTGGCGTGCTCGATCCAACGGCCAAGAAAGGCTACTCACAAAACTGGAACCTCACCATTGAGCAGCAGGTCGGCCGGGACCTGAGCCTGTCGTTCGCCTACGTGGCCAACAAGGGTACGGACATTCTCGGCGCGATGGAAATGAACCCGGCGATCTACGGGGCGGGCGCCACGACGGGCAACACGAACAGCCGCCGGACCTACGCGGGCATGTCCGCGATGGAGATCGCCACGCCGTACCAGCGATCCGACTTCCACTCGTTTCAGTTCACGGCAACCAAGCGTGCGGCCCACGGGCTGACCCTGCTCGGCACCTACGTCTACGGCGTGGCCAAGGACAACAACTCGTCGACCGTCGAGGGCTCCGGGTCGTATCCGCGCAGTTCCGCCAATCCCAACATCGACTACGCCTACGCCGACTTCGACGTTCGGCACAGGGCCAACCTCTCCGTCGTGTTCGACATCCCGTCCAAGGCGTCGCGCACCGGCGCGGCGAAGGTCCTGTTGAACGACTGGCAGGTCAACGGCATCGTCGTGCTTCGCAGCGGCCTGCCGTTCACCGTCAAGAGCGGCACCGACCGCTCGCTGACGGCCATCGGCCAGGACAACGCCGACCTGATTGCCGACCCGGCGCGGCCGGCCGGCGTGGATCCCGTGCAGATGTGGTTCAACACCTCGGCGTTCGCGGCCGCTGCCGTTGGCACCTTCGGCACGGCGGAGCGCAACTCGCTGCGCGGGCCCGGCCTGGCCACCATCGACATGGCGGTCTTCAAGAACTTCGTGGTCACTGGCAGCCACCGGATCCAGTTCCGCCTCGAAGCCTTCAACCTGTTCAACCGGGCGAACTACAACAACCCGAACTCGACGATCACGGCAGGCGCCAACTTCGGCAAAATCCTGAGCGCCGGCGACCCGCGCGTGCTCCAACTCGGCGTGAAGTACCTCTTCTAGTTCTCCGGCGGGGGCCGCCCGGCTGCCCCCGCCGCAACCCCCTCGCCATTTACGGCATGGAGCATCATGGCTGACCACCCCGTCCGCGCCGACGGCCCCGCCGTCAAGCCCGGCGTGCTGTTCCGCGACGCGGCGTCCGAAATCGTCTACCGTCAGCACTTCGTTCCGGCGAGCGCCAACCTGCAGTTCCTCAATTGCGGCGAGTACACGGTTCCGCCCGGGCGCGCGTCTGTGACGTTTTCTCAGCCGGAGCACGAGAGCCTGCTCTTCATGTGGAAGGGCGCCGCCCTGGTCGACCTCGGCGGGCAGGCCTACGCGCTGGCCAACTACGACACGCTCTACGTGCCGCGCGGGGCAGGCTTCAGTCTGCGCAACGAGGGCGCCGAACCGGCCGTGCTGATCCAGTGCAGCGCGCCGGCCACCCGTGTGCATCCGGTGTTCCACTCCCGCTTCGCCGAATTCTCCGTGCAGGAAGAACGGATTCGCCACCTCGCCGGCAAGGACGTCTACCTGATGTTCGACGTCAGCGAGGGCGCCGACAAGCTGATCGCCGGCTACACGTTCTACCAGTCCCACACGCGCGCCTGGCCGCCCCACAACCACACCGACCAGGAAGAGGTCTACATCTTCATCAAGGGACACGGCGCGATGGAGGTGTACGAATCACCGGAGAAGCTGACCTTCGTACACAGCCTCAACGAGGGGGACATGGTCACGATCCCCTTGCTGAACTACCATCCGGTGTTTTCCCAGGAAGACCCGCTGCACTTCATCTGGTGCATCGCGGGTGAGCGGTACTGGGTGGGCGACAAGAACAAGGACTTCATGGCAGGTAAAGGTGACTCCATCACCACGTGACGGCGACGGCGCGGCACCTTCGGGCGCCGCGCTGCAGATGCCTCCGATGCACCGGCAGGTCCGATGGTGGATCCTGGCGATGCTCTTCTGCGTCACCATGATCAACTTCATCGACCGGCAGACGCTGTCGGTCATGGCCCCGAAACTGCGCGAAATCTTCAGCCTCTCGAACACGCAGTACGGCATCATCGTCGCGGCCTTCCAGATGGGCATGGTCTTCGGCGAGTTCCCGATGGGCTGGCTGATGGACCGGAAGGGCGCCCGCTTCGGCCTCACCTTCGCGGTCGTGTGGTGGTCCATCGCCAACGCGATGCACGCGGTCGCCAATTCGCTCCTGCACTTCAGCTTCTTCCGCTTCTGGCTGGGCACGGGCGAGTGCGGCAACTTTTCGGGCGGCAATAAGGTAGTGTCGCAGTGGTTCCCCGTCCGCGAGCGGGCGTTCGCGGTCGGCATCTTCAACAGCGCGTCGATGATCGGCAGCGCGGTGGCACCGTTCCTGATCGTGCCGATCATTGGCTGGTACGGATGGCGGACGGCATTCCTGGTCCCGAGCGTGCTGGGCATGGTCTGGGCGGCGGTCTGGTACTTCTTCTACCGCTCGCCGGACGAGCACAAGAAGCTGACGCCCGCCGAGGCGGCGTACATCCGCGAAGGCGAGCCGGCGGCGGCTGGCCCGATACCCACGAACCGCCAGTTGCTCCGCCTGGGGCCCACGTGGGGCCTGATGCTATGCCGACTGCTCGTGGGCCCGGTCGTGCAGTTCTACATCTATTGGCTGCCTGAATATCTGTACCGGGCGCGGGGTTTCAGCCTGACCGAGATCGCTTTCTTCGCCTGGATCCCGTTGATGTTCGGGGACCTCGGCAGCATCGGCGGCGGCTGGGCGTCGGGCTTCCTCATCCGGCGCGGCTACTCGGTACGCGCCGCGCGCATCATCACCATGGGCGTCGGCGCCACGCTGTGTTTCCTGAGCCTGGCCGTCGTCCTGGTCAAGACCGTGCCCGTGGCGCTCATCGCCATCTGCTGCGTGCTGTTCGGCCACACCGCGCTGTCGGCCAACATGTTCGCCGCGATCTCCGACATCTTCCCCAGTTCCGCCGTGGCCCGCGTCACCGGGCTGACCGGCATCGCCTCGGGCCTGAGCGGCATGCTGTTCCCGCTGCTGACCGGCATGCTGGTCGACCGCATCTCGTACACGCCGGTGTTCGCCATGGCCTCTCTGATGCCGGTGGCCGGCCTGCTCGTCCTCGTGGCCTTCGCCGGGAAGTTCAAGCAAGTCCCGATCGGAGCCTCGTCATGAACCACGTCCATCATCCGGGCGCGCTCCTCCGCCCATTTCTGTGGCTCGCCGCCGCGGCCCTTCTCGCCGTCGGCGCCGGGGGCCAACCAGGGAGAGCCGTGAGCATCGAAAAGACCGCATTCAGGGGCTGGCCCAACTGCTATCGCGTGTCGAACGGCACGGTGGAGTTCATCGCGACAACCGACGTGGGGCCGCGCATCATATCCTACGGGTTTGTCGGCGGCGCCAACCTGTTCTTCGTCCGCGAAGACTTCGCCGGCCAGACGGGCGGCGCCGAGTGGAAAAATTACGGCGGGCACCGAATCTGGCACGCGCCGGAGGACAAGGTCCGGACCTACGAACCGGACAACACCCCGATCCTGGCGGACGTGATTTCCGACGGCCTGCGACTCACGATGCCACCGGAGACGCGCAGCGGGATCCGGAAGTCGATCGAGATCACCCTGGATCCGGTCACATCCGGGGTCCGTGTGATTCACCGGCTGGAGAACACGGGCGCGTGGCCGATCGAAGTCGCGCCCTGGGCCATCAGCGTGATGGCGCCAGGCGGCTTCGCCATCGCCCCGATGCCGACCGCATTCCACCCCGACCGACTGCTGCCCAACCGCGCGCTGACGCTCTGGCCCTACACGAACATGCGCGACGACCGCTGGCTGTGGGGCACCGACTACGTCCTGCTCCGGCAGAAGGTAGTGCAGGGCGAGGAGCGCACCAAGGTCGGCATCAACAACAACCTCGGCTGGGCGGCCTACTACCTGAAGCCCTACCTGTTCATCAAGCGATTCACGCCCGTCGAGGGCGCGCGCTATCCGGACTTCAACTCGTCGCTCGAGGTGTTCTCGAACAACCGGATTCTCGAACTCGAAACCCTCGCCCCTTTGTCGGTGCTGCAGCCCGGCGCCACCATCGCGCACGAAGAACGATGGGAGCTGCGACAGATCCCCGACCTGGGGTTCTCGGAAGAAGACGTCCGTGCCCGGGTCGAACCGCTCGTCAGAACGAAACGCTAGGAGATCGGCATGAAACTGTTCATCGATACAGCGGATCCAGACCAGATCCGCCTCGCCACCGGCTGGGGCATTATTGACGGGGTCACGACCAACCCGACGCACGTGTCGAAAATGGGGCGACCCGCGCCCGAGCTGTACCGGGAGATCCTGTCGACGACCGACGGCCCCGTCAGCCTGGAAACGATCGGCCTGACCTCGCCCGAGATCATCGCCGAGGCCCGCGTCCTCGCGAAGATGGGCCCCAACGTCGTCGTCAAGGTTCCAATCATCAAGGAAGGCCTCAAGGCCGTCAAGGCGCTCAGCCAGGAGGGCATCAAGACCAACGTCACGGTGACGTTTTCGCCGCTGCAGGCGATGCTGGCCGCCAAATGCGGCGCCACCTACATCAGCCCCTTCGTCGGCCGCCTCGACGCTGCCGGGCATTTCGGCATGGAGCTGGTCCGGCAGATCAAGACCATCTACACCAACTACGGGTTCAAGACGGAAATCATCGTCGCGGCCGTCCGCCATCCCACGCACGTGCTCGAAGCCGCGCTGGCCGGCGCGGACATCTGCACGATGAGCATCGACGTGCTGCAGCAGCTTTACGATCATCCCCTGACCGATCTGGCCGTCGACATGTTCCTGAAAGACTGGGCAAAGGTGCCAAAGTGAAAACGTACCCGCTGTACTTGAATGGCGAGTTCGTGTCCTCCCAGACCTCGATCGCCGTCATCAATCCCGCGACGGCTGATGCGTTTGCCTCGATCGCCACGATCGATCGTCCGCGTCTGGCGTTGGCCCTCGAGGACGCGCATCGCGCGTTTCTCCAGTGGCGCCGGCTGACCGGCAAGGCGCGCGGCGCGTACCTCCACAAGGTCGCCGATCAGCTCGAGTCGCGACGCGACGAGATCGCCAAAGTCATCACGCTTGAGAACGGCAAGCCGTTCGCCCAGAGCCAGGGCGAGGTCGGGATGAGCGTGGACCACCTGCGGTGGTTCGCGGAGGAGGCCCGGCGGGCCTATGGCCGCATCGTGCCCAACCAGGTGGACGGCAAGCGCCACCTCGTCGTCAAGACGCCGATGGGTGTGGTCGGCGCCATCAGCCCGTGGAACTTCCCGCTCGTGCTGGCCGTGCGCAAGGTGGCGCCGGCGATGGCGGCCGGCTGCACGGTTGTCCTGAAGCCGGCATCGCAGACGCCCGTATGCGCCGTGCTGCTGGCCGAGTGCGTCCACGCCGCGGGTGTGCCGCCGGGCGTGTTCCAGGTGGTCGTGGGGCCGTCGGCGGCGTTCGGCGACGAACTGCTGGCGAACCCGCGCTGCCGGAAGATCACGTTCACCGGATCGACCGAGGTCGGCCGCATCCTGATCCGCGGCGCCGCCGCGACCGTCAAACCGCTGTCGCTCGAACTCGGCGGCCACGCGCCCGTCCTGGTGTTCGCCGACGCGGACCTCGACGCCGCGGTGGAAGGCGCGCTGGCGGCCAAGTTCCGCAACACCGGCCAGTCGTGCATCGCAGCCAACCGCGTGCTGGTGGAGCGGACGATCTACGAGCGCTTCCTGGCGGCGTTTGTCGCGCGGACGAAAGCCCTCAAGGTCGGCGACGGCCTTGAGCCGGGCGTCGATATCGGTCCCCTCTTTGACGAAGCCGGCGTCGCCAAGGCCCTCGAACACGTGGAGGACGCCGTCAAGGCCGGCGCCCGCCTGATGTGCGGCGGCAAACGCGTCGCCGGCCGCCGCGGCTATTTCGTCGAACCGACGGTACTGGCCGACGTCCCGCCGCACAGCGCGTGCATGCAGGAAGAAACGTTTGCGCCCGTCGCGCCGGTGTGCGCGTTCGATCGGGAGGAGGACGCCATCGAGCAGGCCAACGCGTCGATCTACGGCCTCAGCGCGTACGCCTTCACGAGCAACCTGGACCGCGCGTTCCGCTTGATGGAGGCCCTCGAGGCGGGCACCATCGGCCTCAACGACGGCGTGCCGTCGACCAGCCAGTGCCCGTTCGGCGGCGTCAAGCAGAGCGGGTGGGGACGCGAGTTGGGCCTCGAAGGTCTCGACGCGTTCCTCGAGACCAAGCACGTGTCGCTCGGTCTGCGCGTGTAGCCGCGGCGGCGGGACTGCCGGCCTCCGGAAGGTCGGCAGAGCAGGACTGGACCATGAACTCGATCACGATGTCGCGGCGCGTGCTGTTGCAGATGCTCGGCGCCGGGGCGCTGGCGTGGCGAGCGGCCGCCCCCCAGGCGGCGGCCGGCCCGGTTGCTTCGCCGCGCATCCGCTGGGCGGCCGGTTGGTTGCTCTGGCGCGACTATAAACCGCGCGGGCTCGCGATCGCAGACGCACTACAGGACCTGAAGCAGGCTGGGGCCGACGGCATCGAATTCACGCCAAGGCCGGGAGAACTCGAAGCCGCCGGCCTCACGCCGGACGCGGTCCGTGCGCTGGTGCGCGGAGCGGGGCTGGCCGTGTCGGCGCATTACTTCTCGGGCCCGTTTCACGATCCGGCGAAGACCTCCGAGGTTTTGGCGCAGGCGCAGGAAAAGATCGACAGCCTGCGCGCCTACGGCGCGGCCAATCTGGTCATCGGCCCGCCCCCCC
>JBAXOX010000078.1:0-19775 GCA_037133015.1 Acidobacteriota bacterium
AGTCAATTCGTGGCGCCGGGTCTGAAGCCCCGGCCTCCAGGGGACGGCTTCGGTATCCATCTCGCTCGGGTGGAGGGCGGGACTTCAGTCCCGCCGTGTGTGAGGCTTCGGCCTCCACGATCATCTCGACGGGCCCTCGTGGATCCGAGAGTTGGCCTCCACGCGTCCCTCGACAAACCCGCGTGTCTTCGCGTTGCCGCGCAGATCCAATTGCCCCGCGCCACTCAGTGCCGCGCGGTCTTCGTCACCGCCACACCCAGCAGATACGTGACGCCGGCCGACAGCACGCCGACCGTGGCCGGCGTCCAGAGGGCGCCGAGGCGCGCGCTTCCCAGCACCTGCGCGCTCGCCACTGCCGCCGCGCCCGCGAGAATCGACGCAAGCACTTCGCGGCGCCGGTCGATCCGTGCATGCGTCGCGACCAACACCGGCACCAGCACAGTGGCGCCCAGCATCGCGTAGAAGAAACTGAGCGCCCCGACGATGGTCGGCGTCACGACGGCGACCAGAATGCCCAGCCCTCCGCCGACCACCGCCGCCAGGCGCGCCACGCCGAGCACCTGACTGTCTCGCGCCGCGGGATTCACGAATCGTCGATACAGGTCCTGCGACAGCGATGTCGACAGCATGAACAGCACGGCATCCGCCGCGCTCACCTCAGCCGAAAAAATCGCCGCCAGAAGTAGGCCGCCCACGCCGACCGGCAGATCGCGGACGAGCAGCGTCGGCAGCGCGAGCTCTTGCGGCAATCCGGGATGATGCAGGCGAGCCGCCATGCCAAGCAGCGCCGGCACGAATCCGAACAGCATCAGCATGACCGCGTTGGCGCCGATGCCGATCCGCACCGCACGCTGCGAACTGGCCCCGTAGATCTTCTGCAGCAGGCCGGGCGAGCTGACAAAGGCCGGCACCATCAGCACCACCAACCCGATCGACGTCGTCCCGTGCCAGAACGATCCGTATCCGGCGTCAGCCGACACCCCGGGGGCGGCGGCCAGAATTGCGCTCACGCCGCCGGCATTCGAAACGACGAACGGCACCGCGATGGCGAATCCGGTGAGCTTCACGATCAGCTGCACGACGTTCACCCACGCCGCTCCAAGCAGTCCGCCGGCCGCAAAGTAGGTGGTGAGCAGCCCGCCACCGATCAGGCACCCGGCCCACTTGGGCGTGCCCGCGACGACGTTGAGAATCCAGGCGATGCCGATCAACTGCCCGGCCAGAATCGACAAGGTGGCGAACCACAGCATGCCCGACACCGCGCCGCGCACCGTGCCGCCAAAATGGTGCTCGACCAGATCGCCCGCCGTCAGGAATCCGTGCTGTGAGGCCTGCCGCCACACCCGCGGCCCAATCCAGAAGGCCAGCAGCAGCGAGCCGATGCCCGCCGAGCCGTTCCACCACCACGCGCTCAGGCCGTCGCGATAGGCGAGCCCGGTGGCGCCCACCGTCGACCCGGCGCCAATGTTGGCCGCGAGCACCGTCGAAAACAGCAGCGCCGCGCCCAACCCGCGATTGGCGACGAAAAACGAATTGGCCGTGCGGACCTGGCGGCTGACGAACAGGCCGACGCAGAGCAGGATTGTCGAGTAGCAGACGAGCAGGACGAGATGAAGATTCACCACTACCGTCCGGGCGCAGCGGCCAAGTCGCGCGCCGCGGGCAGCCCGGGGAGGCCTGTTGCCTGCCGAACGGCGTTGATCACGGCCTGCGCCACGACGTCGGCGGCCAGCGCCCCGATGATGTTGACGTCGGCGGTCTGAGCGAGCGTTCCGGTCGCCAGCGCGAACAGCGTGTCGCCGTCGCTCATCGAATGGACTGGTGAGATGGCGCGCGCCAGACCGTCGTGCGCCATCTGCGCCACCTTCGTCGCCTGCGCCTTGGTGAGACGCGCGTTGGTCGCGACGACGCCGATCGTCGTGTTTTCGCCAATCGGCGTGCGCTGCGTGGAGCCGGACCGAATCAGCACGCGCGCGTCAGCCAACCCGAGGCCATCCGCGGTGCGCACGCCCGCCAGCACCCTGCCCGTCGCCGGATCGATGACGTCGCCGAAGGCGTTCACCGCGATCAGCGCCGCGACGGTCAGGCCGTTGGGCAGCGTGATCGACGCGCTTCCGAGGCCGCCTTTCATCGCCCGATCGCGGCCCAGCAGTTTGCCCACCGTCGCGCCCGCTCCCGCGCCGACGTTGCCTTGTGCGACCGGATCGTCGCTGGCCGCTCTGGCGGCCGCGTAGCCGCAATCGGCCGTCGGCCGCACGCGGGGATCGCCCACGCCCAGATCGTACAAAATGGCCGCCGGCACAATCGGCACCACGCCGTACGGCGTTGGAAATCCAATCTTGCGCTCGTCGAGAAACCGCATCACGCCCGATGCGGCATCCAGACCAAACGCGCTTCCGCCAGCCAGCACGATCGCGTGCACCTGATCGACCAGATTGAGCGGGCTGAGCAGGTCGGTTTCGCGCGTTCCCGGCGCCGACCCGCGAACATCCACACCGCCGACTGCGCCTGCGCCGGCCAGCACGACGGTGCAGCCAGTCGGGCGCTCCGCAAGTGTGTGATGACCCACTGTGATGCCCGACACCGCGGTGAGGCCGCGAACATCGAACCGGCCCTGCGCAGGGGCAGGCGCGGGCGACGCCATCAGCAGTCCGGCCGCCACACATCCGGCGACCCAACCGGCGCGCGCTGCGCGGCCTTCTCGCGCCGAGCCGGGATCCGTGCTGCACATGGTTGACACCTGCAGAAGCGTACCACAGGCAGCCGACCGCAGCGGCCGGCGCCAGCCCCGCCAGCGCCGCTCGAATCGCCGGCGGGTCTGTGCTAGCTTACGGACGGCGGATACGACTCCAGGACTCTTCGCCAGAGCCATGCGGGAGGTCTGACGTGCGCAAATGGGGATGGACGCTGGCGTTGATGATCGTCGCGATCGGGAGTGTGGCCGCACAGTCTCCGGCTCCATCCACGGCGGGCGCCGCACCGAAACCTGGAACCTCAGCCCGCCCCCTGGCCCCGTCCGCGTCGGCCGCATTCGACCTGGCGCGCCTCTCGATGGTGGACGCGGTCATCGAGCGTGCCATCGCCGACAAGCAGATGCCAGGCGCCGTGCTCCTGGTCGGGCACGGGCCCGACATCGTCTATCGGAAAGCGTACGGCAGGCGGGCGATCGTGCCGCAATCCGAGTCGATGACGCTGGACACGGTGTTCGATATGGCGTCGGTCACCAAGGTGGTGGCGACGACGACGGCCGTGATGATGCTGGTCGAAGACGGCCGCATCCGCCTCAACGATCGCGTCGCCACATTCATCCCCGACTTCGGTCGCCACGGCAAGGACGCGATCACGATTCGCCACTTGCTCACGCACTACTCGGGACTTCGACCGGACCTCGATCTGAGCGACGATTCGTGGACCAGTTACGACGCGGCCATCTCGCGCGCCTGCGACGAAGTGCCCGCCACCTCGCCGGGCGAACGGTTCGTCTACAGCGACATCAACTTCTTCGTGCTCGCAGAGGTGGTGGCCCGCGTCAGCGGTCAGCGATTCGATCTGTTCGTGCGAGACCGCCTCTTCGGGCCGCTGGGGATGACCGACTCGATGTTCACTCCTCCCGAATCGCTCCGGATCCGCATCGCGCCCACCGAGATGTGCGTGCCGTTTGGATGGCCGTGCAGCGGGCCGGGTCAGGTGATGCTGCGAGGCGTCGTGCACGACCCCACCGCGCGCAGGATGGGCGGAATTGCCGGCCACGCAGGCCTGTTCAGCACCGCCGCCGACATGTCGCGTTTCTGCCGGATGCTGATTGATGGCGGGTCGCTCGGCTCGGTTCGCATTCTCTCGCCGCTCACCGTCGCGAAAATGACGTCTGCGGCATCACCAGCCGGCGCGTCCAGTGTGCGTGGCCTCGGCTGGGACATCGACACGAGCTATTCGTCGAACCGCGGCGAACTGCTCCCGGTCGGATCGTTCGGCCATACCGGGTTCACCGGCACGTCGCTGTGGATCGATCCGCTGACGAAGACCTACGTGGTGCTTTTGTCGAACCGTGTACATCCCGACGGACAGGGCGATGCGACGCCTCTTCGGGCGCGGGTGGCGACCATTGTGGCATCGGCCCTTCGGCAGACGCCCGATGCGGCCGTGCTCAGGCAGCAGCGCTGGACCGGCACCGATTTCGGTCCGGCAGGCACTGCGCCGCGTCGCGTAGACGAGGCCGACGGACGCACGCGCAACGGGATCGACCTGCTCCGCGCCGACGGATTCAAGCTGCTCCAGGGCAAGCGCGTCGGGTTGGTCACCAATCACACCGGCCGCACGCAGACAGGCGAAGCGACGATCGATGTGCTCGCCTCGGCAAAGGGCGTCCAACTGGCGGCTCTGTTCAGCCCGGAGCACGGCATCCGCGGCGTGCTCGACGAAAAGGTCTCCTCCTCGACCGACGAGAAGACGGGCTTGCCGATCTATTCGCTCTACGGGGCGACGAACCGGCCGACCGACGAGATGCTCAAAGACCTCGACACCATCGTCATCGACCTGCAGGACATCGGTGCCCGCTTCTACACCTACGCGACGACGGTCGCGTACGTGATGGAGGAGGCCGCCAAACGCAAGATCGCGGTGGTCGTGCTCGACCGGCCCAACCCGATCGCCGGTGTGTCGATCGAAGGCCCGTCGCTCGACCAGGCCGAGTTGGGCTTCACCGCG
This sequence comes from Acidobacteriota bacterium, assembly GCA_037133015.1. GTDB lineage: Bacteria > Acidobacteriota > Vicinamibacteria > Vicinamibacterales > JAKQTR01 > JBAXOX01. The sequence continues at coordinate 4,705 of JBAXOX010000078.1, forward strand.
TACTTCCCGATGCCGATCCGTCATGGGATGACGCTCGGCGAATTAGCGACGCTGTTCAATGCCGAAAAGAAGATCGGCGCGGCCCTGACCGTCGTGTCGATGACGCATTGGAGCCGCGACGACTGGTTCGACGACACGGGACTGCTGTGGGTGAATCCGTCGCCCAACATGCGGAACATGATCGCCGCGAGTCTCTATCCGGGGATTGGTGCGATTGAGGCGTCGAACCTGTCGGTGGGGCGGGGCACCGATACGCCGTTCGAGCAGGTGGGGGCGCCGTGGATCGACGGGGTGCGCCTGGCCGCAGAGTTGAACCGGCGCGGTCTGCCGGGCGTGCGGTTCTATCCGGTCGCGTTTACGCCCGCGTCGAGCAAGTTCGCCGACGAGCGCTGCCAGGGCGTGTTCATCACCGTCACCGATCGGAGCCGTCTGCGACCCGTGCGTGTGGGCCTCGAGGTGGCGGCGGCGCTGCTGCGCCTGTATCCAGGGCAGTTCAACGTGGATGGCGTGGGGCGATTGTTTGGTGCCGACGCGGTCAAGCGCTTGAGGGCGGGCGATGCACCTGCCGACGTCGCGAATACGTGGGCGCGTGCCGAGGCGCAGTGGCGGATTCTCCGCGCGAAGTACCTCTTGTACCGATAGGGTCGGGATTGGGGATACCGCAGACGGGCTGGCACCGGGCTGGCATTGGGGGGATGGCATTGGGCTGACGGGTCGTCACTCCTGCCCCCAAGCGCCCGCGTATCGGCTACACTTTAGGAGCGGTGGCCCATCGAATGGGCGTTGCGACTCGTTCTCGCCGTCTTGGCACGCCGCCGCTGCCCGCGAAGACGGCCCTCTGAAAGGCGATTTCATATGCGTGTGCTGAAGCACTTTTCTCTCCTTGTCGTGTTGCTCTGCATCACCGCCTCGGCGGCCTCGGCCCAGTCGTGGCGCGGGATGGGTCGCGTCGCCGGCAAGGTGACCGACGAACAGGGCAAGCCCCTCGCGGGCGTCACCATCAAGCTCAACCAACCGGGCGCCGGCGGCACCACCGTCACTTCCGACAAGAGCGGCGAGTGGGGCCTGGGCGGCATCCACGGCGGGGAATGGCAGGTCGATTTCGAACTGGCGACCTACGAACCGCGGCACATCACTCTGCAGATCAACGAACTCAGCCGCATTCCTCCCGTCGAGGTCAAGCTGAAGCAGGATATCAACGAAGTGATCCGCGTCGGCGTCGTCAAGGCCGGCGATCTGGTCGGGCAGCAGAAGTACGTCGAGGCGCGCGGCGTCTATCAGGACATCCTCACCCGGTATCCGAACGCCTACCGCATCGAGTCGTACCTCGCCCGCGTGTTCTACCTCGAAAAGAACTTCGACGAGTCGATCAAGCACTTGAAGATCGCCATCGACAAGGATCCGTCCGACCTCGAGAACAAGCTGCGTCTCGGCAACATTCTGATGGAACAGGGCCGGATGGATGAGGGACGCCAGGTGCTCGCGACGGTCGACGACACGGCCGTCAAGGATCCCGCGATCTTCGTGAACATCGGCATCAGCCTGATGAACCAGAACAAGGCCGACGAAGCGCTGGTGTACTTCGATAAGGCCGTCAAGGTGTTCCCCGACAAGGGCGACGGCTACTACTACCGCGGGCTGATTCGCCTGCAGAAGGGCGACACGGCCGGCACAAAAGACGACTTCGCGAAGTTCCTGCAGTTGTCGCCCAACGCGCCGGAGGCGGCGGCGGCCAGGAAGGCGCTCGAACAGCTGAAGTAGATCGCCAGAACGGTCGACGGGTCAGCGCGACCACATCCGTTTGAGGGCGGCTTGTGCCTCGGCGAGGTACGGGCCGCCCAGTTTGACGTACGCCTCGTAGTGCTCGCGTGCCTGGGTGAGCAGTTCCGGATTGTCGATCCAGCGCGCGTTGGGCCGCGAGAAGCGCCGAAGCGCGTAGTACCGCAGTTCGCACGTTCGCGCGAGATTGAAGTGGGCCAACCCGTCGTCGGGTCTGGCGGCGATGGCTTTCTGGAATGTCGCGATCGCGTCCACGTGTGCACCGCGCGCCACCTGCACCGTGCCGAGCGCATTGAGCACGTCGGCCTCCTTCGGCCAGCGCTGCTCGGCTGCGCGAAGCGTCTCGATCGCCCGATCCGGATCGTTTTGCTGGACGTAGACGTCGGCCAGGTCGAGATAGACCGGCGCGAACTGGGGCGCCGCGGCGCGGACGCGCTCCCACGACTGCACGGCCGCCTGCGGTTTCTTCAATCCCGCCTGCGCGAACCCAAGCGCATACAACACCCACGGAGCAACGCCGGTCTGGCCAGCCGCCTTCTCGAGCAGTGGTTCGGCGCCTTCCAGATCGCCCTTGGTATACCGGTCCCAGCCCTGCGAGGCGAGGCCCTTCGACCGGTCGGCGTCGGTGGCCTTGGTGGCCAGCGTCCGGACGCGCGACGCCTCGTCGGGCCGGAGCGTAATCGCGTCGCGTGGCAGTGTGAGCGATGGCGCAGGCTCTCCGGCGGCCGATGGATCGGCGGCCGGCACCGCGCCCGGCGCGCTGGCTGTCGGCGTGCTCGGGTCGGCGGCGGGCTCCGCCGAGACCGGACGCACCTCGCGCGGTGGCGCACTCGCCGGGGCGGTGGCCATGTACCCTTTTCTCGCCCTCACCGTCACACCCGGCCGCTTCACCTTCACCGTAATCGATCGGAACTTGCCGTCGAACTTCGAGTTGATTGGCGAGTAGCCCAGGATGTAATACGTGCTCGTGTCGGCGGCGATCTCTTTGAGCGCCCCGGTGAAGTCGTTCGAGGAGCGAATCACGTATCCGCCCGTATCGAACGCCAGCGTGTTGGGACCCTGTTCAACAGTGTTGTACATCTCGGTCGGGATGGCCGCGCCGGTGTCCAACGGATTCATCTGCGACGGATCGGTGGCCGTCGATCGCCGCTGCAGGCCTTGCGAATCGACGGCGTAGACCCGGACGTTGCTCCGCGAGGCGAGCGCGACGACGCCACGCAGTTGGCCCCAGGACTCTTCCACGTAGAAGCCGTCCGAGAGAAAGATGACCGTCTTGCGCCCCGGGATGCGGGCAAGGCCGTTGACCAGCGCGGCAAGCGTCCTCATCGTCTGCGCGGCCGGAGGTTGCAACGTCGACAGGACCTGCTGTGCCTTCTGCCGCACCAGCGGCTCGAGATCAGGACCGGCGGCGGCTACCCGGCCGCCGCCTCCGCCAGACTGCGCGCCGTCTCGTTCGGCGCGGCGCACAACCTGCGCCAGCACCTCGCTGTCGTTGGAGAGCGCGATGCGGATCGCTTCGGGTTCGGAAATGCGCGGCCAGTCCATTTCGTCCAGCTTGCGGGCGCTCTGAGACGCCGTGTACCTCGCACCCCTGACGGCTTGGAGGAGCACCTCGCGATCGGTAGACAGCTTGTTGCCGATCATCGTCGCGCCGAGGAGCACCCCGCCGACATCACCAGGCTGAAATTCGGTGGTGAGAAACTTCTCGGCGGCGTCCTTCAGCCGTTTGAAGCCATTGGCGTCCATGTGGTCCTGGTCGAAGAACAACACAAACACGCGCGGGGGAGCCGTCGGCTGCGGGAGCGGCTGCGGCTGCGCGCCGCCGGCGGCGCCGGGAGTCGGCCCGACGCCAGGCGCACCCGGCCTCATCAAGTCGGGCGACACGGTCTTTCCCGACACGATGAACATCGAGTGGATCGTCTGCGCGGCGCCGTCTTCGGCAACATCGAAATCGCCGGGCTGCAGGCCGGTCACGAACTTGCCGCCCTTGTCCCTGACGATCACGTCCACTTCGATCGTGGTCGTCTGCGCCTGGAACGACAAGGACTGCGGCGGCGCGGCGACCTGCGCCGCTGGCGACGGCGTCCCTGCCGGCGGCGACTGGGCCGACACCGTCTGCCGGGCGGTGCCCTGGCAGAGCGCGGCCAGCAGCGCCATCGCGCAGGCGGAGAGTGGAAAACGGTGCCTCGACCTCATGATGCCGGGATCGTCACGTCGACGACGCGGAGCGTGAATTTGTTCCGGCCGGACTTTTCCAGCCACGCGATCCGCTTGCCGTCCATCGTCCACGCCGGCAGCGACACGTCCTTGGTTCCAGAGATTTCCATCTTGCGGCTCTGCTCGTCCATGATCGTGAGGCGCCCGTCGGCGGTCTTGAACGCGATCAGCCCGGACCCGGCAGGGCCCCAGCCGAGCGTGGTGCCAGGAAGGGCTGGCGCGTTGACGAACTCTCCGACGACTTCACCCTTCAATTTCAGTGTGATGGTCCGGACCATCTGCGACTGCTGCGCCGCCCCGACCGCGTCGCTTGACCCGCCGCCCGAACTGCTGCTGCCCCGGCCTCCGCCGCCCGAATCGAGTCCGCCGCGCGCCAGATCGCCGCCGGTCGGCGTTGCCGTGGCCGTCAGGCGCTTCTGCTGTTGCTCGACCGCGATCTTGAGCGACGCCAACCCTGGCGCACCTTGTGCCGACTTCCAGAGCCAGTACGCATCGGCCCACGCCGGCATCTCGCCGGTTCCTTTGGGCTGCTGGCCTTTCAGCTCGAGGAGAAAGTGACGCAGGCGCACGTCGCCGCTGCCGTCCTGTTCCGCGGTCTGCAGGTAGATCTGGGTCTTGTCTGTAGACCACGCCAGGCGGATGATGTCGCCCTTCATCTTGCCGGCGTCGATTTCGACAATGGTCGCGGGCGCCGAGACGACGACCTTCGTGGCGTCGACGGTCTGCGCCGGGGCCTGAGCTTCACCAATGACGAGTGCCATCACGATTGCGAGGATCACGTGCACATCCTTTCTTGCTGTCCGCCGATCTGTAAGGTTATCGCTTCTCCAAGCGGTCGAGGCGATCGCGCAACTCCGCTGACTTCGGCAGGGCCTTCGCTCCAGCCTGGGCCACCTGCCGAGCCAGATCGAGTTCGTTCAGCCGAAGATACGCGTCGATCAACGACAGGTAGGCAGACACCAACGTCTGGTCGGCCGCTACCGCCGCCCGCCACGCGCCGATCGCGGCACGGTCGTCACCCGTGGCGGCATACGCCCAGCCCAACAAGAACGCTCCCAAGGCATCGCCGGGTTCGCGATCGACGCACTCCTTCCACAGCGCCGAGGCAGTCACGTAATCGCGAGCCGCGAATCGGCCCAGCGCCTTGAGGGCCTGCCCCTCGACCCAACCGCTCGCCGCCGGCGGCAGCGCGGCCTCGATGCTCTCCCACTTGAGCTGGAAGGCCAGTTCGGCGGCCTGCGCCATCGGCCCCCCGCGCGTTCGCTCGCGCAGACGGGACACGAACCGGCGGCCCAGATCCCCCTCGAGCACTGCGCGCGGATCGAAGCCCTCCGCCGTCACAGGCTTGGTCGTCGCGGGCGCAGCGGTGGCGGCCGGCTGGAGCACCACCTGCCCGCTGGCAATGGTGACGTCGCGAAGCAGTTCGGCCACCGTCTCGCGGCCGTTCTTCACGGTGGCGCGGACGATGTAGTCGCCAGGCGTGACGTCCTGGAGCGGGATGTCCACGCGCGCGCCGCGGCTCGACCCGGATGGCGTCGTCTTTACCTCGTCGAGGCTGGCGCGTCCTCGGGTGAGGGCGGCCGCCTGACCAACCGGCACCAACTCGGCGTCGATCACCAGCGATGCCAGTTGTGCCGGCGTACGGCCGTACACTTCGGTGACGCCCGTGATCACGCTGCCGCTGGCGACGATGGTCCGGACGCCGAGGCCAGCGGTATCGGCGGATGATAAGATGAGGTCGGCCGCGGTGACGCTGGGGCCGGTCAGCGCGCGTACGGTAAAGCGGCGGTCGGCGCTGCCGATCAGGCCGCCAGGTTCGCGCACCACCGCGCGCATCACGTAGACCCCGGGCGGCAGTTCGAACTGGATGCGGAACGTTCCCGTGCCAGTTGCGGCGCCAGGCCGGGCCGCTTCGGGCAGCCTCATCGTGTCGGTGCCGCTCTCGGCGACGCGCCCGGTCCGCACGTCGCGCGCCGCAAACACCACGTCGGCCGTCTTACTGTCTTGGGTGGCCACCGGCAGATCGGCGTTGAGGCTCAGGATGACGCGTTGCCGATCCGCCGATCCGCGCAACACGTAGGTCGTGTACTCAACGCGCAGGCCCTGCTGCGAAAACGGCGCCCGCAGCGCCGCGTCGATGGCGCGCCGGCGCTCGCCTGCTGGCACGCTTTGCCCGACCGAATAGCCGGAGCGCGTCTGGACGCGCACTCCGGGACGGGTGACCCGCACCGACACCCGGCGGTAGTCGTCGCGGTTGCGCATCCCCGCCTCGCTTGGCGCAAAGCCCACCAGGTAGTAGTCCTGCGACGCCTCGGAGATCCGGTCGAGCACACGGTCCACATCCGAGCCGGCGTCATTGAACAACGTGCCGTCGGTTTCCGACGCAAGACTGCCGAGCGATTCGAGCCGACTCAGCACGGCGGCTCCGGCCGACGAATCATCCGGCACTTCCTGCCTGGCCTGTGTGAGCCGAGCGTTGAGGTCGAGCGCATGGATGACGCTGTAGGACTGGGCGGCGGCCGCCGCGGCTTCTTCCACCTCTCGCCGCACGTTGTCGATCTCGAAGCCCTCAGAAAAAATGATGACCGACTTTCGTCCGTCAACGTCCCGGAGCGTGCGCACCACCGTCGCCAGTTCGCGCAAAAAACGCCTGGCATCCGCGTCGGCGTGCCCAACCACGGCCCTGGCATCCTCCATCAGGCTGTTCCGGAGATCCTTGATGTCGTCTGTGGTGAGCGGTGCCGCGCGTGGCGACTGCTTCGTGGCTGTCGCCGGAGCGTCAACCGTGCCGGGACTGTCCACCGAACGGTCGACGTACCGCTGCAGCACTTCCGGGTTGCCGCGGACGATTTGGTAGGCGTCGCTCACGCGAACCGAACCGGTGGCGCCCATCTCGGCATCGCCGCGGCTGCCCCGAACCGCGACCAGTTGGGCGGCGGCGCGAACCGCATCGGATGTGAACTCGATCTGGGGCCCTGGGCCGGGCAGCGCGTACAGGGAGATGCGGTCGCCCGGCCGAATGCGCGTGCGGAGAAACCGCTCGGCGGCTTTGCGGGCACGTTGCTCGTTGCCCGGGGTGATGTGCAGTTGATCGAATACCAGCACGTACACGTGACCGCGGGGCGCACCCTGATTGGTCGAGACCTCGGCGGTGACGGTGCGCCGGGCGACGTCCGCGTAGGGCCCTTCGGGCTGCTCGATGTGCTGGAACAGGAGGATGGGCCGCTGTTGCCCGCCCTCCATCACCTCGACATCGGCAGACGTCAGGTCTTTGACCGGGTGCCCGGACGCGTCGCTGACGCGCACGTCGAGGCGCACCAGATCGATGCCCGATCGGAAGACCGATGGCACTGCCGTCTGGGGCGCTGAGGCCGGGGCCTGCGCCACGAGCGACAACGAGGAAGCGACAAGAAAAACGGCGGCACACGTGCCACGCATGATCGGCACCTCGGCAGGGCAGGATGGCAGGCTCTGCGAGAATCTTATACCGGATCGGCCGCTACCGCGGCAGTCGGGCCAGCAGCCCGCGCAGTCGTTCGATATCCTTGCCGTACCTCGCCGGCGGGGCGGCCCCGACGAAGCGCTCCAGGTGCGGCCGCGCATCGGCCATGTTGCCGTCGGCCATCAATTCGGTGGCCAGGTTGAACACCGCGTCGAAATCCGACGGGTTCAACTCCACCGCGCGCTTCCACGCCGCCAGCGCGAGCGGGCGTTTCCCCAGCCGCATTTCGACGACGCCGAGACCTGTGTACGACGCCGCCCACGCCGGATCAACGGCAATCGCCTGCGTCAACGCCTCGCGCGCCGCCTCCAGATCTCCCGCGGCCACGTGCACCGACCCGATGTTCTGCCACGCCATCGCGTTGCGCGCGTTCAGTGCGAGCACCCGGCGAAACGCCTCGAGCGCATCGGCTGTCCGCCCCGCGCGGGCGCAGGCAATCCCGAGCGCGTTCCAGGTGTCGACTCCCGCGTCGGGGAGCTCGACGGCGTGCTGGAGCACTGGAAGGGCCTCGGCAGTCGCACCCGATTCCGACAAATACATCCCGAGCCGCGAGTCGATCTCGGCGCTCGCGCCGGCCTTCTCGCGTGCCGCGCGCAGCGTCGCGATGGCTCCCTGCACGTTGCCGAGTTCGGATTGGAGAAACGCCAGATGCAACGACGCGATGCCCATGTCGGGCCGCCGGGCAACGATGCGGGCGTAGATCTGTTCCGCTTCCTGGATTCGGCCTTCCTGGAAGGCGCCAATGCCGCGCTGCATGTCGCTGTCGAGATCGATCAGGCGCTTCGGATCGTCGTTCTCGGTGTAACGCTCGCGCCGCGGTGCGGCACCTGCCGTGTAGCCGAGCGCACGCAACCGTTCGGCGGTGTCGGCCGTTTCGGCGCGTTTCGCCGCCGGCTCGGTGGGGCCGAAATCCTTGAGCCGGGCCTCGAGTGCGCGTCGCTCGGTCGCCCCGGACTCCGCCCGATTGATTCGCTCGGCGCCGTCGGTCGTCAAGTCGTACACTTCCGCGATAGGCAGCGAAATGAACTTCTCGCGATTCACGATCACGCCGTAGAGCGGGGCCCAGCCCCGATTGAGGTACGACGTCAGCGCCTCGAAATACGAGGCGCGCCGCGCCGCGTCGGCGCGCGTCAACGTGGCAAGCGATCGCCCTGGCAGCTTGTCAGGCACTCCCGCTTCGACCAGATCGAGGATGGTCGGCACGATGTCCACGTGCTGTACGGCCCAAGGCGACACGCGGGGCCGACTCGGCGGATCGCCAGTGGTCGGCCGCCCGTTCCGATACTGCGCGACCAGCAACGGCACCTTGAGCGTCGCTTCGTACGCGAAGACGCCGTGCGTGCTCTCGCCGTGATCGCCCAGGGCCTCGCCGTGATCGGCGGTGACCACAACCAGCGTCGTCCGATCCGAGGCCGCCCGCGCCAGATCGAGCAGCGGACCCAGCGCGGCATCGGTAAACGCCACTTCGCCTGCGTAGGGATTCGACGCGTAACGCGATCGATACGGCTCCGGCGGCCGGTACGGCGCGTGGGGGTCGTAGACGTGAACCCACAGAAACCATTTGCCGCGCTGCGCCTGCAGCCACTTGGTGGCCACCGACACGACCGCATCCGCGCGACGCTCGCTGAAGGCGAAATCCACGGGGCCCCGCACCTCGTTCAACCGGTCGTCGTAGGTGTCGAATCCCGAGCCGAGGCCGAATTGCGCGTCGAGCGGAAACGCGCCAATCACCCCGCCGGTGGCGTACCCCCTGGCCTTGAGCATCGTGGCCAGCGTGGGCACGGTCGACGCCAGACGGAATCCGCTGTTCTCACGGACCCCGTGCTGGAACGGGTAGAGCCCGGTCAGGATGCTCGCATGCGACGGGAGCGTAAGCGGGGCGTGCGCGTGGGCGAAGTCGTACCGGATGCCGTCTCCCGCCAATCGGTCGAGATTCGGCGTGGCGGCCGCGCCCCCTGCGGCGCCCAGCGCGTCGGCCCGCATCGTGTCGATCGTGATGACGAGCACGTTCTGGTCGGCGGTGCGCGTCAAATCCAGGCGTGCCTCGTGCGGCCAGTACCACCACGCGGCGACGCAGGCCAGCGCCACCAGTGCGGCCCAGACCACGCCAAGCATTCGAAAGGGGAGTGGACCCCGACTGGCGGTCGGCGAAGTTGCGGAGGCGCGCGGATGGGCTGCCGGCTTGACGCGTTTCGGCTTGCCCATCGTCAGCGCCCGGCGGCTTTGGCTTGCGATCGGACATCGGCCGCACGGCGGGGTTCGCCGAACATCGTCCAGAGCTTTTCGGCCAACGCAAATCCTTGCGGCGTCGGCGCGATCGCCAAAATGCCTGCGACAGCCTTGTCGGAATCGGCCGTGCGCCCCTGGGCTCGACACAACATGGCGACGCCGGCGCGCGCACGCAGATCCATCGGAAACTGCCGGACTTCTTCGCGCAGCTGCTTTTCGGCCTCGTCGTAGCGCTCGAGTCGCCCCAGCGTATCGCCGAGGTAATAGCGAAGGTCGGGCACCTGGAACGGCCGGCCCTCAACCGCGCGCACCGCCTTCTCAAAATAGGGAAGCGCCTCGTCGAATTGACCGGCGTTGTGCCGGATTAGCCCCTCGAGATAATCGGGCAGCGGAAACGACGGGTCCTCAGCCTGGCCCTTCTGCGCCGCGGCGCGGGCTTCGTCGAGCTGGTTCTTCGCCAGAGCGACCCGCATCAACATTTTGTGCGCGCTGGCGCGCCACCGTTTGTCGGCGTCGGGCAGCATCCGCAACGCCAGTTCGCCTTGTTGCTTGGCTTCGTCGAGCTTGCCGAGTTCAATCAGTGCCTGCGCCACGCTCACCAATGCCGCCGGATCGTGCGGGGAGGCGTCCACCTGTTTCTTGTACGCCGCCACCGCTTCTTCGAGTCGGCCCTGGTGCACCAGGAGGCCGGCTATTTCGTTCCAGACGTCCGCCATCATCGGGTTCTCGGCGACGATCGCCTGGAAGGCGACAATGGCCTCACGCTGGCGACCGCCGCGCACCAACTGCAGCGCATCGCGGTACTGCTCGAGCACCTGAATCTTGTCTTTGGGATCGGGCAGCGAGTCGGCGCCGGCCTTCGCGTTGGTGGGCGTCGCCGCCCCGATGTACCCGAGCGCCTTCAGTCGATCACGATCCTCCGCCGTCACTTGCGCCGGTGCTTCGATCGTGGCTCCAGCCATCACCCGTTCCAGCCCCTGGCGCATCGCCGCCCGCGTCGAGTCGCGATCGGCCGCGATGTTCCGGCGCTCGGTCGGATCCTGGACGATATCGTAGAGTTCGTCGCGGGGCGCACGGATGAATCGGTAGCGCGCGTCGGTGAGCGCGTAGAGTTCGCTCCACCCGAAGTGGTAGCGCGGGTACATGGCCTCTGCGTAGAGGCCGTGCTCGGGAATCGTCCCGCCGTCGAAGAGCGGCGTGAGCGACCGGCCCTGCGCTTTTGGATCCCGCGGCGCTCGCACCAGATCGAGCACGGTGGGCACCAGGTCGATGTGCTGCACGGGAGTGGCGACGCGGGTGCCGGCCCGGCGGCTTCCCGGCAACTTGATGACGAGCGGCACGCGGATGGTTTCGCGGTACAGGAACAGCCCGTGCTCCACCTCGCCGTGATCGCCGAGGCCCTCGCCGTGGTCCGATAAAAAGATGATCAGGGCATTGTCGTAGAGGCGGCGTTGCTTGAGCGCCGTCACCACGCGTCCGATTAATTCGTCGGAGTACGCGATCTCTCCGTCGTACGGTTTGAATCGCTTGAAACGATCGGGGGGCGAGTAGGGGGTGTGCGGTTCGTAGAGATGAAGGAAGAGAAACAGCCGAGACGACGATTGCCCCGCGAGCCACGCCAGCGCCGCGCTGACCGTGTCGGCACCGTCGCGCTGCACGTCCCCGATCTGGACTTCCGGGGAGGCCGGCGGCAGTTTGTCGTCGTAGGCGTCGAAGCCCCGGCCGATGCCGACTTCTTTGCGAAGGACGTAGGCGCTGACGAATCCACCCGACGCGAATCCGCGGTCGTGGAGCCGGCTGGCGAGGGTTGGCGTGCCGGGTTTGAGCAGAAAGCCCATGTTGTCGCGGACGCCGTGCTCGAACGGCAGCAGGCCGGTCAGAATGGACGAATGCGAGGGCATCGTTTGGGGCGAATGCGCCCAGGCCTGGTCGAAGACGAGGCCATCGGCCGCCAGCGCGTCGATAGCGGGGGTTTCGACGTCCTTGTAGCCGTAGATCGGCAGGTGGTCAGCGCGAAGCGTGTCGACCGAAATCAGGATAATCGGTCCACCCAGCGCCGTGGTCCGTTGGGCGTAGGTCCAGCCGAACCACGCCGCACCAACCGTGGCAACCGCACCCAGGATGAGGATGAAGACACGCCTTCGCATCAGCACAGGCGAGTGTAGCATGGGGCGTTCACGCCCGGGCCGATCCATGGATTTGGATTTCGAGTCCATGCTTCTGGAGATTGCGTAGCACGAACCGGGAGGATTTGTCGAAATTTGGCCCGAAATTTACGTTCTTGCAGTTGACACGATCTTTGCCTATCATTCGTTCTGTTCCACATTCTCAGGGGGGTGAGCTTTGCCTGTCGGACACGGCTCACCCGGCAGTTTCGTGTCGTTGACTCATTGAGGAGGATAGCCAGTATGAGGCTCAACAAATTTTGGCTGGTCGCGGCGTTGGCGTTAGCCATTGCCGTCCCAGCGGCGGCCCAGGTCGCAACGGGCCGTATCGAGGTCACGGCCGTCGACGGTACGGGGGCAGTGCTGCCCGGCGTGCTGGTCGAAGTGGCGGGGCCGCAGAATGGCTCCAGCATCACCGGTCCGGACGGCGCGGCTCGGTTTCTGAACCTGCCCCCGGGGACCTATCAGATCAAGGCCACCCTGGCGGGTTTCGCCGAGTACCTGAACAAGACAGTTCCGGTCGTCGCTGGCGGTAACGTGCAGCTGAAGGCCGCGCTCGCGGTTGGCGGCGTCAAGCAGCAGGTTGACGTGACGGCCGAGACGCCCGTCATCGACGCCAAGAAGACCGGCACGGCCACCAACGTCACGCTCGAGGAGTTGCAGAACATCCCGTCGGCGCGCGACCCGTGGGTCGTCATGCAGACCGTGCCCGGCATCATCATCGACCGCGTCAACGTCGGCGGGTCGGAATCCGGGCAGCAGTCTGGCTATCAGGCGAAGGGCGCGTCGGGCGCCGACAACACGTGGAACATGGACGGCATCCCGGTGACCGACATGGCGGCTGTGGGTTCGACGCCGACCTACTACGACTTCGACATGTTCCAGGAAATGAACGTCACCACCGGCGGCTCGGATATGTCGAGCGCGACGGGCGGCGTGGGGCTCAACTTCATCCTCAAGTCGGGCGGCAATACGCCGCACGGATCGGCGCGCATCTACTTCGAGAACGAGTCGATGCAGAGCAACAACATGGATGCGGCGCTGGCTACTGCACTCGGCAGCCCGAACGGCAAGGGCAACCGGACCCACGAATACAAGGACATGGGATTCGAAGTCGGCTTCCCGATCGTCAAGGACCGGCTGTGGGCGTGGGGGTCGATTGGCAAGACCGACGTGTACAACCTGACGATCCGGCAGGCGCCCGACAATACGTTCCTCAAGAACTGGGCGACCAAGATTCAGGGGCAGGTCTCGCGCGACGTGCGCGCCAGCTTCACCTGGTTCCACGGCGACAAGCAGAAGTTCGGCCGCAGCGCGGGCGCGACTCGCCCGCCCGAGACGACGCTCAACCAGAAGGGGCCGTCGGACTTCTACAAGGGCGAGATGAACTTCGTCGTGAGCAACAACCTGTTCCTGAGCGTGCGCGCCTCGCGCATGCCCAGCGGGTTCCAGCTGCAGCCGCAGGGCGGGATGGACAAGAACGTCTACTACGACGATAGCGGCGTGTGGCACGGCTCGATCGCCAACTACGTGAGCGACCGCCCCCAGAAGACGGCGATGGCCGACGGCAGCTACTTCAAGGGCAACCACGAATTGAAGTTCGGCTTCTCGTGGCGCCAGGTGACGGTGAACTCGACGTCGCAGTGGCCGACCGGCAGCGTGGGATATCCCGGATATTCCTACTCCATCGGCTACCCCGACATGCTCGCCCTCATCATCAGCCCGTGGGCGTCGCAGGCCCGTGCCAACTACACGTCGGGCTGGATTGGCGACACGATCACGATGAAGCGCGCGACCATCACGCTGGGTGTTCGCTACGACCACCAGACCGACGGCACGTTGCCGACCAGTGAGCCGGCGATTACCGGGTTCACGCAGTATCTGCCCGCGATTACGGCGGCGGCCGTTCCCAATGCCATCGTGTGGAACTCGCTCTCGCCGCGCGCGGGGATCAACTTCGCGGTCGACGAGGCGCGCAAGACGCAGTTGCGGGCCAGTTACGCGCGGTTCGCATCGCAGTTGGGCAACGGCTCGTCGAGCGTGATTTCCCCGGTGCAGTATCGGTACATCTATTTCTACGGGACCGACAAAAACGGGGACCACGTCATCCAGCCGAGCGAAATGTACGGCGGGCTGGCGGGCTGGAGCGGGTTCGATCCCGCCAACCCCGGGAAACTGACCTCGAACAACAAGCTCGGCAACTACCACACGCCGACCACCGACGAATTTATCGGCGGCATCGACCATGAGTTGTTCAAGAACTTCGGCGTGAGCGCGTCGTTCACGTATCGCTACTTCAACAACTTCAACTGGAACCCGTACATCGGCCTCCGGTCCACGGCCTACACGAAGGCCGGGACGGTCACCGGCGGCCCGTTGCCGGATGGCACCAACTTCAGCATTCCGTACTACGCGGTGACCGCGGCAAACCTGCCGGCAACCGCTGCCGGGAAGGGCACCGAGTTCATAGCGCGAGACGGCTACCACCAGAGGTACTGGGGCATCGAGGCGAGCGCCACCAAGCGGCTGTCCGACAAGTGGATGGCGCGTTTCGGGTTCTCGACCAACGACCACCGCGAATACTTCGACAACCCGGCGACGGCGATGACCGACCTGACGCCTGGGCCTTCCAGCCCGCAGGTTGACGGCGGCCTCGTCGTCACCGCATCAGGCGGTTCCGGCAAGAGCGGAATCTACCAGGTGCTGCCGAAGTACCAGTTCATCGCCAACGGCATGTATCAGGCGCCGTTGGGTATCGACCTCGGCATGAACATGGTGATGCGCCAGGGTTTCGCGCAGCCGTGGTACAAGGGCAGCGTGACGACTGGCGACGTGCTTTCGAACCGCAAGTCTGTGCTGCTGGTCACCGACGTCGGCGCCAACCGCCTTCCCACCGTGACCTCACTTGACGTACGCATCGGCAAGGTGATCAAGATTCAGAAGGTCAGCATCAACGTGGACCTCGACGTCTTCAACGTGCTCAACGCCGGGACCGTGCTCGGCAAGCAGTACAACTTCATCACCACGGGCGTCACCGGATTCAACCAGACGCTCGAGATCATGAATCCGCGCATCATGCGTATCGGCGCGAGGATCGGATTCTAGTTCGCGAACCAGCAGGCCGCGCGGCGGCCGTCTAAAATACGTCGGGGTCGGACCTGTTCGGGTCCGACCCCGTT
>JBAXOX010000079.1:0-19464 GCA_037133015.1 Acidobacteriota bacterium
GGACCGGTTTCAAAACCCGTTCTCGCGGCGCTGGTCGCTCGCCGCTCACGCAGGTTTTGAAACCGTCCCCTATCCCTCTTCTTCGAAACCTTCTTCTTTGGAGGGGAGCAGGCGGGTCGGCGGGCGCAGGGCTTCGCGGTGATCGAACACCGGGAAGCCGGAGACGTGCCAGGACACCGGGCAACCGGGTGATTTGTGTTGCAGGACCACCGTCACCGGACTGCCCTCCACGCCGTCGCGAAACGCCAGACGGCACCCGCAGGCGAGGGTGGCAGTGGAGAATCCTTTGGTGGTCACAAGAAGATCATACTACAGGAGACCGAGCACGTCTTTTTCGAACTGCTCTTTCGAGTGGAGGCCCATGCGCTTGCGGCAGACGAATCCGTCGCGGCTGATGATGAAGGTGGTGGGCAGGCCCCACATCGGCGCAAACGCTTCTTCCAGATCGTCGTGTCCCATGCCAATCAGCACCGGATACGACATCCGATATTGATCGACGAAGGGCTTGAGGGCTTCGGGCTGGTCCTGCACCTGGACCCCGATCACCGCAAGGCCGCGGTCCTTGTATTGATCGTGCAGTTGGATGAACCCGGGGATTTCGACTTTGCACGGCCCGCACCACGTCGCCCAGAAATCAAGGACGATCACTTTGCCTTTGAACGACGCCAGGTTGACGCTGGCCCCGTTGACATCCTTGAGCGTGAAGTTCAGGTTCGCCGTTTTGGCATTGGGATCGCAGACCTCTGGCCCGAGTGTGCTTGAGGCGCCGGGCGCGCCGCCCGACGAGGCCGCACCGCCGGACGACGGCTTGCCGGTGCCGGTCCAAATGACGACCGCCGCGAGTCCTGCCGCCGCCACTGCTGCCGCCAGCCATCGCCTGTTCATCGTCTCACCCTTCGTTTCGTGACGTGGGCTGCACGCCCGGTCGGTTGGAGGCCGACCGATCGAGGCCCAGCCCGCCTCTCGCAGAGGCGCCCTGCGCCCACGCTCCTACATAGAACCCGATCCCCCTTCAAAGGTCAAACCGTCGAAGACACAGGATTGCGGGCCACGTCTGGTAGACGGTAACATGAGAGCGTACTGACAGCTGCCTGCCTTTGAGAATTCGCTGGCGAGGTGACCGAATGCCTACTCGCGCAACGCGCACTGTGGTCGGGCTCTGGCTGATTGTCGTTGTGGCGCTGGCACTGCTGTGCCCTGCCGCCAACGCGTCGGCCCAAACGCCCTACGTCCCCTATTACGGGAAGAACTTAGTCCGGTACGACCGGTTCGACTGGCACATCTACAAGTCGGAACACTTCGAGATTTACTACTACACGGGCGTAGACAAACATCTCGAGAAGATCGCCGGGTACGCCGAGAGCGCGTATCAGCAGATCAGCGCCGACCTCAAGCACGATCTCGCGTTCAAGGTGCCGTTGATCATCTTCAAGACGCACAGCGAATTCGAGCAGGAAAACGTCATCCCGGGTGCGGCCGAAGAAGGCGTCGGGGCGTTCGCCGAACCGACGCGCAACCGGATGTTGCTGCCGATCGACAGCCCGCCGGATCTGCTCTATCACCTCATCGTCCACGAACTGACGCACATCTTCGAGTTCGACATCATTCCGCAGTCGCTGGTCCGGCAGTCGACGCCCCTGTGGGTGGCCGAAGGGCTGTCGGACTATATGACCGGACTGTGGCGTCCGATCGACTTGATGACGGTCCGCGATGCCGCGATCGCCGACATCATCCCGAAGATGAGCAAACTCGAGGGCTACGGGGATACCAACAATCCCCGGCTGGTCTACAACCTCGGGCATGCGGCCTTCGAATTCATCGAATCGAAATGGGGCAAGGAGGGCTTGCGGCAGTTCCTGTTCTCGATGCGAAAGAACATCATCGGGGGCGGCGACACGGCGTTCCAGACCGCGTTCCAGATGGACGGGGACGATTTCGACCAGCAGTTCGACCGGTATCTCAAGGCGCGGTTCAAGCCGTTCCGCGACAAGGAGACGCCGGCCGACTACGGGAAGAACTTTGCACCCAAGCCCGAAAAGACGCCGTTTCTGGACGTGTTCACGATCGAACCGTCTCCCTCGGGCGATCTGATGGCGGCGGCGACCGTCAATCGGAAGGACCGGGAGATGGATCTGGTCCTCATCTCGGCCAAAGACGGCAAGGTGATTCGCAACCTCACGCCCGGCTTCGACCAGGGGATGGGCTTCGACTACATCGTGACGCCGGGCGAGCGATGGGTGACGATTCCCTGGCTGGCCTGGGCGCCATCGGGTGACCGGCTCGCCTACGTGGTGCGGAAGGAAAAGTACAAGTCCATCGTCATTCAGAACGTGCTGACCCGCAAGATCGAGCGGCGCATCGAATTGAAAGGCGTTGATGAGCCCGAGTCGCCAACGTTTTCGCCCGATGGGAAGAAGATCGCGTTTGCGGCCCTGCAGAACGGGGTCGGCGACATCTTCTCGATCGATCTCGAGTCTGGCGCCGTCGAGAATCTGACCAAGGATCCGTTCGCCGACTATGCCCCCACGTACTCGCCGGACGGCAAGACGGTGGTGTATCTGGCCCGGATCAGTGGGAACGAGAAGCTCTTCAAGCTCGATCTGGCGACCGGCAAGAAGACGCAGCTGACCTTCGGCACGCACGACGATGGGGCGGCGAAGTTTACCGACGCCGAGACCGTGATCTTTCCGTCGACCGCGACCGACCCGAACAAGGCGATCGAGCCCGAGGTCGCCCGCAACGGCGGCATCTACAACCTCTGGACGCTCAGCCTGAAGACCGGCGAGTTGAAGCAGTGGACCGACACGATCGGCGGCAATTTCTCGCCGGTGATCCTGCGCGACGGCAAGACGACCAAGACCGCGTTCGTGTCGTACTACAAGGGCGACTACGAACTGCACCTGCTCGATCGCAAGGAGTCGTCGCTCACCGTCAACACCAGCGACTTCGGCGCGCCGGGTCCGGTCATCGATTTCCAGGCGCCGCTCAGCCACACGCTGATCGCGGAGAACGCCAAGCGCAAGGGCAGCTGGGACAAGTTGTTCCTCGAGGGGCGGCCGCCGATCAGCGTCGGCGTCACCAGCGGCGGCAACCTGTTCGGCGGCACCGCCGTCTCGTTCACCGACGTGCTGGGCGACAAGCGCGTCGACGTCTACGCGTCGTCGATGTCTCAATATCGCACGTTCGCCGCGTCGATGATCAACCTCGAACACCGGTTGCAGTATGCGCTGCAGGGCTACTGGCAGGACGAGTTCTACTACGCGCAGTTGTCCGGGGTGTACTACGACCCGGCGTACGACCCGTACATCGATCGCAGCCTCGCCACCTCGACCCGATCGGTGCGGGGGATGAGCCTGTTCGGCATCTACCCGATGAGCCGGTATTCGCGGGTGGAACTGTCAGCCGGGTTCGCCTACGTCAAGGAGAGCTTCAACGACCAGGCCCTGGCCGACTATTCGACGCAGTATCAGCAGCAGACGTTCGGACGTTCGTTGTTCCGCAACGGCTGGTACGCGCCGCTGGCGGCGGCGTTCGTGCAGGAGACGACGATCTTCCGCGAATTCGGCCCGCTGGCGGGCAGCACCATGCGCGCCAGTTACGAGGTCGCGCCGCCGGTGACCAAGGGCCTGTCGTGGCAGGCGATCGAGGGCGACATCCGCAAGTACATCAAGATCGGCAGTTCGGGCCTGCTCGCGCTGCGCGCGAAAGGCTACAAGAGCTGGGGCTCGACGCCGAGTTATACGTACTTCGGCGGCAACGGCGACATGCGGGGATACGACTATCTGGAGTTTATCGGCCAGAACGCGTTCTTTGGCAACGCCGAGATCCGGTTCCCCTTGATTACCGCGATGGCCACGCCCATTGGCATCCTCGGCGGGGTCCGAGGGGTGTTCTTTGCGGATGTGGGCGGCGCGTGGTTCTCGGGTGCCGGGTACAAGTTTTCGACGAGCCAGGCGGAGACCATCACGCCCATCGTCAACTACAACATCGACCCGAATACCGGATTGGCGACGCCGGTCTACGGCAGCCCGACGAGCATCTCGGGGTTCAGGCTGGTGGACGGCCGGGCGTCGTACGGCGTGGGGCTGGAGACGTTTGCGCTGGGCTTCCCAATTCACTTCGACTGGTCGTGGCGCACGCTGCTCAACAAGGGCTGGGAAGACATCGTGTTCGCGGCGTCGGGCGGCAGCGCGGCGTTCCGCAAGGCGCGGTTCCAGTTCTGGATCGGGTACGACTTCTAGAGACTGACCCTCAGGGTCGAGCAACGGCCGGGGCGCGCCAACTGCCCCGGCCGTTGTGTTATTTCCTCAGCCGCAGTTCGGCCTTCTCCAAATCGAACGACACGTGATACTTGCTCAGGAACTGGTGGCCGACGATGCCGCCCAGTTCGTAGCCCAGCAGGACGCTCGGCGCCCGCAGGCTGAGCACGACCACCGACATCCGGTTGAACCGAATGTCGTTGAAGGCCAGATTGACGCCTGGCAACAGGTACGCCTCGCGATCCCAGCCTGATGCGCCATACACCTTGAGCGCGATCCGGGTGGCGCCGGCCGGGGCCGGCAGGGCCCGCGCCGTATCGGTGCTGATGGAAATCACCTGGCCGCCGGTGTCGACGACAAAACTGCGGGGATGCTCGTCGCCGACCATCCCGCGCACCGTCGCCAGTCGAGTCAGCCAGAGGCTCATGGTTTCGCTGGCCGGCGCCTCGTCGGCCGGCAGATGTCGCGCCAACGTGATCGTGCGCTTCGCATAATCCACGGTCATCGACAATCCCAGCGCCAGCGGCGACACGCTGTCGCGCTCGGGGGCCGGGAGGCTGGAGAGCGCTGGGGTCTTGATGATGCAGGGCACGTTCTGGATGCGAAGCCCGCTCAGTTCGAGACTGTCGATGCGCCCAATCTGGAGTCCTCGCAGGCCCACTTCGCCGACGCCCGCGCTGACGGTGAAGGCGAGGGGCGTGACCCCCTGGCGATCCACCGCCCGCCGCGAGACCGTCGCCAGTTCGGCCCCCGTGTCGACGACGAATTCGCCCTCGGCGCTCCCATTGATGCGTCCGGCGACAATGATCTTGTCGTCGGCGAGCCGAAACGGCAACACGTACACGCCGTCAGGGTTACTCGCGATTCGGTAGGGGATTCTCCGGCCGTACGCGCGCAGGGCGACGATGGTCGAGCGGGCGAACGCGGCCCGGTCGTCCTTGTCCGCTTTCGGGAGCAGGCGCACGAAGCGCTCGAGCGCGTCGGCGGCTTCCGGATAGTGCCCCATGCGCTGGTAGGTCGCACCCAGCGTGTACGCATAGTCGGCCTCGTCGGGCGCCAGCCTGACCGCCGTCCGCGCGGCATCCAGCGCAGCGTCGTAGCGGAGTTTCGCGGCCAGAACTCTGGCCAGGCCATTGTGGGCGCGCGCCTGGTCGGGGTTGAGCGACACCGCGCGCTGGTAGGCGTCGTGCGCTTCGGGAAACAGGCCGGCCGACCACATCGCGTCGCCGTAGATCGAGAGGACGCTGGCATCGCCGGGGCTGTCTCGCAACAGCTCGGTTGCGGTGGATCTGGCCAGGTCGAATTCCGCCACGCGCAGTGCCGACTGCACGAGGCCGATCTGGGCGGGCCCCTTCACCGCTGGCGCATCGGCGTGCGCCACCTGGGCAAACGCCACCAGGGCATCGCGGTAGCGTCCCGAGGCATATGAGGTTTGCGCTCGAAGGAGCTGCACATCGGGCGGCTCCCCTTGGAAGGCGCCGCCGCGAAGGGTACCGGCCAGGCCCAGGGCCACCACCGCCGACACCAACGTCGAGTGCGCGCGTGTCTGGATGAACATGGATTCTCCCACGCCGTGAGGCGCCTGTTATTGGACGCCCGGCGGAGAGCCTGGGATCCCGGCGGCAAGCGAGCCGGGCGATCAGTGCGTGTAGGGTTCGATGGCGACGCCGTCGTACATGTCGTCGACGCGCATGATCTGCGCCTCGCGGCTGTAGGTGCCCAATTCGTAGTCTTCGCTCATGATCAGGGCCTTGATCGGCTTGGTCGGGCAGACCTCGGAGCACAGCCCGCAGAAGCTGCAGCGCGACAGGTTGAAGTCGAAGTAGTCGAGCACCTTGATCTTCAGGCCGGCTTCCCTGTGGCCGCCAAGCGAAATCAGCTCGTCGGGGCACGCCTTGGCGCACTGGTCGCAGACGATGCAGGTCTGGGCGCCGGTGCCGGGCTCGACCTGCAGGCGCAGGACGCCGCGGAATCGGGGCGCGACCTGCCGCCGCTCGGACGGATACTGAAAGGTGAAGGCCGGCTCGGGCGTGTACTTCAACGTGAGCCACAGGCCCTTGGCCAGATCCACCAGGAAGATCGAACGCAGGAAATCCTTGAACATCAGCCGCGGTCCTCGATGAGGATGGGGTCGGTCCCGCCCAGGTGAATGGCCCGTTGCTTCCGGAGCGTGGTGTTTTCTTTCTGGATCCTGTCCTGCAGGCGCATCAGGCCATAGAGCAGGGCCTCGGGGCGCGGCGGACACCCCGACACGTAGACATCGACCGGGACCACCTTGTCCACGCCCTGCAGCACGCTGTAGGTGGGGAAAGGCCCGCCCGCGTTGGCGCAGCTGCCCATCGAAATCACCCACTTCGGCTCGGGCATCTGGTCGTACAGCCGGCGGAGCACCGGCGCCATCTTCTTGGTGACCGTGCCGGCGACAATCATCAGATCCGCCTGGCGCGGGGACGCTCGGAACACTTCGGAACCGAACCGCGCGATATCAAAGCGCGACCCGCCGGCCGCAATCATCTCGATCGCGCAGCAGGCCAGGCCGAACCCCATCGGCCACAGCGAATTCTTGCGCGCCCACGCCAGGAGGTTGTCGAGGTTGGTGGTGATGATGTTGTCGCCGAACTGGTGGTCGATCAGCCCCATGTCGCTATCCTCGTTGCCAGAGATCGTCTCATCGATGCAGGGCCCGCGCGCCGCGTCAACCAGCCCCGGGGCGAATCACGCCGTTACTTCTGATAATACTCTGCGTTCTTCGCGATGAACGCTTTCCACTTCTCCGGCGTTTCGTCGAGGGCAAAGATCGCTTCGACCGGGCACGCCGGCACGCACGCGCCGCAGTCGATGCACTCGTCGGGGTGGATATAGAGCAACTCGGCCGTCTGGAACGCCGGCTCGTCTTTCCTGGGGTGGATGCAGTCGACCGGACAGACGTCCACACACGCCGTATCCTTGGTGCCCACGCACGGTTCGCAGATGATGTACGCCATCCTCGTTTTCCTCCGTTAGGCGCTGGCGCCGGACCATCCTGTGCCCTGCCGCCTCGCAACTCGCGCGCACCAGCGTACCAAACTATCGCGCCGTCCGATAGGCCGTCAAGCCAGCGGGCCGCCAGCCGGCCGCCGATGCCCCGCCGGCGGCACGCCGCGAACACGCCTCGGACTCAGGACACCGGCTGTCCCGGCACCAGCTCAATCACCTCGACGCCGAGCGGCGCGACCAGCTCGCGCAGCTGGGCCGGCGTGCCGGTGAGCATGGGAAACGTCCCGTAGTGCATCGGAATCACTTTCCGCACGCCGAGCAGCTCGACCGCGGTGGCCGCGGCGGTCGGGTCCATCGTGAAGTGATCGCCAATCGGCAGAAACGCGATTGCCGGGCGGTAGAGGTCGCGGATGAGTCGCATGTCGCCGAAGACGGCCGTGTCGCCCGCGAAGTAGACGCTCAAGCCGTTCTCGAATCGCAGCACGTAGCCGGCAGCCTCGCCCAGGTACGCGGGGCCGCCCTCGCCCGCGCAGCTCGAGCTGTGGCGCGCATCCACCATCGTGATTCGCACGCCAGCCTGGATCTGGGTGCCGCCCTTGTTCATGCCGGCCGTGGTCGCCACGCCCTTTTTCGCCAGCCAGTCGCACAGTTCGAAGATGCCGACCACCGGTGCCCCGGTGGCGTTGGCGACGGCCGCCGCATCCTGCACGTGATCGACGTGTCCGTGCGTCACCAGAATCAGATCCACCGCGCCGACGTCTCTGGCGGAGGGCGGACACGAGGGGTTGCCCTCGAGCCACGGGTCGATCAGGATGCGCCGCCCTTCGGGCGACACCACCAGAAAGGTCCCGTGCCCCAGCCATGTCACCGACAGCCCTGCAAGCAACATCGTTCTCACCTCGTCATCAGACCGAATGTGGCGGCCTCAATCCGAACGTGGCGTCATCAGACCGAACGCGGCGGCCTCAACCCGAGCGTCGCGTCATCAGACCGAACGTCGCGACCTCGATCCGAACGTCGCGGCCTCCGGACCGCCCCAGCGTGCGGCCAGTATAGCAGCGGGGCGCGGGCATCTTCGCGTTCCGAACAGTGCTATGATCGGAGTTTAGCGCCCAACCGTGAGGCTGTTCCTGACCCGCTGTGGGGGTCTGGCGTGGTGCACGCGGGCTTGGGGGCGCGCGCGGCGAATGCCCCCGTCGCCAGTCTCCATTGTGATGAGCATCGCCGTCCCGCTTCACTTCGTCGGACCGCCCGTCCGAAAACCCGAGTGGCTGAAAGTACGTGCGCCGGGGTCGGCCAACTACGTTCGCCTCAAGGGCCTGATGCGCGCCCAGGGGCTGCACACGGTCTGCGAAGAGGCCCACTGCCCCAACATCGGCGAGTGCTGGCATCACGGCACCGCGACGTTCATGATCCTCGGCGACGTGTGCACGCGGGCCTGCCCGTACTGCGCGGTGCAGCACGGCCGGCCGGCCGGGCTCGACCTCGATGAGCCTGCGCGCGTGGCGGGCGCGGTCCGCGACATGGCCCTCAACTACGTGGTGGTGACGTCGGTGGATCGCGACGACTTGCGGGACGGGGGATCGGGCGTGTTCGCCGAGACGGTTCGTCGGATTCGGGCCGAGCGGCCGTCGTGCCGGATTGAGGTGCTGATTCCGGATTTCAAGGGCGAGGCCGACGCGCTGCAGACGGTGCTTGATGCGGGCCCCGACATCCTGAATCACAACACCGAAACGGTGCCGCGGCTGTACCGAGTGGCGCGGCCCGGCGGCCGCTACCCGCGCACACTGGAGTTGCTGGATCGCGCCAGACGCGCGGCGCCGCACATCCCGACCAAGTCGGGCGTGATGGTCGGACTGGGCGAGGAGTTTGCCGAGGTGGTCGCGACGCTCGCCGACCTGCGCGAGGTGGGCGTCGGCATCATCACGATTGGCCAGTATCTGAGCCCCTCGTCGTCGCACCTGCCGATGGCCAGGTACTACCATCCCGACGAGTTCGACATGCTCAAAGCGACCGCTGTCAACATGGGGTTCGGACACGTCGAGTGCGGACCGTTGGTGAGGAGTTCGTATCATGCCCACGAGCAAGCCGACGCGTTCGAACAGGCCGACGGCGGCACGTCAGGCGGGTAATCGAGTGCGCCCAGCCGAGACGGGGCTCGCGCACAGCGACACGGCAGCAGGGGGACCAAGCGCCGACATGGCTACAGAGACCACACCCGATCACGTCCGCCGACAACTGGCCGACACGCCCAGGGCCACGCTGCTCGAGATGCTCTACCAGATGCTACTCGGCCGGCGCTTCGAAGAGCGGTGTGCCGAGATGTACGCCCTCCAGAAGATCGGGGGCTTCTGCCATCTGTACATCGGCCAGGAGGCCGTCGCGATCGGCGCGCTGTCGGCGCTCCGGCCCGACGACACCATCTTCACCGGCTACCGTGAGCATGTGCACGCCATCGTCAAGGGCTGCGACCCGGGGCGCGTGATGGCCGAACTGTTCGGCCGCCGCGACGGCGTGTCGAAGGGCAAAGGCGGATCGATGCATCTGTTCGACCGGGGGGTCGGCATGTTCGGAGGCCACGCGATTGTGGGCGGACACATTCCGCTGGCCACCGGCGTGGCGTTTGCCGCCAAGTACCGGCAGACCGATCAGGTGACCGCCTGCTTTTTCGGCGAGGCCGCCGTCAACATCGGGGCGTTCCACGAATCGCTCAATATGGCGGCGCTCTGGAAGCTGCCCTGCATCTACATTGTCGAGAACAACCGGTACGGCATGGGCACGTCGATCGAACGGGCGTCGGCCATCTACGACGTGGCGGCGCGAGCCTGCGCCTACGACATGGCCAGCGAGACGGTGGACGGCATGGACGTGCTCGCGGTGCGCGAGTGCGTGGCCCGGGCGGTGGAACGGGGACGCCGCGAGCACGCGCCGACGCTCATCGAAGCGCGGTGCTATCGCTTCATGGGCCACTCGATGTCGGACCCGGTGCACGGCCACTACCGCACCAAAGACGAAGTCGAAGCGCAGAAACTGCAGGATCCGATCAAGGCCTACTACGGCACGCTGCTGGGCGCCGGCCTGATCGACGAGCCTGGCCTCCAGCACCTGGATCGGAAGGCGCGCGACGTGGTGGACGCCGCGATCCAGTTCGCCGAGTCGAGCCCCGAGCCGTCGGCCGACGA
Organism: Acidobacteriota bacterium; assembly: GCA_037133015.1. Lineage (GTDB taxonomy): Bacteria > Acidobacteriota > Vicinamibacteria > Vicinamibacterales > JAKQTR01 > JBAXOX01. The sequence goes on from JBAXOX010000079.1 coordinate 10,418, forward strand.
CCTGTACGCCGACGTGTACTCGGAGCCCTACGGCCCCTTCCGACGGAGTGAACCGTAACCATGCCGCTCATCACGTACCGCGACGCATTGAACCAGGCGCTTCGCGAGGAACTGCGCCGCGATCCCAACGTCTTCCTCATGGGAGAAGAAGTGGGCGTCTATCAGGGGGCCTACAAGGTGAGCAAGGGCCTGCTGCAGGAGTTCGGCGAGCGCCGAATCATCGACACGCCCATCACCGAAGAAGGCTTCACCGGCGTCGGCATCGGCGCGGCGATGGTGGGCCTGCGGCCGATCATCGAAATGATGACGTGGAATTTCTCGCTGCTGGCGATGGACCAGATCATCAACGGCGCGGCGAAGCTGCTCTACATGTCGGGCGGCCAGTTCAAGATGCCGATCGTGGTGCGCGGCCCGGGCGGCGCAGCCCACCAGTTGGCGGCGCAGCACTCGCAGTCGATCGAGTCGTGGTACGCGCACGTGCCTGGACTCAAGGTGGTGGCGCCCTCGACGCCGTACGACGCCAAGGGTCTGCTCAAGAGCGCGATCCGAGACGACGACCCGGTGATTTTCTTCGAGGGCGAAACGCTCTACGGGTTGAAGGGCGAAGTGCCCGCCGAGGAATACACGGTGCCGATCGGGGTCGCCGACATCAAGCGTCACGGCAGCGACGTGACGCTGGTCGCCTGGTCGAAGATGGTGAGCGTGGCGATGAAGGCCGCCGACCAGTTGGCGGCCGAAGGGATCTCGTGCGAGATCGTCGATCCGCGATCGCTCCGGCCGTTCGACGATGCGCCCATCCTCGAGTCGATTCGCAAGACCAACCGGTGCGTCATCGTCGAAGAGGGCTGGCCGTATGCGGGCATCGGCGCGCAGATTGCGTACCAGATTCAGCAGGCGATGTTCGGCGAACTGGACGCGCCGGTGACGCGGGTGACCGGGGCCGACGTGCCCATGCCGTACGCCAAGAACCTGGAGCACATGGCGATGCCGTCGCCAGCCCGCGTGGTGGCGGCGGTGCGCGACGTGTTGTATCTGGAATAGGGCCGGCGGCGCGCCGTGCTGATGCCCTCGCGCGGCGGGCGCCAGGCGTCTCTGGTTTCTGATTTCTTGCTTCCTGATTCTTGTGAGGTTCTCTCATGGCTTCCCGCGTTGTAATGCCGAAGTTGAGTGACACCATGGAGGAGGGCCGCATCCTCCGATGGCTGAAGAAGGAAGGCGACCCGGTGGAAACCGGACAGGCGCTGGCCGAGGTGGAAACCGACAAGGCCACCGTGGAAATGGAAGCCTACACGAGCGGCATCGTGCGCAAGTTGGTGGCGTCCGAGGGGCAGACCGTCAAGATCGGCCACCAGATCGCGGTGATCGGCACGGCCGACGAGGACATCTCCGCGCTGCTGCCGGCGCCCTCATCGGCCGCCCCCGCCATCGAGATCGCGGCGTCGCCGAACCCGCCGGCGGTCGCGCCCGCGCCGCGCCAGGCTGACCCGGTCGCGTCGAGCGCGGAGGCTGGCGGCGGTCACCATCTCAAGGCCTCGCCGCTGGCGCTGCGCATGGCTGCCGAGTCGGGCGTGGCGCTGGCCGGGGTGCGGGGCACCGGCCCGCAGGGTCGCATCATCAAGCGCGACATCGAGGCGGCACTGGCCGGCGTCGCGCCATCGGCCCCGTCCTCGGCCGACGCGTCGCGGTCCCGCAGCCTGCTGATGGCGGCCGGGCGCGACACCGCGCCCGAGTCGGAAGACATCGCGCTGTCGCCCATCCGCCGGACCATCGCCAAGCGGTTGGTGCAGAGCAAGGGGCCGGTTCCGCATTTCTACCTCACGATCGATGTGGCGATGGATCGCGTCTGGGACGCCTACAAGGCGCTCCGCGATCAGAAGTCGTCGATTTCGATCAACGACATCGTGATCAAGGCCACCGCGCTGGCCCTGCGGCAGCATCCCGACATCAACGCCTCGTTTGCCGGCGACCACGTGAAGCAGTTTACCCACGTGCACATCGGCATGGCGGTGGCGCTCGACGACGGGTTGATCACGCCGGTGCTTCGGGATGCCGATCTCAAGCCGCTCGAGGAGATTTCGGAAGAGACCCGCGTGCTCGCGGACCGCGCCCGTGCGCGCAAACTCCAGCCCAGCGAGTACACCGGAGCGACCTTCTCGATTTCCAACCTCGGCATGATGGGCATCGAGGAGTTCTCGGCCATCATCAATCCGCCCGAGGCCGCGATCCTCGCGGTCGGGTCGGTGCGGCAGGTGCCGGTGGTGGTGGATGGCCAGGTGCGGGCGGGGTACCGGATGAAGGCGACCCTGTCGGTCGATCACCGTGTGGCCGACGGCGCCAGCGGCGCGCGCTTCATGCAGACACTCAAGCGCTTCCTGGAGCACCCGCTACTGATGGCGTAAGAGGCGCGGTGCCGCACCGTCAATCCGGGTAGGGGCGCGATTCAGCGCGCCTGCCGCTGCCGCGTGCCGCCCGCGCCCAGAATCTTGCGCAACACCGCGGTGTCCATGTTCCCGCCGCTCATCACGCACGCGACCGTTTTGCCGGCCAGTTCGCGTCTCATCTTCCAGGCCGCCATCAACGGCGCCGCCCCAGCCCCTTCCGCCAGGTTGTGCGTCGTCCTCAGCGCCATCCGCACGCCTTCGGCCAGTTCCTCCTCGGTCAGGGTGACGACGTCGTCGAGTTCGCGCTTGAGCAGATCGAACGTCATGTCGAAGGTGACGCGTGTCGCGACGCCCTCGGCGAACGTGTCGGCGTAGTCGCCGACGATCCGCGTGCCCGACCGCCACGATCGGGCAAAGGCGTCGGCGCGGGCGGCTTGGACGCCGATGATTCTGGCGGAACTGCCGATGGCACTGCGCACCGTCACCAGGCCCGACGCGCCGCTCCCGCCGCCAATCGGCACGAACACGACGTCGACGCTCGGATGCGCTTCGAACATCTCGAGGGCGTACGTGCCGACCCCCGCGAGCAGCGCCGGCTCGTTGGCCGGGTGCACGTATCGGGTCCCGCGCTGCAAGGCGTCCTGCTCGCACTGGATTCGCGCCTCGTCGAAGTCGTGGCCGTGTTCAACCACCGCGGCCCCGTATCCGCGTATCGCCGCGTTTTTTTCGGGGTTGTTGGCTACGGGCACGTAGATGGTGCACGGCACCTGCTGCAGCGCGCAGGCCATCGCCAGCGACTGGCCGTGGTTGCCGGTCGAGGCCGTCGTCACGCCAGCGCTGCGTTCGGCAGCCCCCAGGGTGCCGACCAGATTCAATCCGCCGCGGATTTTGAACGCCCCGGTCGGATTGTGGTTCTCGTGTTTGACGAGAACGTTCGCGCCGATCTCGGCCGACAGCATCGGGTGCGCCAGCAGCGGCGTCGGGCGGAGGTGCTGGTAGACGCGCGACCGCGCGGCGTAGATGTCGTGCAGGGTTGGTGGATTCACGTATTCATGCCGGGTCTGCCTTCGACAAGCTCAGGCCGGGGAAGACCCGCCTCCCTCGATGTGTGTCGTGACTTGCCGCGTACGGCCCACTTCTCGTCGACGTTCGTAACGGCGTGTTATCGGCTGCGTCTCTCGTCCCAGGCTTTCACCACAGGCACCGCGACATCGGGCCGGTCGGTGATCAGGCCATCGACGCCCCAGTCGAGCAGGCGCAGGATGTCGTCCTCGCGATCCACGGTCCACACGATCACGATGGCGCCGATCCGGTGGGCCCCGGCGACGAACTCCGGTGTCACCACGCGGGTGCCCGAGTGCACCTCGGGAACCTGGAACGAGTGGAACAAGGGCGGCGGCGCGCCGTGGCCAAACAGGGTCCCCGTGATGGCGCCCCTGATCTCGTCGGTATCGGCCCCGGTCTTGAGCCGAGGTTCGCGGGCACGAACCTCCGCCAGCGCGCCTTGATGGAACGACCCGACCGCGATCCGATCGAGGCCATCGACCGCGCGAATCTGCTCGACCACCGCCGACGCCAGTTGCGGGTCGGTCGACTTGAGCTCCACCAGCAGGTGCGCGGCGGGGTACCGCGCGATCACATCGCGCAGCGTCGGCACGCCGACGCGCTGCCCGCGGAACGGGAACGCCCCGTCGCGCGAAAAGCGGTAGCCCGCGTCGAGCGCCGCCAACTCCGCAGCCGTCATATCGGCAATCGGACCGGTCCCGTTGGTGGTGCGATCCACCGTGGGGTCGTGCATCACGACCGGCACGCCGTCGCGCGACAGATGGACGTCGAATTCGAGACCATCGGCCCCGCACGCCAGACCATTGTCGAACGCGGCGAACGTGTTTTCGGGCGCGAGCGCCGCGCCGCCGCGGTGGGCATAGACCATCGGACGCATCACGGTATCTTCTCATGAGGCGGCCGACCGGCCCCACTCCCGCCCGATCCGGGCCGCGGCGTCACTGCGCTCCGACCACTTTAATCGGGGTCGCCATCATCGACTGCAGGTCGGCGGGCCACCGGTCGAGGCTGTCGGTGATCGCCTTGTGGACGGGGCTGGCAGGCGGATAGCGGTCGGCCACCGATTCCAAGGCCTGCCTCGCCATCTCGGCGTTGCCGGCATCGCGTTCGAAGAGCGCGAGCACGACATTGATGTCGGGGCAGTCCCGACGCTCGATCGGCAACGCCGCCAAGTACGCCTTGGCGCCCTCTCGATCGCGACCCAACCGGTAGCTCTCGAACACCAATCCGTCGTGACAACCAATCGGCGCCAGATCCACTAGCCGACGCGCCAACCGCATGGCCCCTTCGACGTCTCCACCCTGCTGTAAGCGCACCACCTGATCGGCAAGACCCTCGTCGAAGACGGCCGAGTAGATGGCGTCGGCGGTCGACGGGACGAATCCGCGCGCCCAGAATGTCCATCGCGGCTGTCCCGTGATCTTCCTGAGAAACGTTTCCCCCATGGGCCGTTCGATCGGAACAAGGTCGGGCCGGGCCTCACGCCACGGGGGGCGATCCAGCGATGCGGCCGCCTCGGCTGCGTCCGAGGTGCGCGTCACCCACCAAAACCAGGGATACACGATCAGGGGCGACGCCTGCGGCACCCTGGCGAGTGCATGGTCGGGGCTGGTGTGAATCGTGGCGTCAGGATCGGTGCGGACCGCGTATCCCGGAAACGTCCTGGCCACCTCCGGCGACGCCGCCGGCCAGACCAGATTCGCCATGTAGTTGGTCACCGGAACAGGATGTTGAAGCAATCCGGGAACGTTGATCGCAATGGACACTGCGACAAACGCCCACTGAGACGCCGGCCGCCATCCCACCATGCCGGCGGCAGCCACGGCCGCCAACAGCGGAATGGCCGGCACCAGCAAGCGCGGCCCCCATCCCCAGACCCCGTGCCAGGCCCACCATCCTGCGGCCAGCATCAGCAACGAGACGAACGGCACGACTGCCCCGCCCCGCAACATCAGGTCCTGCCACGCGCGCGCGGCGGCGCGCCGGCCCACGGCCCAGCAGGCGACGACGATGGCCGGAAAGAACAAGAGGATTCCGGCGTTGGGCCCCACCAGGAGACGCCACAGACCGTCGCCGATCGGGTTGGTGAATCCCTCGCCAGGATAGGATCCAAAAAGTCCGCGGAACCGCAGGACTTCGAAGGCCGCCCACGCCGCCGCCCCTGGCAGAACACCGACGGCCGCACGCCGCACACGACGCCCTCGCGTCGAAGGCGCCGCGTCGATCAGCAGCGGCAGCAGCGCCGCCGGCGCCACGACCAGCAACGACGATTTCGCCAGCAACGCCACGCTGACCGCCACGCCCGACACCACGGCAAGCCGATCCGAGGTGCTGCGGTCGCACGTCTTGACCGACGCCAACGCCGCCGCATACGCCCACGCGAGCGCAGCCGCCTGCAGCGGTTCGCTGAAGCTGGTGGCCGCATACGATCCGAGTGGCGAGCCTAGCCCGCACAACACGATGGCGACCTGCGATCCCAATGGTCCCGCACCCAGTAGCGCCGCAGCACGCCCCGCCAACGCCGCCGACAGGAGCACAAGCCCGAATGGCACCATGAGGAACAACGGCTGCGAGGCGCCGGGCCCCAGCGCGCGCTCGACGAAGGGCGCCGCGAGCGCCGCCGGCACTTGCAGAAGACTCATGCCCATGCCGAAACGCGAGACGCTGCGGCCCTCGGATGTCACAAACGTAAAATCGCGGCCCCGCGCCTGAGACCACTGCCCCGTCTCGGCGATCGCCACGGCGGTCCACACAATCTGCCGTTCGTCAGCCGCTCGCCCCACATGGCGATCGTCCATCGTGCTGAGCAGGACGACGGCGACGATCGCCAGGGGCATCACGGCCGTCTTCCGGAGGCCAAGAGGCCACCGGGGCCGAACCGACGCGCCGCGTGCCGACTCGGCCGCCTCCCGCGACGCGGGCCGACGCGCGTCCGGCCGGCTCCGGGCTCGGGGGGCCTGCGCTCTGGGTGTCTGCCTCGGCATAGCGGTCATGCTACCGCACGGACCGTGGACCGGGCCAGTTCTCTGACAATCGCAGACACGTCGTCGCGCAGGCGGACGATTCGGGCTAAAATCGAGCGGGGATCGAGCCCGGAACTATTGTCATGCTGTCTGCCGTCCTGCCTATCTTCCCACTGCCGAACGCCGTCCTGTTTCCAGGGGTGTTTTTGCCGCTCCACATCTTCGAGACGCGGTATCGCGAGATGATTGCGGACGTGCTGGCCGGCGACCGGCTGATTGGCGTGGTGCTCCTCAAGCCCGGCTGGGATCGCGAACCGACAGAATCAACTTCCGTGTTCTCGGTCGGCTGCGCGGGCCTGATCAGCCACGTCGAGCGGCTCGACGATGGCCGGTACAATATCGTGCTCCGCGGCATCGAGCGCTTCCGCATCGTCGACGAAGAAGCCCAACGATCGTACCGACTGGCCCACGTCGACTATCTCGCCGATACGATGACGGTCGACGACCGGGAGGTCCTCCGCCGCCAGCGTCAACGGCTCGAGCGGCTGCTGACGGTCTCCAGCGACATTCCCGATCAGCACTTCCCGTCCAGCTTGTCGGACGAAGAAGTGATCAACGCGCTGGCACAGTATCTGGATCTCGAACCGATCGAGCGACAGGCGTTGCTCGAATGCGACACCGTCGCGAGCCGATCCGACGCGCTGGCGCAGTTGCTCGAAATGAAGGCGATGGCCCAGTCGGGGCCGCCGGACCGCGGGCTGTTTCACTAAGCTAGGATTTTTCGCGCAGCCGGAGAATCGCGGCCTCGCGCACCCGGCCGACCGGGTCGGCCACCACGTCGGGATCGGCCAGGAGTTGCTGCCGAAACTGCTCGGCCTCTTCGGCCCCATCCACCACCGCGTAACACTCGATCCCTTCGCCGGCCAGCCGGCGCACCGTGGGCGCCAAGGCCCGCGGCGGCACCTGGTCGAGGCGCAGCGTGGTTCGATGCGCGTAGAAGCGAAGGCTTCCGGCGTGCCCTTCGGCCAGCACCACCGCACGTGGCGGCGTATGGGCGGCAACCCACGCGCCGACCGCGGGATAGCGGGACTCCTGAAAGCCGAGTTGGAAGGTGGCCTGGCTGGCGAGGAACTGATAGGACACGACGGCCGATCCCACCGAGACGGCCACCAGCGCCACGACGTACGCGAGATGCGGCAACCGCCGCGCCAGGACTGACGCGACGCCGATCGACGCCATGATGACGCACGGGATCAGCACCGGCAGCACGTAACGAACCAGATCCCAGTCGTCGAAGTACGCGAGTTTGAACACGTAGGGCAAGACGCCCAGGACGAATCCCACCGTGGCCGCGATGGCAAGCCGGCGAGGCGCCTTCCAAATCCCGACGACGACGGCGACGAGAAACACCGGCGAGTTGATGATGACGATCCACTTCGCATAGGCCCACGCGTTGGCGAGGAGATTGGCGGTGGTGAACAGACCCGCCGCGCCTCCATAGCCCGTCTTGAACGGGCTTCCGTAGAGCCACCACTGAAACGCCGCCATCACGACGCCGATGGCGGCAGCGCCCAGCAGCCAGCGCGCAAAGGTGCGCCGGGTGCGGGACATCACCAACCACATCGCGGGCGCCGTCAGCAGCATCAACGGTCGGGTCCACACCGACATGCCAAACGCCAGACCCGACAACAAGGGTCGCTCGCGCGCGACCAACACGCCAGCCAGCGACAGGAGGTACCAGAACGCCGCCGGCACGTCGCTCATCGGCTGGATCGCCATATTCACAAGCGTCGGGTTGAACGCCACCACGAGCGTCGTCGCGCCAGCGACCAGCGAACCGGCCAACTGCCGCGTCAGGCGGTACGTCGCGATGAGGATGCCGACGCCGGCCAGCAATGGAACGTAGAACGGGGCCGTTGGCCCGCCGACCACGATGGCCGCCGCCATCACCAGCGGGAAGCCCAGGGGATAGAACGGCACAATCGCATCGCCTGATGGCCGAGGGGTCCAGCCAAACGGTGTGGCCGCCGCGAGCGGGTCGGCAAACGGCAGCAGGGCGACGATAGGTTGAGGCGCGATGAGCGTGCCCGATACCGCGGCGTGCGCGGTGCTGACGTAGCCGTAGCTGTCGGCACCGCCGCAGTCGCGCACCTGGTAATGCGCCGACAGTAGCACGGCCGCCGTGATGCCGCAGGCGAAGACGACGCCAGCCAGCACGTCGGCCACTCCGGCCTGGCCGTGCGGGGGGCCAGATGCCGCGCGGTCTCGCCGCGCGAGCACGGCCCTCCAGGCGCACAGCGCGGCGCCCACGGCGAGCGGGCGCCAGATTTCGCGCACCGGAAGGATCCAGCTGGCGAACCGGATTCCCGAGCGGCCCGTAAGAACAGCGACCAGCGACAGTGCCAGCGCCACGCCGCTGCCAACCGTCAACAGCCCTCGCAGCCACGACCGCCGATGTTGGGATTGCCAAAACGCCAAACCCGCTCCTCCTTCTCGGGCGCGCTCAGTCGCGCCCTCCGTGGGGGCCGATTCCTGTGTCGGTCCGCCTGCCCTGTGTCGGTCCGCCTGCCCCGTGTCGGCCGCGTGCCCCGTGTCGGCCCGAGTGCCCCGTGTCGGCCGCCTTCCCCGTGTCGGCCCG
>JBAXOX010000080.1:0-19414 GCA_037133015.1 Acidobacteriota bacterium
GTCTGGACGGCCGCGCTGCAGAGTCTGCCGGCTGCCGACCGCGCGGCCGTCCAGACGGCGCGCGCCAAGATGCCGGGCCACGTGACGTCCGAATTGGGCGCCATCCTCCGCCAGAAGAGAACGGTGCTTGAGATTCGCGACTTTATCTCCGGAGAGTTCGAGCCGATTCCGCTCGCCGACGTCTTCGACTACGTGAAGGCCACCGAGAAGATGGGACAGGTCACCGTGGTTGAGCAGCCCGACGTTCCGGCAAAGGGCAAAGTGCCCGCACAGAAGAAGCATTGACATGGCCAAGCGCGAACCCGAACACACGACCTATTACACGTATCTCGATACACCCGTGGGCACGCTGCTGCTCGCCGGTTGCCGCGACCACGGCCTGAAGTACCTCAGCTTCCAGCGAGGCAAGGGCGCCAAGGTGCCCGAGTCGCAATGGCAGCGATCGGATGCGCCCTTTCGCGACGCGGTTCGCCAGCTCAAGGAGTATTTCCGCGGCAAGCGTGTCGCCTTCGACCTGAAACTGAATCCGAAGGGGACACCATTCCAGCTCGAGGTGTGGCGTGCGCTCACGACCATTCCGTACGGCGCCACGCGCTCGTACGCACAAATCGCGAAACGCGTGGGACGCCCGCTGGCGGTGCGCGCGGTGGGATTGGCGAATGGCCGCAACCCGCTGCCGATCATCGTGCCGTGCCACCGCGTCATCGGCAGTGGAGGCCAGTTGGTTGGGTACGGTGGCGGTCTGCCCGTCAAGCAGGCGCTGCTTCAGCTCGAAGGCGTCGCGCTGACCGCCGACGGCCTGATTCCGCCTCGTCGCCGCCCGTCGAAGCGATGACGCGATGACGCGCGCACTGGGCCTGCTGTGCGTGGTGGCGATCGCGGCGTCGGTGGCGGCGGCCTGCGCGCGCCCGGCCCGCGATCTGCGTCCCGATGAGGCGGCGGCCGGCCTGCGCGCCGAACCGGGCTTCACGACGCGGGACCATTCGCCGATCGGCCGCGAACTGGTGCAGATCCTGGCGGTCCGGCGCATCGGACGGTCGTCGTGCGAGGTCGAATTCACGTGGCGGGACTCGGCGCCATCCGGCCTGACGCCGGGCGCCTCGGCCGTGCGCACCTCGATGGCGCTGTTCCGCGTGCAGGATAACGGACAGTGGCGCGTGGCCTCCTTGTTCAAGGTAGACTGAGGAGAGGACGGTGCGAGGCCGTCGATACAACAATGGGAGGACTCGGATGGCGGACCAGAACCAGGGGCAGTTCGACGTGCAGCGCTTCAAAGACCTGATTCACGATATTCCGTTCGCGATGTTCACCACGGTCACCGCCGACGGCAGCCTGCGCAGCCGGCCGATGGTCGCCATCAGCGGCGCGTTCGACGGCGCTCTGTGGTTCCTCTCGCGAGCCGTCACACCGGTCACCCAGGAGATCGCGGCCAGCGGGCTCGTGAACGTCACGTACGTATCGGCGCCCGAAGATCGATTCGTCTCGGTGTCTGGCGCCGCGGTCGTAGTGCGTGATGCCGCTCGAGCCCAGCAGATGTGGAGCCCCTCGTTCGCCGTGCAGTTCCCGGGCGGCGCAGAAGACGCCGATCTGTCGCTCATCAAGATCACGCTGACGAAAGTTGAGTACTGGGATCGAAAGTCCGGCCGAATGCAGCAACTGTAGTGGGCGACCGCTATTCGTACCGCAGCGCCTCGACCGGATCGAGGCGTGCGGCGCGCCGGGCGGGAAGGTAGCCCGCGATCACGCCGGTGACCAGGGCGGAGGCGAGGCCGCCGACCACGGCCCAGGTGGGCGGCACCGCCGGAAACGCCGGCTTCCACACACTCAGCAGGAACCCGAGCGCCCAGGAAATCGCCACGCCAATCAGGCCACCGATACTCGAGAGCAACGCGGCCTCGAACAAGAACTGCCACAGCACGTCCTGACGCTTCGCGCCAATCGCGATGCGAGTGCCGATCTCCCTGGTCCGCTCGGTTACGCTGATAATCATCACGTTCGCGATGCCGATGCCGCCGATCACGAGGCTGACGGCGGCCAGCGCAATGGTCGCCAGTCCGATCTGCGCGCCGATCTGATCGAACTGCTGAATGATCTGCTCGGCCGTCGAAATATTGAAATCGTTGGCGGCCGTCGGCGGCAGGCGCCGCAGCCGCCGCAGGAGAAACTCCATTTCGACGCGAGCCTCGGCCAGTTGGCCCGGCCGCGACCGCGCGTACAGCACGGTCAGCTTCGCATCGGGAAACCGCCGCGCGGCGGTGTCGGCCGGGATCGAAATCACATTGTCGTTGCGGTTTTCGCCGAAGAAACTGCCGCGACGGGGCGCACATTCGCCGATCACGTAGTAGGCGTCGCCGCCAATCGACATGGTCCGTCCGATCGACGCGCCCCCGCCGAACAGCGCCTTGGCGACGTTCGATCCAATCACCGCGACCCGCGCCGCCGATCGATTCTCGACGTCGGTAAACGGCCGACCGGCCCGGAACTCGGTGCCCGTGATCTCGAAGAAATTCGGCGTCGCCCCTTCGAGCAGCGCCGTGTCGGTGTCGTTGGTGCCCGCACTGACGACAATCGCCCGGCCGGCGACAATCGGCGGAATGATGATCTCGGCCGCCACATCACGGATGGCGGTGCTGTTCGCTGCGATGTACCCGGCAAACCACCGCTCGAGCGGCCTATGCTGCGCGTCTTTATCGGAGGCCGGGGTGTAAGGGTCTCCCTGTCGGTGAAAGGCGAACACGTTCTCGGTGCCCAGTTCGCGAAACAGGCCCGCAACGCCGTTCCGGACGCCCACCAGCACGGTCGCTACCAGCACGACGGTGATGATGCCGATGACGATGCCCACCACGGCGAGCCCCGACCGCATCAACTGACTGCGGAGCGAATCGACGGCGAGGGTGCCCGCCTCCGAAACCGCCATCAGTCGTCGCGCGACCGCCGAGCGCCTGTCTGAGCCGGATGTGTGGGACGTCACGCGCGCCTCATTCCGCCCGCAACGCGGCTATCACGTCGATGCGGGTCGCACGTCGAGCCGGGTAATAGCCCGCCAGAATGCCGCTGGCGGCAGACGCCAGCACGGCCCACCCGAGTGTGGACACCTGCACGACGACGTCGAGCGACAGCGACCGAGACAGCACCTCGATCGCGGCCGCGGTCAGCGCCGTTCCGAGGATCCCGCCAACCAGGGCGATCAGCGTCGACTCGGCGATGACCTCGCCGACGATTTGTGATCGTCTGGCCCCGAGGGCGCGGCGCACGCCAATCTCTCGAATCTTCTGCGTCACCGACACGAGCGTCGTGTTGGTCACCACCACGATCGCCGCCAGCAGGGCCATCAGCGAGATCGGACCTGCCGCTGCCCCAACGCGTTCCGACAAGCTCTGAACGAAGTTGCGCGCCGATTCGGGCGACAGCACGTCGAAGTTGTTCGTCTCCCCCGGCTGCAGTTGCCGGCGGGCTCTGAGGCCGCTTCGCGCCGTGTCCTCCGCCACCTGCGTCTGGCTCACGTCACGTGCCTTCGCGAAAATATTCAGCGTGGGCGCCGCGCCGAACAGGCGTTCGTAGGTGGTGATCGGAATCCAGACGAACTTGTCGAGCGAGGTGCCGCCCGACGACCCGAGGCGCAGTTGCACGCCGACCACGTCAAACCGGCGGCCGCCGACGCGGATGGCCGATCCGAGCGCGTCGCGAGCCGGGAACAGCGCGTCGGCCACGTCCGCCCCAATCACCGCCACTTGCGCACCCCGCCCCTCATCGTCTCGCTGCAGGAACCGGCCGCGCGCCAGACCGATGTCGCGCAGATCGGCCAGCGTCGCGGTCGCGCCACTGATGGCGGCATTCTCGAATCTACGGGACCCGGCATTGACGTCGCCGACCCGCTGGACCGTCGATGCGTAGAGCAGGTCGGCGCCGGTGTAGTGTTCGAGAAAACGGAGGTCGGAGCGCTGGATTGGGGGATTGCGCCGCTGTTTGTCCGCCAGATCCCGCCGGCTGGTCTGCCCGGCCGTGGCGATCTGCGCCAGCAGGAACGTGTCGCTGCCAAACGCGCGCGAACTGGTGGTACGCGCGTACCGTCCGAGTCCGTCGAGCGCCGTCACCACCACGACGATCGTGGCCACCGCCACCGCGATGGCCAGCGCCCCGAGGCCGGCGCGCAGCGGCTGGCCCAGCGCCGAGGCGGCACCTTGAAGGACGGCTTGTTGGTACGAACGCACGCGGGTGAACATTTGGGATCGGCGTCTCACGCTCCAGTCTATCCGGCAGGACCGCCTTGAACAACGCGGGGCCGGAATGATTCGAATTCCGGCGTGATAAAGTGGACTCGATGCGTCGCCGTACTCTCGGGTGGATTGCCACCGTCGTCCTTCTGGTTGTCGTGGGTGGAGCGCTGCTCGCTCGCCGGGACGGATCCGCCACAGCGGTCGACGTGGGCGCCGTCGCGAAGAAGGCGGTCTTTCGCTCGATGGTAGCGGCGTCGGGACAAATCGTCGCGAGCCGCTATGCCGATGTCGGCGCCAGCGCGATGGGACGCCTGGTCGAGCTGCGCGTGAAGGAAGGCGATGTGGTGGCGCAGGGCCAGGTGCTCGCCCGCATCGATCGGGTGCAGGCGGCAGCCGGCGAGGCGGCCGCCACGGCGCGAGTTCGCGCGGCGGAATCTGACGTCGGCGCCGCCGCCGAGCAGACGCAATCGGCCGAGGCGGATGCGGTCGCCGCCGAGGCGCGCGCCAAGCAGGCACGGCAAACGCTGCAGCGGATGCAGGACCTTCGCGCAGAAGGCCTGGTGCCGCTCGATCAGCTGGATGCCGCGCGGGCCGCGTCGGATTCGGCGGCAGCTCAGGTCCTGGCCGCCCGGGCGGCCGTTCGCCGTGTGCGACAAGCCGGCGAAGGATCGGCGCGGCGGCTGGCCGAAACGCGCGCCGATCACAGCCGGGCGAACGACGTATTCGCCAAGACAGAAATTTTGTCGCCGATGGCCGGCGTGGTGACGCGCCTGCCGGTCCAGGAAGGCGAGATGGTGGTCATCGGCATCCAGAACCAGCCGGGCACCACGCTGATGACGATTTCGGACCTGTCGGCCATCGACGCCGAAGTGCGGGTGGCCGAAGCCGACGTGCTGCGGGTGCATGTGGGGCTGACCGCCACGGTCACGCTCGAAGCCATGCCCGGCACCGCCTTTTCCGGACGCGTGGCGGAAATCGGTGCAAGCGCCCTGCCGGTGGTCGGCACCGGGGCGGCCGCGCGCGAGTTCAAGGTCAAAGTCCGGCTCGACCGGCCCGGTCGCGACCTGCGCCCCGGGCTCACCTGTGACACAGAAATCCTGACAGCCGAACGACAGGGCGTGTTGACGGTTCCCCTCCAGGCCGTCGTCATTCGGCAGACCGCGCCGGGGCAGGAACAGGCTGGCGTGTTTGTGCCCGAAGGTGGCGTGGCCCGGTTTCGTCAGGTGAAGACCGGACTGATCGGCGGCCTCGACATCGAAGTCGCCGGCCTGGCCGAGAACACGTCGGTGGTCGTCGGCCCGTTCCAGGCGTTGCGCGATCTGCAGGACGGACAACCCCTGCGCGTCCAGGTTTCCAAATGACTCCCAAGCACGCCCATTCGGTCAACACCGCCTGCCCGCTCGACTGCCCCGATTCGTGCAGTCTCACCGCGACGATCGAAGACGGTCGCATCAGCGCACTCGACGGGAATCACGATCATCGGGTGACGGGCGGATTCATGTGCGCCAAGGTGCGGCATTTCGCCAGGCGCGTGTATGGCGAGGATCGGCTGCTGCGACCCGGCATCCGCACGGGCCCGAAAGGGGCCGGACAATTCGAGTGGGTGCAGTGGGACGAGGCCATCGGTTTCATCGCCCGCAAGATGGAGGACGCGCGCGACCGATTCGGCGCCGAATCGGTCCTGCCCTTTTACTACGGCGGGTCGAACGGCCTGTTGACGCAGGATACGACTGACGCACGACTGTTCCGCCGCTTCGGCGCCTCGCGCCTGGCACGCACGCTGTGCGCCTCGGCCACGGGTGCCGCCAGCCAGGCGCTCTACGGCAAGATGCCGTCGGTGACGTACCAGGACTACCCGCACGCCAGGCTCATCGTGGTGTGGGGCGCCAACCCGTCCGCATCAGCCATCCACCTGGTGCCGCACATCCGCGAAGCCCAGCGCCTGGGCGCGCGGCTCGTCGTGATCGACCCTCGCAATACGCCGTTGGCGAGGCTCGCGGATTTACACCTGCCAGTCAGGCCCGGCACCGATGTCGCCGTCGCGCTGGCGCTGCACCGCTATCTGTTCGAAGGGGGCCTGGCCGACACGGCCTTTCTCGAGGCGCACACAACCGGATCCGACCGCTTGCGCGAGCGCGCGGCGCCCTGGACCTTGCAACGGGCCGCCGAGGTGGCGGGCGTGCCGGCCAACGACCTGCGCCGCTTCGCGGCGATGTACGCCGAATCGTCTCCCGCGGTGATTCGCTGCGGTTGGGGCCTCGAACGCAATCGCAATGGCGGCAACGCGACGATGGCGATTTTGGCGCTGCCGGCGGTGGCCGGCAAGTTCGGCGTCCGCGGCGGCGGCTACTCGATGAGCAACTCGGCGGCGTGGGGCCTCACCAAATCGTGGATTGGCGCCGACGAAGCCGCCACTCGCGTGATCAACATGAATCACCTCGGCCGCGTGTTGACCGAATCGCCCGAACCTCCGGTGAGCGTCCTGTTCGTGTACAACTGCAACCCGGTGGCCACGCTGCCGGACCAGAATCGGGTGCGCCGCGGCCTGATGCGATCCGACCTCACGACGGTGGTCTTCGACCAGGTGATGACCGACTCGGCCAGGTTCGCCGATGTCGTCCTGCCCGCCACCACGTTTCTCGAGGGGTACGATTTCGCGAAAGCGTACGGCCCGATCAGCCTGCAGATGACCCAGCCCGCCATCGACGCCATCGGGGAGGCCCGCCCCAACGTCGAGGTCTTCGCCCAACTCGAACAGCGGCTTGGCCTGACCCGGGATGGCGATCCGATGGACGACATCGAGATGACGTTGGCGATCCTCAATTCTCTGCCGGCCGCGACGGCCGAGGCGCTCAAGGAACAGGGCCAGCCCGTGCCGCCGTGCGGGTTCGAGCCGGTGCAGTTCGTCGACGTGTTCCCTCTCACCGTTGACGCGAAGGTCCACCTGTTTCCCGACGCCCTCGAGCACGAAGCGCCGCTCGGGCTCTACACGTATCAGGACGATCCGGCCACCGACCAGCATCCGCTCGCGCTTATCTCGCCCGCCAGCGAAAAGACGATTAGTTCGACGCTCGGCGAATTGCGCGAACAGCCAGCCGCCCTTCACCTGCATCCTGACGACGCCCGGCTGAGGGAGATCGAGGACGGCGATCGGGTCCGCGTCTTCAACCAGCTCGGCGAGGTGCACTGCCTGGTGAATGTGTCGCCGGTGGTCCGGCCCGGCACCGTCTCGCTGGTCAAGGGGCTGTGGTGCCGCAGCACCGAGAACGGATCGACCTCCAACGCCCTGGCGCCCGATTCGTTGTCGGACCTCGGCGCGGGCGCCTGCTTCAACGACTCGCGCGTGCAGGTGGAACAACTTCACGACGCCGCGGCGGCAGCGCCCACCGCCCCGTCGCCCCTCAGACCGCACTAGAACGTTTACGACAGAGGAGCCACATGAGCCGCACGGTGAAATGCGTCAAGTTGGGAAAAGACCTGCCAGGCCTGGATGCCGCTCCGTGGCCCGGCGAACTCGGTCAGCGCGTGTTCGAGAACGTGTCGGCCGAGGGGTGGAAGATGTGGGAAGAGCGGATGAAGATGATCCTCAACGAGTACCGGCTGCTGCCCTTCCAGAAGGAAGCCCAGGAACTGGTGGCCAAACAGATGGAGGAGTTCTTCTTCGGCGAGAGCCAGTCGCTGCCGCCCGACTACGTGCCGCCACGCCACAAATAGGCCGCTACCGCTGACGTGAGGCGAGGGGCAATTCGCGGTCGATGTCGAAGCGCAGCCTGCCGTGGGCGCTGCGCAGCGCGTCGACAACAAGACCGGGACGGCCGGCTCTGGCGATGATGAAGCCCAGATAACTGGCGCCCTCCGGCAGCGGCACCAGATGCTGGTCGGCCTTGGCGGTGATGATTACCTCGTCGACTCCGGCGATGCCACACGCCTGGTCCACACCTGCCACCCCGCGGTAGACGCCGGCGCGCGGGATGGGAATCATCATCACGCCCGCCGCGCACGGCTCGCGGCGGCACGCCCGCACGTCTTCGCCCAGCGCATGCCGCAGCAGCAGCTCCTCGAACGACATCAGGTCCGCGCCGGCACGGACAAACCGTAACGCCCGGGCGCACAAGCCTCCGATGGGCCGGGCCGCCACCTCCAGCACGAAAACGCCCGCCCGATTCACGCGGCATTCGGCGTGCACCGACCCGTGCGACAGACCAATGGCCACCGCGGCCGCCGTAATCGCGTCGACCATCCGTTGCTGCGACGACGGGTCGCCTTCCGATGGCGTCACGTACATCGTCTCCTCGAAAAACGGGCCATCGAGCGGATCCGGCTTGTCGAAGATCGCCAGCACGTCGAACGCCCCGTTGTGCATGAGGCCTTCGACGGCGAATTCCATCCCCGGAATGAAACCCTCGATCAGAATCTGCGAGAGCGCCGGATCCTTCATGGCGGTGACATCCGGCGACCGCAAGATGTGGCGAATACGATTGAAGGCCGAGGCAAACGCCGCCGCGTCGTCGGCTCGAATCACGCCGCGACTGCCCGACAGCCCCAGAGGCTTGACGACGCACGGATAGGGTACCCGCGAGGCGAGCGCGACGGCGTCGTCGTCGATATCGGCCGACAGAAACGCCGGCACCGTCAGACCGGCGGCGCACATCGCCCGCCTGGTCTCCAGTTTGTTCCGGCTGATGCGCGCAGCCTCGGGCGAATGGAACGGCAGCCCCAGCGCGATGGCGGCCCGGCCGGCCAACTCGGTCGGTCGATCCCCGAGCGCGATGATGCCGGCGACGGGGCCGTCGGCAGCCGCCGACACAATCGCCTCAACCGATCGGGGATCGTCGTAGAACCGGACGGCCAGCGAATGGTCGCCCCACGGGTCGTCGAGCCCGCGACATCGGTCGAGGCCGAACACCAGTTCGACGCCGAGCTTCGACGCCGCTTCACCAAACGATCGCGTTTGATAGCCTGTCGTGGCGGCAAGAATCAGGACGCGTTTCGCATTCAAAGAAGAGCCACCTGCCCTTCGGTCGGCTCCGCTCAACAGTACCAGGGCTCGTTAAGGAACGGCACCGACGTGCGTTGATAGCCGGAGTCTGGCACCGATGGACACGAACCCGCCGCCGGATCCACGCCTGCCACCTCGCAGGCCAGTTGCCACACACTCCCGAACAGGTCGGCCCGGCTGGCGCCCACGTGACGCCCGACCGTCTCGACGACCTCGCGCTGGAGGACGTCGATCCGGCCGTCGTGATGAACCCAGGGATGCGCGAGTGCAGTCGGATCGAACGGCCCGATCATGCCGCGAACATCGGGCAGCTCGAGCAAGCGGGATCCTCCTGGAATCAACAGCCGAATCCCCAGTTGGATGGGCGCCACATGATCGATGAGGCTGAGGCGACGTATCCCCGCCAGCAGATCAATGTAGCTCTCCAGGGTGGTCCACGGCGTAAACGGCACGAACGTCGGCATCACGTCGAGGCCGTGCTGCCGACACAGCGTCACGGCACGGTCGATATCGGCGGCGGCATGCCCCTTGTCGAGCGCGGCCAGCACGCGATCGTCAAACGATTCGGCCGCCGTCGTCACAAACAGGCACCCGGTCTCCCGAAGCACGTCGAGCAGCGACTGGTGCCGCAGCAGGTGTTCGATCTTGATCGTGACGTCGTAGGTGATGCTCGGATAGGCTTCGTGCAGGGCGGTGACCACGCGCCTGGCGTGCGTGGGTCCATTGAAGAAGTCCGGATCGCCGAAGGTGATGTGAGCGGCTCCGGCCGCGATCTGATTACGGATGTCAGCGAGAACGACGTCGGTTGGCACGACGCGGAACTGGCCCCGGTAGACCGGCACCACCGGACAGTGCCGGCACAGGGAGAGGCAGCCTCGGCTGGCTTCGGTGTAGCCCACCACCGTGCGCACGTCTCCGCGCTGCAACGAAGCGTAGCGTGCCAGTTCCGGAAGCCCCGCGCGATCCGGCACGACGAATTCGAGACGGGCAATCGAGGGTGTCGAGTGAGCCCGGCCCGACTCCCCACGCAGATCGGGCCCTGCCGATCCGGTCGCCGGGCCGTCGTGATTCGCGCTGGCCGCGGGATCCGCGACGGGTTCAGCAGAGAACACCGCGGGGGCGGGATCGCCTCCGCCACGCACATACGCCACCAGGTCGGCTTCGAATTCCGCGCCGAATGTGGCGGCCACACCGTGCTGGCGCAGCACGCCCGCATTGGGCGGCGCGTACAGCCCGAAGGCGCACAACCGCGCCGCAGGATTCAGGTGGCGCACGCGGTCCACCACCGGCAGCGCCAGTCGCGTGGCCGTGTGCATGGGCATGTAGAACGCGATCACGTCGGCGGCGCGAACGGCGGGGTCATCGAGGCGCTGGCGGGACAAATCCTGCGCGAGCACGTCGAAGCCGGCTCGGCGCAGCCACGCGGCCGGCGAGGCGAGCCCGAAGGGCTGACGACCCAGTTCGTAGGTAGAGAGCAGCACGACGCTCACCTGTCGATTCTGGCACAGCGCGGGACAAGGCGGCTATAGCGAGGACGCGGTCGCCGACGGTGAGCAGTCGATCCGCCCCGCGCAGGGGCTACGCGCCGAGCAGGGGCTACGCGCCGAGCATCCGGCCCAACGGCACCAATTCGACGCCCGCGCCTTCGAACGCCTCTCGAAGGGCCGCCGCCAACTGGACCGATCCCGGCGTGTCGCCGTGCAGGCAGATGGTATCGGCCTCCAGGTCGACTCGTTCTCCGGTGATGGCCGTCACCTGCCCTTCCGTCACGAGCCGCAGGCTGCGCTCGATAACGGCGTTGACATCATGAATGACGGAGCCGGGCGTCGAGCGCGGCACCAGCGTGCCCTGGGCCGTGAAGGCGCGGTCGGCGAACACTTCGCGCCCCACGCGCAGGCCCGCACGCCGGGCGAGGTCGACCCACCGCGAGCCGGCCAGCACGACGAGAATCGCGTGCGGGTCGGCCTCGACCACCGCGTCGCAGATCGCCGACGCCAACGCGTCGTGCTCGACCGCCATGTTGTAGAGGGCGCCGTGCGGCTTGACATGCTGCAGGCGCTTGTCGCGGGTGAACGCGGTCAGCGCCCCAATCTGATAGAGGACGTCGTCTCGCACGTCGCTTGGAGACAAGTCCAGATTGCGGCGGCCAAAGCCCCGCAGGTCGGGAAAGCCTGGATGCGCGCCGACGCCAACGCCGTGCTGCTCGGCGAGAGCGACGGTGCGGCGCATCCACGCCGGGTCGCCGGCGTGAAACCCGCACGCGATATTGGCCGACGTGACGGATCTGATGATCTGGTCGTCGAGGCCGAGTCGATAGGCGCCGAAGCTCTCGCCCATGTCGCAGTTAAAGTCGATACGCGGAGGCGAAGTGGCGTGGCCCATGCGGCTCAAGGCTAGTGGCGGCTTGTGGCGAAGTCAAGAACGGGGCGCCACGTGACGACATCGACCCTGGAGAGCACCCACGCGGAGAGCACCCGCGTGGAGATCACCCGCGTCGCCGCGATTCTGAAATCGTGTATCATTCGGCCCGGAACCACTTCCAGCAACACCGAGACGCCCGTGGAGCGCGCCCGCAAGGCTCGCCATCATGCTTGGCGTATCAGATGTGGAACCATTCGAATCTAGGCATCACCGGACCGGAGGACTCGAGCGAGATGGCCGAACATCCCGACCACACCCCGCAGAACGCGCCGCCCGAGGGTGCCGCGCCTTCCAATACGTCCGGCGGCATGACGGTCGCTCCGTCCGGGTCTGCCCATCCGCTTCCGGCTCCGGTCTCCGGCGCGCTCAGCGGCACGACGGTGGATCATTTCGAACTGCTCGAGAAGCTGGGGGCCGGCGGGTTCGGCGAGGTCTATCGGGCGCGCGACACACGCCTCCGGCGACCGGTGGCCATCAAGGTTCTGCCGGCCGCGTTCGCCGAAGACTCGGCGCGGCGGGAACGGTTTCGCCGCGAGGCCCTGGCCGCGTCAGCGCTGAATCACCCGCACATCTGCACGGTCCACGATCTGGTCGAGTCGGGCGGCAAGTACTTTCTCGTGATGGAACTGGTGGACGGCAAGACCCTCCGGGCGGCGCTTGCGGGCGGACCGCTCGCACTCGTCGAGATCGTCCCGATCGCCGTGCAGATGGCCGACGCGCTGTCGGAGGCGCACCGCGCGGGCATCGTGCATCGGGACATCAAGCCCGGCAACATCGCACTCACCTCCCGCGGACAAGTGAAAGTCCTCGACTTCGGACTAGCCAAGATCATCGAGGCGGAAGCCAATGCCGAGGGCTCGACGCTGGAGAAGCTGACGGCGGATGGGACGACGCCCGGCACGCTCGCCTACATGTCGCCGGAGCAGTTGCTCGGGAGGCACCTCGATCAACGATCCGATCTCTTTTCGCTCGGGGTCGTCCTCTACGAGATGGCCACCGGGAAGCTGCCGTTCCAGGGAAGTGGCACGCTCGACGTGGCCGACGCGATCTTGCACGCCGAGCCCCGAACCATTGCCGGTCGGCCGATTCCCGACACGCTCCAGCCGATTATCCAGAAGCTGCTCCACAAGGAGCCGGCGAAACGCTACGCAAGCGCCGAGGAACTGCGCGTCGAACTCGCGGCCTTGCAGGCATCGCTCGGTCCCGTGAGGACCGTCGGCCTCTCGCGGGCGGCCTGGGTCGGAATCGCCGCCGGGCTCATTCTGCTCGTCGCCGCGGCCGGCTGGTATCTTCGCAGTTCTTCGCGCGAGCGCTGGGCGCTCAGCCAGGTGCCCGAAATCAATCGGCTCGTCGAGTCGGGCGACTTCGTCAACGCCGTCGCGCTGCTGAACCAATCACGGGCGGTCCTCCCGAAGGATCCGGCCCTCGAAAAACTCTGGTTGTTGGCGACCGCCGAATTCACGGTCGTGACGAATCCACCAGGGGCCGACGCCTCGATCCGCCCTCTTGAGTCCGGGGAAGACGTGTGGCGAAATCTTGGACAAACGCCGATCCAGAAAGTCCGGATTCCCCGCGGGAGGTACGTCTGGAGAGTCACCAAGCCCGGTTTCGCAATGGTCACCTCCATCACCGCCGCCGCAGCGGAGCTGAAGCTGAAACTGCTTTCGGCATCGACTGTTCCCGCCGGGATGGTCCCCGTGTTGGGGGGAGAGGTCAGGCTGGCCCAGCCACTGCAATCCAACCCGTGGCAAGTTGTCGATGACTTCCTGGTGGACCGAACCGAGGTGACCAACGAGGAGTACAAGAAGTTCGTGGACGCCGGCGGCTATCAGCATCGCGAGTACTGGAAGGTCCCCTTCGTCAGGGACAGCCGGACGCTCTCGTGGGACGAAGCGATGGCCTTGCTCAAGGACTCGACAGGTCGGCCGGGGCCCTCGACCTGGGAGGTCGGGAGCTACCCGAAAGGGCAAGAAAGATATCCCGTCGCCGGCGTGAGCTGGTACGAGGCCGCGGCCTACGCGAACTTCGCCGGAAAGCGGCTTCCGACCGCCTACCACTGGGGCGCCGCCGTCAGGCCAGATTTCGTGGACTGGATCACCAAGGGCAGCAATTTCGAAGGGAAGGCCCCCCAGGAGGTTGGCCGCCCAGGAACGCTCGGTGGTTCGGGGACTGTGGATGCGGCCGGGAACGTGAAGGAGTGGTGCTGGAACGAGGCGGAAGACGAGAAGCGCGTGACCCTCGGGGGGGGATTTGGCGAGCCGAGTTACATGTTCATCAACTCAGACAGGCAATCCCCCTGGAATCGTCAGCCAAACCTGGGCTTCCGGTGCATGCAGTTGCTGTCGGCCCCCTCTCCAGGGTGGGAAGCCAAGCTCGGAGTACGCTCACGCGATTTCCTCAAAGCGGTCCCGGTGTCGGACGACGTGTTTGCCGCGTTCCGGAGTCAGTATCGCTACGACCGGAGCGAACTCGATCCGAAGGTGGAAGAGACGACATCGGTCGGCGACTGGACGTTGGAGCGGGTCACGTTCAACGCGGCGTACGCATCGGAGCGCATGACCGTCTACGTCGTCATTCCGAAGCACGCCTCTCCGCCGCTCCAGGCGGTCGTCCGCTTTCATGCTGCAGGGCCGTTTTCCGGGGGCCAGTTCGACTTCGCCGGATTCGTCGGACCGATAGGCTATTTTCTGGAAAGCGGCCGCATGATGGTACTGCCGGCCTACAAGGGCACGTGGGACCGGCCGAACGGATTGAAGACGGGCGGCGTGTTGACGAACCCGCCGGCCTTCTGGCGAGATGAAATGATCATGTGGTCCAAGGACATTGGACGCACGCTCGACTACCTCGAAACGCGAACGGACGTCGATCGGTCCAAGATAGCCTATTTCGGGTTCAGCTTCGGGGGCGCCGTCGCGCCCGTCATGCTGGGCATCGAGCAACGATTCAAGGCGGCGGTCACCATGGATGGCGGCATCCACGGCGTCGTGCCTCTGCCTGAGGCGGACCCCGTCAACTTCGCGCCCCGGGTGCGGGTCCCGATGTTGATGCTGAACGGCCGATTGGATGTGAGTTTCTCCGTCGAATCGAGCAGCACCATGTTCCGGCTTCTCGGCACGCCGCCCGGCGACAAGCGGCAGGTGTTCTACGACACCACCCACGGCGGCATCGCGCGCAAGGACGAGATCCGCGAAACGCTGGACTGGCTCGACAAGTATCTCGGACCGGTGCAGCGTGGAACCGGGTCGAGGTGATTGGTCGCGCTTGCCGGAGCTTCACGCACGACCGGGGCTGGTGCGTGCTTCCTCACTTCTTGACACGACGCGACCACGACATGTACCGTAGTCGTGTACAGGACACCGTTCGATGGAAACCACCTATTCCCACGCACGAGCCCAGTTCGCGACACTCTGCGACCTCGCGACGTCGACCCTTGAACCGGTGGTCATTCATCGCCGGGGGGCCGAAGACGTTGCGCTGGTGTCGGCAGCCGAATGGCAGAGTCTGGAGCAGACGCTGCACGAACTTCGCTCGCCCCGCAACGCGGCACGCCTGCAGGCGGCCCTCAACCGGGCCCGCAAGCGCACGACGAAGTCGACGACGGTGGCGGCCGTCCGAAAGACATTCGGCCTCCCGAAGTCGACGTAGGCTGTGGCCTCGCAACGCCATTCGGTATTCGAGCCAGAGTTTCTCGACGATCTGCGGCATTGGATCGGGTCCGACCGACGGGTCGCTCTTCGCCTGATGACCCTGGTCGAGTCGGTCATGCGCGATCCGTTTTCGGGAATCGGAAAACCCGAAGGGCTCAAGCACCTTGGGCCCGGGATCTGGTCTCGCCGCCTCACTCAGGAGCATCGCTGCATCTACCTGGTGCAGCACGATGCCATCACGTTCCTGAAAGCCCGGTACCACTACTAAGGCTGGCGAGTCGAGGTGAGGCGCGGGCGGGTGTCGCAGACGCGCGCCCCGCCCGAATCCAACGCACTGGGGAGAGAAACACGGGAGATTACACCCGTTATCTGATCAGCAGCATCGACGCGAGCGCGACCGCGGCCATGGAACCGAGGCCGAGGCCGACGATGCGGCGGAACGGCGGGCGTGAGACGGCCAGCGCGAAGCCCAGCTTGAGCAGCGTGTTCGACAACGCTCCGGCCGCCACGGCCAGCGCCGAGGTGGCAGCCAGGCCAGAAGTCGACGCGGTCTTGGCCATCGAGAGCAACAACGCGTCGACATCGGCCAGCCCGAGCAGCGCGCCCGACACGACGACGCCGAGATCGCCATACGTAGCGCGCACCACGTGCACGACGAACATCACCACCTGGAAGAGCACCGCCATTTGCAGCGCGGCGGCAAAGTTCAGCGGATTCTGGGTCGTCTGAATTTCCCGTCGTTCCTCTTGCGGACGCCGCAGCCCGATCAACGCTCCGGCCAGACCGACCAGGAACGGCGCCGCAATCATCGGCAACAGCGTGAGCATCAGCGGCATAGAGAGCACCGCCGTCACCGCCACGATCTTGACGAACATCACGGTGCACGCGCCAATCACGCCGTACGCGAGCGGCGCGCCGACATGCTCGTTCTCGGTGCGACTCGCCCGGGCAAACGTCAAGGTGACGCTGGTGGACGACACGATGCCGCCGAGAAATCCGGCCACCAGATATCCTTGCCTCGCGCCCACCAGCATCCGCGCCATATAGCCCACGAAGCTGAGGCCCGAAAAAAACAGCACCAGCATCCAGAGTTCGCGCGGACGGAACCCGCCAAACGGCCCATATGGCCCCTCGGGCAACAGCGGCAGGATGACGATGGCCATCACGGTGAAGCGGATGGCCGCCTGCACGGCCCCTTCGTCCATCCGATCGACAAACGCGTGGACGCGCGACTTCTCCGAGAGGAGCAGCACGGTAATGGCGATGATCGCGCCGGCGAGTCTGGCCTGTCCCGATCCGGCAAAGGCGCCGGCCATCAGCGTCACCAACGCGGCGACCTCGGTGGTGCCGTCGATGTCGTGTTCACGGGACGCGGCCGCATAGGCGAGCAGCGCAATCGCCGCCCCGCTGGCCAGCAGCACGACGCCGAGCCACGTCAGGTTGGCCGCGTACAGCCATCCGGCGCCGCCGCCCAGCCCGCCCAGCAGCGTAAAGGTGCGGACGCCGGCGAACCGGCCATCTTGTCCTTTGGAGTGTCCCGCCCGCTCGCGCTCCACGCCGACCGCTGCCCCCCCGACCGCAGCCAGCAAGAGCCCGAGTGCGCGCAGCGTCTCGTCATCCATCGATGGCCACAGTCCTGCATTCGGCGGCGGAGCGATCCATGGCCAGCGCACCCGAAAGCACGGCCCACAGGGCGTGACCCAGCCTCGGTCGATCGTGGCGGGCAATGTCGCGGCGCCAGAACGTGCCGCTGACCAACTGGCAGTGCGCCGGCAGCGAACCGAGTTCGAGCGGATGCTTGTGCTCGTCGCTGTAGCGCGCCAACGCCTCAATCGACGGCCTGCCGTCGTTGAACACCACCGCGTCGACCGGGCGCCGGATGAACGACTCGATGCGGCTGACCGCGTCGGCCGCGGTAAACCCCGCCATGCCGCGCCCTTCGGTGAGCAGGTTGGCCACCAGCACGATCGGGCCCGGTACCGACTCGAGCGCGCCGGCCATGCCCTTGACGGCGAGCACCGGCAGCAGGCTGGTATAGAAACTGCCCGGCCCTATCACCACGGCATCCAGGCCGTTCACGGCCTTTGCCACCTGCCCGTGTACGCTGACTTCCGGTTCCAGCCAGATGTCTTCAATCACGTGCCCGGCGGTCTGTCGCGCATCGATCTGGTTCTCACCCTTTGTGATGTGCCCATCTGCGTAGCGGGCACAGAGCGACGCCTGGTCGATGCTCACCGGCCACACGTGGCCCCGGCAGCCGAGCAACGAACGAAGCCCTTCGACCGCCGCCATGAAGTTGCCGCTGTACTGCTCCATCATTGAGAGGAGCAGATTGCCCCCGGTGTGCCCGCCGAGCCGCGAATCCTCGAGCGTCGGCAAACGCGACAGCAGCACGCGGCGCGCTTCGCGTTCGTTGCGCGCCAGCGTCAGCGCGCATTTCAGGATGTCGCCCGGCGGCAAGACGCCCAGTTCGTCTCGAAGCTGGCCCGAACTGCCGCCGCTGTCGAACATGGTGACGATGGCGTTGAGAGCAACCCAGGGGTTGCGCTTCAACCCACCGAGCACACTGGGCAACCCGGTTCCCCCGCCGAAACAGCCGACTTTGATGACCCGGAGGCGCATAGCCGGGATTCTACCAGTCCTGCGGGTCGCCTGAACCAGTCCGGCGCCTTTTCTCATAATCTCGGTAGAATAGGGCCTATGGCCGATCCCGACGCGCTTCCCGAATCTGTCTCCCAGTTGCTCCACGAGCTCGGCGCGATCTTTGGCGCGCGGCTGCAGTCGGTGTCGATCTACGGCGCCAACGGAGAAGCTGAGGCGCTCACCGGGGGCGGGGCTGGCGAGGCGCACGACCACATCCACACGCTGGCAGTGGCGGCGTCGATCGGGGCCGACGACCTCCGCGCGTGCGCCCGCTTGTCGGCGTCGTGGAACCGGAAACGGCTGGCGGTTCCCCTCCTGTTGACGACGGCGGAACTCAGCCGGTCGCTGGACGCGTTTCCGCTGGAATTGGGAGAGATTCTCGCCCACCACCGCGTGGTGTTCGGCGCCGACGTGCTGGCCGGACTCTCGGTGGCGCCGGCCGACGCGCGTCGGGCGTGCGAAACACAAGTGCGCAGCCACCTGCTGCACCTTCGCGAGGGCTACATCCAGGCCGGGGCCCAGCCTCGGGCGCTGGCGTCGATCATCCAGGCATCTGCCCGTCCATTTCGTCTGTTGCTCGCCAGCGTCGCCCGCCTCGAAGGCGCCGACATGAAGGACGCGGCCGCCCTCGCACGCCATCTCGAACAGCGGGTGGGCGTCGCGCCCGGTGTGGCCCAGCAGGTGCTCGCCGCAGAGCGATCGAAAAGCTTCGGCGCCACCGAGGCGCAGGATGTGTACCCGGCGTATGTTCGCGCGGTCGAACAACTGGCACAGTACATCGACGCGTGGCAGGCCTGAGATGACCAGGCATCTGGCGCTTCGCGTCGGCACAGTGGCACGAGCCGGCCTGATCGGGCTGCTGGCGGCGGGCGCCAGCCTGGTCGGCGCCCGCGACGGCCGAGCGCAGCCGCCGCCGATGGCGCTGACGGCCCCCGTCAACGACTTCGCCAACGTGATTGACGGCCCGAGCAAGGCGGCGATGGAGCGCGTGATTCGCGATCTGCTGGCGGCCACCGGCGACACGATCATCGTCGCCACGGTCCCGACCATCGTCCCCTACGCCGACGCGAAAGAACTCGCCATCAAGATGTTCGAGAACCGGGGCGCGGGCATCGGCAAGAAAGGCAAGGACAACGGCCTGCTGGTGCTGCTCTCCATCAAGGAACGGCAGGTCTGGGTCGAAGTGGGGTATGGCCTCGAAGGCATCATCACCGACGGCTATGCGGGCAGCGCGAGCCGGCAGGTGATGGCGCCCAGCTTCAAGCGCGGCGCCTTCGGCGAAGGGCTGCGGGCCGGGGTTGAGTATTTCGCCCTCCATATCGCCGAAGCGCGAGGCGTGTCGCTGGGCGGCGTGCGGCGATCCACGCCGGTCCGCCAGCGGCGGACCTCCAGTTCGGATGGCGTGCCGTGGGCCGGCATCATCATTCTGGTGGTCATCTATGGCGGCTATCGGATCTTCGCGTGGATCCTGTCGGCGCTCACGGGAG
>JBAXOX010000081.1:0-19336 GCA_037133015.1 Acidobacteriota bacterium
TCGCCGGGCGGACGGCATTGCGTGTGGAGCGTCACCCAGAGCCGCATCACCGGGTCGGCGATGCTATAGCGTTTGCGATGCACCACCACCAGATCGACATCCTGGAGCCAGCCGAGATAATCCTTGGTCGACCCCGGCGTTCGATGCATGTGCTCGGCGATATCGGTGAGGGTCATCGGCTCGTCGTCGGCCAGAATGCCGAGAATGGCCTTGAGGGCGCCATAGCCGCGCGCGCGATGGAGCCGGAACTCATAGCTCTGCCGGCACCGTCGGCACAGTGCGCCGCCCGGGGCCAGCAGCGCCGAAAAGGCCGCGATCGGATCGCGAACCCGGAGCCCCGGATCGCCCAGCGCGCGCACCAACTCGGTGGCGTAGGCGAGCTGTCCGCCCGTGAGGGCAACGATCACGCGGGCGGCGTCCTCGGCGGCGTCCGACTTGAAGCCCGGAATCCGCTGCAAGTCGGCGCCGATGTCGGCCACCCCCAGTGGCGGCGCGTGCATCACCACGAACCGATCGCGGCCCTCGTGCAGCACCCGCAGCGTCCGGGACACGAATCGCGACGTCAGGACGAACCGGGCCGGGCTCGCCGCCACCACCGCGAGGGTTTCGTCCACCGCGTGCCGCAGTCCGGGGAAACTCTCGAGCGTTTTGACTTCCAGGAACTCGTCGAGCAGCCACGTGGCGGGCGATCCGTCCGGCGCCTGTGCGCTGGAGAGACAGGCGGCCAGCGCCTCGAAGGCGGCGCGGGGCGTGGCAGGCGGTGTGTCCGGGCGCGCCCAACTCAACTGGGACGCCGCGGCGAGTTCGGCAAAAAACCGTTCCGGTGTGGACACCACGCGATCGAGGCCGACCAACTGACAGCGTGCCGCGCCGACGCGCTCTTCCACGCGCTGCAGCAGCGACGTCCGGCCCGACCCGCACAGGCCCACCACGACCGGGATGCGCGAGGGCGTCGCGTCGATCACGGCCACCACCGCCGCCGCCATGTTCTGGAATGGCGTGCTCATCGGGGCAACATCGGAATCTGCACGCCGTGTGCGAGAGCCGTCTCGATCGCGGCGGGATAGCCCGCGTCGGCGTGCCGGGCCACGCCGGTTCCCGGGTCGCACGTCAGCACGCGCATCAGCCGTCGGTCGGCCTCGGGCGTCCCGTCGGCGACCACCACCATCCCCGCGTGCAGCGAGTAGCCGATGCCCACGCCGCCACCGTGGTGCACCGACACCCACGTCGCGCCGGCCGCCGTGTTGAGCAACGCGTTGAGAATCGGCCAGTCGGCGATCGCATCGCTCCCATCCCGCATGCCCTCGGTTTCGCGATTGGGCGAGGCCACCGATCCGGTGTCGAGATGATCGCGGCCGATCACAATGGGCGCCTTGATGCGGCCGTTGCGCACCAGTTCGTTGATCTTCAGGCCGAACCGCGCACGCTCACCATACCCGAGCCAGAAGATCCTCGCCGGCAGGCCCTGGAAGGCCACCCGCTCGCGCGCCATCCCGATCCAGCGGCACAGCGCCGCGTTGTCGGCGAACATCTCCAGCGCCGCTTCGTCGGTGGCGGCGATGTCGTCGGGATCGCCCGATAGCGCCGCCCAGCGGAACGGCCCCTTGCCTTCGCAAAACAGCGGCCGGATGTATTCCGGGACGAATCCCGGGATCTCGAACGCGTCGGTCACGCCGCCTTTGACCGCCTGGGCGCGAATGTTGTTGCCGTAATCGAAGACGACCGAGCCCTGGCGCTTCAACGCCAGCATGGCACCGACGTGCACCGCCATGGCCGCCACCGACCGATCAATGTAGTCGCGAGGCGCCGATTGCCGCAGCGCAGTGGCCTCGGCCAGACTCATCCCGTTGGGCACGTAGCCGTTGAGGGCATCGTGCGCAGAGGTCTGATCGGTCACCACATCGGGAATCCACCCTCGCTGCGCCAGAAGCGGCAGCACGTCGGCCGCATTGGCGCACAGCGCCATCGACCGCGCCGTGGCGTCCCGTTTCCAGCGCGTCACCGTGTCGAGGGCCACCTCAAGACTGTCGGTCGCCTCGTCGACATACCGCGTCGCCAGTCGGCGCTCGATGCGGTGCGGATCGACTTCGATGACCAGCGCCGCACCGCCGTTCATGGTCGCCGCCAACGGCTGGGCTCCGCCCATCCCGCCCAGGCCCGCCGACACGAACAGCCGGCCGCTCAGGGTGCCTCCAAAGCGTTGCCGAGCCAGTTCGGCCAGCGTCTCGTAGGTGCCCTGCAGGATGCCCTGCGTGCCGATGTAAATCCAACTGCCCGCCGTCATCTGCCCGTACATCGTCAGACCGCGATCTTCGAGGTCGCGGAACTGCTCGATGGTGGCCCACGCCGGTACCAGCAGCGCATTGGCGATCAGGACACGGGGCGCGTCGGCATGCGTCCGGAAGACCCCAACCGGCTTCCCCGACTGCACCAGCAACGTCTCGTCGTCGCCAAGCGCCCGTAGCGACCTGACGATCGCGTCGAACGCGTCCCAACTGCGGGCGGCCCGGCCGGTGCCGCCATACACAATCAGGCGGTCGGGATCCTCGGCCACCTCGGGGTCGAGATTGTTCATCAACATCCGAAGGGCGGCCTCTTGCTGCCAGCCCTTGCACGAAAGGACGGTTCCGCGGGGCGCACGAACGGGACGAGCCGACGACGCATTCATGATGACACCTGGGGGAGTTTCTCGGGCATGGACCCTAAAACTTATGCAGGCTGGCGTCCAATGTCAACCCACTTCCCAGCAACCCACGTCGTTCCGGGTCCTGTGCTAACATCGCCGGTTGGTTCCGACGTCGGATTGCCAGGGGTGGTGCAGGTCGGCCGAGGGGTCGGCCGAGGGGTTGGCCGGCGGGGTGCGCTCGGTGCCCCCGCGGAGTCGCCGGCGAGCATCGGCCGCCTGGCGCACGTGGCGTGCGGGTGATTCGGATCGGTTGGGGGCGCGCGGGTATCAGGCGCGCCGGGGCAGGAACGTCCATGAATATCGTCGTAGTCGGCGCGCAATGGGGCGACGAGGGCAAAGGCAAGATTGTCGACTTGCTGGCGCCTCGCTTCGCGATGGTCGCGCGGTACCAAGGGGGCCATAACGCAGGTCACACCGTGCATGTGGGAGGGCGACGCTTCGTGCTGCGCCTGATTCCGTCCGGGATTTTGAACGACGGCGTCACCTGCGTCATCGGCAACGGCCTGGTTGTGGATCTCAAGGCGCTGTTCGACGAGGTCGAGGAGCTCAAGCGCACCGATATTTCGGTGGAAGGCCGATTGTTCGTCAGCGATCGGGCCCACGTGATTCTGCCGTTCCACCGCGACCTGGACAAGCTGAGCGAGGCGAGTCTGGGGAACCGGAAAATCGGGACCACTTCAAGGGGCATCGGCCCTGCGTACGAGGCCAAAATCGCCAGGCGCGGCCTTCGGACCTGCGATCTGGCCGACGCGGATTATGTCGAGGAGCACATCCGCCAGGCGCTCGATACGCTGAACCTGCTGGATGAAGACGCGCACTACGAATGGCGCGAGCTGGTGTCGTCGACCCTGGCGCTCGGCGCGCGACTCCAGCCGATGCTGGCCGACGTGTCGGTACTGCTGGCCGGCGCGATGAAGGCCGGGCGCTCCATCCTGTTTGAAGGGGCGCAGGGCACCATGCTGGACGTGGATCACGGCACGTATCCCTACGTGACGTCGTCGAACGCGACCGCGGGGGGCGCGTGCACCGGTCTGGGCGTCGGCCCTCGCGCGATTGGCGCGGCCCTCGGCATCGCCAAGGCGTACACCACCCGCGTGGGCGAGGGCCCGTTCCCCAGCGAACTGCTCGAGGGGGTGGGGACCACGTTACGCGAGAAGGGGCAGGAGTTCGGGGCGGTCACCGGAAGGCCGCGCCGTTGCGGATGGTTCGATGCGGTGGTGGTGCGCCACGCCGTCCGCGTCAACGGCCTCGACGCGATCGCCCTCACGAAACTGGATGTGCTGGACGGGCTCGATACGCTGGAGATCTGCACCGGTTACCAGATTGATGGCGAGACGGTGACCGAATTCCCGGCCGATCTCCGACGGGTCCAACGTGCCAAGCCGGTGCTTGAATCGATGCCGGGCTGGCGCACCCCGACCGCTGGCGTACGGAACTACGACGATCTGCCGATCGAGGCGAAGGCGTATGTGGCCCGTTTGGAGGCGCTGGTCGGAGCCCCGGCCCTGCTGGTGTCTACCGGCGCCGCGCGCGAGGACACCCTGGTCCGGGACGACCCGAGGGCCATGGAGTGGTTTGGCGATCTGTCCGGGGCGCCGCGCTAGTATTTGGCGTTGACCAGCCTGGGCGGCCCGCCGTCTTGCAGCGTCAGCGCGTAGATCGCCGCCAGTTCCGCATTTCGCGGCTCGGCGATCGCGCCATCCACTTCCGACAGGAACTCGTCGTCGTCGACCCGGGCCCGGCTCGAGCCGGCGGCCCTCATCACCGGGATCGGTCGCGGCGCGCCAGACGAGACGACCACCGTGCCGTGCGCCGCGGGCGAGGTGACGGCATTGAACACGTTGAGATAGTGCCCGGCGGTGATGCCGAGCATCACGCCGGCCACCGCGGCTGCCGCAACCCAGCGCAGCATCGGCCGGGCGTGCAGCGGCGAGCGTGAGGCGGGCGCCGAGGCGGGGAAGGCGAGAATCCTAGCGCCATTCTGCGCTTCGATGCGTCGCATGACCCGTTCGCGTTGATGCGCCAGGCGGTCGGGGGTAAACGCGGCGTCCACGCGCGCCACTGCCAGATCGCGGCTTTGTTCGAACGCGGCGCTCAACGCGCCATACCGAGCACGGCACGGCGCACACTGTGCCAGGTGGCGCAGCAGCGGCTCGTCGCTCGCCTCGAGCACCTCGAAGCCACGCTCGGCGAGATACCGCCGAACCAGCGCGTTGTCGTCCAGATGACGCTTAACGGCGAACACGGCCTGCCTCCAACGCCGCCCTCAACTTGCGCAGCGCTCGAAAAAGGTGCACGCGCACCGTCGACTCGTTGAGCCCGATGAGAGCTCCGACTTCCCGCGGCGACTGGCCTTCGGCGTGGCACAGCAGCAGCACCGTTCGCTGGCGGTCGGGGAGCGTGTCAATCGCCGCCATCACCGTCCTCCGTTGCTCCGCACCAAGGACCAAGTCTTCCGGCGTCGGCCCGTTGGACGCCGCCCGCTCGATTCGCGACCCGTACTCGGGATGATCTTCCATCCCGCTCAGTTCCCATCGCTCGCGACGCCGCCGGGCCTTCTTGCGGTCCCGGCACGTATTGGCCAGGATGCGGGTGAACCACGCTTCGAATGACAGGTCTTCGCGGTACGACGTGATGTGCGTGAAGACCTTGACGAAGGCGTCCTGTACCGCTTCATCGGCATCCGAGACGTCTCTCAACAAATACAACGCCAGTCGAGAGGCCTGACGCTGCTGGGCAGCGACCAAGACGGCAAAGGCGTCGTGGGCCTTGTCCATCTCGCCGGCCAGCACCAGCGCCTTGACCCGGCGCGCCTCTTCGGAACTTCCGGGCCTGGTCCGGTCAACCGGCGGAAGAGGGCCAGCCGACGCGGTGCCCGCCGGATCACCACCAGGAGACCCAGTCTTCGTTCCGAACCACGATCTGCCCGTGCCAGCCACTGGTATCTCTACCTGCCTTACGCCCGCTGTCGGCGGTCCGTTTACCGAAAGTTTGGGATTGGCGCGGTGCGCGCCAGCGCCCACCCGATCTTAACCGATAGCTCAAGCCCGGCGCTAAATCACCGATCGGACAACGAACCTTGGCTGGGAGGCGTGGGCCTGCCGAACCGCACCTGAGGGGTGCCCAGGGGGCCGAGACGACCCCGCGTTGCCGGTTGCCTCGCCAACCCGGATGGATTCGGCGCGCTTGGTCTTCAGGGAATGTCGCCGATGTGTCTCGCCTCGTCGGGCAGGCGCTCGGCTACGGTCGCGGATTGGATACGGGCTCCCGGAAAATAGTGCGAAATGATGTCGACGATCGACTGGCCCGCACGGGCCCGCAGGTTGGCGCCCAGCTGGCACAATCCTACGCCGTGGCCGTACCCGACGCCCGAAAACACGAACTGATCGCCAAGGCGGCTGACGGTGAACAGCGTGCTCCGGATGGCCTGGGGGCCGAGCACCCGGCCGATGACGGCCCGCAGTTCCTCGGCTCTCACCACCGGCGCGCGGCTTCCAGCCAGCGTGAGGAGACCGGCCCGCCCGGAGGCGTCGCGGTCGGCCATGTCGATGCGAATCAGCCGGCTGCCAACGGCGGTGGTGGGGGAGGAATTGAGGACCCGCCGCAGTTCCGGCTCACCGACCGTAAAGGTCCAGTGGGTCGGCGAGGCGGCGGCGCAAAATGCGTCGGCCGCCGGTTTCAAGTAGGGAAGATCAGGGCCGCCCCATACCGACGAAGCCGACGCGGTGTGTCCGCCGCAGTTGGAATGGAAAAGCGCCTGAATGACGTGGCCCTGATAGGTGACCACTTCGCCGCGCGTGTCGGCGACCGCCCGCGCCGCCAGGTCGGCGGCGTGTTCGGTCGGCAGTCCTTGCCGGTAGATCTGGCAGTGCGTCGTGTCGCACAGATCGAATCGGTCGGCGCCGTGGCGTCCGAGGTTGGCGAGCGCGTAGGTGCGTGCCACCAGCGCCTGAACCCGGAGGATCCGCCCCGCCGCGTCGTCCTGCAGGGTGCGCGGCGCCAGTTCGGCGCGCACCGCGCCCAGCACGTACTCCTCGATCGCCATCGCGACGATGCGAGTGCCGTGGGCGTCGGCCACGCGGATGCGTATCGACGTGTCGATGCCTGCGGTCCGCCGGGCCGGGACAAGTGCCGAGGCGGGCTGGGGCGAGGAGGGCTGTGGCGACGAGACAGGGTCGGGCGACTGGGGCGGTGCGACGCTCACGCGCGGGCCGAGCATCGACCCTGGCGACGCGCAGCCGGCCATCCCACCCACCAGAACGACGATCCACGCGAGGCGACCGACCGACCGCGTCAGACGGCAAACGGCCAGGTTGAATGCAGATCGGTGGGAGAACACGTCGGGTGTATCGGACGGCCGGCGCTTCGGCGTTAGAGCGGGCCGTCTGCTCGACGCCAATCAGGTGGCCTCAGCTATACTCAGGGCTGGCGTGCCGCCGGGTGCGGCTGCGCGACGCGCCGGGTCCGCTCATGTACGAACCAGTCATCGGTCTCGAGGTGCACGCCCAGCTGCAGACCTCGTCAAAGCTTTTTTGTGGCTGTGCGACGACGTGGCCGGCTGCGCCGAATTCTCAGACGTGTCCGGTCTGTCTCGGTCTGCCAGGGGCGTTGCCGGTGCTCAATGCCCGCGCCGTCGATCTGGCCGTGACCGCCGCGCTGGTCCTGGGCTGTCGCGTGCAGCGCGAGTCGGTGTTTGCCCGCAAGCACTACTTCTATCCCGACCTTCCGAAGGGCTACCAGATCACGCAGTACGATCGGCCGATCGCGCTCGACGGGCGCCTGCAGTGGGCCGGCGACGACGGGCTCCCGCGTCAGGTCCGGATTGTCCGTGCGCACATCGAAGAAGACGCCGGCAAGTCGCTCCACGAGGGTTTCGCGGATTCGGATCGGTCGGCCCGCATCGACTTCAATCGCAGCGGCATCGCCCTGATCGAAATCGTCACGGCGCCCGACCTTCGTTCTGCCGGGGATGCGGCCGAGTGTTTCCGTCGTCTTCGCGCGCTGCTGGTGACGGCCGGCGTGTCGGACGGCAACATGGAGCGGGGCAACCTCCGGTGCGACGCCAACGTGTCGGTGCGCCCGCGCGGCGACGAGACGCTTGGCGCACGGACCGAAATCAAGAATCTGAATTCGTTTCGTTTTCTCGAGCAGGCGCTGGCCTACGAGATCGACCGGCAGATCGCGGTGCGGTCTGGCGGGGCCCAGGTCGAGACTGAGACCCGGCTGTGGGACGAGCGCGCGGGCGAAACCGCCTCGATGCGGAGCAAGGAAGACGCGCACGACTACCGGTACTTTCCGGAACCCGATCTGCGTCCGCTCGTCGTCGACGACGCCGCGGTCGCGGCGTTGCAGGCGTCGCTGCCGG
This sequence comes from Acidobacteriota bacterium, assembly GCA_037133015.1. Lineage (GTDB taxonomy): Bacteria > Acidobacteriota > Vicinamibacteria > Vicinamibacterales > JAKQTR01 > JBAXOX01. The sequence continues at coordinate 8,052 of JBAXOX010000081.1, forward strand.
AGTTGCCAGCCGCGCGGCGCGAACGTCTGTCGACGTGCTACGGGTTGACCGGCGACGATCTCGACCTGTTCGCGGGGGCACCCGAGTGGGCCGCGTTTCTGGACGAGACGGTCGGCCACGGTGCCGATCCGGCGGCGGCCGCCATGTGGATTCGAGGCGAATTGACGCGGCGGCTGCGCGAACGCGGCGCGGCGATCGAGGCGATGACGATCACGCCGGAGGCGCTGGCCCGGCTGATCGCGATGGTGGCGTCGCAGGCGGTGTCGCACTCGGCCGCCAAGCAGGTGCTGGCGCGCATGGTGGCGACCGGCGAGACCGCCGACCAGGCCGCGGCGGCCGGGGGCCACGCCCAGGAGTCGGATGTTGACGCGATCCAGCCGCTGGTTGACGAGGTCCTGCGACGGTTCCCCGATCAGGTGGCGCAGTTCCAGGCCGGCCGCCACGCGGTGGCGGGGTTCCTGATAGGCCATGTGATGAAAGCGAGTCGAGGGCGAGCCAACCCGCGACTGGTCGATCAATTGGTCCGCCAGAGCCTTGCGGGAACCGGTTCGTCGTGATGTCGCGGCATCCCTGGCGCCTCGCCGTTCTTGTCTACGCGGCAGCCACGATCCTCTATACGTGGCCCCTCGCCACCGCGCCGACGCGATTGCTGGGCGCGCCTCAGGGGGCGGGCGACCCGTATTTGAATGCGTGGATTCTCGGGTGGGACCTCGACACGCTGGTCTCCGCGCCGCTCGACGTGGTGTCGGGCCGCGTGTTCGACGCGAATATCTTCTATCCCGCGCAGAAGACCCTGGCGTATTCCGATCACCTGCTGCTGCCGGCGCTGGTGACCGCACCGGTGTACCTGCTCAGCGGGTCGGTGGTCCTCTGTTACAACCTCGTGCTGCTGGGCTCGTTGCTGGCGTCGGCGCTGGCCATGTTCGCGCTGGCGCGCGGGCTCACCGGGTCGCTGGTCGCCTCGCTTGGCGCCGGGCTGGTATGGGGCTTCTGGCCGTTCCACACCGCGCACCTGATTCATCTGCAATTGCAGGGCATGTACTTTCTGCCCCTCGCGTTCCTGTTCCTCCACCGGCTCGTTGCCACCACACGGCGACGCGAGGCGGTGTGGCTGGGCGTGGCGGTCGGACTTCAGGCTGTCGCGTCGGTCTACATCGGCGTCATTGCCGCGGTGGCGCTGGTGATTGGGGGCGTGACGCTCGGCGTGGCGGTGGGGCGATGGCGAAGCGGGGTGCTGCTGCGACGCGTCCTGCTCGCGATGGTGGTGGCGGGTGCGATCGTGGCGCCGTGTGCGTGGCCCTATCTCGACGTGCAGCGCAAGGAAGGATTCGTGCGCACGCTGTACCAGGCGGGGCTCAACGCCGCCGAACCGGTGCACTACCTGCGGGTGCCGCCCGACAACGCCGTGTACGGCCGTACCGGTCTGCTCAGGCCCGCGGCCCAGATGGCCGGCCGGCCGGCCGAGAAGAGCGGCCCCGAGCGCGAACTGTTTGTCGGGGTGGTGACCGCGCTGCTGGCGGTTGGAGCGACGTGGCAGCTTGGCTGGCGGCAGCGGCGCCGGGTGATCTGGCCGTTCGTAGCGATCGCGACGGCAGGCTTCGTGCTCTCGATCGGGCCAGACGGCGTGCGGCCGTTGTATGCCTGGCTGTACGATCACGTGTTCGGATTTCAGGCCATTCGCGCTCCTGCGAGGTTTGGCATGCTCGTGGCGTTCGGGTGCGCCGGGCTGGCCGGCTTCGGGCTGGCTGCGGTCGCCACGCGTCGGCCGCGTCTGGCGTGGGCGATGGTCGTGCTGATGGGCGTCGAGTACGCCAACGCGCCCGTCGCGTACGTCGCGGCTCCGATGTTCAGCACGCCGGTCGGGCAGTGGCTCGAGGAGGCGCCCGGGCCGGGCGCGGTCGTGTATCTGCCGCTCGGACTCGATGCCGACAATACCCCGTTCATGATCGAGTCCCTCCAGCACCGGCGGCCCATCGTCAACGGCTACAGCGGCCAGCGGCCGGCGTACTTCGCGGGCCTGGTAGACACGCTGCGACAGTTTCCGTCGGCCGACGCCCTGTGGACGCTCCGCGACTTCAACGTGCGATTTGTCGTCGCGCCCGCCCGCGTGGCGCAGGCGAACGCGGCCACGCCGCTGGTGGAGCGGGCCCGGTTCGGCGACCGGACGATCTACGAACTGGTGTGGACCCCCGAGATCGAGGAACGCCTCGAGCGCGCCGACGTGCCGGCACCGCCGCCGGCGCCAGAGTCGTTGCCGTTCGGCATCGGAGAGAGGGCGCGGTATCGGGTGCTGTGGAGCGGGGGCGGGTCGATGGCGCTCTCGGCGGGCGATATCGAATTCCGTGTGATCGCGCCGCCGGCGAACCAGGCGCTGTCGAACGAGACGTTTCAGTTCGAGGTGACGGCGGTCACCGCGCCGTGGGTCTCGGGATTCTTCGAGGCGCGCGATCGGCTGTTCACCTTCACGCGACCGGATCTGCTTCCGACCCTGCATGTGCAGCAGTTGCGAGAGGGGAGACGCATCCTGGACCGGGCGGCGTGGTTCGATCCCGGCCGGCGGGTCGTGCGGACTGCCAACGGCCCGGCCGAGGCCGCTCGCACCGGGAACGGGCTGCCGCTGGCCCCGGGGGCGCGGGATCCGCTGGCGGCGTTCTACTACGCTCGGGCATGGCCGCTGGCGCCGGGGGCGACGCTGCGCATTCCGGTCAACGACATGGGGCGGAGCCTGACCGTCGAATTGCGGGCCGCCGCGTCCGAGACGATGGCCGCAGAGGGCCGAACCCAGACGGTGGTGCGCGTGGAGGGTCGTGTCGAGTATCGCGTCGAGCACAGGCGAAGTCCGCGGGCGACGCTCTGGATGACGACCGACGCACGTCACGTTCCGGTGGTGATCGACATCGACGCGGCGTTCGGATCGTTCCGCGCCGAACTGGTCGAGTACCACGCCGCGCCCGGACGATAGATGACGCCGGCGCCCGATCCGGGGCGTCGAGGACGCGTGCTATACTCGGCCCATTCCGCGCGGGGATCACGATCTGGTGAGGCCCCGCGCCTGCCGCTCGCCAACCGCTGTGATTGAAACCACGAACCTCTCGAAAATGTACAGCCGCGGCATCTACGCGCTGCGCGACCTGTCGGTGTCGATTGGCAAGGGGGAGTTCGTGTTTCTGACCGGACCCAGCGGGGCCGGCAAGTCGACGTTTCTCCGGCTGCTGCTGCGGCAGGACATGCCCACCTCCGGCAGCGTCCGAGTCGGCGGGCGCGACCTCGCGGCGCTGTCGCTTCGCCAGGTGCAGACCTACCGGCGCACCGTCGGCTTCGTCTTTCAGGATTTCAAACTGATTCCCAACCGGACCGTGGTCGAGAACGTCGCGCTGGTGCCCCGCGTGCTGGGCGACACGTCGGTGCAGCAGCAGCGCCGCACGTATCAGGTGCTCAAGTGGGTCGGCCTGCAGCACCGCAGCAACGCGTATCCCGCCGAACTGTCCGGCGGCGAGCAGCAGCGCATCGCCATCGCCAGGGCGCTGGTCAACGACCCGGCGCTCGTGGTGGCCGACGAACCGACGGGCAACCTCGATCCCGATCTGTCGCTCGAGATCATGAACTTGTTCCGCGACATCAACGCCCGGGGGACCACCGTGCTGGTGGCGACACACGATCGCGAGTTGATCGGCCGCGTGGGCCGACGCACACTCACGCTCGATCACGGCCGGATCGCCGGCGCCGGATAGGAAAGACGTGTGATGCACGCGTTGCGGTATTGCCTCACCGAAGCGACTCGCAGCCTCTGGCGGCAACGGGGATCGGCGGCGCTGTCGATCGTGACGATCGCGGCCGCCGCGATGGTGGTCGGCGGGTTCCTGCTGGCCACGTTCAACCTCGAGCGGCTCGTGGCGCGCTGGAGTGCGAGCGCGGAAGTGTCGATTTACTTGCGCGACGACATCACCCAGCAGCAGCGCGTCGAGCTGAATCGTCTGCTGCTCGAGAGTGCGGTGGTGGCGTCGCGCGAGTTTGTGTCGAAATCGGATGCCCTGGTCCGGTTCACGCGCGATTTTCCCGATGTGTCCGCGGGATTGGACGGCGCGGCCGACAACCCGCTTCCCGCGTCGATCGATCTTCGGCTGAAGCCGCAGGGCGCAGCCGCCGGGGCCGTGGAGGCCCTGGTGGAGCGCGTCCAGCCGATGCCGGGCGTGGCCGACGTCCGCTTCGATCGCCGCTGGCTCGCCCGGCTCACGTCGATGATCCAGGCTGTCCGGTGGATCGGATGGGTGCTTGGCGGGGTGCTCGTGCTGGCCGCGGTCATCACCGTCGCGACCGTGGTCCGGCTCGCCTTGCACGCCCGTCGCGAGGAGATCGCGATCATGCAACTGGTGGGCGCGCCGATCGGGTTGCTGCGCGGCCCGCTCGTCACCGAGGGCGTGCTGCACGGCGGCGGCGGGGCCGTCGTCGCGCTCGGCGCCCTGTACGTAGCGTTCGTCGTGGTACGAAGCCAGATTGAACAGGCGCTGCCGGCCGCCGTCGAGCACGATCTGATTGCGTTTCTGCCGATCGGGATCACCGGTGCCATCCTGGTGGGCGGAATGGCTGTGGGATGTCTGGGCGGGTGGTTGGCCTCTCGAGAAGTGCGATGAACCGTTTGACAGCGACTCGGTGCCGCACTACACTGAAATGGTCTTGCACACGCATCGTCTGAGGATCCGGATGCATAGCGCTTTACTTGGACAGCCCACTGCAAGCCCTTACTCCCCGCCTACACTGATCTCCAATTTTTATCGCGAAGAGTTTCTCAAGCACCGCGAATTTCTGCAATTGCAGCGCGAATCCTATTCGGAGCGCGCCGTCGCCGACGCCGACGCGGCGATCTGCCGCGTGCTCGGACAACTGGATCGGCTCTGCACCCGGCACGAAGGCGTCCAGATGGTCAGCCGGCTTCTTCGGTCTTTTGACGTCGTCACGGGCGTATCGGTCTTCTCGAATCGCCACCTCCCGCATTAAGTTTGATTCCGATCACGACTCGGGCCGAGGCGTTCGCGACAGCGGCGGCGGCCGTTGGCGTCCGCACGGCGCGTCGGGATTCGCCGCGAAAAGGTCGGCACATTCGTGACTAAAGAAGAGGTGCTTCGGGCCATCGAGACGCGCGTCACGCATCCCGCCTCAGGGCGGGAGCTGATGCAGTTGCTCAAGATTCCGCGGGATCAACGCGTGAACTTTCGGCGTCTGCTGCGCCGGCTCGTGGTGGACGGGGCGCTCGCGCAGGTTCGCGGCCATCAATACGGATTGCCCGGCCGGCTCGATCTCGTCACCGGCACGCTGTCGATGAATCCGAGCGGGTATGGGTTCGTCGCGCCCGACCACGCCGGGGAGGGCGAGCGCGACGTGCACGTGGCGGCGCCCCACTTGAACGACGCGATGCACGGCGATCGGGTGACCGTGCGCGTCGAGCCAGGCCGCGACGATCGCAGGCGCGAAGGCAAAGTCGTGCGCGTGATCGAGCGGGGACAACGCACGCTGGTCGGCCGCTTCGAGATCGGTCGGGCCGGTCATGCGCGCGTCGTCCCGTACGAAAAGCGGGTGCTCCAGGAGATCCACGTCCTGCAGGCCGATGTGCACGGCGCCGAGGCGGGCGACATGGTGTCGGTGGAGATCACGCGGTGGCCCACCGCCACCCGCCCCCCGCTCGGCCGCGTGGTGGACGTGTTCGGGTCGATCGACGAGCCGGGCGTCGATACCCGCGTCATTATCGCGAAGCACGGCTTGCCGGACGCCCACGGCGAACAGGCTGTGGCCGAGGCGGGCTGGCTCGGCCAGCACGTGCTGCCGCGCGACCTCGAGGGACGGACCGACTTTCGGTCGTGGCCGACGGTGACGATCGACGGCGAACACGCCCGCGACTTCGACGATGCGATTACCCTCGAGCGGTTGCCCAACGGTCACTTCTGGCTGGGCGTGCACATTGCCGATGTGGCGCATTACGTGGCGGAGGGCTGCGCGCTCGATCAGGAGGCGTACGACCGCGCCACCTCGGTGTATTTTCCGGAACGCGCGCTGCACATGTTTCCCGCGGAACTGGCGACCGGGCTGTGCAGCCTCAAGCCGGACGTCGATCGTCTGGTGCAGTCGTGCGTGATGGAGGTGGACGGGCAGGGACAGGTCGTGCGATACGAACTGCACGACGGCGTCATCCATAGCGACGCGCGCATGACGTACACGAGCGTCAACGCGATCATCACCGATGGCGACGCCGCCGAGATCGCGCGACACGAGCCGCTGGTGCCGCTGTTTCTCGGCCTGCGCGATCTGTTCGCGATCTTGAACGGGCGGCGGCATCGGCGCGGATCGATCGACTTCGACCTTCCCGAGGCCGAACTGGTGCTCGACGAGGAGGGCCGGGTGTCCGAGATTACGCAGGCCACGCGCAACGTGGCCCACCGGATCATCGAAGAGTGCATGCTGCTGGCCAACGAAACCGTGGCGCGCCATTTGGAGGAGAGCGGCGTGCCGGCGTTGTACCGGATTCACGAGCGGCCCGACCCTCTCAAGGTCGCCGAGTTCGAGGGGTTCGTGTCGGGCCTCGGCTACACGTTGATGGCCACGCCGGGCGGGGTGCAGCCGCGCGACTTCCAGCAGCTGGTCGAACGCATCGCGGGCTTGCCGGTCGAACGTCCCATCGCGCTGCTCATGCTGCGGACCATGTCGCAGGCCCGCTACAGCCCCGAGAACGTGGGGCACTTCGGTCTGGCGGCGCCCACCTACACGCATTTCACCTCGCCCATCCGCCGCTATCCCGACCTGGTCGTGCACCGGCTGTTGCGCGAGGTGCGACGCAGCGCACCCGTCCCGGAGCGGCGCGAGCAACTTGCCGAGCTGTTGCCGGAGATCGGTCGCCATACCTCCGAACGCGAACGACGGGCCATGGACGCCGAGCGCGAGCTGGTGCAGTGGAAGAAGATCCGCTTCATGGCCGACAAGATCGGCGACGAGTACGAGGGGTACATCACCGGCGTCAGCGCATTCGGGCTCTTCGTCGAACTCGTCGAACACTTTGTCGAAGGCCTGGTTCACGTGACTACCATGGCCGACGACTACTATCGGTACGTCGAAGTGGCGCACGTGTTGACCGGGGAGCGCACCGGCCGGGTGTTCCGCCTCGGCGACCGCATCCGCGTGCAGGTGCTGCGCGTCGACACGCAACGCCGGCAGGTGGAGCTCGGACTGGTCGAGGTGCTCGAGCAGATGCGAACCGGGCGTGTCGCCCCGGACGCGCGCCGCAGCCGTGCCCGTCCGAAGAGCGAGCGGCGGCGGCATACCCCGCGACAGCCTGCCCGCAAGACGTCGCGGAGACGTTGACGCGCATGACGCACATAGTGGTCGGAACCGCGGGGCACATCGATCACGGCAAGAGCGCGCTCGTCCTGGCGCTCACCGGCACCGACCCCGACCGGTTGAAAGAGGAACAGGCGCGCGGAATCACCATCGACCTGGGGTTCGCGCATTGGGAGGCGCCCGGGCTGAACGTCGCGTTTGTGGACGTTCCGGGTCACGAGCGTTTCATCAAGAACATGCTGGCCGGCGTGGGCGGCATCGACGCGGTGCTGTTCGTCGTGGCGGCCGACGAATCGGTGATGCCGCAAACGCGCGAGCACTTCGACATCTGTCGGCTGCTGCAGGTTCCCGCCGGCATCATCGCCCTCACCAAGAGCGACCTGGTGGACCAGGACATGCTGGATTTGGCGCGACTCGAGACGCGCGAACTGGTCGAGGGATCGTTTCTGGCGCACGCGCCGATCATTCCCGTGTCGGCGCGCACCGGCGCCGGGCTCGATGCCCTGCGACAGGCGCTCGCCGATCTGGGCCGTGCCGCACGAACACGCGCGGCGGACGGCCCCGTGCGCGTGCCGATCGATCGCGTCTTCTCGGTCAAAGGATTTGGCACCGTCGTCACTGGGACGCTGGTGTCGGGCACGTTGGGCGTCGAGCGCGATCTGGTCGTGCTGCCGTCCGACACCCTCGTCAAGATTCGCGGACTGCAGGTGCACGGCGCGAAACAGACCGTCGGCCAGGCCGGACAACGCGTGGCCGTCAATCTGGGCGGCGTGGAGGTGAGCGGGATTGCACGCGGCGATACGCTGGTGTCGCCGGGCGATTATGTGGCGACCCGGGTCTTCGACGCCCGTATCGAGGCGCTGCCAGGGGAGCGCGCGATTCGGCACGGCGCCCGGGTACGCGTGCATCAGGGGACGGGCGAAGTGATGGGACGCGTCGCGATTTCGTCGGTCGTCGCCGATGCGTCTGATGGCGGGATCGTGTTGTCCGCCGAAATCCCGCCAGGCCGGGCCGCGTACGTGCGGTTGCGGCTCGAGTCGCCACTCGTGCTGGTGCGCGGCGACCGCGTGATCATTCGCGCCTATTCTCCGACCGTCACCATTGCCGGCGGCAGTGTGCTCGACCCGACGCCGCCCCGCATTGGCATCAGGACGGCGGCGGGCGTGGCGCGCTTGCTGGCTCTCGATCCGCTCACGGCGGCTTCCGACTCCGCGATGGCCGAGACGCCTGCGATCGGCGTGCTGCTCGACGAGGCTGGCGCGGCCGGCGTGCCGGTGGCGTCGCTGGTGTGTCGGATGGGCCTGTCGAGGGGCACGGCCGAGGCGACGGTGTCGGGCCTTGTCGCTGAGCATCGTGCGGCGCTCATCGACCGGCGCCTGGTCGCCGCCGCCACGCTGGCGGGTTTGACCGAGGCTGTCGCGGAGCGTCTTGCCGTGTGGCATCGCGCCCAGCCACTCTCCGATGGCCTGTCGCGCGAGGAAGTCAGAGAGCGCCTGTTCGCGCACGCAGGCCCTGGCGTGTTCGAGCGCGTGCTGGCCGATCTGACTGCCGCCGGGCGCATCGTGTCTCGAGACCGGCTGGCGCTCGCCTCGCATCGCGTCGAGGTGACCGGCGACGACAAGGTGGCGCGCGACGGGCTGGAACGGGCCTTTCGCGACGCGGGTCTGAAACCGCCAGACCTCAAGGACGTCGCGGCGGCGATCGCGATTCGGCCGGTGGTGGCCGAGTCGATGGCGGCGCTGCTGGTTCGACAGCGAGTCCTGGTGCGGCTCGACACGTTCCTGTTTCACCAGGACGCCCTCACGAGCCTCAAACAGGATGTCGGTGCGATGGCGGCCGCCGGAGGCCGCGCGCCCGTCAATCTGGACGTGGCCACCTTCAAGCAGCGCTACGGCGTGTCGCGCAAGTATGCGATTCCGCTCTTGGAATATCTTGATCGGGAACGGATCACGCGGCGCGTCGGCGAGACGCGCGTGGTGCTCGAAGCCCGGATCGAACGTCAGTGAGCGCTGACTCGAACCGGATCGTGAGTGGACCGACGTCCCGAAACGGCGACCCGCGGTGGACGGATCCACCCGAGCCAACAGGGCGCGAGAACGCCACGAGGATCGGAGCTACTCGTGCTTCTCGCCGCTGCCGTCGGTCGTCGCATCCTTGAAATTCCGGATGGCCTTGCCGATACCGCGGCCGAGTTCCGGAAGCCGGTTGCCCCCGAAGATCAGGATGGCAATGGCCAGGATGATCAACAGTTCTGGAACACCAAGTCTCATGGACCGATTGTAACACCGTTGGATGTCGATTGCGCCTTGATGCCTCGCGACTTCGGGCGTACAGTGAGAAGAGACCCCCGTGGCGTGATTGAGATGGGGTCTGGGGAGTAGCGGGATGAAACAGGCCGAGCAGACGCTGTTCACGGTGGGTGTGTTCAAGGATGTGATCTGGGCGGAGCGGGGCGTCGAAGCGCTGCGCCAGCAGGGTTTTCAACCGGCGGTGATGACCGTGATGGTCAAAGACGGCCCGGAGGCGGCGTCGTTCGTCCAAAAGGTGACTGGCAACGCTCCAGAGCATTTCGAGTTGCCCAACATCGGCGCCACGCTGGGCGCCGGAACGCTGGTCGGTGCATTGCAGGGCGGCGCGCGCGATCTCGGGCGCGTCGGGATTGCCGCGGCGATGCGCCGGGCCGGATTCCAGCCGCACGACGGGCTGATCTACGAAACGCTCACCGAGCGGGGCGGGGTGCTCGTCGCGATCGAAGATCCGGCCAGGGCCTCCGACGCGCTGACCGTGTTGTTGTCGTTTGGCGGTGGCAACGCCGCGATTGGGGCGTGGGCAGGTCGCATCTGAACGGATCGCCGCCTCTTCGCGTTTCGGGTGGTGACCAGCCCCGTCACGAGGAAACGCATCGCCCGAGACCGGCGTAGGTACTGGGTGGATGGCCGGGTGCGGCAGGCACATTGACGTCGTGACCGCGGCGGCGCGTGTATGAAAGAGACGGATTCCCGGGCCATGACCGAGTCGAAGACCAGCACTCCGCGGCCCACCCGCTCGGTGGGGCACGTGTCGGTCCATCTCGATCATCTGCACCCGCGTGAGTTCCAGTTTTCGTTCGAAACCCAGGCCCCTCGCATGGGGCGGTCCTTCGGGTTCTCCTTCGTCATTCACGGACTCGTCGTCGCCGCGCTGTTGTACGTCGCGCTGGCGCCAGGTCCGCCCATCGACCTTCGGAAACAGCCCCCGATCAACGACGTGGTGTGGCTTCAGGCGCCAGGGCCTGGCGGCGGCGGCGGCGGGGGCGGTAACCGTTCGGTGGAACCACCGCGCAAAGAAAAGCTGACGGTGCCCGAGCAGAAGAAGCCCGAGGTGCAGCCAGTCCGAGTTCCCGAAGACGCGCTGCCCACGCCAGATTTTCTGGTCCCGGTCAAATCCCAACTCGATGAATCGCTGGTGGGCCTGAGCGACCACGGCACCTCGCGCGGCAGCGGCACCGGCGGAGGGATGGGGAGCGGAACGGGGACCGGCATCGGGACCGGTTCCGGGGCCGGCATTGGCGAGGGGTCGAGCGGGGGCACCGGCGGCGGCGCGTACCGGCCGGGTAACGGCATCGAGAATCCGGTCCTGAGGCGCGAGGTCAAACCGCAATACACCGCCGACGCAATGCGCGCCAAGATTCAGGGCACCGCGGTGCTCGACTGTGTCGTCAAGGCCGACGGGACGGTGGGGGAGTGCGGGGTCGTGCGCTCGCTCGATTCGACCTTCGGCCTCGATCAGGAAGCCGTCAAAGCCGCCCGCCAGTGGCGGTTCCTGCCGGGCAAACGACTCGGCCAGCCGGTTCCGGTGCTGGTCACGATCGAACTCACCTTTACCCTGCGCTGACGCGCGGGCGATCGCCCGGGTAGATGCGCCGTCGGGCATGTGGTCGGGGCGGCCCCTCCGTGCCCGCCCGACGCGCCCCCGTGCCCGCC
>JBAXOX010000082.1:0-17654 GCA_037133015.1 Acidobacteriota bacterium
GGACTGCGTTTCTGCTTCGACATCGTCAGCAATCTTCGCGGGAGCGACTATCCCTGACTAGCATTCCGCCCGACAGCCAGAGGAAACGGCGTAGCCATTTGCGGGGCTTGGGCTGGGAGTGGCGTGGACTGCGTTTCTGCTTCGACATCGTCAGCAATCTTCGCGGGAGCGACTATCCCTCGGTATCAGCATGGCCGCGTTCGTGGTCTATCGCCGTCGGCGGATTGAAACGCACGCCGCCCGCAAAACTCCAACTGTGCCGCGGGCGATAGATGCCGACGTCCTGCACGCGCGACTTGACGCGGAAGCTGTAGAGCAGCCGGTGATAGTCGTAGGGGTAGCCGTCGTGCCGGTGAATGGCGACATCGAGTTTGTAGGTGCCGGCGACCAGGTCGATGCCGTCGATGTGAAACGCGATCTCGGCGTCGCCCTCAAGATGCTGTGGTTCGAACTGCTCGTGGTCGGTGTTGGTGCCGAAGCAGCAGACGCCGTCCACGTTGAACAGCCCAATCCCGACGACGAAGTCGGTGAGCGGTTGCGCCGCATGGATCTTGATGTGAATGGCCACCTGTTCGCCAGCCTGAAACACGTGCGCCGCCTGCCCGTCCGCGCCAATCAGTTGCACGTTCGTGATTTCGGCCTCGCGCGAGCCCCATCGGCCCTCGCCGGCCTGAAACATATCTGGCGGACCTTCTGGCTGGGCGGGGTCGGCCTCAAAGGCTTCGGTGCCACACGGCGCGACTACGCCCTCATCGGTCGCGGTTGGCCACGCGGCGTCCGCTCCAGGTGTGGCGGGAGCGTCCTGGGCTGATGCTGTTCCTGTCCCCCGGACAGCGTGACCAGCGTCCTTCCCTACAACAGGCTCGGTTTCGCCTGCCCGCGAACGGTGGACCGCCGCCTTCTCAGCCAGCAACCCCGCTTCGCCGAGTCCTGACTCGTGGGAAAAGGGGCCTGACCCCATTTCGGTGCCCTTTTCGGCGGAGGTGGCCACGCTGGCCAGTGCCTTCGCGTCGGCCGCGGCAATCTGCGCCTCTTCCTGTCGCGCCACGTCAGTGATGTAGGCCGCCACCACGCGCCGCGGATCGCCAATGCCGCGCGACTTCCCTTCGTCGAGCCAAAGCGCGGTGTCGCAGAACCGCTCGACCAGCGCCAACTGATGCGTCACCAGAAGAATCGTCTTGCCCCGGCGGCGGAACTCGGCGAACTTGTCGATGCATTTGTGCGAGAACGATTCGTCGCCGACAGCGAGCACTTCGTCGACCAGCAGCACATCGGGATCGACGTGAATCGCGACCGCAAATCCGAGGCGAACGTACATCCCTGACGAATATGTCTTGACCGGCGCGTCGATGAAATCGGCCATCTCGGCGAATTCGACAATCTCGTCGAATCGTCTGGTGATTTCGCGCTTTGAGAGGCCGAGCATGATGCCGTTGATGAAGACGTTCTCGCGGCCAGAGATTTCGGGATGAAAGCCCGCCCCCAGTTCAATGAGCGCGGAGATGCGGCCAGCCACGGTGACGCGGCCTGTGGTCGGCTTGGTGATGCCGGCGACAAGCTTGAGCATCGTGCTCTTGCCTGAGCCATTGCGGCCGATGATGCCGAACGTCGATCCGGCGGGCACGTCGAACGAGACGCCGTTGAGCGCGTTGAACGTTTCGGCGGGATTCAGGTCGCCGACCATCGATCCCGACAGAAGGGCGCTCTTGAGCGTCGCAAACTGGCGGCGCCGCGAGTACTTCCGGTAGGTCTTCCGGACGTCGACCACCTCAATGGCAGGTTTCATACTTCTTCGGCGAACGAATCACGGAGCCTGTCGAACATGAAGTATCCAAGGAAGAACAATACGACTGACGCGCCACCAAGCGCGAGCAACCACTTCCAGTGGCCAAAATCACCTGGAAAGAACAGGATTTCCTGATACGACACGGCAAGGTGCGTGAACGGATTCAGGTTGAGTACCGTGCGCCCGATCGGCGGCGCCCCGTTCATCGAATAAATGATGGGCGTGGCGAAGAACCAGAACGTGACGAGGTTCGACAGGATGTCCTTGAAGTCGCGGAAGTGCACGGTGAGCGCCGAAACGATGAGCGCGAGGCCAAGCGTCAGCACCAACTGCACGAGTACGACGACGGGGAACCACACGAGCTCCGACAATTGCAGGGGAGCCTGATAGTAGATCAAGAACCCCACCAGGATCGGCAATCCCAGCAGAAAGTGCACCATGTTCGCCAGAACGGTGACGATGGGGAGCACTTCGGCAGGGAAGAGGACTTTTTTGATGAGATTGCCGCCGGCGATCAGGACGTTGGATGATTCGAGCAGAGACGACGAAAACCACGTCCACGGGAGGATGCCGCAGAACAGGAACAGCGCGTAGGGATTCATGTCGGGCTGCCGCGACGGCAACACGTACGAAAAGACGAACGTGTAGATGAGGAGCAGGAGCAGCGGGTTGATGAAGGACCAGAAGAAGCCCAACACCGACGCCCTGTAGCGTGCCTTCAGCTCGCGCGCCACCAGACTCTGGACGAGCTGCCGATACTTGAGCAGATTCGAGAGATTCTTGAGCATCAGGCCGTCACGTCGACGACGACGACCGTGATGTTGTCGGGGCCGCCGGCGGCGTTGGCCGCCTCTATGAGCGCGGTGCACAGCGGGCCGGGATCGCCAATCGGCGCGTGCGCGACAATCCCGGCGATGGCGGTGTCGTCGATCGGCGTCGAGAGGCCGTCGCTGCAGATGAGAACGCGATCGCCAGGCTCGAGCGAGACGGGCGTCAACTCCACGTCGGGCTCGTCGGTGCCGGTGAGCGCGCGCGTCACCAGGTTCCGCCACGGGTGTCGCCGTGCGTCCTGTTCGGTCATCGCCCCGGACGCGATTTGTTCTTCGACCCAGGAATGGTCCCGCGTGATCTGTTCAAGGCGTCCATCGCGCCATAAGTACGCGCGGCTGTCTCCCACGTGCGCCACCAGGGCCGTCAGCGTCTGCGCTTCGCCCGTCGTGTCGGCCGGCGCGCCTGGAGACAGATCGGATCCAGCAGGTGGTTGCGCAAGAAGCAGCGCGACCGCCGTCGTCGCCATGCCGCGCAACGACGCATCGTCAACGGTGCGCTGCTGAATCTGACGGTTGGCGAGTTTGAACGCCGACGCGATTCGGTTGCCATCGAGGCCGATGGCCGGATTGTAGCCGAACGGCCAGGTGGCCTGGATGCCCTGTCCTTCTGTATGTTCGACGTAGGCTTCGATGACGTCGACCGCGACGCGCGACGCGACTTCGCCGGCGGCGTGGCCGCCCATGCCGTCGGCCACGAGAAACAGACCGAGCGTTGGGCGCAGAGAGAAACTGTCTTCGTTGGATTCGCGACGAAGGCCCGGGTCTGTCGATGCCGCGGACAGAATGTGCATCAGATTCTGGTTCGCGCCTTGGTCGCGACCTGGAGTCGGCTCATCGCCTTGATGAGCGCCACGCGCGCACGTTCCAGATCGATGTTGGCGGCCCCGCCTCGCGCGGCCTGCATGCGATCTTCGGCCCGGCGCCGCGCTTCTTCGGCGCGACGCAAGTCGATGTCTTCGGCACGTTCGGCAATCTGGGCCAGCAGGCGAACGCGGTCCGGCAGCACTTCGGCGAATCCGAACGCGATCGAAAGATAGTGCTTTTCGGTGCCCTTGCGGTACCAGAGCGGCCCCACCTTCAGGCTGGTGAGCAGGGGCGTGTGGCCCGGAAGGATACCGAGATAGCCTTCCGTGCCGGGCAACTGCACCTCGTCCACCTCTTCGTGGGCGATGGCGTGATCGGGCGTCACGATTTCGAGCGTCAAATGTGCCGGCAGAGCCATCGTGTATCCCATTGCCGGGTCCGAAGACCCGGCCTCCATCCTGCTACAAATCTATACCGCGGTCTTCATCGATTCGGCCTTGGCAACGGCCTCTTCGATGGTGCCGACCAGGTAGAACGCCTGCTCCGGCAGCGCGTCGTGCTTGCCGTCGACGATCTCCTTGAAGCCCTTGATCGTTTCTTTGACCGGCACGTACTTGCCCTTGAGACCGGTGAACTGCTCGGCGACGTGGAACGGCTGCGACAGGAACCGCTGGATTTTGCGCGCGCGGCCCACGATGAGCTTGTCGTCTTCCGAGAGTTCGTCGATACCGAGAATCGCGATGATGTCCTGCAGATCCTTGTACCGCTGCAGCACCTGCTTGACCTGGCGGGCGACGTTGTAGTGCTCCCACCCGATGACGTGCGGATCGAGAATGCGGGACGTCGATGCCAGCGGGTCGACCGCGGGATAGATTCCGAGTTCGACGATGGCGCGCGACAGGTTCGTCGTCGCATCCAGATGCGCGAAGGTGGTCGCCGGAGCCGGGTCGGTGTAGTCGTCGGCCGGCACGTAAATCGCCTGCACGGAGGTGATCGACCCCGTTTTGGTGGAGGTGATGCGTTCCTGCAGTTCGCCCATTTCGGTCGCGAGAGTCGGCTGGTAACCGACCGCCGACGGCATACGGCCGAGCAGCGCCGACACTTCGGATCCGGCCTGTGTGAACCGGAAAATGTTGTCGATGAACAGGAGCACGTCCTTGTTCTCGGCGTCGCGGAAGTACTCGGCGACCGTCAGCGCCGACAGCGCCACACGAAGGCGCGCGCCCGGGGGTTCGGTCATCTGGCCGTAGACCAGCGCCGCGCGTGATTCCTCGGGGACGCCCGCCTTGATGACGCCGCTTTCCTGGAATTCCAACCAGAGGTCATTGCCCTCGCGCGTCCGTTCGCCGACACCGGCAAACACCGACACGCCGCCGTGCTTCAGGGCGATGTTGTGGATCAGTTCCTGAATGATGACGGTCTTGCCGACGCCGGCTCCACCGAACAGGCCGATCTTTCCGCCCTGCAGGTAGGGTTCGAGCAGGTCGACGACCTTGATGCCGGTCTCGAACATCTTCAATTCGGTGGACTGCTGTTCGAGGGTCGGCGCCGCGCGATGAATGGGCCACCGTTCGGCCGCATTGACCGGCTGGTCGGGGAAATCGACGGGTTCGCCGAGCACGTTGAGCACGCGACCCAGCGTCTGGGGTCCGACCGGCATCGTGATGGGCGCGCCCGTGTCGACCACCTTCATGCCGCGCTGCAGGCCGTCGGTCGGCTTCATCGCGACGGTGCGCACGCGTCCCTCACCGAGGTGCTGCTCGACCTCGACGATGATGTCGAACTTACGATCTGCGACCTCGGCCTTGATGTGGAGCGCGTTGTAGATCGGGGGCAGGTCGCCGCCCGGAAATTCGACGTCCACGACGGGCCCGATCACCTGGACGATGCGGCCTTCACGTTGGGTTGCGGCTGTGCTCATACGATTCGTCATCCTGCTCACGGGCGCGATGAAACTCGCCCCTACGTTCGTTCTCTGCCCTCGCCACGGACCATCACAATTGGCCCTGCATTCTGAACGCCCCTGGTATTCCGCAGGGGCGCAAGCAATCGCGTCCCTACAGCGCCTGCGCGCCCGACACCACTTCGATGATTTCGCGCGTGATGGCCGCCTGCCTGACCTTGTTCATGTAGAGCGTCAGGTTGTCGATCATCTCCGTCGCGTTTTTCGACGCGGCGTCCATCGCCGTCATCCGCGCGGCGTTTTCTGCCGCGCCCGATTCGAGCAGCACGCGCCACACGTGCGTCCGCACGTAGGTCGGCAGCAACTGGGCGAGCAGCGCCGGCTCATCGGGTTCGTAGATGTAATCCACCCGGGCGGCGGGCGACTCGCCGTCGAGTTGTTCACGCGGAATCGGCAGCAACTGCTCGGAGACCACGCGCTGCTGGATGACCGACTTGAACTCGTTGTACACCAGGTGGACCGCGTCCACCTTCTGGTCGATGAACTGCTCGGCCGCCAGATCGGCAATTTCGCGCGCGTCTTCGAAACTGAGGCGCTGGAAGATGCCGACGCGCTCGATGGCCGGCACGTAACCTCGACGGCGGAAGAAATCGCGGCCCTTGCGGCCAATCAACCCGAGCGTCACTCTGCGCGACTGGTCCCCAAGCACGACATGGCTGGCGGCTTTGAGGATGTTCGTGTTGAAACTGCCGCACAGGCCCTTGTCGGCGGTGACGACGATGATGAGCGCCGATTTTTCTTCGCGGATCGCGAGCAGCGGATGCACCGACGGATCCGTGCGGGCGGCCAGCCCCCTCAACACGCGCAGCATCTGGTTGGAGAACGGGCGCGCGTTGATGATGCGATCCTGCGACTTGCGCAGCCTCGACGCGGCGATCATCTTCATCGCCTTGGTGATCTGCTGCGTCGACTTGACCGCGCGGGTCCGGCGCCGAAGGTCAATAAGCGAAGGCATTACGCAACCGCCGTCTTCTTGCTCGCCGCGAAGGCTTCCCCGAACTCTTTGAGCGCCGCGGCCATCTCGACCTTGAGCGCGTCATCGAGTTGCTTCTTCTCGGCAATGGTCCGCAGAATCGACGCCTTCCGCGCATCTAAGAAGCGGTAAAGTTCCTGCTCGTACTCGCCGACGTGCTCCACATCGACCGGATCGAGATAGCCGTTGGTGCCGGCGAAGATCATCAGCACCTGTTTCTCAACCGGCAGCGGCTGGTATTGCGGCTGCTTGAGGATCTCGACCAGGCGCCGTCCGCGATTCAGCTGCGACTGCGTCGCCTTGTCGAGGTCGCTGCCGAACTGCGCGAACGCCGCCAGTTCGCGATACTGCGCCATGTCGAGGCGCAGGGTGCCGGCCACCTGGCGCATCGCCTTTACCTGGGCCGACCCGCCGACGCGCGACACCGAGTTGCCGACGTTGATGGCCGGGCGCACGCCCTGGTGGAACAGGTCTGATTCCAGAAAGATCTGGCCGTCGGTAATCGAGATGACGTTGGTCGGGATGTACGCGGACAAGTCGCCGGCTTGCGTTTCGATGATCGGCAGCGCCGTCAGCGATCCGCCGCCGTGCTCCTTGTTCATCTTCGCCGCGCGCTCAAGCAAACGCGAATGCAGGTAGAAGACGTCGCCGGGGTACGCTTCGCGGCCCGGCGGACGGCGCAGGAGCAGTGAGATTTCGCGGTACGCCTGAGCGTGCTTCGAAAGGTCGTCGTAGATGCACAGCGCGTGCTTGCCGTTGTCGCGGAAGTACTCGCCCATCGCGCACGCCGAATACGGGCTGATGTAGAGCATCGCCGCGGGATCGGAGGCGGCCGCGGCCACCACGATCGAGTACTCCATCGCGCCGTTGGCCTCGAGCGTCTTGACCACCTGCGCAATGGTCGACTGCTTCTGGCCAATCGCGTTGTAGATGCAGATGACGTTCTGGCCCTTCTGGTTGATGATCGTGTCGACCGCGATGGCGGTCTTGCCGGTCTGGCGGTCGCCAATGATCAATTCGCGCTGGCCACGGCCGATCGGCACCATCGCGTCAATCGCCTTGAGACCGGTCTGCAGGGGTTCGCGCACGGGCTGCCGCGCCACGACGCCTGGCGCGATGCGCTCGATCGGCGAGAACAACTTGGTCGCGATCGGCCCCTTGCCGTCAACGGGGAACCCGAGCGAGTTGACGACGCGGCCCACCAACTCGTCACCGACCGGCACCGAGATGATGCGGCCGGTCCGCTTCACCGGGTCGCCTTCCTTGATGGAGTGGTATTCGCCGAGGAGCACGGTGCCGACGCTGTCCTCTTCGAGGTTCAGCGCGATGCCGAACACGCCGTGCGGGAACTCGAGCATCTCGCCAGCCATCGTGTTCTCGACGCCATGCACGCGGGCAATGCCATCGCCCACGACCACGACGCTGCCGACCTCGGAAACGTCGACGTCGATGGCCTGGCTGCCAATCTGCTCGCGGATGACTTTGGTGATCTCTTCGGCCTTGATGTTCATATGGTCGTATCTGCTGTCTCGCCGGGCCTGAAGACCCGGCCTCTATTTCGCACTCTGGGCGGGCGCGATCGCCCGCGCCCCAACGATTCTCTACCGGCGGCCGCTACGCCAACGGGGCGATGACCCGCGCCTCTGCGATCTATCTCGCGCTGCCCAATCGTTCCCGCATCTTTTCCAACTGGCGCTTGACGCTGCCGTCGTACACCGTGCTGCCGATGCGCGTGACGACGCCGCCCATCATCGACGGGTCGGTGGCTGTCGTCATCAACACCTTGCGGCCTGTCAGCGCGCCCAAGCTCGCTTCCAGCTTCTTGACCCGGTCCGCCGGAATCGGAACCGCCGAGGTCACCTGCGCCCGAACCACTTTCTGGTGGTCCATCAGCCGGCTGCGGTACGTCTCCAGTAGCTCCGGAAGCAGCGCCAGACGGTCGCGGCCAACCATCATCGTCAACAGCTTGGCGAGGATGGGGTTGAGCTCGAGCTTCGGCAAGAGCGCCGACACGATGGCCTGCTTCCGCGTGACCGGCACGGCGGGATTCGTCACCACGCTCCACAGGTCGGCGTGGCTGCGGAACACGTCGGTGACCGCGGCGAGTTGCTCCTCGATCACCTGCGGATCGGATTCCGCGAGGGCCACGTCGAGTAACGCCCTGGCGTAACGCGCTGCACTGGCTCGTCGTGTCATCGTCTAGTTCCCGACTTGCGCCAAATAGCGATCGACGAGGCGGACCTGATCCGCGTCGGTGATCGTGGATTTCACGCGCTCGGACGCGATGGCCACGGCGAGATCGGCGGCCGTGTTGGTCAGTTCGCGTTCGGCAATTCTGAGCTGTGTCGTAATCTCGCGATTCGTCACGTCGAGCAACCGCGCGCGCTCGGCTTCGGCGGCCTGGCGAATGCGCACCTCTTCGGCGGCCACTTCCGTGGCGCCGGTCGCGCGGAGCGCCTCGAGTTCGGATGGAAGCGTCTGCATCTTTTGCGCGATCGCGACCTGTTCGGCGGCGGCGGCTGTGCGCATGTCGGCAGCCCTGACGAGCCGCTCGCGGATCTGAGTCGAGCGCGCGGCGAGATACGCGGCAAATGGCGAACGAAGCAGGTAAAAGAGCGTGCCGACCAGAAGCGAGAAGTTGAACAGCCTCGCGATGGTGCCAATCAGAGGATTGCCATGGTCGGCGGCGGCTTCTTCGTGATCCGCGCCCGCGGTGGTCGCAGCCCGGTGCTGTCTGTCGGCGGCGTCTTCGGCCTGATGCGCCCCTTTGGCCGGTGGTTGCGACGCGGGCTGGGAAGCCGTGTCGGCTGCGGGAGTGGCGTCGGCCTGGTGCGCGGGCGGCGTCGCCGGAGGTGTCGCCTGAGGTGTCGCCGCGTGATCGGCCTGGGCCTGCGCGACTGGCGCATTCGCGGATAGCGTATTCGTGGAGGCAAAGACGATCGCCGCAACGATGACGCCGCAGGCGAAAATGTGTCGGACCGGCACGCGCATGTGATCTGCCCCGATATCCTCACGCCGGGCCCGGAGGCCTGACGCGTTTCTCCCCGTCGACGCGGGCCGTTGGTGCGACGCCCGCGGGTGGCACGCTGGCGGTTCGAGGTCCGTCGGGCGCATCTGCGGTTGCATCCCGAAAGCGATCACGGCGTCAGTTCGCGCGACCAAGGACCTTGTCTGCGATCTCGCGGCCAAGTTGATCCGCGTCTCGTTCGAGCGTCGTTCTGGCCTGAGCCACCTGCGAGTCGAGTTGCGTCCGCGCCTCCGCCAGGGTCTTGTCGACCTCTTCGCGCGTCTTCGCCATCAATTCGTTGCGGTAGGCGTCGCCCGCCTTACGGCGGTCGTCCAGTTGCTTGTAGAGGTCGGTGCGCGCCGCGTTCATCTTCGCGTCGAACTCCGCGCTCGCGGCTTTGGCCGTCGCCGCAGCCGCTTCTGCCGCCTGCATCGCGGACTGGATGGCAGTTTCGCGCTCGCGAATCACGCGCAGCACGGGCTTGAACAGCCACCGGTCGAGAATGACCGCCAGCAGCAGGATGGCCGCAATAACCCAGAGTACCGAGAGGTCCGGAAGCACGCCTTCGCCTCCACGTACGACACACTCATGCCTAACGCCAAAACCAAGATTCTATACGGGATTGAGGGTGATGGTCCAGTGGGCGATGGTGTTTTTGACGACGACGCCCGTTGGGCGCCACGCTCACGCGATGGTCGTTGCGGGCAACCGGGAGTGGGTGGCGCGGGATGTGTGTGGATAGCGAGGGGCGGGGTTAGTGTGGATGGCGAGTTGCGGGAAGGTTGTCGATGGTGGTGTGACAAGACAGAATAATGGTTCATCAACGTCTGGCTGAAATACGCGGTGTTCGCTTACGGATGGAGGGTTCCCATGGCTTCGAAGTGGATGGACGTGTCGGTGCCGCTCAAGACGGACATGGTGCACTGGCCCGGCGACGCAGCCGTGCGGATTACCCAGACCAAGAGCCTCGATCGCGGCGATTCGGCGACGCTGTCGTCGGTGGAGATGGGGTCGCATTCTGGCACGCACATGGATGCCCCGGCGCATTTCGTGCGGGGCGGCCAGACAATCGATCACCTGCCGCTCGACGCGGTGATTGGGCGGGCCAGGGTGATCGCGATCCGCTCTTCGGTATGCATCGGGCCGAAAGAGCTTGCCGAACACCGCATCCGACGCGGCGAGCGGGTTCTGTTTCGAACCAGGAATTCGAGTCGCTGCTGGCGCGACGATAGCTTCGTCGAGGATTTTGTCTATATTTCGCCAGACGCGGCCAGGTTTCTGGCGGATCGGCAGGTGCTGCTGGTCGGTGTCGATTACTTGTCGGTGGGCGCGTATAAGAAAGACGGTCGGGAGACGCACCTGGCGCTGCTTGGCGCGGGCATCTGGGTGATCGAGGGGATGAACCTGAGCAACGTGAAACCGGGACCTGTCGATCTGATTTGCCTGCCGCTCAAGC
The DNA here is from genome assembly GCA_037133015.1 of Acidobacteriota bacterium. Taxonomy (GTDB): domain Bacteria; phylum Acidobacteriota; class Vicinamibacteria; order Vicinamibacterales; family JAKQTR01; genus JBAXOX01. The sequence goes on from JBAXOX010000082.1 coordinate 10,820, forward strand.
TTCTGGGCGCGGAGGGCTCGCCGGCGCGCGTGGTGGTGCGGCCCCGCAGCCGCAGTTAGTTTTTGGGGTCAGGCACCGGGGTTTGTTTTTGGGGTCAGACACCGAGGTCAAACACCGAGGTTAGTTTTCGGGGTCAGGCACCGGGTCTGACCCCGGGGTCGGACGCCGAGGTTAGTTTTCGGGGTCAGGCACCGGGCCTGACCCCGGGGTCAGACGCCGCGGTTGGGCCCCGCGGTTACGCGACGCAACACCAATCCGGTATTGGTCTCGCGCGGGGTCGCGCGGTGGGGCAGCCAGAATGATATCACTTAGATCGGTGTTGTGATATCATCGATCAGATGAAACGTTCCCAGACCAGCTCTGTCTCGGGGCGGTTCTTGCTCCGCCTTTCCGTAGATTTGCACACGCGTCTTCATGAGGCCGCGAAGGCCTTCGATGTGTCCCTCAACGAGTACTGCGTCCGACGATTGAGCCTTCCGGGTCCATCCATGCTGCTCGACCCGTGCGCTCGTGACGCCGTGGATCGCGCCGTCGCACAATTCGCGGACAAACTGGTTGGCGTGCTGGCGTTTGGGTCGTATCCCAGGGGCGCGGCGTCAGCGAGCTCCGACTTCGACACCTTGGTGGTCATCGACGAATCCCTACCGCTGACCCGATCTCTCTATCGTGATTGGGATGCTGTGCCTCCGGGGGGTTCCAATCGAACACTCGACCCTCACTTTGTGCATATCCCTACACTTCCATCAACGGGCGCTGGCGCGTGGTGTGAGGCGGCGATCGACGGCGTCGTGCTCGTTGAGCGAAATGGCGCGCTGACCCGTCATTTGGCGGCCGTTCGCGCCGAAATTGCCGCGGGACATTTCATTCGGCGAGTTGTTCATGGCCAACCCTACTGGGCGGTGGCAGCCTGATGCGCAACCAGAAACTGGCGGTCGATCACCTGAGACGGGCCGAGGTGCGGCTCCGCGCGCTGGATGTGCTTTTCGATGCAGAGAGCTGGGCGGACGTGGTTCGCGAATCGCAAGAAGTCGTCGAGCTGGCGCTCAAAGGACTGCTGCGCGCGTGCGGCGTCGAGCCGCCGAGGATTCACGACGTCGCCGATGTGCTCGAGGCCGAACGAACGAGAATTCCGGAGGCGCTCCAGGCCGAACTCCCGTGCCTCGCCGCCGCCTCGCGTTCTCTTCGGCGCGACCGTGATCTGGCGTTCTACGGAGCAGAGGATCTCACCCCGTCGGATTTTTATCGCGTGGCCGACGCCGTCCTGGCGCGCGACTCGGCACGCCTCGTCGTGAGGCTGGTCCTCACGCATTTGCCGCTGGGTGGGCAAGCGCCACCGGAGCGCGAATAGGCGCAACACCCATCGCCCGAAACTATGGGACCCGGGCGGCCCGCCTTAGACGACCTCTAGCAGCATGGCGCCTTCTGGAAGCGCCTCTCCGATTCGCATGGCGACCACGCCGGCGCGGGTGAGCGCTTTTTCGACATCGGCCGCATGCTCCGCCGCGGCGGCGATCAACAAGCCACCCGAAGTCTGCGGATCGAAGAGCAACAATGCAACGTTCGGATCGAGGCTGTCCGCCAACCTCACGCGTTTCTCGAAGTGGTCGTGATTGCTGCGCATGCCGCCGGACTTGCTGTCGGCGGCCAGCGCCAGCGCGCCGTTGAGCAGCGGTACCGATCGGGCGTCGATTCGAATCGTCACGTGGCTCGCGGCGGCCATTTCGCAGGCATGCCCGACGAGGCCGAAGCCGGTGATGTCGGTGCAGGCATGGACGAAACCGGCCGGCAGCGCGCGAAGCGTGTCGGCGGCGTCTCGATTCAACTGCACCATCGATCGTATCGCGGCCGACATCACCGATTCGCTTGCCCGACCGGCTTTGATGGACGTGCCGACGACGCCGGTGCCGATGGCCTTGGTGAGAAAGAGTTGGTCGCCCGGGCGGGCGCCTGCGTTCGACAGGATGCGCGCCGGGTCGATCTCCCCGGTGACGGCGTAGCCAAACTTGATCTCGTTGTCCTGGACGGTATGGCCGCCGAGCAGCGCCACGCCGGCCTCGCGCAGTTTGTCGAATCCACCCTGGAAGATGGCGCGAATGGTGGCGGTGTCGAAATCCTTTTTCGGGAAGCCTGCAATGGCGAGCGCGGTGAGCGGACGTCCGCCCATTGCGTAGACGTCGCTCAAAGCATTGGCCGCCGCGATCTGGCCGTAGGTGTAGGGGTCGTCGACGATGGGCGTGAAGAAATCGACCGTCTGGACCAGCGCTGGTCCTTCCGCCCATTTGTACACACCGGCGTCGTCCGCGGTCCGGAAGTCAATCAGGATGCGGTCGTCTTGCTGCGCCGGAATATCACTCAGGACCTGAGCGAGCTCGCCTGCGGCGAGTTTGCTCGCTCAACCCGAGCAGGAAACCATCTCGGTGAGACGTTTGGTCATGGTCTTATCGCTCCGTCAGTGATTCGTAGAGCCGCTGCAGTTCGTCCTCGTTCTTGAAGGCGATGCGGATGACGCCGCCTTTGCCCCGGCGAACGATATCCACGTGGGTTCCCAGCGCGAGGCGCATCTTGTCCTGGGCGGCGCGCGTGTGGACATCGGCGATTTTCGCGGCGGCGGGCTTTTGCGGGTCCGTGCCGCTCTTGCCCTGTGTCAGAGCCCTGGTGACAAGTTCTTCTGTTTCGCGCACCGAGAAGCCGCGCGCGACGATATCGCGAGCAAGGTTGCGCTGCGCCAGTTCGGTGTCGAGCGCGAGCAGGGCTCTGGCGTGACCCATCGTGAGGCGGCCTGCCGACACCGCGTCTTGCACCTCGGCCGGGAGTTTGAGGAGCCGCATGCTGTTGGCGACGGTGGAGCGGTCTTTGCCCACCACTGCCGCGATTTCTTCCTGCTTGAGGTGAAAATCGTCGGCGAGCTGCTGATAGGCCTTGCCTTCGTCGATGGGGTTGAGGTTCTTGCGCTGGATGTTCTCGACGAGCGCCCACACGAGTAGCTTCTGGTCGTGGTCGCCCGGCACGTCGCGCACGACCACGGGAACCGTCGAGAGGCCGGCCCGCTGCGCGGCTCGCCACCGGCGCTCGCCCGTGATGATTTGATACGCGCCATCGACGTGCCGGACCACGATTGGCTGAATGATTCCGCTGGCGTGGATCGATCGCGCGAGGTCGTCGATATCGGCGTCTTCGGGGCGGGAGCGGGGCTGGTACGCGTTGGGCGAGAGTTGGCCGATGGCGACTTCGAACGGGGCGCCTGCCGCTGGCACCGCGGACGAGAGCGGTTCGCCAATCAGTGCGCCGAGTCCCCTGCCGAGCGCGGGTCGTTTCTCAGACATCGTCGTTCCTGGTTATTGGATGTGGTCTGCGGGAGCCGCGTGTGGCGCGCGGCCGTTGCGCGCCAGCATTTCTTTCGCGAGCGAGACGTAGGCCTCGGCGCCGCGCGATTTGACGTCGTAGAGGATCACCGGCATGCCATGGCTGGGCGCTTCGCCGAGCCGGATGTTGCGTGGGATGACGGTGTGAAAGACTTTTTCTTTGAAGAACTCGCGGACGTCGCGCGACACCTGCTGGCCCAGGTTTGTCCGGTCGTCGTACATCGTGAGGACGACCCCGTCGATATCGAGGGCGGGGTTGAGGACGGCGCGAACGCGTTTGAGTGTCGCGACGAGGTCGGCCAGGCCTTCGAGGGCGAAGTATTCGCAGTGGAGCGGGATGAGGACGGCGTCGCAGGCGACCAGGGCGTTGAGTGTGAGCAGGCCGAGCGAGGGAGGGCAATCGATCAAGATGTAGTCGTAGTCGTGCCGGAGTGGGTGGACGATGCGCCGGAGGCGTGATTCGCGAGCGAGCAGTGGGACCAGTTCGACTTCGGCTCCGGCGAGGTTTCGGTCTGCGGGAATGGCGAAGAGGCCCTGCACTTTTGTGGGCAGGACGAATTGTGCGGGGTTGGTGACGTCGTCGACGAGCATGGCGTCGTAGATGTTACCGGCGGCGGCTCGCTGGCCTTTGAGGCCGACGCCGCTAGTGAGGTTGCACTGCGGGTCGGCGTCGACCAGGAGGACGCGTTGGTCGGCGAGTGCGAGGGAGGCGCCGAGGTTGATGGCGGTGGTGGTTTTGCCGACGCCGCCTTTCTGGTTTGCGACAGCGAGGATTTTTCCCATTAGGCCAATTACCAGAAAACAACCGTGATTATTGAATCGACAGGTGGAGGATATCACGAAAGTGGCGGAGAACGGAATCGTCTGGCGTTCTAAATGGACGAGTGTTCCACGTGGAACGGGGTGTTTTACAGGACTTTTCTGAGAATGATGAGTCGGCTGTGCAGGGATTCGACGAGAGGCAGCGTTGCCTCGTAGGCCAGGGGTGGGGCGACTTGCGGCGGGGCTTCGTTGGAGACGTTGCTCCGAAAGAGCATGATTCGCCCGCCGAGCCTGAGAAACGCTTGTACCCTGGCGAGGAGCTTTTGTTCGATCCTGACGGCGCGAACCGTCACGGCGTCTTGAGCCTCGTGGAGCTCTGGCCTGGTAAGTAAGTCTTCTGCACGCGCAGTTTCGACGGCAGTGTCTTTGAGGTCGAGATGCCGGATGGCCTCTCTAAGAAATGCCGATTTTCTCGTCTTGGATTCCACCATCAAGAGGTGAATCGACGGGGTCGCGAGTTTGAGAGGAATGGCAGGTGACCCACCACCGGAACCGATGTCCAGGACGCGCGGGTGCGACCCCATTTGAATGTGGGCGTGTCCGTGGGCATGCGGTGTATGGAACAACCGGGCTGCGACTAATGGCTCAATCAATAGACGATCGATGGCCTCATCTGGCGCATCGACCAATGAAAATGCCGTTAGATTAATTTTTTGATTCCAGAACTCGAGCAGACGGTAGTAGGTGCCGAGCGCGTCAGACAGGGAAGGATCGAGTGTCAATCCCACCTTCCGAGCGCGTTTCGCGAGCCGATCCGAAAATTCTCGAGGTGTCATTCGATAGTCGTTTCAAGAAAACCACGACCAACGCGACGGCAGCTGGCGTTACGCCAGGAATTCGCGATGCCTGCCCTACCGTTATCGGCTCAACTTCGGCGAGACGTTGCACGACCTCTCGCGATAACCCAGGGATTCTCTCATACGCGAACCCCCGAGGGATAGCACGACCTTCGTCCGACCGGGCTTTTTCCACTTCGGCCGCCTCCCGCTGAAGATATCCCTCATACTTGATGATCGTTTCGGCCGTGGCGAGATCGTGGTGGGCGCCGTTGGAATCGACGTCGAGATCGACAGAGCCCTCTCGCCACAGCATCTCCAGCGATACACCAGGCTGACGAAGCCGCTGCGCCACCGCTATCTCTCTCCCATCGTCTCGCCGGCTCATTCCCCGCGAAATGGCGGTGATATTCCTGTCCAGCCTGGCTTTCCGCTCCTCGAATTTCTCCCATCGGTCGCTTTGAACCACACCAACGCGTCTACCTCGAGGCGTCAGGCGCAAATCCGCGTTATCGGCCCTCAACAAGAGGCGATACTCGGCTCGCGACGTAAACATCCGGTAGGGCTCCAGGCATCCCTTCGTTACCAAATCGTCGATCATGATACCGATGTAGGCCTCGTCTCGGCCCAAGACGAAGGGCGGAAGCTTTCTCACAGAAAGCGCCGCATTAATTCCCGCCACTACACCTTGGCCAGCCGCCTCTTCATACCCAGACGTGCCATTGATTTGGCCGGCCAGAAAAAGACCGGGCTGTCGCTTCGTTTCGAGACTCGGCTTCAGTTCAGTCGGCTGGACAAAATCGTATTCGACGGCGTAGGCCGGACGAATCATCTCGGCGCCCTCAAGACCAGGTAGCGCCTCGACAATCCGTTGCTGAATTTCCCTTGGTAAACTCATCGAAAGACCATTCACGTATATCTCGTCGGCGTCTACGCCCTCAGGTTCAAGAATCACGTGGTGGCGTTCTCGTTCGGGAAACTTGACGATCTTGTCCTCGAGCGACGGGCAGTATCGGGGACCTATTCCTGAAATTTGGCCGTTGTAGAGCGGAGACTCTGAAACGTGATCGCGGACCAGCTGATGAACCCGTTCGTTGGTGAACAATTGATGGCAGGTTACTTGGGGACGAGAAATGCGGCCGGTCATGAATGAAAACGGAACCGGCTCGGGGTCGCCATGTTCCACGTGGAACAATCCGTTGGCCACGGCGCTGGCGAAATCGATGCTGCGCCGATGAAGCCGTGGCGGCGTCCCCGTCTTGAGCCGGCCCATCCTAAAACCGAACCCCCGAATTGAATGGGCCAGTGCAGCCGACGCCAACTCTCCGACCCTCCCAGCCGCTACCTGCTCCAGGCCGACGTGAATCAAGCCATTCAAAAACGTTCCCGTGGTCACAACAACCGACTTCGCCACAAGATCCATGTTGTTTAGGCTAATCAACCAATTATTGTCCCCATAAGCCTGTAACCCCTCAACAACACCAAACGCCCAGGACACACGACGCTCCGCACCCAAAGCCTCCTTCACCCACGCCGCATACCGGGCCTTGTCGGCCTGCGCCCGCGGCGACCACACCGCCGCCCCACGGCTTCTGTTCAACAACTTGAACTGAATCCCAGTCGCATCAATCGCCCGACCCATCAACCCACCGAGCGCATCAACTTCGCGAACCAGATGACCCTTCGCCGTCCCTCCCACCGCGGGATTGCACGGCATGTGCGCCACCGTCCCGTCAGACAACGTGCAAATCACCACCGAACAGCCCATTTGCGCAGCCGCCCACGCCGCCTCAACGCCAGCGTGCCCAGCCCCAATTACAGCCACATCGACAACGCTATCCAATCAACACCATGTCGGATCCCGATGTCCTCTCA
>JBAXOX010000083.1:0-17023 GCA_037133015.1 Acidobacteriota bacterium
ACGCAGGTGCTCAGCCCCATCTCCATCCACGCACCCGTGCTGGCGGCCTCGCCGCGCACGCAGGTGCTCAGCCCCATCTCCATCCACGCACCCGTGCTGGCGGCCTCGCCGCTCACGCAGGTGCTCAACCAGTACCACTAAAATGCCTGGCCGATGCTGATGTGGAGGGCCAGGCGGTGCTCCGAGTACGTCCCGAACGACTGCAGCGCGCCGAGTTTGAATCCCAGATCCACGCGCAGTGGACCGACGGGCGACTTGTAGCGAAGGCCGAACCCGGCGGCACTTCGCAGGCGGGCCGGGCTGACGTCTGACACCTGACGGAAGACGTTGCCGGCGTCCACGAACGCGGCCAGTCCGAGGTCGCCCCACACCGACATCCGCAGTTCCGCGTTGGCCACCAATTCGGCGTGCCCCCCGATGGGTATGCCGTCGCGGTCAAAGGTGTCTGGCCGGCCGAGTCTGTCGAACTGGAATCCGCGCACCGTCGTGTCGCCTCCGGCGAAAAATCGCTCGTTGGCCGGCAGGTCGCGCACCGTCACCGACTGCGGCAGGCCCGTGGAGTCGAGTGAGGGTTGGCCATTGGCGTCGAGCAACGCCACCGTGCGGCTGAAGCCGGTTCCCACGCCAAGCCGGGCGCCGGCGGCGAACACGATGCGCCGGTTGGTGGGCAGCAGGCGGTAGACGAACGCCTGCCCGAACACTTTGGCGAGGCCCACCTCCGAGCCAATCTGTCGCAGGGCGAGGTCGCCGCTGACGCTGAGCAAATCGCCTTTGCCCGGATCGATGGCGTCGTCGCGTCTGTCGCGAACCGCCGACCCCGACAGGATCGACAGCCGCACCTGCGGAAACAGGCGGTCGATCAGCGGGCGATCAATCGGGTTGATCTGGTCGTCGAAAATCTCATTGCGTTCGAAGGAGTACTGTCCGAGCAGGCTCCACCCGCCGGCCAGCCGTTGGCCCAGGTCGAGGCGTGCCGACTTGCGTTTGTACCGGAAGCTGGTCCGGCTGCCCTGTTCGAAGACGCCGGACACCTGGAGGTCGCTGCGTGTATCGAAGATCCGTGGTTCGCGGTACGAGCCGATGATTCGGTACTCGAGATTGGTCAGCGTCACCGCGACCGGCGTGGTTGACGGGCTGGCGGCGGCGGTCGAGGCGTGACGCCGGAACGAGAGACGACTGAACAGATTGACCGACCGGTTCTTGCCCCACAAGTTCCGGCGCCCGATTTCGAAAAATCCGCGTGGCGCGAATTCGTTGTGCTCGACTTTCTGGAATTCCACGCCGCCGCCGTACCCGAGCGTGGTGGCCGGCGCCTCTTCGACCGTCACCAGGACGTCGCTGCTCCGCTCCTGGCCGTGCTGCAACTCTGAGATCGTGACGCGCCGGAACAGGCCCAGCGCGGCGAGCTTGCGTTGGCTCTGCCGGACCCGGTCGTCGCCCAGCGGCTCGCCCGACCGGATATCGAGTTCCCGTCTGACGGTGGCCTCGCTGACTCGCTGGTTCCCGACCACCAGAATGCGATCGACGATGACCTGCGGGCCCTCCTGGATGACGTATCGGATGCGCACGTCGGTGGCGCTTTCGGTGGGCGGGGGATCGACCCGGACGTGCACGCGCCGGAAACCACGATTGAGGTACTCGGTCTCCAGCCGATCGCGGTCTGCGTCGATGGCCGGCTGATAGTACGCCATGCCTTCGCGCTGGGTAAGGATCGCGCGCAGGTCGGTCTCGGGCACCTGATCGCGGCCAGCGAACACCAGCGCGCGCACCCTCATCAGGGGTCCTTCGCTGACCGTGACCGCGATCGTCACGGCGCGTTCGGCCTGGTCGGAACCCGACACCGCAGGCGTGGCGAGAATGCTGACGTCGGCGTAGCCTCGCTCCTGATAGGCTTTCCTGAGAACGGCCAGGTCGGCGTCGAGCTGCTCGCGAACATAGGGCTGCCCGCGGGTGATCTTCAACAACGGCTTGAGGACGCTCGCCGGGACGCCGTCCGCGCCGGAGATGGTCACCTCCTCGGCGATCCGATACAGCGGCCCGCGATTGATGTGAAACTCGACGCGGAGACGGTCGCCCTCCTCGGTCACGCTGAAGGGGGCGGACGCGTCGCGATACCCGCGGGCGGTCAGATACTCCTTGATGCGCCGCTCCGAATCCTCGAGCAAATCCTGATCGACCGACCCTTCGCTTTCCACGGGTACGAGGCTGGTGCGCACGGCGGCCGGCAGGTCGTCGCCGACAAATGCGAGCGAGACGAGCAAGCCGCGCACCACGTTGATGGTCACCTCCACCGCATCCCGACCGCTGTTGATCGTCACCGACGACTCGGCTCTCGCCTGGAAGTAGCCCGCCTGGCGCAGCGAGGCCGTGTAGGCATCCATGCGGCGCTTGAGCAGCACGGGTTTGTACTCGGCCCCCTCGCGCACCTGCAGGGAATCTCGCAGCGCATCCACCACGGCGGGGGGCGCCCCGCGCACCACCAACGTCGCGATGTGCGCCCTGGCTCCGGCGACCACGTCAAAGATCAGATCGCCTGCGGTTGCCTCGCCGTCGCCGACCGCGACCGGGCGGACCGTGGCCTGGAGGTAGCCTTCGCCGGCGTAGAACTGCTCGACGACGCGCGCGATGTCGATCCCGCGGCCCATGGCAGGGGTCGCGCCAAAACGCTCCACCACCACGCTGCGCACCGCGCTTTCCGGCAGGCCCAGCGAGCCCCGGAACACCAGGCGGCGCAGATCGCGAAGCGGCTGCAGCAACACGTCCACCCGCACGTCGGCGCCGTCGGCAGCGGCTTCGACGCGAACGTCCGCGTAGCGACGCAGCCCCATGATGTGGTGGATCGTGTCGCGAACCGCCTTCATCGACAAGGCGTCGCCGCGATGGATGTCGAGCAGGCTGGCCAGTTGCTCGTCCTGCACGACGCGACCGCCCGACAGGATCCGCACCTCCGACACCGACCGTCCGATCCACGACGCCACATCCTGGGCCCGCGCGGGCAAGGCCATCGCCACCAGCAGCAGTGGCAGCGTCAGGCCGGCCCGCCACCAGCCTTCCCTGCGCGGCACGAGCCGGCCGGCGGTCATCGGAACACCCGCCGCACGCGGACATCGAGCGCGTAGGTCTTGTCTTCGTTCTGGGTGAGAATCCACGAGAGCCGGTCCGACTGATCGTATTCCAGCAGGATGATCTGATCGCGTCCCGTCGCGCTCAGCCCTCGCGAATAGGTGACGTAGACCCGGTCGGAGATGCGCTTGCCGATCGTCAGTCTGGCGCCCGGCGCAAAGCGGGTCGATTGCTGCGACGGATCGGCCAGCATCGGGGTCAGCTGGAACGTGTCGACGCCGAACGTCTGTTCGACGACCTTCTGGACGCCCGACGAAATCGGGCTCGCGAGCAGTCGGGCCGCCCGCGACTGGATCAGCGACTGCTGGGCCACGTTGGGCGCCTGCAAGGCCCGCAGTTCCGCGTCCTGCGTCGATCGCACGTCGCCGAGCAGCATGGCCAGGATATCGACCTCGGGCAACGGCGGATCCGACGACAATTCGTGGTCGATGCGCTGCAGGTTGCCGGTCACTTTGAGCGTCACGCGGTAGGTCTGCCCGGGGGTCCGGGCCCGGGTCTCCGCCTCGATGTCGAAATACGGGTCGGGCTTGCCGGGATTGACAAAATCGAACGTGCCCCGCGTGACGATGTACCGGCGCCCCTCGAACCACACGTCACCGTGCTCGACCTCTGCCCGCCCGAACACCGCGGGTTTGTCGAGCGTGCCCCGAAGCGTCAGGTCGGCCGAGGAGGTGATGCGGGCGACGTTGTTGTCCACCTCGAGTGACGAAGGGGCCACCAGACGGACGTCGAACCGCAACGGGAATCCCAATCCGCCCGACGCGCCGGTGGACGGCGCCGCGCCGCCCACGGCCAGTTCGAGCCCGCCGGCCAGATCCACCCGCTTTGTGTACGAGGCGTTGCGCACGGTGACCGTGCCGCTCAACAGCGGATCGTCGACCCCGCCACGCAGCGCCAGATCGGCATCAATCAGCGAACGCAGGCCGGCCGGATACCGCCACTCCATCGCCTCGCCGCTGGCTGTCAGATCCAGCTGGGACGGCCAGAGTCCGCGCAGCACGACGCGTCCGCCGAACCGCACGTTGCCCCGGCCGAGCTTCGCGGTGACGTCGTCGAACCGGATGCTGCGATCGGCAAAGATGATGCGTCCGTTGATCGCCTCGAGCGCGTGGGGCAGCAGCAGGTGCCGCAACCGCCCGTTGTCGATCGTCGCCCGACCGCCGATCTGCGGCCCGTCGATATCGCCGGTGACGTCGGCCGACACATCCGCTCGGCCGGCCCCTCTGATGTTGCCGGAAAAGAGCTGGAGGATGCCGAGATTCGCATCCCCTTTGGCGTGCACCGCGATCTGGCGCCGCGCCATGTCCACCGTCCCGGTGATGCCCAGATTCGTCTTATCGCCCATCAGAGTGAACTGATGGAGCCGGACCGTGCTTTGATCCACGCCGATGTCGATTGGGCCGTTGTTCCGGAGGGCGTAGTCGAACAAACTCAGATCGACCTTGTCGATCACCGCCCGCGCGACGATCCCGTCGAGCTTGCCCAGCGTGCCGCTAATCCGCACCGTGCCGCTGACGATCGCGGTGGCGAACGGCGACAGATTCGCCGCGAACAACCGCGCGTACGGATCCAGCGACGTGTCGGTGACGCGCAGCGTGATGTCGCCAGGATAGCTGAGACTGCGCCGGTTCACCTTGCCCACCATCGACGCTTCGAGCCGCGTCGAGCCGGCCTGGAACTCGAAGTTGACGTTGTCGCCGCGCATGCCGATCTTGCCGTTGATCTGGCCCACGCCCTCGTCGCCAATGTAGAGATCGCGGATGCGGCCGGTGACGTCGAACTCGACGCTGGCAAACACGCCGCTGCCGGCCACCGAAAAATCAAGCACCCCGGTGAGCGGGGTCTTCGGCAGGCGCATCACGTCGATCGCGCCAACGGGAATCTGCCGGCCGTCTCCGTTGAACGAATACGTGCCGCCCCAGGTGACGTGCGCCGCGCCGAGGATCACGCCGGTCCCTTTGCGCAACTCCAGGCCGTCGAACCGCACGCCGGTGCCCTCGAAGCGCATCGCCGAGGTCGCGCTGGCGAGCTTCTCGCCGTACGCCTCGGCATCGGACATCGACGCACGGCCGAAGCCGAACGGTTGCTTGTAGGCGCCGTAGAGATGGAACTGACCCGACAAGCCCCCGTTCACCGGGTACTCGTCGAGGTCGAAGGCGTGGCGCAGGTCCGTCATCGGCCACGTGTCGGTGGTGAACCTGGCGTTGATCTCCTCGCCCCGATCCGACCGGGGGAAGCCGAGCGAGAAGCGGCCTTCGATGCGCATCTCGGCGTTGCCCTTGCGGACCACCGCATCGGCCAGATCGGCGTACGCGTTCTCGACGGCCAGATGGCTCTGGCCCGTGCCCCACTCGACGTCCCACGCCCGCAGACGCCGGCCCGTCACGATGCCCTCCACGCGCGGCTTCGCCAGCGCGTTGAGCAGCACGCCGTCGAAGGTGCCGACCCCGCCGATCTCGATCGGCCGGGTGTTCGCCCCAAACGTCGTCATGATGCCACACAGCAGCCGATCGCTTTCCTGCCAGTCGGAGCTGGTCACGTGAAAGGGCAGAATCGACCGCTGGCCGTACGCCGTCCGGCCTCGAAATTCGACGAAGGTGGTCGGGGTCGCCAGACGGCTCGGCGTGAAATCGATCCATTCCGGTCCAAAGCGGTAGTGAATCTCGCCGCCGAACGGCACGTGGCCCAGCATCGGAAACGGATCGCCGTAGACGTGGGCGAGCGACGGATCGGGCACCACCTCCGGCAGCGTCCGGCGTTGGGGGGTGACGCCAGCCGGCGGCTCAACGCCCACATCGCCATAGCCGGTGTGCTGCCCGTAGTCGCCGATCGGCCATTCCAGCAGATTGCGGCCCGTGGCGCGGCCGGCGAGCCGAAGCCCTGCGAATTCCATCGCATCGGAAAACGCGGCCAGGTCGACGTCCCGATAGCTGGCATCCAGCCTGGCGGTGCCGCGGGTCTTGGCGTTGAGCGGATTCATCAGGTACGTCAGCGCCATCGACCCGCCGTAGAAGCGCGACTGGGCACGCAACACCTCGAACCGCCACGGGGTCCACGTCAGCAGCCCGTCCAGATCGGGAAACCGGTAGCGATTGATCCCGGCGTCGGCGCTCGAAAAACGGCCGGCCACTTCGTGCCCGCCCCGGAAGAGCCGGAAGGTGCCCTCGAACTGCATCACGCCCGACAGCGAAAAGTGGTCGCGCGCCCAGAAGATTTCGCGCATCGTCGGCATCTGGATCGTCGACCGCACGCTGAAGCGCATGTTGGGCCAGTGGCTGGCATCGACCACGCCCGCGCACAGCGACTGCGCGCCGGAGGTCTGCAGCTCGATCCGGTCGAACAGGACCATGCCGCCGTCAAGCTTGAACCAGGTATTGATCGCCGCCGCCATCGGCTCGAACCGGCCGATCTGGACCACACCCCCCGTCGACCGCGAGGTGCCTCGGTAGCCGACCAGCTTCATCACCGACACGTCGAGATTGCGGGCGGTGGTGCTCCAGGTCTTGTGATCGTCGTAGGTCACCTGGCCCCGGTACGCGTGGATGTAGCTGGCCGACACCGAGATGGCACTCGGACCGCCTCCCGGGCGGTCGGACGAAAATCGCGGGATGTTATTGCGATCGCCAGGCCAGGTGTCGATCGTCAGCCGCCAGTCGATCACCTCGATGCTCTCGAGAATCAGCGCGCGGCGCAGCAGCGACCAGAGCGGCATCGAGACGACGATTTCTCCGGCCGCCAGAAAGGGTGTCTCCCGCGGCGTGAGCCCCTCGATGATCAGATCGCGAACAACGAACCGGCCGTCAAACAGGCGGACCGACAGGGCGCCGATGTGCATCGGGCGGCGTATCGCGCCCGAGGCCGCGATTTCGGCGCGCCCCCGCAGGCTGGGTCCAAGTTCGACGCTGAAACTGGTGACGATGCCGGCCGCAATCAGGACGAGCGCAAGCCCCGCAACCCTCTTCGCGTGTTTCAGCCCTTCGCGCGCAAGGTCCTTCAGTGTCATGTCCGCACGAGCGTCATTCGACCACCACCAGCAGACGTCCCGCCTCGACCGACATCCCCTCGGCGACCGGGACGTCAACCACGCGACCGTCCTTGGGCGAGCGCAGTTCGTTCTCCATCTTCATCGCTTCCACCACGACCAGCCCCTGCCGGGCCTTCACCTGATCGCCCGCCTTCACCAGCACGCGAAGGACTTTTCCGGGCATCGGGGCGAGCACCTGCTGGGTTCCGACCGCCTGCGCGGCCTGCGTGCCCCGGCCACCGAATCGGCCGCCGCCCAGACGGCGCACGCTTGTGGTGCCGCCGGCCAGGTGGACGTCGAACGCGCCGGGCGAGATCCCCGCGGCAAGGCCGGCTTCGAGGCTGGCGCAACCGCGATCCGGAAAGATCAGCGACAACGTCGAGGCGTCGATGGCCGCGACGTCGACCATCCAGGTCTGGCCGAGGCTGGTCACCTCACACAAGCCGTCCCTGGTTTCGACGGTGACGGCGTGGATTCGGCCGCCGATGTCAATCTGCAATTCCATGGAGAACTCCGGCACCCGCGCGGTTAGCGAAGTCCCTGGGTGCGCGCGTGCCGCGACCAGCGACTCTCGGACGCGGCAGGGGCCACCGAAACGCCGGCGGACGTCTTCTGGGTGAACGCGTGCACCGCTGCCGCGACCAGGGTGAGGTGTTCGTCCTCCGACGGCAGCTCCAGAAACGGCCGACCGTTGCGCTCGGCGACCGCCTGATCGATAAAGGTGGTGTCGAACCGTCCGGCGAGAAAATCGGGATCGGCCATCAGCCATCGGAAAAACGGGATCGTGGTGCGGATGCCCCGAATATCGTATTCGCCCAGCGCTCGCGCCATCCGCGCAATCGCGGTCGGCCGGTCGCCGGCCCAGACCGAGAGCTTCGCGATCAACGGATCGTAATAGACCGGCACGTCCGATCCGCCAACCGCCCCGCTGTCGTCACGCCGGATGCCAGGACCGGCCGGCACGCGCAACGCCGTGATGCGGCCCGGCGAGGGCAGAAAGTCGTGATCCGGATCCTCGGCGTAGATGCGGCATTCGATGGCGTGGCCTTTGGGAATCAACAGATCGTCCGGATTCACATCGAGGCGTTCGCCGCGCGCGATCCGCAACTGCCAGTGCACCAGATCGGTCAACGTCACCAGTTCGGTCACCGGGTGCTCGACCTGCAGCCGGGTGTTCATTTCGAGAAAAAAGAATTCGCCGCTCTGATCGAGCAGGAATTCGATCGTCCCGGCGTTGGTGTAGCCCACGCCGCGGGCGACCGCGGCCGCCGCCTCCGCCAGTTTGCGCCGCGTCGCCGGCGTCACCTGGAGGGACGGCGATTCTTCGACCACCTTCTGGTGGCGCCGCTGAATGGAACACTCGCGCTCGACGAACGGGACGACGGTGCCGTGATGATCGCCGAGCAACTGGATCTCGATATGACGCGGGCGCATCACCCGTCGCTCGATATACACGGCCGGATCGCCGAACGCCGACAAGGCCTCCGACCTCGCCGCCCGCAGCGCACCGGGAAGATCGGCCGGGTCGGTCACCGTGCGCATCCCTTTGCCGCCGCCGCCCGACACCGCCTTGATGAGAATCGGATAGCCGACCTCGGCCGCGATTCGCACCACCTCGGCTTCGGGCACGTCGGGCCCGAGCGGGTCCCTGGTCCCCGGCACCACGCTCACGCCGGCGGCCATCGCCACCGCCCGGGCGGCCGTCTTGCTGCCCATCAAGTCGATCGCCTCGGGTGCCGGACCGACGAAAATCAGCCCCGCATCGCGGCAGGCTCTGGCGAACTCGGCGTTTTCGGCCAGGAAGCCGTAGCCCGGATGCACCGCGTCGGCGCCGGACTTGCGGGCCACATCGAGAAGTTTGTCGATACGTAGATAGCTGTCGCGGGGCGGGTTCGGGCCGATCGGGTACGCCTGGTCGGCCAGACGCACGTGTTGACTGAGCCGGTCGCACTCGGAGTAGACGGCGACCGTCTTGATGCCCATCTCGCGGCAGCCCCGAATGATGCGGACGGCGATTTCGCCGCGGTTGGCGACAAGAACTTTGGTCAAGGGTGCGGACATGCGACTCATATTCTAGCGCGAACCACGCCGGGAGGGCCGATTCACGCCGGATCGGCCGCATTGGATCGGTTCTTGCGCTGGCACAAACACTCCCGGAGTAATTAGCGCGTGATGAGCGGACTACAGCGGAATGTTGCCGTGCTTCTTCGGCGGGTTGGTGTCGCGCTTGTTCGCGCATGCCTCGAGCGCCGAAATGATCTTGCGCCGCGTCATCCGCGGCTGGATCACCTCGTCGACGAACCCGCGCGCCGCCGCGATGTACGGATTGGCAAACGCGTCGCGGAACTCCGCGGTCTTCTCGGCCCGCCGGGCCGGCGCGTCGGCGACGTGTTCGAGCTCCCGGCGGTACAGGATGTTGACCGCGCCTTCCGGCCCCATCACCGCAATCTCCGCCATCGGCCACGCGTAGTTGAAGTCGGTGCGGATGTGCTTGCTCGACATCACGCAATACGCCCCGCCGTACGCCTTGCGCGTGATGACGGTGACTTTCGGCACCGTTGCCTCCGCGAACGCGTACAGCAGCTTGGCCCCGTGGCGGATGATGCCGCCGAACTCCTGCACCGTGCCCGGCAGAAAGCCGGGGACGTCTTCGATGGTGACCAGCGGGATGTTGAACGCGTCGCAGAAGCGCACGAACCGCGCGGCCTTCACCGACGCGTCGATGTCGAGCGTGCCCGCCAGATGCGCGGGCTGGTTCGCCACGATGCCCACCGTTCTGCCGCCCATCCGCGCCAACCCGACGACGATGTTGGGCGCGAAGTACCGATGCACTTCGAGGAAGTACCCGTGGTCGGCAATCGTGTGGATCAAATCCAGCATGTCGTAGGGCTGGTACGGCGAGGCCGGCACCAGCGTGTCGAGCGACGCGTCCTCGCGGGTGGGCGAATCGGTGGTCGGGCCGCGCGGCGCGTCATCCAGATTGTTGGAGGGGAGCAGCCCGAGCAACTCACGAATCAGCGCAATGCACTCGCGGTCGTCGTCCACGGCAAAGTGCGCGACGCCGCTCTTCTCGTTGTGCGTCATCGCGCCGCCGAGCTCTTCCTTCGTCACGTCCTCGTGGGTCACCGTCTTGATCACGTCGGGCCCGGTGACGAACATGTAGCTGGTGCCCTTCACCATCACGTTGAAGTCGGTGATCGCCGGCGAGTACACCGCGCCGCCGGCGCACGGGCCCATGATGGCCGAGATCTGCGGCACCACGCCGGAGGCGAGCGTGTTGCGCAGGAAGATGTCGGCATACCCGCCCAGCGACACGACGCCTTCCTGGATGCGCGCACCGCCCGAGTCGTTGAGCCCGACAATGGGCGCGCCCATCCGGACCGCCATGTCCATCACCTTGCAGATCTTGGCGGCGTTGGTCTCCGACAGCGATCCGCCGAACACGGTAAAGTCCTGGGCAAAGGCGTACACCGAACGCCCATCGACTTTCCCGTGGCCCGACACGACGCCATCGCCGGGAATCACCTGTTCCTGCATCCCGAAATCGCGGCAGCGGTGCGTCACCAGCTTGTCGAGTTCCTCGAACGTGCCCGGATCGAACAAGGCGAGCATCCGTTCGCGGGCGGTGAGCTTGCCGGCCTCGTGCTGCTTTTTGAGCCGCGCCTCGCCGCCGCCCAGTTCGGCCTGTCGTTCGAGGGCCGCCAGTTTTTCGAGAGACTGCTTCACGCGTGGCTCCTTCACGTCACCGGGTGGTCGAGCGCCACCTGCGTTATGTCCTGAGCTTGACCGGATTGACCAGCTCGCCGACGCCTTCGACCCGCACCGTCACCGTATCGCCGTCCACCAGGGGGCCGATGCCCGAGGGCGTCCCGGTGGAGATCACGTCGCCCGGCAACAGCGTCATGATCGCGCTGAGGTAGGCAATCAATTCGGTCACCGAGAAAATCAGCTGGCTGGTCCGCGAACGCTGCCGGATGGTGCCGTTGACCGATCCTTCGACCGCCAGGTCGTCGGGATCGAGCCCGACAACGACGCAGGGGCCCAGCGCCGCAAACGTGTCGAACCCTTTGACGTGCGAATACTGGTACCCGCGGTTCTGCATGTCGCGGGCGGTCACGTCGTTGGCACACGTGACGCCGAGGACGTGCGACATGGCCTCGGCGGGGCTGACGCAGCTGGCACGCCGGCCGATGACAATGCCCAGTTCGGCTTCGTGATCGACGCGGCCCACGCCCGGCGGCAACAGGATCGGATGCCCGGGGCCGATGACGGCGGTCGACGGCTTGAGAAAGAGCATCGGCTCCTTGGGCAGCGGCTTGCCCTGCTCGGCGGCGTGATCCTTGTAGTTGAGACCAATCGCCACAATCTTGGAGGGTTCGACCGGGGCGAGCAGCGGCACGGCGGGCGAAAAACGCCCGCGCTCACCCTCGGCAACGCGATCGCCGAGCGTGTAGCTTCCGTACACGTCGCCCACCGCCAGCCGCAGCGCGCCGTCGCGCTCGATCGCGTACCGCGGAACCTCGTGCCACACAATCCGGTAGATGCGGTCCATCTGTCGATCCTCGCTGGCGTGGGCTACCGCGCCGTTTCCTGAACGATGTTCGATTTCGGGCTCCGGTTGGCCGGCGTGGCGGTGTCGACCGCGACCACCGCGTACCAGTAGCGCGCCCCGGACCTCACATTGGTGTCGCGATACGTCGTCTCACGAACCGGCTTGGCGTTGAGCGGCGTCAGCTCGCCGTCCGGCGTGGAACTGCGCAGCACCAGATAGCCAGCCAGATCGGAGGCCTCGACGCCGGTCCAGATCAAGCTGATGGCGCCGGTGCTCGAGACGGCGGCCAGTCCGGTCGGCGCGGGCGGCGGAACCGTGTCGGTCGGCGTCACGCACGCCATCTCGGACGGCAGGCTCTCGATGATGGCTGCCGTGGCCGGCGCGATGACGCCGGGCAGCGGCTTGGCGGTTGGATCGACCGGCAGCTGCGCCGCGACGCCCGCGGTGTTCAGCGTGCGCACCTGGTAGCACCGCTCCACCCCGAACTGGGCCTTCTCGTCGACAAATGTCGTCACCGCCAGCGGTTTCTCGTTGAGTGGCAACGGCAAGTTGGGCGGGGCGACGACGATCGCGTCCTTCTCGGTCTTCGCCGACCGCCGAAGCGACGCGGGAGGCGGCGCGACGGGCGCCGCCGGTGCCTGGGCGACCAGATAGACGTTGTACGACGGCAGCACGGGCAGCAGCACCCCGCGGGTGGTGACGGCCAGCGGCGCGAACGGGGCGGCTTTCTCGGCCGCCCACACGGTCGGCGGCGCCGGGTCCCACACCAATTCGCGCGCGCCATCCTTCTCGTCGAGTCGGACGACGGGCGGCGCGGCGGCCCGCAAACTCAGCGGCGGCAGCAGCACGGCGAGGTCGGTGGACCAGGCCAGCAGGCCGGCGGCGGGCTGATCGACCGTGAAGGCGCTGCCCACCGGGGGATCCCACGACACCTCGACGGTCTTGTCCTTGACCGCGAGCCAGGGCTTGCCGGGGGCCGGCGGTGGCGGGTCGAACGCGACCGCCACGCGCAGCGACGGGGTCCCGCGCTCGCCGCGGTGATTGACCGTGTAGGCCAGATAGAACCGCCGTGGGCCAGGTTCGGTCATCGGCCCAACGGCCGGCGGCGCCAGCGTCGATCCCCTGTCGGGTGCGTCGATCACGACGGCCGGCTTCGGGATCCATCGCTTCCGCAAGACCGTCATCGCCATCGTCTCGGGCGTCAACGTCTCGGTGATAGTGACGATGGTCCCTTGATCGACGCCGGGCTCCACCGGCTTGGGCTTGGCCGGCTTCTTGGCCGACGCTTTCTGGTCCTTGGCGTCGCGGTCGTCTTCCGGATCGGGCGGCCGCCGCACGAGCACGTCGGCCACCAACGTCATGTCGCGCACTTCGAGCCCTTCGATCTCCCTGATCGCGGTATACGCGTACACCTCGACGCGGCTGAGATCAGCCGGTGTCGTCCTGTCGGTGTTGGCGATCGGGGCGGTAAACCTGACGTAGACGGTGTCACCGGAACGCACCGCCGAGAAATCCGCCGGCACCGCGGGTGTCTTGACGATGGGCGCGAGCGGCGGCCCTTTCTTGCCGCACGCGGCAGGCGCCCACGCCACCGACAGGATGGCGGCGCACACGCAGGCGCGGCCCACGACGGCGCACAGCCGCGGCCTTCGGGAGAGGCGACGCGTGGGCGTTGATCTCACAGGATGTACCGGCTCAGGTCTTCGTTCTTCACGATGTCCCCGAGCATGTGGTCCACGTACTCGGCGTCAACCGTCATGGTGCGATCCGCACGGTCCGGGGCCTCGAACGAAATCACGTCGAGCAGCTTTTCCATCACCGTATGAAGGCGGCGCGCCCCGATGTTCTCGGTGCGGTCGTTGACCAGCGCGGCCAATTCCGCGATGCGGGCGATGGCATCGTCGGTAAAGGTGAGGGTGAGTCCTTCGGTCTCGAGCAACGCGATGTACTGGGTGATCAGCGCGTGGCGGGGTTCGCGCAGAATGCGGACGAACTCGTCTTTGCCGAGCGCTTCGAGTTCCACGCGGATGGGGAACCGCCCCTGCAGTTCGGGAATCAGATCCGAGGGTTTCGAGACGTGGAACGCGCCGGCGGCAATAAACAGAATGTGATCGGTCCGCACCATGCCGTGCTTGGTGTTGACGGTGGTGCCCTCGATAATCGGCAGGATGTCGCGCTGCACGCCCTCGCGGCTGACATCGGGCCCGTGCCCGCCCTCGCGCCCGGCGATCTTGTCGATCTCGTCGACAAAGATGATGCCGCTCTGCTCGACGCGCTCGATCGCGGTGCGCGCGATCGTCTCCATGTCGACCAGTTTCTGCTGCTCTTCCTGGACCAGATGGGCCCGCGCGTCGGGCACCTTCATGGTGCTGCTCCGGTTGCGGCCCTGGAACAGGCCCGGCAGCATGTCCTTGAGATTGAGCCCGATCTCGTCCATCGACGATCCGCCGACCACCTGCATCATCGGCAGCGCCTGCTCGCGCACGTCCACCTCGACGGTGCGCTCGTCGAGCTTGCCCTCGCGCAACTGGTTCCGCAGCCATTCGCGCGTCTGTCCCGCGTGTTCGTTTCTCGCCGCCGCGTCATCGCCGGGCGTGGGCGGGCGCGGGGGCAGCAGCAAGTCGAGCAACCGTTCCTCGGCCCGCTCGTCTGCGGTGGCCTGCACGTCGCGGTAGCGCTCTTCGCGGACCATCGCCACACTGATTTCGACCAGATCGCGAATCATCGACTCGACGTCCCGGCCGACGTAGCCGACTTCGGTAAACCGCGAGGCCTCGACCTTGAGAAACGGCGACTGCGCCAGCCGCGCGAGCCGCCGGGCGATTTCGGTCTTGCCCACGCCGGTCGGCCCGATCATGAGGATGTTTTTCGGCGTGACCTCGTCGGCCAGCTCCTTGGGCAGGTGCTGCCGGCGAAGCCGGTTGCGCAACGCGATCGCCACGGCCCGCTTGGCCTGATGCTGCCCGATGACGAACTTGTCGAGTTCGGCCACGATTTGGCGCGGCGTGAGGGCCGATCCGAACGGGGTGAGCGAGGCGGGCAGGTATATGGGCATGGGCTAGCTGATCGCCACGGACGGCGGCGGGGTGATCGTCAGTTCTTCGACGGTAAACTGCGTGTTGGTGTAGATGCAGATCTCGGCGGCCAGCGCCATCGCGATTTCCGCAATCTTCCTGGCGTCGAACGCCGTGTTGCGCGCCAGCGCCCGGGCCGCCGCCACCGCATACATCCCGCCCGATCCGATGCCCACGATGCCATCGTCGGGTTCGATCAGATCGCCGGTGCCCGACAGCAGGAAGGTCGACTTGGCGTCCGCCACCGTCAGCATCGCCTCGAGGCGCCTGAGCGCCCGGTCGGTGCGCCAGTCCTTGGCCAGTTCGACGGCCGACCGCTCGAGATTGCCACGATGTTGGTCGAGCTTCGCCTCGAACCGCTCGAACAGCGCAAACGAATCGGCGGCGGAACCGGCAAACCCGGCCAGCACCCGGTCGTGGTGCAGGCGACGGATCTTGCGTGCGCCGTGCTTGACCACCGTCTGGCCGAGCGTCACCTGGCCGTCGCTGGCCATCACGACGCGATTCTGGTGCCGGACCGTGAGAATCGTCGTCGCGTGAATCATTGACGGGCCAACCTTCGGACGGGAACGTGGGAATCGGGCGCAGCGCGGGGCGATTGTCTCTCTGGCGGCAGTCTATCGGACGGCTGAAAATACTGTCAAGAAAACGGGACACCCCAGCCGGGCCTGGCGACCTCAGAACTGGACAACCGGAGGACAGAAGCGTAGATTCTGTAGTGATCCCATTGAGCCTGCCTGGCAGCGGAGTTGCTTGAGCAGACACGTTGGGGGGGACGACTCCCCCGCTGGTCGATCCTCTCAAAGGAGCGCATCATGACTCGGCTCAATTCCGGCGTCGTCGTCGTCGTGGTTGCGGCGTTGCTGCTGGCCGTGCCTGTGGGCGAAGCCCTGGCGCAAAGGCCGAACGAGACCACTGCCGGCGGCGGCGGTGGCGGTGGAACCGGAGCCCCTGGGGGCGGAGGCGGCGCGGGGATGGGCGCGGGCGGAGGTTCGAGCATGGGCTCGTCGTCTCCCGCATCAAGCGGGTCGTCGTCGACCGGCGGCACTTGGAGTGGCGGGACCGCCGGGACGAGCGGCAATCCGGGCGCGGCGTGGTCGGATGGCAACGGCCGACGCGTACCCGGTTCAACCGTACCGCTGGCGGGCGAAGCACCCGCGACGCCGGCCGCTGTCTGGTTCTCGCGCCCCCGTGGTGAAAGCCCGGCAACCGGCACCGCAACCGCTCGCCCGGCTGCCCCGGCGAGCGGAACCGGCACCGTCGGATTGGGCGGTGCTACCGCTGAGTACCCACCCTATTACCAGTACTACCCTGGCGGCGGCATTTACAACGGCCCCTTCGGACCGTACGGGAGCTACGGGTCTTACGGATCGTACGGGTCGTACGGGTCGTATGGGTCCTACGGCATGGGCGGCTTCGGCCCGGGATACGCGTACTACTACGATCCGTTCTGGTCGAACTATGGGATGTACGGGGGCTTCTCCGGCTACCCGGGTTACGGCGGTTTTGGCGATACCCGGTACTCGTCGGAATATGGCGGCGGCGGCTACGGCGCCAGCACGCCGCCCGGATTCGGCGACCAGCCGAAGCGTGCGACTGGCAGCCTCAAGCTCAAGATCAAACCGTCGAACGCGTCGGTTTACGTGGACGGCTACTATTCGGGCAAGGTGGACGATTTCGACGGTCAGCGACTCCGGCTCGAGCCGGGACCCCACAAGGTCGAAATCTCGGCTCCAGGCTATGAATCGGTGTCGATCGACGTGAACATCCGGGTTGGCGAAAACATCACGTTCCAGAGCGACCTCAAGATGGTCAAGTAGCGGGTCTGTCGTGCTTCGATTCGTCGCCGCGCTGTCGGCCGTCTACGATTTTCTCATCGGGGCCGCCCTGCTTGCCGGGCGGCCTCTGCTTGTACAGCTCTTCGGGCTGCCAGATCCGGTGCCGCCGATTCACGCAGACCTGAACGGCCTGTTTGCCGTGGCCATTGCGATCGGCTACGCGCTGCCCTACCGGGATCCGGAAAAGTACCGCGGGTATTTGTGGGTGATGGGACCTGGATTGAAAGGCGCGGGCGCGCTGCTGTTTGTCGCCGACCACCTGCTCCGCGGGTCGCCCGCCTCGTTCCTGCTGTTCGCGGCCGGCGACGGATCGATCGCGCTCCTGACGCTGTGGGCGCTGCTCGCCTCGAGGCGCCCGCGCACGCGGGAGCAGAAGGGCTAGCCTCGCCGCAAGGCGCACGCGGGAGCAGAA
>JBAXOX010000084.1:0-16962 GCA_037133015.1 Acidobacteriota bacterium
AACGTCTCGCGACCCGGCCTCCAACAGGCAACGTCTCGCGACCCGGCCTCCAACAGGAAACGTCTCGCGACCCGGCCTCCAACAGGCAACGTCTCGCGACCAGGCGTCCATCAGGCAACGCCCTGCGCGCCGGCTCCCTGGGGTCCGATGGAGGGCGGGACTTCAGTCCCGCCACTCTGAAACCCTCTACCGAACGTCGACGATCTTGATCGAGCAGGACTCGCGGCCGGATTGCTGCACGAAGGCGAGGCGCAGACCGCTCTCGCTCCAGGCGGGCAGGCGGACGTCCTTCGTGTCTTTCAGTTCGACAGTTCGCCCCGTCGAATCCATCAGGGCGAGGCGCCCCTTCTCGGTGACAAACGCCATGAACGGCCGGGGCGCGGGTGCCCAGGCGTAGGTGCGGCCGGCGGCGACATGTTCGTTGATCGACGAACTGATGGTGTGGCCACTGAGCCGGTAGTCCTCGAAGAGGGTCTTCTGCTGCGCCTGTGCCGCCTTGCGGACGGTTTCCTCGAGGCCCGATCCCGGGTCGGACGTGAATTGCCCGATATTGCCTTCGCGCGGCACGTTGGTGGTCCGCACCTGTTCATCGCGGGAATCGACGCTGATTTTCCACGTCGGAATCGCCGGCGAAACCAGGCCCGCTTTGGCGTTCCAGTAGCGGCCGAGCCAGCCGGGTTCGTCGCCCAGCGTCCTGGGTTCCGCGGCCTTGACGTCGATCAGAATATGGCGGACCGTTTCGTTGGCCCACCGGTCGAACGTGCTCAGGCGCAGGTAAAGATATTTGTCGTCCATCGACCAGGCGAGGCGCGTGGGAATTCCGCGCACGGCTCCCGCATCAATGTCGCGCAGCGTTGACGGCGTGCCGACGCTCAGGCGCGTCACGTCGCCGGTTGACTCCTGCTTCGGTGGCGCCTGATCCCCGCCGGCGACCAGGGCCAGAGCGACCGCGCACAGTGCTAGTTGGTTCATGTCGATTCCTCCACTCCGCCACGCAAGCGATGTCCGAGTCAGTACAGCATCAAATAGATCACGACGCCAGTCACGGACACGTAGATCCAGAGGGGCAAGGTCCAGCGTGCGATGCGCTTGTGGCGATCGAACGCGCCACGCAGCGCCCGCACGAGCGTGGTGATCGCCATCGGCACGATGACGGCCGCCAGCACCACGTGCGTTCCCAAAATGACGAAGTAGACCACCATGAGCAGGCCTGTCCCGGGATACAGTTTCGCGCCCGCGTTGGCGTGGTACACGAGATACGACGTCAAGAACAGCACGGACGCGGCACACGCCGCCAGCATGCACGCCCGGTGCGCGTGCCGCCGGCGCTGTCGAATCATCGCGTAGCCGGCCGCGAGACAGATGGCAGCGACGGCGTTGAGCGTGGCGTTGAGCGCCGGCAAATCCGAGATCGACATCGCTTACACCCGGTTGAACACGATCAAGATCCAGCGTGGGAGCCGGATCTCATCGAGCGTGGCGCTGAGCGCCGGCAGATCGACGATGGACATCAGCGACCTCACACCCGATTGAACACCATCAGGATCCATAACAGGGGCAGGTAGGTGATCGAGCCGAAAAACAGGCGCCGCGCCGAGATGGTCGTCCGGTCCCACGCAAAGCGCGCAGCCAGCGCGAGAAACACCGCGCTCAAGAGACCGGCGCCCGCCAGGTAGACCGTGCCGGTCATCGCCATCACGGTTGGCGCGAGACTGAGCGGGAACAAGGCCGCGGCGTACATCAGCGCCTGCCGGCCGGTTGCGGCACCGTCCGGTTCGACCACCGGCAACAGCGGGAACCCTGCCCGCGTGTAGTCTTCCCTGTACATCCAGGCAATGGCAAGGAAGTGCGGCATTTGCCAGAGAAAGACGATGCCAAACAGGACCCAGGCTTCGAGCGAGAGCGAGTTGCGCACCGCCGCCCAGCCGATCATGGGAGGAAGCGCGCCAGGAATGCCCCCGACTACGGTCGCCAGCGATGTGCGCCGCTTGAGCGGCGTATAGAAGACCGTGTAGGTGAGCAGCGTCGCCGCCGCGACGAGGGCGGCGAGCAGGTTGACGCCGAACGTGAGTTGGACCAAGCCGGCCGCCGACAGAATCAGCCCGAACACGCGTGCTTGACGTGGGGTCAGCCGGCCCGCCGGCAGCGGCCGCATTCGGGTGCGGCGCATCAGGCCGTCGGCTTCGATCTCCATCAACTGATTGAGGGCCGAAGCCCCGCTGGCGACCAGCGTCGTGCCGACCAGCGTGTGCACCAGGATCAGCCAGTCGGCTCGGGCCGGACCGGCCATGTAATAGCCGGCGAGCGTCGTCGCCACCACGAGCACGTTCAGGCGGGGCTTGGCGAGCGTGATGTAGTCGCGCGTGCGGCTGGGTTCGGCCGCTGCTGTTGCTGTTGCCGTGGCCGTGGCCGTTGCCGTGGCCGTGGCCGTGGTCGTGGTCGGCGTCGGCCGCGCCGGGTCCGGCGCGGCGACCTCCAGCCCCAAGGCCTCTGATGACTGGCCGTGCGTCGAGTCCCGATCGGAACGCGTCATTGCTTGCGGCGCGGTTTGGCAGGCGGCCTGGCCTTCGGCTTCGCCTTCGGTTGCGGCTGCACCTTGGGCGGCCGATCAGGTTCGGCTGCCGCGGCCGACGTCGCGTCGCCAGCACGGATGCCCGCCTCAATCAGCTTGCGTTCGATCCGATCGGCGATCCAGTGCGGATCCCACCATTCGACCGGGTTGACCGGCCGTCCCGCGATCAGCGTCGAGAAGTGGACGTGGTCGCCGCCCGCCAGGCCCGTCATGCCGCTGCGTCCTATCGTCTCGCCTCCCTTGAGACTGTCGCCTTTTTCGACGTCCATGGCCGACAGGTGCGCGTAGAGGGTCTGCACGCCCATTCCGTGGTCGATGATCACGCAGTTGCCGTAGATGCCGAGAAAGCCGGCGTGGAGCACCCGCCCCGCGTTCGCGGCGGCCACCGGAGCGCCCTTGACCGACGCCAGATCCACGCCGAGGTGGACCTGCCGATCGACTTCGCGATCGTCGTAGACGTAGGTGCGGTGGTCGGCGAACACGGCCGCCGACGCGGCTCGCGCCATGCGCTGGAACGCCCCGTGCCACAGCATGTCGGTGGCGGTCTGCTTCGCGATGGTCTCTATCAGCAGGGCGTTTTTGCGCCGCACGTCGCTGTTGATGGCGAGGAACGCCGCCAGTCGTTCTTGCGCCGTGCCGACCGGCATCTTCAATTCCGGCGTCGCCTGCAGGATCGCCGGCACCACGCGGCTGACGAACGTGTCGTCAACTGGCACGCGGCTGCGATGAAAGGTGCCGGGAAACGTCTTGTGATCGAAATCCGCCATCACCGTATTGCCTGCTTCGTCGCGGGCGACCAGCGTCATGCGCGTGGTGACATCCTGATCGAAGGCCAGCGAGAAAAACGCCACGCGCAGTGTGGGGTCGGCGTTTCTGGTTCCACTGATACCCGACGCGGGAAACCCTGGATAGTACCGGTCGCCCACTTGCACGCCAGATGACACATCAGGGGGCGCGACGCGGTAGACGATCAGTTCCGAACCGCCGAGCTTGACGTAATGCTTGGTCGAGATCACGGAAATCGACGGCGGAGTGAGCCGGATCTTGATCTCGCGCGTCTTGGTGGATTCTGCGCGGCGGAGACCGAACAGGACCGCGCGCTCGGCCGAGACCACCAGTCGGGCAGGCCCGTCTTTGAGACCCACGAACTGGCTGGCCGCCAGCCCCCGCGTCAGGCGCATCCGCTCGGGCGTTTCCTGGGCGAATCGCGCGTCGCCCGGCGAGGCGAGCGAAAACACGGGGAACTGTTTTCCCGCTTGTTCGAGCCGCGCGTCCACCCGGGTGAGGCGGGTGCCCATCACGTCGAGCGACGCATCGAAGGTCGCGCTGGCGCTGCCGATCACGGTTGGCCCGTTGATCGTCACGAGCGGACCCGGCTCCTGGCCGGCCAGGTAGTAGGCGGTGCCGCCGGCTGCAATCAGCACGACAACGACGAGCAATAAAATCGTCTTGAGGGACATAGCGGAGTACGGGTAATATGAAGAGTTGCTGGAGACGGTTTTGAAACCTGCGCGCCCGGCCCACTCGGCCGCCGCGAGAACGGGTTCTCAAATCGGTTCCAGACCGCAACGCGCCGGTATCGTCTAGGGGTTAGGACACGTGGTTCTCAGCCACGGGACCGGGGTTCGAATCCCCGTACCGGTACCATCCATCATACATCTCCCTTGATCCCAGGCCTCGTGTTCGACACGAGGTCTTTCTACTATCCTCTTTCACCTTCTTGGCTCCGCTTGCGCCGTACCCGCCCATCGCAGACAATCTGCTTCGCGGGCCGCCAGTCAGGCGTCATGGGAGGCCGGTTGCTGCAGGCGGCCCCGGGACTCCCGCGGTCTGGTCATTGGATGTTCGGCGGACCGAAAACCCAGAACACGGAGACTCATCGAAATGGACATCGCCGACGCGCAACGAGAGATTCGTACCAGATTCGCCGGAGGCTTCTACGGGCAACTCGTCTCCGGTCTGTTATGGCTTGTCTCGGCCAGCCTCGCAACGTGGAGCACCCCACGCTCGGCGATCACGGCGCTGGTGGCGGGCGGGTGTTTCATCTTTCTCGCCACAGAGCTGCTCGTCCGGGTTGTCGACGGGAAGGGGCCCCTGAGCGCACCGAACTCCCTTCGACACTTGGGAATGCAAGTGGCGTTCGTCTTGCCGCTGTCGATGCCCTTGCTGGTACCAGTTGGTCAGTTTCGCCTGAACTTGTTCTACCCGGCGATGATGATCCTGTTAGGGGCGCACTACCTTCCATTTGTGTTTCTCTATGGGATGCGGATGTTCGCGATCCTGGCGGCCCTGGTTGCCGGTGGCGGAATCGTCATCGCCATGTATTTCCCTAGCAGCTTCAGTGTCGGTGCGTGGTACACGAGCGCGATCCTCGTTCTATTTGCGGGCGTTGGCCGAGCGCTCGTTCGACAGGAAGTTCGTGGCGTGGCCGCCCAACATCAGCTCGCTGCCGGCGGCGGCCGGTGAGATCCTGAGCCGCCGCGGCTGAAGCCGATCTTAGGCCGGCAATCACGCATGAAGGTACCGCATGGTTGAACGCTGTGTAGGATGCGGATTGGAAGTCGACGTCATCGATGGTCCAACGCACCGCTACATCACGTCCGCCCCCGGTTGCTGGGCGCTGTACGGTGAGCTGCTTGCCGTACTCTCGGCGGATCGCCGCATGCAGTCCGCACTCGTCATGTGTGTCGACTCGTATGCGGTGGAACATCCGGGCACGCCGAACCCGCAGGCTATCCAATCCGTCGCCGTGCATCTGATCAACATGCATGGCTACCTCGTGCGCGGTCGCCCGATCGCGCCGCCGCGACTCGCCGGGCACAAGGGAGCTTTCCATTGGCTCACGCCGCCAGCCGTCCCCGCGAACCGCACGGTGCGCTCAGTGCCTCTCGGTGGATCAGCCGGGGACATTGTCGAGGCCGCGCGGATGTGGGTAGAATCCGCATGGGCAGCCTGGGAAAGCCACCATGCGCAGGTCGATGCGTGGGCCGCACTGTACTCGAGATCGTGACCTGCGGCCGAACAAGCGTTGGTGCAGCCGGCGCATGAAAGGAAACGGCAGAACGCCAGTCGTCAGGCACCACGAACCGAGGAGTGACAACCGTGAGTCAAGATCCCAAACTGTCTGAAATTCGCCAGATTGCTGTGACAGTCGGCAATGTCGACGCCGCACTTCGCTTCTACCGAGATGTTCTGGGACTCGACTTCTTGTTTCGTGCCGGCCCTGACCTTGCATTCCTCGATGCCGGCGGCATACGCATCATGCTGAGCACACCGCAAGGAGCCGGTGCGGTGGGGGCCAATTCAATCCTTTACTTCAAGGTCGCTGACATCGTTGGGACACATGCGGTGCTCGTCGAGCGTGGTGCCGCGAATGAACGAGCCCCCCAGTTCGCCGCAAAGTTGCCAGACCACGAACTCTGGACCGGGTTCCTGCGAGACCCCGATGGCAATTTGGTTGGTCTCATGGAAGAGAAGAGATGAGTATCCAGGAGTGGCGGCATCCTGCTCCGTAGGTGCCTAACATCGGCTTGCAGCCGTCCGCGGCGGCTGAAGCCGAACCGTCGGGCACCGCAACTGCAGTAGGTTCCAACTTGGCCGCACGTCGGAGGCTCAAATGAAGAGAGTTACAGGTATCGGGGGGATCTTCTTCAACGCGAAGGACCCTGTCGCACTGCGAGCGTGGTACCAGCAGCGCCTGGGAATCGACGTTCAGGAATGGGGAGGCACTGCATTCACCTGGACGGATGCAGCGGACAATCCGACAAACGGAACGACTGTCTGGTCCATTGGCGCCGCTGATGGTGAGCACTTCGCACCAAGCACGTCGGCCTTCATGGTCAACTATCGTGTCGAAGACTTGGCCGCTGTACTTCGGGCGCTTCGGAACGAAGGCTGCAACGTTTTGGAAAAGACAGACGATTCCGAGTGCGGGAAGTTCGGCTGGGTCATGGACCCAGAGGGCAATAGGGTCGAACTGTGGGAGCCCCCTCCGGGGCAGTGAGTTCCACTGATCCCAGGCCTCGCGGATGACGCGAGGCCTTTTTCTTGGGCTGTTCCGCCTGTTCGGCGACCTGCTGCCTGTCACCGGGCGTCGGCGAATCGGCGTCAACCTCTGTTTGTGAGCCCTCCGACACGGGATCGGCATCGCCCGTCTTGACAGGAAGTTGACAGTCTGTCCCGGCCTTGCGGTGGCTCTCGTCGTGTGCGGCGGAGTCTTCGTGACACACACAGCACGGTGCCGGGGATTTCCGAGGGCGTGCGAATCTCGGCGGTCACGTCAATGGAGCAGACCGACCCGCTCCCTGAGTTGGGGCGACTCCGTCCGAGGCGCCTCACCCGAGCGCCAGGAACGTCGCGTCGTCTTGATCTGCGAATAGCCGCAGAGCCGACGCCTGGCGGCGCAGAAGGGCAGCCGCCTCGTCGGTCGTGCAGTTGCCGAGCCGAAGCCAGACAACTTTGGGAGGCGCACCGCGAAGAACACTCATGCGGTGGAAGTCTTCATCCTTGGAAACCAACAGGCAGCCGTGTTCAATGGCCAACGTCCAGACCCGTTCGTCGGAAACACCCACCCCGAGCAGTGCCCGGACGTGTAAGGAGCCCGGGAAGACGTCATCGAGCAGGGCCGGGAGTGCCTCCGAGAGTTGTTCGTCGAAGAGGAGGCGCATCGGTGCTTCAGGCGGCAGGCAGAGTGACCGACCGGCGTTCTCGCTCGGCCGCGTAGGCCAGGCATGCGCGGATATCTTCCCGCGTCAACTGGCTGAACTCGGAGACGATCTGTTGCTCCGTCATACCGGCGGCCAAGTAGGAGAGCACGTCTCCTACCGTGATGCGCGTTCCGCGCACGGAAGGCTTGCCAAAGCGAACGCTCTGATCGATGGTGATGCGTTCCAGTGGAGACATGGCTGCAGTGTACGGCATCCCGAATCAGGCCACAAGCACCGCGACGATTGCGCCCCATCAGCCCGTCGCAGACAATATGCTTCGTGGATCTCGGGTCAGGCGTCACGGGAGGCCGGTTGCTGCAGGCGGACCGGGGACTCCCGCGGTCTGGTCATTGGATGTTCGGCCACTTCCTGGAAGGCATTTGCCATGGCAAAATCTCCCGAAGAAATGAAAGCCACGATGATCGCTGGTCTGAAAGAGAGGACCGGCAGATCACTCGATGAGTGGCGGCAGGTGCTCCGCGCCAGTGGATTGGCCAAGCACAAGGAACTCGTGACTCTGCTCAAGACGCAGCACGGGGTTGACACACGGCTACGCGAACATGATCGCGCTGCAAGTCCTCGGCACGGACAGCCATACCGCGACCGACGCACAAGCACTCGTCGATGGCCAGTATTCCGGCGCGAAGGCGAACGTGCGGCCGATCCATGACGCGTTACTGGCCGCCGTGAAGAAATTAGGGAAAGACATCGAGATTTCACCGAAGAAAGCCTATGTCAGCCTTCGGCGGAGAAAGCAGTTCGCGATCGTTCAGCCATCGACGAGTGCCCGCGTCGATGTTGGACTCGTGTTGCCAGGGGTCAAGCCGGACGGGCGTTTGGAAGCGTCCGGGAGTTTCAACGCGATGATGACGCATCGGGTCCGCGTCGGAAAGCCGTCCGAGGTGGACAATGAATTGGGACGCTGGCTCCGGCAAGCGTACGATTTGGCCTAATCATCGGACAGAAACACGAGGAAGGGGGGGAGACATGTGATTACCTCCCTGGACAGGGATTACGTCGAAGTCGTATGGCCCAGTCAGAAGATCGCGAGTTTTGGTGTCGGGCCGAAGAAGATGACAGGCAATTACTGATCGCATGAAGCGCAAGGACGAACAGTGAGATGACGAATACAAGAATGGTGATCGCGAGCCTTTGCCTGGCAGTAATCTGGGGGACACCAGCCGGCTACGCCGATGGACCAGCTCAGCCTGGTCGTGGGAGACTCGACGATCCTCTCCTCCAGAACCTCGTTGGCTCGTGGACAGTGGCGCGGAAGATCCGGGGGACCGTTGAGGGCAATACCCTTGAAGCCGAATGGGTGCTGCAGCACCAGTTTGTGCAGCTGCACATGAAGGACGTGGCCAAGCCCCCGCAGTACGAGGCACTTGTTCTGATCGGCTTCGACAGCAGCACCCAGCGCTACGTCGCCCACTGGTGTGACAACTTCGGGGCGCAGTACTCGGGCGTGGGCTACGGGACGCGAAGGGGCAACGTGATCGAATTTGTCTTCAATTATGCGGACGGCCCCTTTCACAACACCTTCTCGTGGGACCCGGCCACTAGGACGTGGAAATGCCTGCTGGAGAATGAGGGGAAGGACGGCAAGCGGACCTTCTTCGCCGAAGACACGGTTCGCAGAAAATGAACGCCGCCGACCAGCTGATCGGTCCTCCAATAGGTTACTCACCGCGTGACCTTTCTTCAGAGCCCCAGGGGGCCATCGCGACTGGAATGGGTCACGCCCTGCGTGACCCATCCAACGCGACACGTAGGGGGACTATCGCGGTGCTTCTCCCCGAGATCGGCTACGCGGCGCGTAGCCGATCGTGGAGATCAGCCTTTCTCCGTCCCGAACAGCCGGAGCTTCCGGCGGTCGAACCGTTATGCACGTTATGCACGGAGTATGAGCTCTCATATCGTGCATTTCGCGTTTGTCTGGGCCCAAGAGTGGGCTGTGGCCCGGCGTTTGGCGTAGAATCGCCGGTGGTGGCAGCCCGGCCGGAGGAGGCGTCATGCCCACGAATCCCGATCAAGGGGCTGGATCAATGAGAATCAAGCAACTTCATCCGGAGTCCGACTGGAAGTTGTTTATCGTCGCAGCCGATGGGCGGGCTGGCGTGTTCGACGTACAGCCCTATCTCGACGACGAGGCGTTCAGGGCGCTAAAGTGTCCGGCCGCGTTCACGGAAGTGACGAATGGGGGCTACTTCGTGGAGTGGGCGTGCGGCGCCGATCTGTCCGCTGACACGATTGAGGCGCGTTGGGAGCTCGCGGAAAGGCGCACCCCAACGACTGCCGCCTGACTACTTCTCGCGGTCCTCAGCCACGGGACCGGGGTTCGAATCCCCGTACCGGTACCATCCATCATACATCTCCCTTGCTAACAGGCCTCGCGGATGACGCGGGGCCTTTTTCTTGGGCATGGCCACGTCTTCGGCGGGCTGTTGGGTCGTCCACCGTCCTCGCCGAGGATGGCCGCGCCCCACAGCGCGCACCGGCCGGTCCCTCACTGCGACATGTAGAGTCCGCCGTTCGGCGAGATCGTCTGCCCGGTCATGAAGCCAGCGCCCGGCCCCGCCAGGAACACGGCGGCGGCGGCAATGTCCGCCGGCTCTCCGAGGCGGTGCAGCGGCGTCTGCATGGCGATCATCCTCTTGTTCTCTTCCGAGAAGTCGGAGAGCAGCGGTGTCTCGATGAACCCCGGTGCGATCGCATTGACGAGCACCCCGAACGATGCCGACTCGCGCGCCGATGCCCGGGTGAACGCCAGGACCGCGCCTTTCGCCGCCGCGTAGTCGGGACTACCGGCCAGCGACGCGGTACCCATGATCGACCCCATGTTGATGATGCGGCCGCCGCGCCCGCTCTCGCGCATGCGCCGCAACGCTTCGCGGGTGCAGTAGAAGGTCCCGTACAGGTGGGTCTTGAGCATGTGGTCGAACATCTCGTCGCTGAGGTCTTCGATGAGCCGCCAGTGCGTCTGCACCCCGCCCTTGAACCTGAGCTCGGTCATCTGCCGTCCCGGCGTCGTTCTGACCTGTTCGACGTAGGCCGGGTCCCGGTGCATGATGCCGGCGTTGTTGACCAGGATGTCGATGCCGCCGAACGTCTCGTCCAACCGAGCGAACGCCTTCTTCACCAGGCTCGAGTCGCTGACGTCGCAGACGCAGGACTCGGAACCCGCCGTGATCGCGCTGCACGCGGCGGCCGTCTCCGCCGCCGTCTCGGCCTTGATGTCGGTGGCCATCACTCGCGCGCCTTCGCGCGCGAACGCCAGACAGATCTCGCGGCCGAGGCCGGAGCCCGCGCCCGTCACGAAGGCCACCTTCTTCGAAAGCTGCACGATCGCACCTCCCTGTCCTGTTGGTTTCCGGTTTTCGTTCAGCCGACGTCGTATTCGGACAGCACCGGCCCGCGCAAGTCGCGCCGGAAGCGGCGCAGCGACCACGGCCACGAAACCGCCTCGCCGTTCTCGTCGAGATACCAGCTCTGGCACCCGCTCTGCCACACCGTCTTCTTGAGCGCCTTGCGGATGTCTTCTTTCTCGCGCTCGGCCACCTCGCGCCGCGGGTTCAGGGTGCGGACCCTGCCGCGCGTGATGAGGTCGATGCACTTCATGATGTACCCTGCCTGGATCTCCGAGTTCTCGATGATCGACATGTTGCCGATCGGGCTGTACGGCCCAAACACGACGAAGAAGTTCGGGAAGCCCGGCACGTCGACCGTCCGGTGGGTCAGCGGGCTGCCGCCCCAGGTCTCGGCGAGCGTCTGACGGCGGTCGCCGACGACGTTGACGGTCGTCTTGTATGGATAGAAACCGGTGGACAGCACCAGGACGTCGAGGTCGGTGCGCGTGCCGTCCCGGGTGACCACGCCCTCAGGCACGATCTTCTCGATCGCCGCGGTGACCAGGTGTGCGTTGGGCCGTTGGATGGCCGGGTAGAAGTCCTCCGAGACGACCAGCCGCTTGCAGGCCACGGGGTAGTTCGGCGTCAGTTCGCGGCGCAGTTCGGGATCGCGCACGGTCGCGAGGTTGTGGCGACACTCCCGATCGAGCCGGGAGAGGATGAACTTGTTGCCGCGCACGCCGGCGCTCACGATGTCGGGCAACAACAGGTCGCAGCGATGGATGAGGCGCGCCAGCCACGCGTGTTCCCGGCGCCACCGCTTGGAGCGGTCCGAATACTTGCGGTCGCGTGTCGGGAGGATCCACTGCGCCGTGCGTTGGAACAGGAAGAGTTCGCTGACCTTGTCGACGATGCCGGGGACGACCTGCGCCGCCGTCGAGCCCGTGCCGATCACCCCGACGCGCTTGTCTCGGATGTTGACCGTGTGGTCCCAGCGTGCCGTGTGGAAACTCGGTCCGGCAAACGTGTCGAGCCCGGGGATGTCGGGCACGCGCGGGAAGTGCAATCCGCCCACTGCGGACACGAGAACCTCGGCCGCATCGGTGCGGCCGTCGGCGAGTTCGATCCGCCAGCAGGCGCCGTCCCACCGCGCCTGGCTGATGTCGGCGCCGAAGGTGATGTAGTCGTCCAAGCCGTACTTGCGCGACACGCCTTCGAAATAGCGCTGGATCTCCTCCCCGCGCCCGAAGCGAAAATTCCATTCCGCGTTGGTCTCGAAGCTGTACGAGTACGCCGGGGAAAAAATGTCGCATGCCACGTTGGGATACGTGTTCTCCCGCCAGGTCCCGCCGACCTTGAGGGCCTTCTCGTAGATGACGAAGTTCGAAATCCCGGCCTCGAGGAGCTTGATGCCCATCAACAGGCCGGACATGCCGGCGCCGATAACCACGACGCGAGGTCCGTTGGACGGGTTGGTTGCCATGCGGATGTTCTCTTGGTGATCTTCGCGCATCCCATTCGCGGCGTCGAGCGCTCGCCAGAAGGATCGTCTCCCGATCCCTGTCTGTCATGTCAAATCGGCCTCGAGCCAAGGCGAGTTCGGGTTCCGGCTGTCCGCACTCCAGCGTCCAGGGAGAGAACAGATCGAGGAGCAGGCTGGGCGTTGGTGGCCCCAGAGGATAGAACATCGCCAGGGGTCGACAGGGCCCGGCGCAGGGCAGCAACCTGGCTGGCGCGAAACTCCTTCACCACGTTAGCCTGCGGGCTGAACCAGTCAAAAACATGGTACGCCCCCGGAACGACGAGGAGTTCGCACGCGACGCCAGCCTCAGCAAGGCGATTGGCATAGCTGACACCCTCGTCATGGAACAGGTCCAGCGTGCCCACCCCCACCCAGGCTGGAGGCAGTCCCGAGAGTGACGCTCGACGTGCGGGCGCGGCGTATGGCGACACACCCGCGCCGCCTGAGATCTGCCCCAGGTACGAAGTCCACCCGTACCGGTTGCTGCTGACCGTCCATACCCGCACGTTCGCCGGATCGAGGTCGGTGCGCGTGGTTGTTCGGTCGTCGAGCATGGGGTAGACGAGCAGTTGGAAGACCGGCGTCACCTCGCCCCGGTCATGAGCCATCAAGGCCAATCCTGCGGCCAATCCCCCTCCTGCGCTTGCACCGCCGATGGCGATGCGGGAGGGATCGATGCCCAGCGCACCAGCATCCTGGAAGACCCACTTCAGCGCCAAGTAGCAGTCATCGAGCGGTGCGGGGAAGGGATGTTCCGGCGCCAGGCGGTACCGAACCGCGACTACGACGATGCCCAGTTCGTGGGCGAACTCGGCGCTGCTCCGTTCGTCCTGCTCAACCCGGCCGGCGATGAAACCCCCGCCATGAATCCAGAACAAGGCTGGCACAAAGCCCGAGAGACCAGCAGGGCGGTAGATGCGCACATGCACGTCGGAGGCAGTCCTGTCCTCGACAACGACGCCGTTGGCCAAGGCCGGTGTCTTGAGACGCCTGCCCACGGCACGGGCCCAGACAGTGGTTCGCGGCCCAAACGACAGTCGGGGAATGAGGCGGCCACCACGAAGTTCCGGATGAAAAGCTGATCCCTTCTTTTTAGACCTGTGCACCGGCGTCCCCCTGATGAACGTTGGAAACGACGTGGATGGCTCTACCACCCGTGGTTCTCAGCCACGGGACCGGGGTTCGAACCCCCGTAACGGGACCACTCGTCATGCATGTTCCATCGGCACAGGCCACGCGGCAGACGCGAGGCCGTTCGATTGCACGCGCGCCCAGGCCAGGGCCGCGATCGCGGTGTCCTGGAATCCCACGCCGGTCAGGTCGCAGATCGTGATCTGATCGTCGCGCGTCCGGCCCGCCTTCTTGCCTGCGACAATGTCGCCCAACTGCGCCCACACATCCGACTCCCGCATCAGTCCCAGGCGCAGCGCATGCGACAGTTCGCCGAAGCGCGCGCACTGCGACAGCCGATCGACCACCACGAGATCGGCACGCCTCAGACAGCCGGCCTCAAGTTCCTGCTTGCCAGGGGTATCCGATCCAAGCGCGGTCACGTGCATGCCCGGCCGCAGCCAGGCCTGGCGGACGATGGGCTCGCGCGAAGGCGTGGCGGTGATCACGACATCGGCCTCGCGGCACACCTCTTCGGGACCGGCGGCGACCACGGCCGTGATGCCCAGTGCCGCGCGCATCTCGGCGCAATAGCTCTCCAGGCCCCTGCCGTCGGGGCTCCACGCGAGGAGGCGCCGGAACGCCCTGACCTCCTTCAGGCAGCGCACCTGAAAGCGGGCCTGCACGCCGGAGCCGATGACGCCGACCGTGGTGATCTCCCGCCGCGCCAGCATGTCGGCCGCGACCGCGCCTGCGGCCCCCGTGCGGATGTCGGTCAGGAACCCGTTGTCGAAGAGCAGCGCCACCGGCATGCCGGTCGCCGCGTCGAACAGCGCCATCAAGCCAGAACCTGTTGGTAACCCGCGGGCCGGATTGGCGTAGAATCCTGATGCCACTTTCACCGCGATCACCGGCACACCCTCCACCCAGGCCGTCTTGACGTGGAACTCGCCCTGAGTGCCGGGGATTGGGAGATTGATCACCGCCGGCACGCTGGTGCGGCCGTCGCCATCGGCGCGAAAGGCCGCGCGAACCGCGTCGATCGCGTCGGCCGGAGAGACGCAGGCGCGAAGGGTCTGTTCGTCGATACACGGGATGCCCATGCGCCATTGTCGGCCCGACGGGGCGGGGAGGCAAGTAATCAGTGGGCGGCACGCAGAAGCGAGACAATCGAAGGTAGATGCCCGAAGGTAGACGGCGGCCATGACGGAGACCACCTCGGGGCGCGATTGGTCGCGCACGCCGAGCGAGTCCGGATCAAGAAGCGAAAATCGACCGCACAATCGTGTCGTTGCCCATGATGAAAATTTGCTTTATCTCCCTCGCGGTGTTGTGCGCGTGGCCGCGCGTCGATGCGGCCGTGGCGCTGGTGTGCGGGATGGCGTTCAGCCTCGGCGTCGGCATCCCGTTCGCCCGCACCACCGGCAGTTGGGCCAGACGACTGCTGCAGACCTCCGTGGTGGGGCTTGGATGCGGCGTCGGCATCGGCCACGTGATCCGCGAAGGGCAGCACTCGATCGTCTACACGATGGTCGGCATCACCCTCACGCTCTTGATGGGCGCGGTACTCGGGAAGTGGCTTCGCGTCGAGTCGCGCACCTCGCAGTTGATTTCGTTCGGCACCGCGATCTGCGGCGGGAGCGCCATCGCCGCCATGGCGCCCGTCATCAAGGCACAGAGCGAAGAAGTGGCCGTGTCGCTGGTGACGGTGTTCACGCTGAATTCAGTCGCGCTGATTGTGTTTCCGTTCA
This sequence comes from Acidobacteriota bacterium, assembly GCA_037133015.1. Lineage (GTDB taxonomy): Bacteria > Acidobacteriota > Vicinamibacteria > Vicinamibacterales > JAKQTR01 > JBAXOX01. The sequence goes on from JBAXOX010000084.1 coordinate 15,009, forward strand.
TCGGCCATCTGTGTGCCCTGAGCCCGGGCGCATTCGGCCTGTGGTCGGCCCTCGCGATTCACGACACGAGCAGCGTCGTCGGAGCCGCGTCGAGTTTCGGACCCGTCGCGCTGGCCACCGCGACCACGGTCAAACTGACGCGCGCGCTCTGGATCATGCCCTGCGTGCTGGGTTATGCGCTGGTGAGAAAGTCCGACCAGCGCGTCAAGGTCCCGCTGTTCATCATCGGCTTCATCGGTGCCGCCGGCCTTCGGTCGCTGCTGCCGGAGTACGTGGGCGCATTCGACGGTGTAGCGTGGGTGGCGCGCCGCCTGCTCGTCGTCACGCTGTTTCTGATCGGAGCCGGCGTGAGCCGAGAAACGCTGAAGAAGGTGGGTCTGCGGCCGATGGTGCAGGGCGTGACACTGTGGGTGATCGTCAGTTCGGCGACGCTTGCGGCGGTCTGGTACCACGTCATCGGCGACTGAACCCGGGATGGGCCGCGACCGTCGAGGGGCGAGCGCGAATCATTGGCGGCTTTCGACTGATCCTAAAACCGATACCGCACGCCGACCGAGGGAATCAGTGGAAGGCCGCCAGAGGCCGTGTAGGTGAGCAGCGGACGGTTGCCGTTCGGGTTGTATTGAAGCACCGGGTCGAATCCGCCCGCGTTGGATCGATTCAACGCATTGATGATTTCGACATAGATCTGCCAACGGCTACCCGACCACCGCGGTCTGAACGTCGCACGCAGGTCCAGCCGCGCGAACACCGGGAGCCGTCCGGTATTCAGGTTCGACACGCCGCCCAGGTCGGTGGTCCAGACGTAGAGCCCATTGGCATCCACTTGCGGCACGTACCGCGTCGCCACGCCATTCGCGTCCGCCTGCGCCGACGCTGCCACCCGCAATCCAATCACCGGTGTGTAAGGGAAGCCCGACGCGATTCGGAACGTGGCGGCCAACTCCAGGCCCCGCATCAGGCGATACGTGCCCACCAGGCTGATCGCGTGACGGCGATCGTAGTCGAAGGCGTACCGGCGGCCGTAACTGTCGATGTCGGCTTTGCCAAACGTATAGGAAGCCCATCCGGCCAGCCGTTCGGTCGCATCTGTCGGTTGATGCGACACGAACACGTCGACGCCGTACGCGCGACCCGTCGCGCCGTTACTTGGCACGCTGGTGATCTGGGGAGCCGCGGGTACGCTGGCTGCCACGTCCCCCGGAAACGCGTAGAGGGCCACGCGCGCCGCCGTTTCTGCCGGCGTCTCGAGGCGGCCGACGATCAGGCGGTCGAACGATTTGTAGTAGCCCTCTACCCTGGCGAGGAGCCCCGGCGCGAACGCGTGCTCGATCGCCCCGAGCACGTGGACCGACCGTTCACTCGTGATGCCGTGGGCAGCAGCCCCAGTGAGATCGACGAAGTAATCCGACTGCACCAGTTTTTCGTAGCCCGGGCTTTGCGCGAAACGCCCGGCCGATCCGCGAATGCGGTAGCCACCGCCTAGATCCACGCTCAGCGCGAATCGAGGAGACACCACGCTCTGGCGGGCCAGACCGCTCCAATCGACTCTGAGTCCCGGCTCGAGCGTCACGCGCGAGAACGGACGGTAGCGATCCAGCAACCAGACGCCGGCTCGGTTTGCAAGAGCCGTCGAATCGAGCACGGCCGGCAGGCTCGTCCCGCCCTCTGCGCTGGACCCGTTCGCTTGACTGGTGTTCCGATCGCCGCTGATGTTCCAGCCCCATGCCGTGGCCAGCGCGTGCACCTCCATCCCGGCTTCCAACAGGTGTGCGGGAGACACCGTCACTCCGAACTCCTGCCTGAACGACGCGTCGCGTACGCTGATGCGCCGCGTGAACGCCAGCGTCGATCGGGCAAATGCCGCATCGCCTGGCGCGTTGGATCGCGCGGCGTCGTTGCGCAGGTTTCCGCTGGCGCCGAGATCATCGGAATACTGGTACCACGACAGAAT
>JBAXOX010000085.1:0-16719 GCA_037133015.1 Acidobacteriota bacterium
CGCCGCAAGGCGCACGCGGGAGCAGAAGGGCTAGCCTCGCCGCAAGGCGCACGCGGGAGCAGAAGGGCTAGCCTCGCCGCAAGGCGCACGCGCGGGTAGAAGGGCTAGCCTCGCCGCAAGGCGCACGCGCGGGCAGAGGGACGACCCTCACCACACGGCATGCCCGCTTCGCCATCCGTCATTCCGGCATCTCGTGTCGGTCATTCCGGCGAACGCCGGCATCCACCAGCATTGATGCGCAACTATGGTTTGGTTCGGCCCCAGAACAGGTAGTAGACCGGAATCCCGGCAAGAATGATCGCGGCACCCCAAAGCGAGGGACCGGGTCGTCCCCATATCGCGGTGACCATGATGGCCAGTGAGGCGAGCACGAAGATGGCCGGGGCGACCGGATAGCCCCACGCCTTGAACGGGCGAGGCTCGTTGGGATTGCGCATCCGCAGCACGAAAATCACGCTCACGGCCACCGCCGAGAACAGCAGCACCGCGAACCCCGTGTACTCGGCCAATTGAACCGTGTTGTTGGTGAGAATCAACACGCAACTCCACACCGTCTGCGCGATAATCGCCACCCACGGCGTGTGGAATCGGGGATGGATGTTCGCGGCGGCAGGAAAAAACGCGCCGTCGCGCGCCATCGCAAAGTAGACGCGCGGACCGGCAATGGTCATCGCGCTCAGACTGCCGAGCAGGACCACAACCGCCAGCCCTCCGAGCAACTGCGACGCCAGCGGACCAATCAGCCGGTCGGCCGCCACCATCGCGATCGACCCCTGCACGCCTCCGATCTCGGTCATCGGCACCGCGTAGATGTAGAGGAAGTTCAGACCGAGATACAGCACCACCACAGCGACGGTTCCAATCGCCAAGGCCCTGGGCACGTTGCGTCCGGGTTCGCGGATTTCTTCGGCCACGTACGCGGCCGCATTCCATCCGCTGTACGAGAACATGACGATGATAAACGCCAGCGACCAGTTGAACGTCGCACCGGCAGGCGCAACCGTCTGCAGATTCGCAAAACTGCCGCGGCCCATGCCGATGCCAATCGCGACGAACAACGCCAACGCGCCCACCTTGACGGTGGCGAGCGTGTTCTGCACGAGGCGGCCGGGCCCAAGGCCTCGAATGTGGATGACCGCAAGCGTTACGACGATGGCGAGGGCGACCAGTGTCTTTGGCGCAAACACGATCGACACGTCGACGCCTGCCGCGCGAAAGGGCAGCAGCACCGAAAAGAACGGAGTGGTATCGGCCGCGACGGGCACGAATCGGCCGAGATATTCGGCAGCGCCCAGCGCGCCGGCGGCGATGGCTCCGGCGAAACCCGCGACAAACGAGGTCCAGCCGGTCAGGAACGCGGCCAGCGGCCCATACCCTTCTCGCAGGTAGACGTACTCGCCGCCGGACCGCGGTCGCAACGACCCCAGTTCGGCGTAGGCCATCGCGCCGGCGAAGGCCAGCAATCCGCCGCCCAGCCACACCGCGAGAAACATCAGCGGGTGCGGCACCAGTTGCGCGATGATCCCCGGCGTGATGAAGATGCCGACGCCGATCACGTTCGAGATGACGATGGCCGCCGCGTCAAGGGGACCGAGTCGGCGTTCGAGGGTCTGCGGATCGTTGGAGGTCTGAGACACGCCCGCATTATATATGGTGGGACCGACACGGGGCAGGCGGGCCGACACAAGGGGCGGCCCCAACGACCACTGGCGCAGCGGTTGGCATTGGCAGGGGCGGTCCCCCGTGCCCGCCCGTGATGCGCGGGTCGACACCGGGGCAGCCACGACGGTTGGCCGGCGACGACCGGCGCCGTGTCGGCGATGTCCTAATGGGTGATCAACTGCCGCACGACCGCCGCGTCGACGAGCCTGACGAATTGGCCAGTCCCGTACTTGGCAAAAATCTGGACGCGGGCATCTTTGAACAGCTTGTGCATCAACATCTGGGCGCGGGGTTGCTGGCCCGAGAATCCCCAGTTGCCGCGCACGGTGATGGGCTTGCTGACCGCCGACGGCCCGAGCGCGTCCTGGCCGTGCAGCACGACCAGCGCCGATCCCAGTTCTTCGGTTTCGCCGGCGAAGCGGAACACGGAAAACACCTGCAGCGAGTTGATGGGCGAAACGCTCGTGTTCGACACGGTGAACGAGGCACTCGGCACGAGCTTGTTCATGCCGTTGGTGACGCCGACATCGAACCACCCGCTCGTGAGGTTTCCCACTTTGACGACGTTGGCCACGTCGATGGTGGAGGGACTGCACGCGGCCACCAGCAGGAGCGGCGCGAGAACGATCACGAGACCCGCGTGGGCCAGTCGCAGCAATTGCATGGGTCCCTTTCGTTTGGATCGCCCGGCGCCCTTCCGCCCGGCGTCACTCGCGCCGGAAGCGGCCACGCCGCCTCAGATCTGCGAGGCTGTCGATCGAACCCGCCTCTGTCGGGCGCGGCACCGGCCCAACGCCATCGCGGCAGACGCGCGGATCGGACCGATGTTCGTGTCCCGGAGAACCGAGTCGAAGGGTTAGGCACCAGCCCGACGCGAAAGGTTCCACTATATCAATATCAGTACTGTCGCACCTCGACCCGCTTGCGCGCCTCGTCGCGGGTGATCCGGCCGCTGTGCAGCGCCTGCAGGTCGGCCCCTTTGATGCGGATGAAGATCGTCATCGCATCACCCTGGTCGTCGGCCCCGATGCTGCGCGCGTTGTTGTCGCGTGCGGCGACGGTGAGCGACTCGTCGGCGCCGACCGACAGGGCCTTGCTGTAGTCGAGCATCGCCCCAATCAAGGCCTCCTGGACCGCGGCGGTGTACGACTCGCTCGGATCCGCCATCATCTCGCCGGCCGGCGCCGGATCGGGTGACGGAAGGTTCGCCGCGCCGCCGGCGGCTGACGACCGCGCCGCGACCTGTTCGGCTGGCGGCCCTTGGGCGGACCCATCCCCGGGCCTCGAATAGGGCGACACCTGCATCTCGAGCCGCCGAATCGCCTGCTCGAGTTCCTTGCGCTGGGCCGGATCGTTGACGCTCTTGATGAAATTCCGGATCGACTGCACCGCGGTGCCGGCCCCGCCCGAATCGCGGTCGAGCATCCGCCACGTCCAGACCACGCTTTGCCGCATCGCTGGCACGTCGACCACGAAAAAGATCCCGTAGCCGTCGAGCCGGAAGCCTCGCGCCCGTGCCGTGCCGCCGATCAGCAGCATCTCGGGCGCCACCGACCGCCACTGCCTCGTCATCACCGTCGCGCCTCGCTGGACGGCGGTCTCGAGCACGCTCTCCATCACCGCCACCTGGTAACGCGCCGCCTCCTGGGGATCGGCCTTCGCGACCGCCACCGGAGCATGGGCCACGCGACTGGGCCGAGACTGGGCCCAGATCGGCCCCGCCATCACGACGCTGCATCCCGCCGCCGCCAGTCCCGCCAACCATCGTCGTGCACTCACGTCGATCCTCCCTGACGCCCTCGGAAACCGAAGGGCCGCACCTGTCACTGTGTCCATACGCGATTCCACCGCGCTACTGCTTCTGCGACACTCGCACCAGATAGTTGAGCAACTCGCGCTGCTGGGCCACCGCGGCGCCGGTCCGCCCTTCGAGCGCGCCCATGCCGTCGACGACTCTGGTGAGATCGGATCGCCGCTGCGTATCGAAATCGCGCGTCACCTGCGAAATGCGCATCGCCATTTCGCGCTGCTGTCGCGTCTCGCTCGCCTCAATCAGGTCGCGCACCCGCGCAAGAAAAGCCTGGTCGCTGGTCGGCGCAACCGTCGCCGCACTCGACGCCTGGCGCAGGCCCGACGCGGCGGCGTCGCGACCCACCGGCTGCAGATCGCCGCGCAACCGCTGCTCGAGGGCCGCCAACTCGGTCCGCCACGGCGCGTCGGCCACGGTCGAGGCGGACTGCGGGCTCGCCGACACGGGCAGTGCCGCCGGCGCGATCGCCGGCCGGCTCCATCCCGCGCGCATCGTCCAGCCCTGCTGGTCGTAGCGCACTTCCACCCCGGAGATGCCGACCGCCACCGCCACGGCGAGCGAGGCCGCCGCCAATTGCGCCCACGCCGGCATCGTGAGCATGTCCCAGACCGAGCGCCGAGGCAGCGGCGCCGGCTCGCGCACGATGCGGAAGCCCAGCACCGTTTCCGGAGGTGCCCACGCCGCCAGACCGCCGCGCACCGCCCGCATGGCGCCGACGTCGTTCGCACAGTCCCGGCACTCGACCACGTGGGCCTCGAACGCCTGGCGCTCGGCGGCGTCTCCCTCCTCGTAGAGGTAGGACATCAACGCATCGGCATTCCCGCAATATCGTTGGTCAGTCATCGTCGTCCACCCGCTGGTCAGGCTGAATCGCCCAATCTCACCGCACCGCCCCGATCCGCTCAAGCTCCCGCCGAAGCACCGTCAGACCCTGGTACAACCGCGTCTTGACGGTACTGAGCGGACAGCCCTGCAGTTCGGCAATCTCCTGAAACGTCAGGCCGTGATATTCCTTCAATACGATGGTGGTGCGCTGCTCGTCGGGCAGGATCTGCATCGCTTTCGCCACGTGCCGGCTCAGATCCTTGCGGCTGATCTGATCCTCGATCGACTCGCCAGGACTGATCTCGGCCACCGCCAGATCGGCCAGGTCGACGCCCTCCGGAGCCTGAACAAACGGCGCCCGCCGCTGACGCCGCATCCAGTCGCGGCACAAATTGAGCGTGATCCGGTAGAGCCACGACGAGAATTTCGCCTCGCCTTTGAAACCAGGCAACCCGCGAAACGCCCTGAGAAACGCCTCCTGGCACACGTCCCGCGCGTCTTCTTCGCGGCCAATCTGCCGGTACGCCAGGGCGTAGATCGGCCGCTCCCATCGCACGATGAGTTGATTGAAGCTCTCTGTGTCTCCCGCCACGCTGCGGGCGACCAGTTCCTCGTCTGTGGCCGTCATGCCTGGGCGATCACGTCTCGGGCTCTCTTTGTGCTGCCGCCGCCGGCGATGTGCCGCCGGTCATCCAGTTAGACGCAGGAAACCAGGCGGCAGTCTGGCCCGACGGGCCTCTCCCTCAAAACGTCGATTATAGGCCGGCTCCCTCCTTCGACTCGCCATGACGATCACGACAGGTCTCCGGCGCGCGCGAGGCCTGTGGTGCTGGCTCAGCACGTAATCCCGAGGGCACCCCCCGGTCGCCGTATTGGCGCAGCGAAGGACTAAGTCGTGCACAAGGAATCCGTTAGCCCGGGGCGTCGCGGTTCGGGTAGAATCTCGCCAGCCATGCCCCGCGCCCGCCCCGGGGTCGAGACGGCCATCATCAGCGAGGGCTCACTCCCTGTGGACATCCCGTCTGAGTTCGCCGGTTCGGTTGTCAGCCTGCTGGCCCGAGCAGGCGAGGTCGACGACCAGGTGGCGGCGATCTGCCAGCGGGCAGGCGCCGCGGCTGGCGCCACCACCGTTGTGCTGCTCGAGATCGACGATCGGTCGGGCCGGCTGCGCGAAACACTCCGGCCCCACGCCGGCGCGCCGGCTGCTCCAGGCTGGCTCGACGAGCCGGCATCCGCGGCCCTCACCTCCGAGGTGCTGGCCTCGGGCCGCGTCAGACAGGTGATCCTCGAATCAACCACGACGCCCGCGCTGGCCCGCCGACTCGGCACGCCCGCGGCGGTGCTGGCGCCCGTGCTGCACGCCGGACACCCCCTGGGCCTGCTCCTGCTCGGCCTGCCCGGGGTGTTGCCGGCGCTTGAATGGTCGGGTCGCGTCGTCGAATGCGCCGATGGCCTCGCCGTGGCTCTGGCCGACGCTCGCCGTCTGCGACGCGAACAGGTGCAGCGCCGACTCGCGTCTCTGGTCGTCGAGTTGGGCCGAAGCGGCACGCCCTGGATGACCCAGGATCGGTTTGAGCGCTTTTGCGTTGATGCCGCGCGGGCGATGCCGGCCGACCGCGTCGATGTGTGGCTGCACGATCGACGGGGAGAAACCGTCAACCGGGTGGCCTCTTCCGACACGCCGACATCAGGGGGCGCCGCGTCGGTGCCCGCCTCCGACCCCAGCCACGTCGTCGCCGAAACGCTCCGGCGGCCCCGCGCCCGCCTGCTCGGCACGCCACTGGAAGGCGCCGCCGGTTGCGCCACAGTCGCCGTGCCGCTGCAGGGGAGACGCCGCGCGCTGGGCGTGCTGGTGGTGGATGGGCTGGGATTGCCTGCCGCCGACATCGTCCTGATGCTCGACCTGCTCGACGGCATCGGACACCTGCTGGCCAACGTGATCGAAAGCGCGCAGTTGCTCGACGACGTGCTCCGCACTCGACGCGAACTCGAAAATTCGTTCGACTCGATGCGCGACCTGGTGTTTGTGTGCAGACACGACGGCCGCATGGCACACGTCAACCGGGCGGCGGCCTATCGGTTGGGTCGGCAACGCGACGCCCTGATAGGCCAGCCCGTCGCGATGATGGTCGGGCCGGCGCTCGCCGCCTGGCTGACGACGCCTCCCGAGGGTCAGATCGATCACGCGATGCCGCGCACCACCGAACTCGACGATGAACTGCTGGGCGGAACCTTCGTCGTCACCGTCACCCCGGTGGTCGACCCATCGACGTCGCGGCCGGGCAGCGTGGTGGTGGTCCGCGACGTGTCCGACGATCGCCGGGTCGAGGCCGAGCGGGCCAATCTGCGCGACCGCCTCGCCCGGTCCGAAGCGATGGGCCAGTTGGTGGCAGGCATCGCGCACGAACTGAACAATCCGTTGCAGGCGGTGCTGGGACAAATCGAATTGCTGCAGCGGGCGCACCGTTTTCCGGCGCCGGTCGCGGGGCCGCTTCGGCTGGTGTGCCGCGAATCCGAGCGCGCCGCGCGCATCGTCCGGAATCTGCTGGTGCTGGCCGGACCGGGGCAGATGGCCCGACGCCCAATCAGCGTGAACAGCGCGCTGCGCAGGGCTCTGGCGCTGAGGGCCAAGGCGTGCCGCTCGGCGAAGATCGCGATCGTGCGACGGCTGACCGACTCGATCCCCACCATCGCCGGCGACACCGTGCTGCTCCAGCAGGCGTTCCTCAACCTGCTGATCAACGCCGAACAGGCGCTCGACGCGAGGCCGGGCCGCATCGAGGTGACGACCTCCTACTCGGCACGACGTAAACAGGTATCGGTGGTGGTGAAGGATTCGGGACCGGGCATCGCGCCTGACGTGCTGCCGCAGATTTTCGAACCGTTCTTCACGACGAAGGATGCGGGCAGCGGTCTGGGCCTGGCCATGACGCTGCGCATCATCACGGAGCATGGCGGAGAGGTGGCCGCTTCGTCAAAAGGCAGAGGCCACGGTGCCGTGTTCACGGTGCACCTTCCAACCACGTCCTCATCAAAACGGTGATACAGTAAAGGCCGCCAACGCACATGGACGACGTCTTTCTCACCACCGAAGAAGTTCTCGAATACCTTCAGGTCAACTTGCGCACGGTGTACCGGCTGATCAAGGCCGGGAAGATTCCCGCGGTCCGTGTCGGTCGTCAGTGGCGCTTCAGAAAGACCGATATCGATCGGTGGCTCGGCAGTCAGGGGACGTCCCTGCCGGCGGTCGAACCGTCATTTGCGGGCACGCCGGTCGCCACCGGCGATCGGTCGCCGACGCGACGCCCCAGGGTGCTGGTGGTGGATGACGAAGCGTCGATCCGCGACATGATGAGCAAGACGCTGGCCCTGGCGGAGTACGAGGTGGAAGAGGCGCCCGATGGCCGCACCGCGCTCAACCTGCTTCGGACGACGGTGTTCGATTTGCTGATCACGGACCTGAAGATGCCCGGGATGGACGGCCTGGCGCTGATTCGCGACGCGCGGCGCCTGGCGCCGACGCTGCCGGTGATCATCATGACGGCGTACTCGACAGAGGCGAGCGCGATCGAGGCCGTCAACCTCGGCGTGGTCGGCTACCTCACCAAACCCTTCCGCATTGCCAAGGCCCTGGGCACGGTCGCCAAGGCGCTCGGCGAATAACTCGTCGCCGCGGTCTCTTCTGCGGGACGCCCCAGGCCGGCGCCTCCGATTGGTGCGCCCGGGTCCTGATTCCAGGGGCTCGATCGGCCCTTTACTCGCGGTCATCCAAACACCCTCTCCATAGACGCGAAGACGCGGTCTCGGCATGCCGCTTGCAATGGCGCATGGCGCGTATGGACCTCTTGTTACTATTTTGTCCTATACAGTTCCTTAGATTGCATGCCGATAAAGCACTTTGAAGACATTTTATGGCATTACACCAGCACACACATCCTCCGACCGAGGCGTTTCTCACACCGACAGAGGTCCTCAGGACGCTCCGGGTGAACGCCCGGACCCTGTATCGCCTGATGAGCGAAGGCACGCTCCCGGCGGTCAGGATCGGACGCCAATGGCGCGTAAGGCCCCGTGATTTCGAGCTTTGGCTGCGACGGCAGGCCGTAGACGGACGCGGCGCGATCACGCCCTGGCCCCCCGAAGAGCCGGCCGACAGCCGCGACAGACTCGATTCAGACCAGGCCGGCTCCAATCAGGCGGAGCCGACGAACCAGATGCTTCCAAAATCGTCAGTTGTCATCTAAAGTTCGTTGTAGTCGTGACGATAAGTGTCTTTGAAGGTCGTTGATGATGTTTTATTCAGAACCGAAGACCTGGACTATTCGCCATACGGAGTTCGCCGGCTACGCACGCGCCACGGCAGCTCTGACAGTCACGGGGTGTGTGCAATACCGGAGGGAAGCCACGCTTTCCTCCATGTGGAGACCGCGCATGAAGACCAAAATCGCACTGCTCAGTATCGCCGTCGCCGCCGTCGCGTTTACGCAGCCGATCGGCGCCATCAGCACGACCAGTAACGTCACCCTCGCCGCCACTGTCTCTGCCACGGCGAAATTGACGGTCAGCTCGGCGACCCTCAGCTTCCCCAACTCTGACCCCGACACGGTCCTCAGCATCCCGGCAAGTGAGGGCGCGGTCACGATCACGGCCAAGGCCAAGACGACGGCCAACGGCAGCGTCACGCTGACGCTGGTGGCGGGCACCGACCTGACCAGCGGCACCGACACGATCGCCATCTCGAACGTCTCGTGGACGGTGAGCGGGACCGGATTTGCGGCCGGCGCGATGAACAAGACGACGGCCCAGAGCGTGGCGTCGTGGACCGGTTCGGGCGCCCGCACCGGCACTCAGACGTTCGCGCTGGCCAACAACTGGGCGTACCCGACGGGCAGCTTTTCGGCGACCGCCACCTACACGCTGACCGCGCCCTAAGTGTTTCGATGCACCAGTACGCCAACCGACGTGCGCGCTCATGACGTCGTGCTGAGGGAGCAACTGCGGGCGTTGCGGCCATCGGCGATACATCGATGCGGTTGCCAGTCGTCGCACGACGCGCACACCCGTTTCCCGGCACCGTGATGCGCGGCCGGTTTCCCGTGGCTCGGTTCACCCCGCGCCACGGGAACCACATCGGCCGGAGCCGTTCGCCCCTCCCGCCTAGGCCCCCGTTCCCCGCACCTTCGCACCTTCGTCGGACCAGGCGCTTTTCCCCGTCCAGAAATTGACCGGCGAGTCGCTCATCGGCCCGAACTCGGGATATCCTAAGGCCTGTGTTCACCGGCAACATCCGACAGCCCGCGTTGGCCGCCCTGGTCGCCCTCGTCGTGTGGGCTCCGGGGCTCGGTGCGTCCACATCGGCGGGCAACGTCGCGGTGAGCGTGACGGTGTCGGCCGCCGCCAAGCTTGCGCTCGGCGTCTCCACCATCACCTTTGTCAACGCCGATCCCGACCTGGTGGCCGCGATCCCCGCCAGCGAAGGGGCCATCGCCATCACCGCCAAAGCCAAGACCGCCACCGGCGCGCTGGTGACGCTCACCGTGATCGCGAACAACGACCTGGCGAGCGGTCTGGATGCCATCGCCATCACGAATGTGAAGTGGACGGCGAGCGGCGCGGGCTTTACGGCCGGAACGCTGAGCAAGACGGCCGCGCAAACCGTGGCCTCCTGGTCCGGGTCGGGCGCACGTACCGGATCGCAGTCGTATGCGCTGACCAACAACTGGTCGTACCCGACGGGCATCTTCTCCGCCACGGCCACCTACACCCTGACGGCGCCGTAGCCGATGCGGAATCGATCGAGGTACCGCGTGACGATGAGCCGATGGGTCGCAACCTGTCTGGTGGCCGGGATCGCCGGCTGGCTGGCGCCTGCCGCCGGGGCGCAGACCCTCACCTTCAGTGTGACGCAGACCTCGATCGCCTTTGCCGATGCCGACCCGGATATCACGCCAAGCCTGACGGCAACCGGCGTCACGCTGAATTACAAGGTCACCGGCAACGCCGCGGGCGCCTGGCGAATCACGGTGATGTCGGGCACGGACCTGACGAGCGGCAGTGCGAGCATCCCCATCGGCAACCTCAGCTGGACCGCCACGCCGTCGCCGCCGTTTCAGGCGGGGACCATGAGCACGAGCGTGCAGCAGACGGTGGCGTCGGGCACCGGCAACGTCAATACCACGCGGACCGGCACCGTGGTGTTCAGTCTCGTCAATGCGTGGACCTACAACGTGGGCACGTACTCGGCCACCTTGACCTTCACGCTGACCGCGCCATAGGACCCTGCCATTGATGTGCCGGACGCTGGCCCTCATCGTCGCGCTGATCCTGGTGATCACCCCGCTCGGGCTGCGGGCAGCGAGTCGATCCGATCCGCTCCTGGTGTCGGCCACCGTCGCGGCGCGGGCCAAACTGACGTTGTCGAACGCGTCGATGACGTTTTCCGACGCCGACCCCGACACGGTGCCGCTGGTGCCCGCCAACGGCGGGGCCCTCACCATCACCGCCAAAGCGCGAACCACGATCGGCAGCACGGTGACGCTGGTGGTGGTGGCGAGCAGTGATCTGCAGTCTGGCCTCGATACGATCGCGGCCAGCCAGTTGCGGTGGACCGCGACGGGCACGGGCTTTGTCGCCGGGACGGTCAACAAGACCGCCGCTCAGACGGTCGGTTCGTGGGTCAGTTCGGGGTTCTGGACGGGCACGCAAAGCTATGCGCTCGCCAACGCGTGGACCTATTCGACCGGCACCTACACGACGACCTTGACGTATACCTTGACGGCGCCCTGATGCGGAAGCCGCCCGACCGGCAACAGTTTTCCTGCATGAGCACGAACCTGATGACTCGATACAAGACAGCCCGGAACGCTCGCGGCCACCACCTGGCGCGCCTCAATTCGGCCCTGCTGGTGTGCGTGCTCGCGTGGGCCGCCCCGGCGCCGGCCCGTGCGCAAGCCTCGCTGTCGATCGAAGTGACGCCGCTGCGCGTCGAACTCAAGCTCGGGCCAGGCGCCGCGCATACCCAGGTGGTGACGCTGCACAACGACGGCAAGAAGGCGGTCAAGATTCGGGCGCGCGTCGACGACTGGTACCTCTCGAAGGACGGCACGCCGCAATTCAAAGCGGCCGATGCCGCCGATGCGCTCTCGGCCGCATCGTGGCTTCGCGTGAACCCGCCCGAACAGTTGGTGGCCGCCGGCGGCACGGCGCTGGTCCGCTTTACGACGACGGTGCCGTCGGGCACCCGGGATGGCGGGTACCGCTGCGCGGTGATGTTCGAGTTCGATCCGGCCGACGCCGACCCGGTCGCCAGTTCGCGCGACGTGATGTTCCGGGGCCGCGTCGCCACCCTGCTCTACGCCACCGTGGGCAACCCGGTGCCGGCCGTGGATCTGACCGATCTGCAGGTCCGCATGCCTCCCGGCGACGTCCCGTCGGTGGTCGCCACGCTGGCCAACACGAGCCGCGTCCACGTCCGCACCAAAGGCACGCTGTCGATCTTCGACGCGACCGGCAAGCTGGTCCGGCAACTGCCGGTCCCCAATGTCCCGGTGCTGCCGACAAGCGAGCGCGACGTGAACATGCCGACCTCCGGCGAGAACGATCCGCGCCTGCCGCCGGGCACGTACCGGGTCGAGCTGAGAATCGACGTGGGCCAGCCCGCGATGATCGTCGGCGAAACGACGCTGGAGATCGCTGCGAAACTATGAGGCAGGCCGTGGGCGTTGGCGCGCTGATGGTCGTGATGGCGGCCCTGCCGGCCGTCGCCCAGCAGGCGTCTGTCCAGGTGTCCACCGCCACGCAGGTAACCACCGGCGACCAGTTGCGCCTGGGAGGCCAGAACCGGATCGAGCCCGATCTGGGCCTCCAGCTCTCCTATCCAGGATTCCGGTTCGGCAATCTCTACGGAGATCTCAGCATCACGCGCCGCGGCGACCGCGCCGTGATCGGGCGCGGCGTGCTGCGCGCCGACGGCTGGCAGGCGGCGGGCCTGACCTGGTCGCTCGACGCCGGCGACACATGGAGCGCGCCGGTCGTGCAGAATTTCGGCTTCTCCAACCTGTTCGCGCCGATGGTCACGTTTCAGGGCGCGTCGGTGCGCGGGTCGAGCGCCGCGACGACGCTGCTGGTCACGGCGGGACGCGTCACGGCCCAGCGCAACATCTTCGGCACCGATACCCTGGCGATCGGCCAGCAACTCTATCAGGCGTCGCTGTCGCACCGGGTCAATCAGGCGCTCGATGTGTACGCCCGCGGTGTGCAGGTTCACAGCGGGCCGATGCCGTTGTACACGGCGGTCACCGATCAAAGCACCGACGTGGGCGGCGGCGTCCGGTACCGGCCCACCTTGTCGGTCCAGGTGATGGCCGACGGCGGCATGACGGCGTTCCGCCGACGCGGGGTCGCGATCACGGAGTACGCCCCCAGCGCGCTGGTCGGATCGATCTGGGCGTTCCCGGGCGGCTGGCTGCAGGTCAACGCGCAGCGGTACTCGCTCGGCTACTACGCGGTCTCGAACTTTCCGTACAGCGATCGGTCGGGCGTGTTTGTCGCGGGCGAACTCGATCTGCACACCTCGGCCAAGCTGTTCGGCGGGGGCGAATACGCCAGAAGCAATCTCGATCCGGCCGCCTCGTCGGCCGCCACCACCGGCGTGCCGGCAGGCCTGGTCACGCGCGGCTACGGCGGCGTCCGGTTTGCGATCGCCGGGTCGTCGATGTTCACGGTCCGGGCCGAAGGCGGCGGTCGCGAGATTCGTCCCTCCCGCTTCAGCCCGGGTTTCGAAAGCGACACCGGCGCGATCAGCACCGAGTGGCACGGACGGCTGCGGACGGCCAATGTGTTTGCGCGCTACGAACGGCGGTCGAACCTGGATCCGAATAATTCGGGATCGAGCTTCACGCAGCACGACGCGTCGAGCCAGATCTACGTCAACCTCCAAGGGGGACAACAGGTGTTCGCGCTGGCAGCCCTGGCTCGGCGCTCCGACGGATCGGGCGACGGCGAGACGTTCTGGCACGTGGGAGCCGGAGGCCAACGGCCCATCGGCCCCCTCTACCTGCGCCTCGAAGGCACGTTCGGCCGCACGCGAGACTGGAACCTGCAGACCGTGTCGACCCGGCAAGCCGTGACGGTGGGTGTGGCCGGCCAGATTGCGGCCCAGACGTACCTCTCGCTCGACACCTACATCGATCACACGCCCTACGCGCTGGGCAGCGCGGGCAGTCCGTGGATGACGCGCACCATGATCCGGCTGACGCGCGCGTTCCCGTTCGGCGGCGCGCGGTCGCCCCTGGCAGCCGGACGCCCGTCTCACGCCGGCCCTTCCGGCCGCATCTCCGGCGTGGTGTTCGCAGACTGGAATGGCAACGGCGTGATGGATCCCGACGAGCCGCCCGTCGGCGGCATCACCGTGTCGCTGGGCGCGATGGGCGCGGTCGAAACGGGTCGCGACGGCAGGTTCAGCTTCCCGGGCGTCCCGGTTGGCGCACAGCCCGTGTCGCTCGACATCGGGTCGGTGCCGGCCGACTACGATCCGCCGGCCGACCAGCGGCAGAACGTGGCGGTCTCGCGCAATCAGACGGTCGGGCTGCAGTTCGGCCTGCTCCCTCTCGGCTCGGTTCACGGCCTGGTCTATCAGGATGTGGACGGGGATGGCCGGCTGTCGGCCTCCGATACGCCGATCGATCGGGCGGTGCTGGTGCTCGACGATGGCGCGCGGACAGAAGTGACGCGGGACGGGCGATTCCGATTCGACAGCATTCGCATGGGTTCGCACACCGTGCTGCTGCTGATGGCATCGCTGCCCGACGGGGCGCAGTTGGCCGGTGAGCCTGCCGTCGAGGTTGAACTGGTCCGGCAGCGCGCGCCCGATCAGATCGTGTTTCTGGTGAAGCTCGAGAAGCGGCCGGAAGTGAGAAAAGTGTTTCCGCCGAAGAAGAAGTGACGCGCGGATCGGACACAGTGGCCCGCGAGGCGGAAATGGTTAGGGCAGGCTGATCACGAAACGCAACGGCACGGTCATGCCGGGGCCGGATGTCCCGCCCCGAAGCGTGAAGACGAGCTGGCCGGTCCGCACGCCGCTGCCCACCCAGCGTCCGGCAATCTGCGGACCGTCTTGGCGCAGCACGCCGGCGCGTGCGCCATCGCCGACGCCGGCAAAATCGATCGCCGGTTCGCCGCCGGAGGCGGGACCGCCGACCAAGGGCACGTCCGCTTGCGCTTCCACGGTGAGGACCACTTCGCCGCCGCTGCGGGTCCGGGCCGCCGCCCGATAGTCGATCGTGCCCACCACCACCGCCTCGCCGTTGAGGCCGGTGGCGGGCGCCACGCGCAGCACCGAACTGGACACGCGCAGCGAGGTGGACGCCGACACATCGCTGTTGAACCGGATGATCGAGGACGCGACGTCCGACGCGTAGAGCGGCGCAGTGGCCACCACGGTGGCGACCGTCACCAACATACGCCGAAGGAGCGCAGACCCCCGCATCATCGTTACTACCGATGCTAGGGCCGCTCCCTGCAAGCCACAATGCCACAAGCGACAGATTTACGAACGACTCTACATGACACGGTGTGACGCTCATGCAGTCTTGATGGACTAAAAGCGCGCTTTGACGCGTGAAATAGTGAGAATCGGCAGACGAGGCCGCCCCGTGTAGTAGAGTGGTACGCTTGAGCGCCAGCGACGGCGCAACGCGCGTGTAGCGCCCCCGAAGTCATGATCCAGCTCTCTTCCCTGACAAAAGCGTTTGGCGATCGCGTCCTGCTCAAGGACGTCACCTGGCAGGTCTCCGACCGCGAGCGGGTCGGGTTGTGCGGCCCGAATGGAGCTGGCAAGACCACGGTACTCAGGATGCTCGCCGGCATCGACGAGCCGGACGCGGGCCTGATCATCAAGCCGTCGGGCACGCGCGTCGGCTACCTGCCGCAGGATGGCCTCACGCACGAAGGCCTTACGCTCTACGGCGAGGCCTCGCTGGCCTTCGGGTGGCTGCTCGATGCGAAGACCGAGATGCAGACGCTCGAAGATCGGCTCGCCGACCCGTTGGTGCCGCTCTCCGAGCACGACGAGATTCTGCACCGCTACAGCGATCTGCAGGATCGCTTCCGCCTGCACGACGGCTACGCCATCGATCTGAAGATCGACACGGTGCTCCGGGGACTCGGGTTCGCCTCGACCGATTACGAGAGGCCGACCCGCGAATTCTCAGGCGGCTGGCAGATGCGCATCGCGCTGGCCAAGCTGCTGCTCGAGAAGCCCGACCTGCTGCTGCTCGACGAGCCGACCAATCATCTCGACCTCGACGCGCGCAACTGGCTCGAAGAGTACCTGCACGACTACCCGCACGCGGTGATTCTGGTGTCGCACGACCGCTTCTTCCTCGACGCGGTGGTCGATCGGATCGGTGACATCAACCTGCGCACGCTCACCGACTACCCGGGCAACTACTCGCACTACCTCACCGAGCGCGAGGAGCGCATGACGCGGTTGCGCGACGCCAAGCGCCGGCAAGACGAGGAGGTGGCGCGCGTCAAGATGTTCATCGATCGGTTCCGCTACCAGGCCACCAAGGCCTCCCAGGTGCAGAGCCGGATCAAGATGCTCGAGAAGGTGACGCCGATCGAGGTGCCGCCGGAGCGGCGACGGGTGCACTTCCACTTTCCGACCTGCGAAAAGAGCGGCCGGATGGTGTTCGAACTGAAGGACGTCGCCAAGGCCTACGGCCCGACCGCGGTCTTTTCGAACGCGAACCTGCACGTCGAGCGCGGCGACCGCATTGCGCTACTCGGCCCGAACGGCGCCGGCAAATCGACGCTGATGCGCATGCTGTCGGGCGTGGAAGATCCCGACACCGGCGAACGGACACTGGGCTACCAGGTGGTGATGCAGTACTTCGCGCAGGACGAAGCGGTGCGGCTCGATCCGACGCTGACCGTCTACGAAACGCTGTCGGCGGGCTCCCCGCTCCAGATGGTGCCGATGATTCGCGACATCCTCGGCGGCTTCCTGTTTTCGGGCGACGATGTCTACAAGCGGGTCGGGGTGCTGTCGGGCGGCGAGCGCACGCGGCTGGCGGTGGCGCGCATGCTGCTGCGGCCGTCCAATACGCTGCTGCTCGACGAGCCGACCAACCATCTCGATCTCGATTCGAAGGACGTGCTGCTCGACGCCCTCATGGACTACGGCGGCACGCTGATTGTCGTCTCGCACGATCGGTACTTCATCGACAAACTCGCCACCAAGGTCGTCGAAATCGGCAACGGCCGCGCGCTGCTCTACCCGGGCACCTACGAGGAATTCCACTGGAGCCGGACGCACGCCGGCCAGGCTCCGGCGCTGCCCGACGCGCTGGATATGGGACGCAAGCCGGCCCCCAAATCGCCGCCGCCCGCGCGCGCGGGCGGCGGCGATTTGGGGGCCG
>JBAXOX010000086.1:0-16621 GCA_037133015.1 Acidobacteriota bacterium
GCCTCCTGCAGCGCGTCGACGTGTTGGAGAAAGAGCGCCGGCGACCAGAGCGCCAACCCGGGTTGATCGCGCGACATCGCGAAGCGCCAGACTGGCGAGCACGTAGTGCTGCATGATTTCGGCGAGCGCGTGCTCCTGCTCCATCGCGTCGGCAGGCGCATACTCCCGTAGCCGCGCGGCAACAACGTCGCTGGTCATCGGCCCAACTCCGCACGCATCCCGTCCAAGTAGTCTTGTGTTCGCCGGCTGCGAATCGCTTGGTAAATCTCGCGGAACGCGCCCACCTTCAGGTCACGCACATCCTGATCGTCGATGCGCAACGAGTCGGTGAGAAACCGCAGGCCGTCGCGCTTCCACGTCACGTTTTTGCGAAGGTACACGAGATCGGCAATGGCCCGCAGCGGCAGCGCAACGGACGCCCACGCGTCGGGCGCGAGACGCACGGACCGGACACCAGCCTTCGGGTCGTCGCACGGCACGCGGCGGAACGTGAAGGTGCCAACGGGCGTGGCATACGTCCGGCTGCGGCGAGCCGTCACGCAGGCCACTTGGAACACGGCTTCTGGAATGAGCCCATGGAACGACAGCGCCGTTTCCAGGCTGACATGGGATGGCCCATGAATCGCGGCGGCGATGGTGAACGGATGCAGGGGCGACTTGCGATACGCGGGCGCGAGGCAGTACAGCCCGGACCGGAGGCGCAGGATTTCTCCCTGGCGCAGGGCACGATTGACGAGCAGCTTGCGGGCCCCATCGGAGGCCGCGGGAAACACTGTTCTCACCACGCCGGAGTCGAACAGCCCGCCGGGAGGCGCCAGTTCGAACACGCGCTCGGTCAAAGACTGCATTTGTGCGTGTAAGTTACTATAATCGTAGCTATAGCGCAAATATTCACGCTCGGCGCGCTCGCGCTCTAGCCAGCACCTCGGCCGCGGGATACGCGCGCGCGGTCCAGCTATCCAGTTCGTCGTCTCGCGCGACGGCCTCCTCGATCCAGAGGTGCTCAACCTCGGCGTCGCTCATCCCGTCAAGGCTAGCCAGCAACACTCGAGCGAGATCGGCACGAGCCTCCGGGCCAAGTCGAAGCGCTTCCGCCTTGAGTTCCTCAATGCTCATATTGGTATCCCCCGACCGCGCCCATGATGGCCGGAAGCACGATTGTTACGCGGCGGCGGTCGCGTGGAGTCGAAGGCCCAGGGCCCGCACGACCTTGATGAAGGTGTCCAGTTCGGGATTCCCCTCGCCGGAGAGAGCCCGGTAGAGAGATTTCTCGTTCAGGCCCGCGTCCTTGGCGATCTTCGCCATTCCCTTGGCGCGCGCGATAGCCCCAAGCGCGGCGGCAATCACCCGCGGATGGCCGTCCTCGAAAGCTGCTTCCAACAGGGCCGCTATTCGCTTATCGGAATTCAGATTGGTGGCGGCGTCATACGGCGGCGTCGCCGTCTTGGGAGAGCGGGTTGCGCGAGTCTTGCTGCGTTCCATAAATTGCCCATCAGCGGTGGCTGGCCAGCCCAATAGTCGCTCAAAAGCGACTCCTGGGCAAGCCGAAACCCCAACTCTCACCAACGTCGGCGGGTTCTTCGTCGTCGAGCGTTTCCAGTTGGCGCCTGATCCGCCGGCAACCGCCGATACGTGAGGCGCGTCAGCTGCGACCACGCCAATGGAAGCGCAGTCTCCCGTGAGGAAAGACGGCGATCATCCCGATCTCCGTGCCCCGAATCGAGCAAGACGACCGGCCCGGCTGCGAGTTGTTGGGTGGCTTGGAGTGAACGAGGCTTCACGAGACTCGGCGCGCTTTGGGGGCCAACGTCAGAACGTCACCAGATTCAATCCTATGGCTGCCGCGAGTTCCTTCTGCCGTAAATCCGCTGTGATGAACTCGTTCGCGGCCAGGGCCTTCGCCGCAGCGCAATGCAGAATATCCAGCGACCTGCATCCAATGGTCGCCGTATGGCGTTCGGCCAACGCGACAGCCTCCGCCAGTATGTCGTTCCAGTTGCCGGCTGACGAGACCAGCACGCCCGTCTTCAAGTCGGATTCGACCAACCCGCGCGCGGCAGTCGCTTGAGCCGGAGTTGCGCCGCCGAAGAAGACTTTCAGGCGTAGCGCATTCACAAACTCCAATTCATGAAGCGGTGTGTAACAAACCGACTTGCCCTGAATGAGGGCGACGACGTTGGCGCTGTCCGGCTCCGGGTAGTAAAGTTTGACAAAACAACTGGTGTCCAAATACGTCACGTCTTGCCTCATCGCGCCTCGGTCACGACGGCACTTAGGGCTTTGCCAGACGGAGCTTCGCCCCAGACGGCCTTGGCTCGCGCGAGAAAGTCAGGAGTGGCCATCGGCTGGGGGGGCACGACTCTGGCCACAACGTGGTCGTCGTCGGTCACCTGCACTTCTTCGCCCGCCACGACCCAGCGTAGAATTTCTGGCCACTGCTGCGGGACTTGCTGCACGCTGGTGGACTTCATGGTGCCAGAATACTGTATGGTCCGCTGCGCATCAACTGGCTCAGTTCAGGCTCAGTTCCGAAGCGCACGAAGCACGTCGCGCGGGGTGAAGGTGTGGACGTCGCGGACGCGGGCGGGATGGGCCAGCCACATACCCAGGTGCACCTCGCGTCCGGCCGCCAACGGAAACAGCTTCGCCTTCCGGCGGAGGTCGGCTGCCAGCGACGCAGACGTGTCCTGGGTGGCCCACCGTGCCTCGCCAAGCAGGACTGCCTTGCGATCCTCGCTCTCGGCCACCACATCGATTTCCATGGGCTGGCGATCGAGGCCAGGCCCCCACCAGCGGGCCCCTGGCCGCCACTGATGCCCGAAGGCTGGTAATGACGCCACACTGGCGCGAGCCAAGTCTTCCCAGACGGTGCCGACGTGCGGTCCCAGAGATGTTGTGATGCCTGCGGCGACCGCAAATCCCTGGCGCCCGGCGAGGCGCGACCGGGCCGGTTCGACGTGGCGAAACCAGAACCGGAGAAACGGGTCTGACACGTTGTAGAGGGTGCGCTTGGTGTCGCGCAGTGTCGACCCGAAGGGCACGTCGCGGGCCACCAGCCCCAGTTCGAGCAACCGCTGCATCGGACGGACCAGCGCAGTGGCGGGTTTTTCGAGGCGGCCGGCAATCTCGGAGAGCCGATGACTCCCCCGCGCCACCAACGACAGGATCGACGCCGCTTGCGTCGTGTCTCGCATGTCGTCCACCAGCAGCCTCGACGGCTCGTCGTAAAGCACGGCGACGGGGCTCAGCACCAGCGCCTGCACGGCCTCTTCGAGATTCCGATAGTCGGCGGCCAATTCCCAGTAGCGCGGAACCCCGCCCCAGACGGCGTACGCCTCCACGGCTGCCTCGGCGGTTGGTAACGGCAGGGCCTTTTGAATCCATCCAGCCGGCAACGGCCCAACCGGCACGATCGCGGTGGCGCGACCAAACAACGGAGCGGTTCGGTCGAGCACAAGCCCTTGCATCAGTCGTTGCGACGACCCGGCAACGATGACGTGGACGCCGCGTGAGGGCCTGGCGTCCAGGCGTTTCTGCAGCACGCTGGCCAGGTCGGGCGCCGCGTTGACCAGCGCCGGGAACTCATCGATGGCCAGAACGGACCCTGGGGGCGCCTCCCGAAAGAAACGCGACAACAGCGCGTCCCAATCCGGGTAGCGCACGTCGTCGAACCCTGGCTGGCGCCGCCCGATCTCGGCGGCGAGCGAGGCGCGCTGGATCGTGCTTTCGCGATCGTCGCCGACATAGTAGATGGAACGATCTGGCGGAAGCACTTCCTGCAACAGCCGCGACTTGCCGCAGCGCCGACGTCCGTAGAGCACGGCAAAGCCACCCTCACGACGCGACAGCATCCTGGTCAACTGCTCCTGCTCGGCGGCACGATCGAGAAATGGAAGCTCCATGGGAATAGTATGTTTCTACAACATAATGTTGTTCAAGCATATTATTTGGAGAGATGCGCCTGGGAACGATGGCGTTCCATGCGGACCGCAAGAGATGCCACTTGATCTGGGACGAGGCTCAGGCATGGATTTGCGTCCAGTGCGGCAGGTGCACTTCGACGAACGGGAGTTCGGCACCGCGCGCTGCGCTGCGCTCCACTCCCCTTTTCTGCTTCCTCCTGTCGCAACGGCAAGGTACGATCAGGGGATGAACCTGCGTCAGCGGGCACAGGCGCGGCGGCAGCGAATCGTGGTCCACAGGACCAATCGGTTCGCCGACGCAGACGCGTGGGATCTCGAATTCTGGCAAAAGCAGACGCCGGAGGCGCGATTGTCGGCGCTGGTCGCCATCCGCGAGGACATCAAGCGCGTGAAGGGCCGCAACAAAGACTTCGCCTGGGAGTCGTGAGCATGGATGCGGTTTCCGATTTCGAGGATTTGCTGCGCTTCTTTCGCAAACACGAAGTGCGGTTTCTCGTGATTGGTGGCTTGGCCTTCATCTACCACGCCAGGCCCCGCTACACGAAAGACATGGATCTGTGGGTCGACCCATCACCAGATAACGTTCGGCGGGCCAATACGGCGCTCGCCGCGTTCGGCAGCCCTCATCTCCTCTCGATCGATCAACCGGAGGAGATTCTGCAAATCGGGCTGCCTCCCAATAGAATCGATCTCTTAAGGACGGTTGAGGGGCCTACCTTTGCCCGGGCGTGGAAAAGTCGGATCGGCGGCAAGTACGGTCGCACCGACGTGGACTGGATCGATCTGGAATGCCTGATCGACATCAAGTCGCGCATCGATGATCCGCGTCATCAAAGGGACGTTCGAGATCTCAAGAAGGTCCGAGATCTGAAGAACAGCTTAGCCAAACGAAAGACCCCCGCCGGCCGGCCTCATTCCAGGACGAAGGCGCGCTCCCCACGCTGAGCCGGGCGCATCCGACGCGCGCCCTTCGATGCAAAGGTGGGGCGACGTGTCTGTGGCCTCAAGTCTCAGTGCGGAGCGAGCAACTTCGGCCGGGCTGGGCGCAAGCGACCCGGGGGCCGCAATGGCGACTGGAAGCACTAAGCGACCGGGGCCCCCAGCGGTATACTCTGCGTAACCCCGGGGGAACCCATGTTTGAAGCCGCAGAACTCGGTCGGAAGATCTCCAAAGACGAATACAAGGCGCAGGAGATCACGCTGCGCGAGCAGTTGCTCGATGCGCAGAACGCGCTGCGCGCCGACGGATCGTGCCCCGCCATCATTGTGTTTGGCGGCGTGGACGGCGCCGGCAAGGGCGAGACGGTCAATATCCTCAACGCGTGGATGGATCCGCGCTGGATTGTCACGACTGCGTTCGGGGAGGCCTCAGACGAGGAGCGCGAGCGCCCCGAGTACTGGCGATTCTGGCGCGCCATGCCGCCCAACGGCCGCATCGGCTTCTTCCTGAGCAGTTGGTATTCGCGGCCCATCCTCGACCGCGTGCATGGCCGCATCGACCGAAACGGCTTCGAAGAACGCCTCAACCGCATCACGGAATTCGAGCAGATGCTGGCCGACGATGGCGCACTGGTCTTGAAGTTCTGGATGCACCTGGGCAAAGAAGCGCAGCAGAAGAGACTGAAGGCGCTCGAGAAAGATCCACTGACCCGCTGGCGCGTGACGAAGCTCGACTGGAAGCACTGGCGGATGTACGACAAGTTTATCGGAGCCGCCGAGCGGACCATTCGCCAGACGAGCCGCGGCAACGCGCCATGGATGATCGTGGAAGGCGAAGATCCGCGGTACCGGAGCCTGACGGTTGGAGCCGCCATTCGCGATGCCATCCACCGTCACCTCAAGGAACGGGCCGAGGCGAAATCGGCGTCCACAGCTCCCGTCCAGTCGACGCAACCGACCGCGCCGCCAGTGAAGGCAGACGCAAAGTCGACCAGGAACGCGGCCTCAATCCTGTCGAGCCTGGATATGACGCGCACGCTCGCAAAAGACAAAGCGAGCCGCGACCTGGAGAAGTTTCAGGGCGACCTCAATATCCTGCAGCGCAAAGCCAGCGCCAAAGGCCTGTCGACGATTCTGGTGTTCGAGGGATGGGATGCCGCCGGCAAAGGCGGCGCCATCCGACGAATGACGGGAGCGCTCGACGCCAAGCAGTACCAGGTGATTCCGATCGCCGCGCCTACAGACGAGGAACGCGCACATCACTACCTGTGGCGATTCTGGCGTCACCTCCCGCGCACGGGAAGGCTGACGGTGTTCGACCGCAGTTGGTACGGCCGCGTGCTCGTGGAGCGGGTGGAGCGCTTCGCCACCGAGAAGGAATGGATGCGGGCCTACGCCGAGATCAACCAGTTCGAGAATCAGCTGATCCAACATGGCGTGGTGCTTGCGAAATTCTGGCTGCACATCACCGAAGACGAGCAACTCCGCCGATTCAAGGAGCGCGAGAAGACGCCGTACAAGAGCTGGAAGCTGACGGAGGAAGACTGGCGCAACCGGACGAAGTGGCACCCGTACGAACTCGCCGTCAACGAAATGATTGAGCGCACCAGCACGCGCGAGGCGCCGTGGACGCTGGTCGAAAGCAATGACAAGAACTTTGCGCGGCTCAAGGTGATCAAGACGCTGTGCGCACGGCTGCAGAGGGCGCTGAAGTGAGGACGTCGGCCGCCGCGGGTGCGGTTCTGCTGATCGTCCTCGCGCAGGCCGGCGAGGTGGCGGTTGCGCAAGCGCAAACCCAGACGGTGCCTCCGGCCGCGAACCAGACCGTTCCGCCTGCCGCGGACAAGGCCCAGCAGCCGTTCGCGGAGTGGCTGGCCGCGCTGCGGCAGGAGGCCCTCGCGCGAGGAATCAGCGCGAACACGGCCGACACGGTGCTAACCAACCTCGAACCGCTGGCGGTCGTGATCGAACGCGATCGAACGCAGGCCGAGTTGACGCTGACCTTCGACCACTATGTGAAGCGGCGCCTGACAAAGTCGTTCGTGTCGGCCGGTCGCAAGATGATGACCGAGCATGCTGGAGTGCTCGGCCAGGTGTCGGCGAAATACGGCGTCGACGGCTCGACGCTGGTCGCCATCTGGGGCATGGAATCGAATTACGGCCGCTTCTCCGGCACGTGGCCCACGATCGCCGCCCTTGCCACGCTCGCATGGGATCCGCACCGGCCCGCCCTGTTCCGAAACGAGCTGTTCGCGGCGCTCGAAATCATCGACCGGCAGGAAGTCCGGCTCGACGCTCTCAAAGGCTCTTGGGCCGGCGCTATGGGCCAACCGCAGTTCATGCCATCGAGTTACCTGAAGTATGCGGCCGACTTTGACGGCGACGCCCGGCGCGACATCTGGACGTCGGTGGCCGACGTGTTTGCCTCCATCGCGAACTATCTCAAGGAGCACGGCTGGACGACTGGCGTCCGCTGGGGTCGCGAGGTCAAGGTGAAAGACGCTGCGGCGACGCGCGTGGCGGGAACGGTTCCGCTTCGCGTCGGGGGCTCCTGCCAGGCCATCCGGCATATGACCGAAGCGCGACCGCTCGAGCAATGGCGAGCGCTCGGCGTCACCCAGCACAATGGCAAGCCGCTGCCCGACAGCACACTCGAAGCGTCGCTCGTGCGCGTCGACGGCCACACGTTTCTCGTCTACGCCAACTACGAGGCGCTGCTCGGCTACAACTGCGCCCACGCCTACGCCCTCAGCGTCGGCCTGCTCGCCGATCGGCTCGCAGGCAAGTAGCGGAGGGAACGGTCTCAAGACTTGGCCGTGCGAGCCTTCGATCACCGGCCGGAACAGGGTTTGAAGTCGGTTCGCGGCTGGAGGTTCGGGGGGATGCCCACGGCGGCGGACATGTTACGATCACTTCGGGAGCGCGTCATGCTGGGTTTCGACCGAATCACATTCGACCCCAACGTTCTGAGCGGAAAAGCCTGCGTTCGCGGGATGAGAATTTCTGTGTCCTTGGTGGTCAACTTGGTCGCCAACGGTATGAGTGTCCAGGACATCGCGGCGGAGTATCCGGACCTTGAGCCGGATGATGTCCGCCAGTGCCTGCGTTACGCAGCCTGGACGGCCGACGAGGGAGTGTATCCGACAGCCACTGGAGCCCTAACGGCGTGAAATTCCTCGTCGATATGGGTCTCAGTGTGAGTGTCGTGAAATACCTCACCGACCAAGGTCACGACGGGCTTCACCTTCGGGATCTGAGTCTGCAAAGAATCGAAGACCACGCCATCGTCTTCAAGGCTCTGGAGGAAGACCGGGTCATCCTCACCCACGACCTCGATTTCGGTCGCATCGTCGCGTTGAGCGGCGCCCGGGTACCGAGTGTCATCACGTTTCGGCTCACCGACATGCGGCCCAATTCGGTGATCCGGTTGCTTGATCAGGTGTTGCGAACCCTTTCGGCGCAGATCGGTAGCGGCGCCATGATTACGGTATCGGACCGAAACATTCGCGTCAGAACTCTTCCAGTCGCCGGCACGGACAAGGTCTGACGGCGGCTCACCGTGCCGCGCGACCCCCTACTGCCCGCCCCGTCCGCCACGCCCTGATCCAGCCGCGGCCGGCGGGCGCTTGTTGCCAACCTGCTCCTTCTCGCGCGTGAGTTCAATCACATCGACACTGTCGGCCGACGCACCCAGCAGGTGCTTGGCAAAGTAGTCGGCGCGCAACCAGAAAAAGTAATCGCCCATGTCGCCGTAGCCGTGGCGCTGGCCCGGAAGCATGAAGAAATCAAACCGCTTGTTCGCCTTGATGAGCGCGTCCACCATCCGCAGCGTATTCGCGGGATGCACATTGTCGTCGATATCGCCGGTGACAAGCAGCAAGTGTCCCTTGAGGTTCTTCGCCAGGTCCGAGTTCTTCTCAATGCTGTACTCGAACGTGATCTTGCCGTCCTTGCCAACCACTTCCTTGACCCCGTGATGCTTCTCGCTCCACCACCGGTTGTAGATGTTGTTCTCGTGATTGCCCGAGGACGACACGGCCACCTTGAAGAAGTCTGGATACACGAGCATCGCCGCCGTGGACATGAATCCGCCGCCCGAGTGGCCATAGATCCCGACGCGATTGACATCGATCCACGGGTTCTTCCGCGCAAGCTGCTCGATCGCGGCCTTCTTGTCCGACAGCCCGTAGTCGCGCAGGTTGCCGTATCCGAAGTTGTGATACCACTTCGACCGCTGCGGATTGCCACCGCGATTGCCCACCTCAATGACGACGAAGCCCATCTGTGCAAGCGTGATGCTCTGGCTGCGTGGCGTAAACGCCTTGCTCACGCTCTCGGTCTGCGGCCCCGGGTACACGTAGGCAATGATCGGATATCGCTTCGCCGGGTCGAAGTCGAACGGCTTGTAGATCACCCCAAACAAGTCGGTGATCCCATCGTCGGCCTTCACCTTGAACGGTTCGGGAAATTTGAAGCCGGCGTCGGTGAGCGCGGTGACATCGGTCGTCTCGAGATCGGCGAGCTTGAGGCCGGCGCTGTCGATCAGCACTGAGGCGGGCGCCGTCGCGACGGTCGAGTATGTGTTGACGAAGAACTTGCCGGAGTCGGACACCGCGGAGGTGTGCGTCGCATCGCCAGGCGTCATCAGCTTGAGACCGGTGCCGTCGAGGTTGATGCGGTAGAGGTGCGTGAAATACGGGTCTTCGCCCGCCTCGCGGCCGTTGGCCATGAAGTACATCACGCGCAGTTTCTCGTCGACCCACTGGATGGGACCGGTGACGAACTCGCCTGACGTGATCTGGCTCTTGAGCTTGCCGGCCGCGTCGAACAGGTAGTAATGCCCCCAGCCGTCGCGTTCGGACCAGTGGATGAACTCCTGGCCCCCGCCAACGGTCCACAGCGGCTGCGTTTCGACGTAGGTGTTCAGCCGCTCCTCTACGATCGCCTTCACCTCGCCGGTTTCGGTGTTGGCCGCGCACACGTCAATTCGATGCAGGTCGCGGCTGGTGCGCCAAAAGTACACAGTCGCCGTCGACTCCCCCACCCAAATCGGCTCAGTCTTTTCCTTGTCGCGGGCATGAGCGTCGGGCCGCGCCGTCGCAATCTGCAGGCTCTGGTCCTTGAATGCGTCGGCCTTGGCTGTGACGCGCTTCGTGGTCTCGCGGTCGAACACGAGCAGTTCCTGCTGGTCGACGTTCTCTTCGCCGGGCATCGCGTACCGGTAGGTCTCAAGCTTGGGCCGCGGCGTGGCAAGCGCGTTGATCACCCACAGGTCGCCCACCTTCCGCACATCGGTCCGCACCGCGGCAAACTTCTTCGAGTCTTTCGACCACACCATTCCAATTGCCGGGACGCGCGGACCATCCTTGTGCTTGGTATCGCCCTTCTGATCTTTCTTGAGCGTCTTTTTGGCTTCGTCGTTCAATCGGCGCGCGAAGGTGTAGTGCTCTTCGCCGTCGGTGGTGATCTGCGTTTCCTTGACCTTCGGGTCGCCGAAATTCTTGAGCGCGAGTTTGTAGTTCTCCGCGTCCATCATGAACAGGTTGTGGCCGCGGGCGAACAGAACGGTCTTGTCGTCGGGCGACACCTGCGCCCAACCTGGCTTCTTCGGATCGGGCTCGAAGTCGGCGAGATAGGTCAACTTGGCGGTCGCCAACTCGTACTCGAAGTACAGCGTCTTGGTCGTCTTGGGCGGTTCCTCGTCTTCCTTGGCCGCCTGGTCGTCCTTCTTCACCTCGTCGATCTTCTTGAGGTCGGTCTTCTGATCGCCCGTCTTCGTGGCGTCGCCCTTCTTGTCGTCGTCCTTCTTCGCGTCAGCCTTGGTCTCCTCGGTCTTCTTTGCTTCGTCCTTCTTCGCGTCAGCCTTGTCGCCGTCCTGTTTCTTCTCTTCGGGCTTCTTTTTTTCGCCGACGATGTCCGCATCCTTCGGCACTTCGACCTCGAAGCGGATGACGGCATCCTGCTTCGCCCATTTCATCGTCGTCGCGGTGATGGGCAGGTGCTGCGAGTCGTACGGGATGCGCGTGATGCCGGTGAGCATCGCGGCCATCTTCGCGTTGTCCCACAGGGGCGTTTTGGCCTTCTTGACCGGATCGACCAGATAGAACTTGCGCCCCTGAGCCGTCTCGAACGCGTACCAGAAGCGGTCGCCCTGGTCTGCCCAGTGTGGCGCGACGCTCGTGTCGAATACGAGTTTGGCCACCTTGGCCGACATCCAGCGCGAGGCCAGTTCGTAATTGGGGACCGGCAGTTTGCGGTCTTCGGCCAGGACGCGCATCGACATGGCGGCGAGGACGGAAACCACGATCGTCAGGACGAGTGCGCCCAGGCGGTGCGACGTAAGACGACGAGCGAGCATCAGGGCATCCTCCAATTAGTTCGCGTCTTCGGCGGCGTGACGAAGCTCCAATAGTTCTGGTCGGAAGGCGATAGCCAGGAATTGCTTTCGCCAGGCTGAAATAGGGCAGCCCGAGCGAGCAGGGGCATTGTGGCGCACTCTGCCCCCTTCCAGTCAATGCGGAATCGGGAGACGGGACCGCCTCCTATTTGTGCGTGTGCTTACCCGGCAGGCCGAACCGCTCTTCGGTTTCGCCTTCAAAGTCGAATTCGATCATCACCGCGGGTTCGTTGCCGACGACCCAGCCTTCGTGGCCCGGCTCGATGACGAAGGCCGACGGCGCGGTAAAATCCGCCGTGCAGCCGTCTTCGTAGCGGACCTGCACGCGCCCACGAGCAATGAAGCCGACGTGGGTGTGCATGCAGTGCGTGGTCCCGGTAATGGGCTTCATGTGGGTATCCCACTTGAAGCCGATGGGATAGATGACGCGCTTCACGCGTCCAGTGCCCGCTTTGAAGATGTCGAGGTGGACGCCCGCGACTTCGCGGTGGTCGGATCCGGTCATCGGGGCGAGCAAAGGATCGTTGCTGCTCATGCTGTCACCCTCAATCTGGCAGACCACTGGCCCGCCGTCTCAGCGAGATTGCCGACGCGTACCGGGGGAGCCTATCACGACGTTGGCGTTTTTACCGCGGCCACAGCCAGCCGAATGTTCCGGCGGTCAGCAGCGCGTAGACCAGACCGTCGAATACGTCCTTGCACGTCGTGCTCCAGCTGCGGCGATACCAGATCGCGTTCTGGACATGCCCAAAGGCGTAGGCCATGAACGCGGAGCATCCGACGAACCGAAAGACCGACAGGTAGTGGGCACCTGGGCCGAGCGCACGGCTCGCGATGTACCCAGAAAACAGTCCAACCAGCAGCAAGTGGACGAACCACTGGCCCATGGCCTTGCCCATCGCGGGCGGACCGGACGGCGATACGGTCATCAGCATGACCGGCCCATTGTTCATCTTTTCGAGGAACGCCGGGCTCTTCATCTCGGAAGGCGAGCTCATCGCCGGCAGGGCATAGTTTCCCGGCGGGATGTTGAAGCCGCGCAACGCGGCCTGCACGTCGTCTTCGCGCGGGAGCCTCTTGAAATCGCCGTGGTGGTACGGCAGCAGCATGTGGATGATTGAACTGGCGACGAACGCAATCACCGCGGACAGCGCGATGGGAAGCGCGAGCGACATGAGAGGCACCATGGGAAACTCCATAGGTCCTGGCGGGACCTTCGGCAGAGGTTGACGGACTGGATACGGCGATTCTATCAGTAAGCGTGAATGACGGGGCTCGTGGCTTGTGACGCGGTGGCTGGTGACGCGGCCAACCCGGATTTTGCCAGACCGGTCCCGGGCGTCGTCCGAACGGCTGCACGACGCGGATCCTCGCCGGCGACGTCGTGGGGAGGCTTCGTCGAGCCTTCGGGAAGTCAGGAAGGCGGCAGCCTGTCGGATCGCACACCGCGTTGTGGCATGATCGGTCCGATGGACGAGACGTTCGATCTTGAGGCGTATCTGCGGCGGATAGGCGTCGACGGGCATCCGGTCCCGGACGTGTCGTGGCTCGGAGTCCTGCAGCGCGCCCACATCCAGGCGATTCCGTTCGAGAACCTGGATGTCCAGATGGGCAGGCGGATTTCGCTCGAGTCAACCGACTTGCAGGCGAAGATGGTGCGGCAGCGACGAGGCGGCTACTGCTTCGAACATAACACGTTGTTTGTTCACGCGCTGCGGGCCATCGGATTCGACTGCCATACGTGCGAAGCGCGCGTGAGGCAGTTTGCGGCAGGGACACTTCGACCCCGGACGCACATGGTTCTGAAGGTGGTGTGCGCCGGACGGTCGTGGCTGGCCGATGTCGGATTCGGCGGCGCCGGCATCGTCGATCCGATTGCCATCGACGGGAGTGCGGCGGAGCAATTGGGCCGGCAGTTCCGGATCATCAATCAGGACCGGACGTGGGTGCTGCAGATGGCACGCCAGGAACAGTGGGACGACGTCTACGCGATCCTTCCTCTGCCGGTTTTCCCCATCGACTTCGTTGTCGCTAACTGGTTTACCAGCACCCATCCCGACAGCCCGTTCGTCAAGACGCTCATCGCCCAGCGCTGGACGTCGGAGGCGCGCTACAGGCTGCGCAACCTGGTCTTCGCGACGGAGCGGGGAGAGCAGGAAGAGAAGCGCGACGTCACGCGGGCAGAGCTCGTGCCGCTATTGCGCGACATGTTCCTGATCGACGTTCCGGACGACGCCAGATTCCTTGCTATTGACGGGACTGATCGCCGGGTCTGAAGACCCGGCCTCCAGCAAGACCTGGAATGCGCTGATCCGCCTGGCCTCCAGCAAGGCCAGGCTTCCATCAAGACGTCTT
The DNA here is from genome assembly GCA_037133015.1 of Acidobacteriota bacterium. Lineage (GTDB taxonomy): Bacteria > Acidobacteriota > Vicinamibacteria > Vicinamibacterales > JAKQTR01 > JBAXOX01. Next base: position 13,615 of record JBAXOX010000086.1, read on the forward strand.
GAGTGGTGTCCCTGCCGCGCGCTTCAGGAACTGGCCGCGACCGCGACGGCCCGTAAACACGTTGTGGTCGACAATCACCTCGCCCCGGGAAATGACGACCGCCGGTGCGCCGGTGACGACCCGACCTTCGAACGGGTTGTAGTCAACACGCATGTGCAGCGTCTCGACCGACAAGGTTACCCGGCGATCGGGGTCCCAGACGACGACGTCGCCGTCGGAACCGACGGCGATGGTCCCTTTGCGCGGCCACAGGCCGAACGTCCGCGCCGGATTGGTCGCGACAAGCTCGACGAACCGTTGAGCACTGATGCGGCCGGTCCGCACGCCGCCATCCCACAGCAACATCAATCGCGTCTCGATGCCGGGCGCGCCGTTCGGAATCTTTGAAAAGTCGGCTTTCCCCAGCGGCTTGTGCGCCGGGGCGTTCATGTTGAACGGGCAGTGATCGGTCGCCACGACCTGGAGATCGTTGCGCTCGAGTCCCTTCCACAGCTGGTCCTGATGCGATCGATCGCGAAGCGGCGGCGACATGACGAACTTCGCGCCCTCGAAGCCGTCGCGGGCGTATTCGTCGGCCGAAAGGAAGAGGTACTGCGGGCACGTCTCCCCATACGCTGGCAGCCCTTTGGCTCGTGCACGCCTGATCTGCTCGAGCGCATCGCCGCACGAGACGTGGACGATGTAGATGGGCGCGCCGGCTTTTTCTGCCAGCGCGATGGCGCGGCCGGTCGCCTCGCCTTCGGTCTCGGGCGGGCGCGTGAGCGCATGGAACCTGGGCGCGGTGTCGCCGTTGCGGAGGGCCGCCTTCACCAGTGCGTCGATGACGGGCCCGTTCTCCGCATGCATGCAAATCAATCCGCCATTGTCGCGCGATCGCCGCAGCGCCTTGAGAATCGTCTCGTCATCGACCATCATCCGGCCCGGGTAGGCCATGAACAGCTTGAACGACGTGACGCCGTCGTGGCGCGCCAGACGATCCATGTCGTTCGCCACCTCGTCAGTGAACTGCCGAATCGTCATGTGAAAGGCGTAGTCGATGACGGCGCTGCCGTCGGCGCGGGCCATCCAGGCCTCAAGCGCTGGATATAGCCCCTCGCCTAGTTCCTGTGTCGCGTAGTCGATGATGGTCGTGGTGCCGCCGTGCGCGGCTGCGATGGTGCCGGATTCGAAGTCGTCGGCGGATCGGGTGGCGCCAAACGGCATGTCGAGGTGCGTGTGCGCGTCGATGCCGCCGGGCATCACCAGTTTGCCTGCCGCGTCGATGACCGTGTCGGCGGGGCGCGCGATCCCCGGCGCGATCTCGGTGATGACGCCATTGTCGATGTAGACGTCGGCGTCGAGGCGGTCCGTTGCGGTGACGATTGAGCCGTTCCTGACAAGCGTTGTGCTCATATCCCCCTTTGGCACACCACGCGGATGGACGGCGTCCCAGACCACCTCGAACCCGCGCCACTACTTCAACAGCGGTTGGCGCGACGACGTGAGCGGCGAAGCCGGCCGCCGCGTGATCCGCGCACGCAGTCGAGAGTCTCGCCCCTAGTACTTCGACTCGCAAGCACGGCCACGATCAGCTTCCGGCGCACGGGGCCGGTGGTGCTCGCTCAGCACTAAGCCCTGAGGGCACAAACACGTCGCCGTATTTGTGCATCGAAAGACTTAGATCACGCTCAGGGCCTGGCGGAGATCCGCGATGAGGTCGTCCGGGTGCTCTATTCCCACCGAGATGCGCAGCATCGCGGGCGTGATGCCCATCTCCACCTGCCGTGGAGCCGGGACGTCAGAGTGCGTCATCGTGGCGGGATGCTCCATCAGCGTTTCGGTGCCGCCGAGACTCACCGCCAGCTTGATCAACGTGAGGTGATTCAAGACGAGAAACGCTTCGGCTTCGCCGCCGTGGATTTCGAAGGCAAAGGTGGAGCCGGGCGACGTGCACTGCCGAACGTAGAGGTCGTGCTGCGGGTCGCCCGCCTGGAGGAAGCCGAGATAGCTCACCGCTTTCACTTTGGGATGGTCGGCGAGAAACTCGGCCACGTAGCGCGCGTTCTTCATCGCACTGGTGACGCGAAGCTTGAGCGTCTCGAGGCTGCGCATCAGCAGCCACCCGGTATGGGGGTCGGAAATAGTCCCGAGGATAGTGCGCATCCCGCGAACGGTGTTGATGGGATCGGCCGCGCCCAGGCACGCGCCGGCTATCAGGTCGCTATGGCCGCCGGCGTACTTCGTAAGCGAATAGAGCACCAGGTCGGCACCGTGCGCGAGCGGCAGTTGCCACAGCGGGCCCAGGTAGGTGTTGTCGATGGCCACGATCGGGCGGCGGTCCTGCGACGTCGCGAGGGCATCGGCCGCGCGCCGGCAGTGCGCGATGTCGACGAGGCCGTTGGTGGGATTGGCCGGCGTCTCGGCGTAGATCATCGCCACACGGCCCAGTTTGCGGCCCGCTTCGACGGCCTGATCCAGCGTCGGCGTCATCGTTCCCGATCCGAACCACACGCGGGTGATGCCGAACTGCGGCAGAATTCGATCGACGAGAAACTCGGTCCCGCCGTACACCGGCTCGCTGCACAACAGCACGTCGCCAGGCCTCAGAAAACTGAGCATCGTCGTCGCGATGGCGGCCATGCCGGACGAAAAGACGAGGCCGGCTTCGGCGCCGTCCCACAACGTGAGGCGATCCTCCAGAATCTCGAGGTCGGGATTGTTGACCCGCGAGTAGATCAGCCCCGGTTCTTCAGTTGGCCGCTGTTCGCGCAATCCATACGCGAGTTCGAAGAAGGCCTTTCCCTCTTCGGCGGTCTTGAACGCAAACGTGGAGGTCTGGAAGATCGGGCACTTGACGGACCCTTCGGAGAACTCCGGGTCGTACCCGTAGCTCATCATCAGGGTTTCGGGCCGGAGCGCCTGCCCTTGAATCTCGCGGTGGCGGTACTTCTTTTCGATGCGCGCCATGACAAGCCCCCTTGCGTTTTCGCCGACCAATACCGACATCAGGACCGGGGGGCCAGTCTGA
>JBAXOX010000087.1:0-16424 GCA_037133015.1 Acidobacteriota bacterium
GCCACCGCCACGGCCGCCACGGCCGCCGCCGCCTGCAGGGGGAATGACCACCGGCTTCTTGGGATCGGTGATGTCGAGCCAGCCACCGCCGCCCGGAAGCATGCGCTGCTTGCCGCGCGCCCAGAGGTTCATCAGCGGCTCGCCGGCGCTGATGGTGATGCCGGGAGTATAGGAAATGATCTCCATGTTGGAGATGTATTCTTTGCGATCCAGATACGTCATCGCGCCCTTGGGCAGGCGATACGGAATCGTGGAGCCGCCGGGTCTGACGCCGGTGATCTGGGCGTCGAGGCCCACGGCACCCGCGGCTAATGCGGCGGCGGCTGCCGCGCCGCCTGTGAGCAGCGAACGCCGACTGATGCCTTTAGGTTCTTCTGACGACGAGTGATCCGGAGCTTCCGTGGACTGTGGATCCCTGGGGTCCATCGACATGCGTCACCTCGCTAGTTGGCCGATTACCGAACCTTGAGGCCAACCGGCCCCAAGGCGCCGTTGCATCTCCGACCGGATGTCCCGAACTGGTAAGATCATCATACCAGTTGTGCATCGCCCGCATATTACGCCCGTTTCCACCCAAGGTAAAGAGCGATTTCGGGGGCGCCGTCAGGCCCGGACCCGCGATGCGAACAGTCCGAGCATCTGCTCCACCGGGTTCTTGTCGGTGCGCACGAAGGCGTGATCCATGGGCACACGATAGAACGCCCGCGTCAGCGCTTCCCGGTGCTTTTGCGACGCGTCGGCAAACTCGGTGCGGGCGCGTTCCCCTAATCCGACCGTCACGCCACGCCCCGATTCCAGGTCGCGCAGGCGGAGGAATCCGAGGCCCGACGGCAGCGACGACTCGGCCGGATCCTCTGGAACCACGGCAATCACGTCGTGATGCGCAGCGAGCACCGACAGATCGCCACTCGTGAGCACATCGTCATCGGTCCTGAAATCGGAGATGAGAAACACCACCGTCACGCGCTTGAGTTTCGACGCGAGCGCGCGAATGGCGGGCACCATGGCGGTCGGCCCCGGCTGCGGCGCCAGCGCCCAGAACCGTTCGAGGATCGCCCAGGCGTCGGGACGCGCACGGCGTGGCGCGCAGAAGTCGACAACCTTGTCAGCAAACGCCAGGAAACCGATGCTGATCTGATCCGACACCGCCGAGAACAGCAGCGACGCCGTGATCACCGCGAGCGCCTCCTTCTTCGAGGCGTGCGAGGTGCCCAGTTCCATCGACCGCGACACGTCGAGCGCAATCATCACATCGAGTTCGCGTTCGGCGCGAGTTTCCCGCACGTACGGCGCGTTCATTCTGGCCGTCACGCTCCAGTCGATCGTCCGCACGTCGTCGCCGGGCCGGTAGGGCCGGAGCTCCTGGAAGTCGAACCCGCTGCCGCGCAACCGGCTCGTGTGGGCGCCCACCCGCAGGTTGCGGATTTTCTTGGTGGAGTACACCTCGAGATACCGCAGTTCGCGCATGACGTGGTCGGGAATCATCGGTGTTCTCCCTGGATCAGGTCAGGTCGGTGAACTGAGGAACCGCGCACAGGGCCATCGCGAGGGCGAGGCAGATCAGCGCGGGAATGACGAACCACTGGAACACCGGCACGTCCCGGGAGTACACCTTGGTGGTGACCACGCCCTTTTCGATCCCGTCGATGATCCGCGACGCGGCGTCGAGATCGGCGACCGTGTTTGCGTCGAAGTAGCGGCCGCCGTAGCTCCGGACGGCCGCGACCAGGCGTTCCACTTCGGGCTTCTGCCTGATTCGCGCCTCGAGATCCACACCGACCACATGCACGCGGATGCGCGCGGCGTTGGACTGCGCCAGCACCTCAACCGGATCGCGGCCCCGATTGTTCTCGCCGTCGGTGAGCAGCACGACCACGCGACCGCGGGTGTCGGCGCCAACCGTCTGGCGCTCCAGCAGGTAGTTGGCCAACGCGAGGCCGTCGCCCAGGGCCGTCATCCCCTCGCCTTTGAGGATCTCGGCATCGACCATGTCGATGTAGGTCGCAAGGTACTCGTGGTCCGACGACAGTGGGCAGACGACGTACGCGTTGTCGGAAAAGACGACGAGTCCGACGCGGTCGCCGCGACGGCGCCCCACGAAGCTCTTGATGGCGTCTTTGGTGGCGTCGAGCCGGCTCTTGATCGCCGGCTGTGGGGGACGGGGGCCTTTCCCTTCCACGATGGGCCCCGACGCGCGCTGCGTCGCCTGCACACCGATGGGTTCCTGCATGCTGGACGACAGGTCGAGCACCATGACCAGGTCGAGCCCGCGCGACTTTACTTCGGCTTCGGCAAACGGCAGCACCGGCTGCATTACACCCAGGGCGGCTAACGCGAGCGCGACCAGCAGCACGGCCGACGGAATCCGGCGCAGCACGGACGCCCGGCCCTCACGGCCGATCCACTCGACCGAGGTCGATGCGGCATGGCGTCTCAGAAAACGCCACCGCAGCGCCAGCAGGAGCACCAGACCGCCCAGCAACCACTGGCCGTAGTCGGGCCGCGCAAAGTGCATCAGGAACGTCCGAGACCGATCAGTTGTTCGGTCCGATCAATGGCGGCGCGGCAGACGCTGCTCGATGGCAGTCCGTCTGGCTTGCCGTACCGCGCGTTCTCGCAACTGTCGAGGAAGGCGGTCGCTTCGGCCGAGACGTCTGTCTTGCCGGCAGCCGACAGCGCCAAGGCGATCTCGGCCGACGTCAGGCCCTCGGCATTCACCCCCCAGGCGCCCGTCACGTGCGTGCGCAGCAGGGCGCACAGGCGGTCGTAGACGTCCTTGCGTCCCGCTTCGCTCTCCACGTCGAGCGCCCGCACGTCGTCGAGTGACGCGCGCTCGTCGTGGCGCAGCTGCCGCACCGACATCCGCCTCCGTCGGTGGCTCCACTTCCGCTGAAGCGCCACCAGCCACAGCACGGCCGGTACGACCGACACGATCACAACGCCGATCCCCAGGCGTCCCATCAGGGCGAACACAGTCGCGCGCGGCACCGCCGACCGCTGGTTGCGGTACCGGGTTTCGTTGGCGTCGTCGGGCAGCAGGCTCCGCACGTACACGTTCAAGCCGGGCACGGTCACTTCTCCGGCCGGTTCGATCTCTTCGGGGCGCTGCCCCGGCCGGCGCACGTAGTAGCGGAGCCGCAACTCGCCGATCCGTTTCGACGCCGGCTCGAAGCTATAGGTGGTCAGCCGATACGTAAAGCGGTAGACGATGCGGCCATCGCCTTTGTCCTCGCGCGATTCCTCCACGCCGAGGATGTCGAGGTCGTCCATCTTGAGCCGATCGCGGGACAGATCGTCGGTCAGAATGTCGGTGCCGTGGCTGCAATCGACATCGACGATGAACGCAAAGCGATCGCCGATCCAGATGGCGCTTCGATCCACCGACGACTTCACCACCACGTAATCCCGAAGCGTGGCACCCTCGGTCGCTCTCTTCTGGCGTTCCGATGGCGAGATGGGCTTGGACGCCGGCTGCGAGGCAGCCGCGGCAGGTTTCGGCGGCGCGGCGGGCTTGGGTTGCGCGGCAGCCGCGGCAGACCAGCCGATTCCAGCCGTGATCGCGACGGCCGATACGAGCGCGACGAGGCGGCCCCGAGCCGCCCCACCAGAGTAATAGGATGTCATGGGATGGGCACCGTTCTGGCAAGTTCAAGCAGGATGTCGTCGACGTCCACGTTTTCCGCCTGCGCGCGGACCGTCCGGATGATCCGGTGTCGGGTCGCCTCGCACATGATTTCTTTGACGTCGTCTGGCAGCACGTACGTGCGGCCGTGGAGAAACGCCGTCACCCTCGCCAGCGCGAGCATGTGCTGGTACGAGCGCGGCGAAATACCCAGCAGGATCATTTCTTTCAGGTGCGGGCAACCCACCTCGGCCGGCGTCCTGGTCGCTCGCCCGATCCGGACGATGTAGTCGGCGATGCGATCGTCGACGTGGACGGTGTCGCGGATGAACTCGCGAAGCTGGACCACCTGCTCCGGCGTGACGCACGGCTGGATGGACGTCTTGGCCAGCCGGCGGCTCAGCATCTGTACTTCCTCGGCGGCCGACGGGTAGCCCACGCGCAGCATCATCGAAAAGCGGTCGAGCTGCGCCTCGGGCAGCGTGTAGACGCCTTCCTGCTCAACCGGATTCTGGGTGGCCAGCACCCAGAACGGATCGGCCAGACGATAGGTCTGATCGGCCAGCGTCACCTGACGTTCCTGCATGGCTTCGAGCAGCGCGCTCTGCGTCTTGGGCGTGCAGCGGTTGACCTCGTCGGCGAGCAGGATGTTGGTGAAGATCGGCCCCTTCTCAACCCGGAACGTGGCGGTGGCGGCCTCGTAGATCCTGGTCCCGACGATGTCGGCCGGCATCAGGTCCGGGGTGAGCTGGACGCGCTGGAATTCTGCGGCGATCGCCTGAGCGATCGTCGTCGCCAGCAACGTCTTGGCCACACCCGGCACGCCTTCGAGCAGCACGTGCCCGCATCCGGTCGCGCTGCCGGTTCGCATGGTGGCGAACGGGATGGATGCGAAGAGGGCCGTCAGCAGCCGCTTGATGAGCGCCTGCTGTCCGACGATCACCTTCCCGATTTCCTGCTCGAGGCCCGCGACGATCGCGAAGGCGCTCTCCGCGGTCATCGCCGTTGTGTTCTGGTCCTGGTCTTGTCGGTTCACGATGGTCCGTCCGCCTAGAGGATCAGCCACAGCGCTGCGCCGGCGAGCAAAGCGGCCGCCAGGCCAGCGTCGTACAAATCCCGGTAATCTGTCATGGTCTTCCACCCGACCAGCTTGCGCTCGCCTTGAACGATCGTGCTGATGGCCGCCGCCATCTCGCTTCCGGTGGACGAGCGCACGTACCGGCCGCCGGTCGAGTCGGCAATTTGCCGGAGCGTGACTTCCGAGAACCGCGTCATCATCGGGCGCTCTTCTTCGTCGAGCAGGTGGCCCGTCTGGTCGGGAAGCACCGACTCGCCGCGTGCCTGGAGCGCGGACAGCCGCGCGGCCTTCAGGCGGTCCTCCTCGTTGAGCACCGCCACCGCCCCGCTCTTGACCGGCGCCAGCGGGATGGGGACCGGTGCGTCCGATCCGATGCCCACGCAGTGCACGCGGATGCGGGCCGCGCGAAACATGTCGACCGCGGTGGCGAGTTCGGCGCCCAGGTCTTCGCCGTCGGAAATGAGCAGGACCAGTTTCTGCGTCTTCCGCGGGTCCTTTTTGACAAGCTCGAGGGCTTTGAGCAGCGCCCCGCCCATGTTGGTCCCGTAGAGCGGGGCCTCGTCGTCGTTAATCCAGTCGAGGAAGAAGAACAGGCTTCCCATGTCCGAGGTCGGGTACGACAAAACGAGCGACGAATCCGCAAAACCGACCAACGCCACGCGGTCGATCGAATCGGGACGGCGCTGGAGAAAGTTGCGGATCTCGGAGGTGGCGCGGACCAGCCTCGACGGCTCGACGTCGCGGGCGCGCATCGACACCGAGCGGTCCAGCACGACGATCAGATCCTGCCGCTCAAACTGGGGATCGCGCGAGGCCACGTTCACCTGGGGCTGGGAGAGGGCGAAGACCATGGCCCCGGCGCAGATCACCGCCGCCGCCAGCGTGGCGGCGCGGGTGCGGCCGCGGGTGCGGCGCGACAGGGCGAGGAACCGCGGCGCAATCGGAGAGGCGCGACTCACCCGACGCCGGTAGTAGTGCTGAATCATCAGGCAGGCGACGATCGCCGGCACGATGAGCAGCCACTCGAGCATGTTGGGGCGGAGAAATCTCATGGACGGCCGACTCAGCCTGCCCGCTTGGTCGGAGCCGACCCAGGCGCCGGATCCGGCCTGAGCAGTTTCATCACGTCGCCGGGAGGCGTCTGGGGCCGTCGGCGAATTTCAAAGGTGAGGCGCAAGGCCAGCTCCAGATCGTATTTGGCATCCCAATCGTCTGGCGCGGCGGCCACCGCCTTGATCAATTCCTGCTGGGCGCGGCCAAACCACAACAGTCTGGCGGCCGGGTCGTCCTCGACGCGGCCCTGCTCGAAGCTGGCGGCCGCTGCCCAGAAGTGCGGGTTGGCGCCCTCCGGCGCACGCGCCGCCTTCTCGACCGTCTCTTCGTTGCGGTCGGTGTGAAAGAGCAACTGGAGCTGATTGCCCACGACGCGATCGTATTCGGATGCCATCATCCGCTTGAGCGGCGGCAGCGCGTCGAACTGCTTTTCCGCTTCCACATATGATGCGAGCGCGCGCCCGACGTCACCAGCGGCCATTGCGGCGTCGGCATCCGCAATCGGCTGCGTCCAGCGTGCGTAGGCGATCATGGCGCAGCCGCTGACAAACAGCAGCACCATGACGAACGAACCGGCAGTCCTCACCCACGATTTCATAAAACTTTTTCCTGTTTGAAGCTCGGTTCGGATTAGAGCAGAACGTTTCGCGGCCGTCAACCGAACAGGTGTTCGCCATGTTGGTGGGGGACCACGTCTGGTGGGTTCTTAACAGAACTGCTCTTCATCATGAGCGACCCAGCCGCGTGGTCACGCTCCGGACACGCGTAGCGCGGTCCTCGCCAATTGCACGAGTGTGCCGACGGACCCACCGGTCGCGCGAGGCGCGAGCCTGAAGCCCGATGCGGTACAACGCGGACGCCGCGCGCAGGCTCGCCGCCGCGATCGATTGCCACATCAACGGGATGCCGGAGGAGCCGCGCGCCGCGATTCGCGAGGAGGTCTCACGCAAGCTCGACGCCGAGCCGGCCGCGTCCTGCGATGTCGAGAAATGCGGCTACAGCGTGATGTCGAGCTCGGCCGCGATGTCGGCCAGACGTTCTCGGGCGGCGTCGTACGAGAAGTCGCCGGTCAGTCGCACCAGGTCGCGGGCAGCGTCGCGCCGGCCGAGCGCCGCGATCCGGCTCGCGAGCCCCTCCACCACTGAGCCCGCATCCGGATCGAGGTCCGCAAGCAGCGCGTCGAGCGCGCGCAGTTCGCGTTCGAGCGCCGGCCTGTCTTCGTTTCCCGCCGGAACGTCCGCCGGTTGCTCGCCCGCTTCGTCGGAGACCTCGAGCACCGCCGCGATCCGGGTCAGCAGGCTTTCGAACTCGACGTCCATCGCCTGAAGCGCATCGGCCACGCCCTCGGACCCGCTCTGCTTCAGCGCATCCCCGACCAGCGCGGCACGCCCGGCCACGGCTCCGGCGCCGATGTTGCCCGCCCACCCTTCGACCGTCTGCGCCTCGCGGACCGCGGTATCGAGATCGCCATGCTCGATCGCCGCGGCGATACGGCCCACGACGCCGGCCTGGGTCTCGGCGAAGCGGACGATCAATTTGCGCAACAGCGCGGCATCGCCGCCGGCCCTCTCCAGCGCGCCGTCGAGATCCAGACCGGCAATGGCGGGCACGCGACGGATCGGCGCAGCGGTCGCCGCCGGGCGGACGCTGACGGCCGACTGCCGGGGTTGAATCCACCTGGCCAACGTCAGGAACAACTGCACCACGTCGATCGGCTTTGCAATGTAGTCGTTCATGCCGGCGCGCAGGCACCGTTCACGATCGCCGGCCATGGCGTTGGCCGTCATCGCCAGAACCGGGAGGGCCGCGAACCGGGCGTCCTGCCGGATGGCGCGTGTGGCCTCGAAGCCGTCCATCACCGGCATCTGGCAGTCCATCAACACGCCGTCGTAGTCGCCGTGCTCGATCTTCCGAAGCGCCTCGGCACCGTCGCTGGCGACCTCCACCCGCACACCCGCGCCGGTCAGGATCTCCAGGGCCATTTCCTGATTGACCGCGTTGTCTTCGACCAGCAGCAGGCGGGCCCCGGCGACCCGCTCCGCGGCCTGCTGGTAACTGGCTTGGTGAGCGTGCCGCCGCGAACGCCCCGTCACCTCCCTGCCGAGTGCGTTGAGAATGCTGTCGAGCAGGCTGGGCGGACTCACCGGCTTCACCAGTACCCCCTCGATCGGCACGCCCGCGGCCTGGTGCAGCAACTCGTCGCGGCTGTACGCGGTGACCATGATGAAGGCCGGCGTCTGCGACAACGCCGGGGCAGCGCGAATGCGCCGCACCGTCTCGAGCCCGTCCATCTCCGGCATCTTCCAATCCATCAGCACCAGCCCGTAGGGCCTGCCTTCGCGCTGCGCCTCGGCCAGTTCGGCCATGGCGTCGGCGCCGCTCCTGACAGCGGTCGCGCTGAACCTGAATGAGGTGAGGATGCCCTGCAGGATGCCCCTGGCGCTGGCGTTGTCGTCGACCACCAGGATGCGCAGTCCCTGCACGTCCTCGGGGCTGACCGACCGGCTCGGCTGATCGGTCTGCACGCCGAAGCGGGCCGTGAAAAAGAACGTGCTGCCGGCGCCCGGCTTGCTCACCACGCCGATCTCGCCACCCATCATCTCCACCAGGCGCTTGCAGATGATCAGGCCAAGCCCGGTGCCGCCGTACTTGCGGGTGGTGGACGCATCCAATTGGGTGAACGCGCTGAAGAGCCTGGTGCGGTGCTCCTCGGTGAGGCCAATGCCGGTATCGCGGACGTCGAAGCGCAGGCGCACACCGCCCGGCACGTCGTCGGCTTTGTGCACGCCCACCGCGACCTCGCCCTTCTCGGTGAACTTGATCGCGTTATTGACCAGGTTGATCAGCACCTGCCCGAGCCGCAACGAATCGCCTACCAGCGCGGTCGGCAGGTCGGTCCCCATGTCGAAGAGCAGCTCCAGCCCTTTTTCCTGCGCCTTGATGGCCGACAGGTCGGCGAGCAACTCCATCACGTCTTCGAGGTCGAAGTTGGCGCGCTCGAACCGCAGCTTCCCCGCCTCGATTTTGGAGAAGTCGAGGATGTCGTTGATGATGCCCAGCAGGTTCTGGGCGGCCGCATCGACCTTCCCGATGTAGTTGCGTTGCCGGGCCGTGAGGGTCGTCTCCAGCGTCAGGTGCGTCATGCCGATGATCGCATTCATGGGCGTGCGAATCTCGTGGCTCATGTTCGAGAGGAATTCGCTCTTGGCCTGGGTGGCGTCCTCCGCCCTCTGGCGTTCCAGCAGCAGGTCCTCGGTGCGTTCGGCGATCTTGGCCTCGAGCCGCCGCTTGTCGAGTTCCAACGCCCGAAGCCGCCAGCGAACCACTCCATAGACACCGGCGACCAGCAGCACGAGGTAACCTGCGTAGGCCGACCAGGTGCGGAACCACGGCGGCTGGATCCGGAAACCGTAGGACGTCTCATCGCTCAGCGTCCCGTACAGATTTCTCGCACGAACACGGAACCGGTATGTCCCCTCCCGGATATTCGAGTAGTCCCGGTAGGCCTCGGCGCTCCACGCAGACCAGTCCTTGTCAACGCCCTCCAGGAGTACGCGAAACCGGTTGGCCTCCAGGCCCTCGAAGTTCGGCGCCGCAAACTCGAAGCGCAGATCGTTGTCGGTGGGGCCGAGCACCGGCGCGTCCTCCGGGCCCGCTCCGCCGAAATACACCCTGCCACCCGGCCCCGAGACCTTCCGCAGCAGCACCCGGAGCGGTTGTTCGTAGCTTTTCGGAACACGCGGATCGAAGCGGAACAGGCCGTCGGCACCTCCGAACCACATCACGCCAGCCTCATCGCAGAGGATCGGTTCGATGGAGGCCCCGGCGAACAGTCTCAGGGGTCTGGGCTCCCAGCTATACGAACCGTCGGAGCCAGGCACAGCCGCCCCGGTCTCTTCAAGGCCCCTCGCCTGGTCGATCGAATGCATCCAGATCCAGCCCTGCGGATCTTTCGTCGCACTCGACACCCACCGTGGCCCGTCTGGAAACAGGCGCGCAAACCGCAGATCCTCGCTGAATCGCCGGCTGGCCTCGTCGAAGCGGAACACGCCCGCCCGCGTGGCGAACACCGGCGTCCCGTCCAGCGCGTTCACGCTGTTGGGTCCGACGTCGGGAAGCCCGTGGGCCTTCCCGAAACGTTCGACCCGAGGCACCAGAACTGTCGGATCGGACGGAAAACTGAGGCGTAAGACCATCGCCGAGTCGGTCCCCAGCCACAGCCGCCCATCCGGCGTCTCCAACACCGTGCGAACCTGCTCGGTCACCCCAGCGATTCTGCCCTCGTCTATCCAGCGCCCCCTCTCCCATCGCATGGAAGCCAGACCGTCCTGCAGCCCGATGAAGATCCGGAACGGACTCCGAGTGGATCGATACAAAGCCACCGAGGGTGTCGACGAAGGCCGCACGAGTTTGGGAGCGCCATCGTGCACCTCGTAAACGCCGAGTGTGTTGGCGACCAGGAGCGTCGCGCCGTTATCGAGCAACGCCCACGTTTGAGAGGTGATCTTGGGGTAGCGGACCAATCGCGCGCCCCCGCCCGGTCGCGTCTCCAATCGAGAGAGGCCCTGGCCCGTGGCCGCGAACAGGGCGCCCGCATGCCGCCGCAGCGCAAGCACCGTGGCTTCAAGGCCGTTCCGCTCGTTGAAGACGGTGATGGGAAGTCCGTGCGCGGCCCGGGCGATGCCGATCGCGAGGCCCATCCACAGTCCCCCCTGACGATCCTCGTACACGGCGTAGACACTGGAATTCGGCAGACCTTCCGCGCGCGTCAGGTGGGCTTCGACGCGCCCCCGCACATCCAACACGTACAGGCCGCCGAGACTGGTTCCCAAGGCCAGGCTCCCATTCCGCAAGCGGACGGCACCGTTCACGAGGTCCTGTTTCAGGGCCGCGTCCGCCTCCGTGGGAAACGGGCGGAAGGTAGACCCGTCGTAGAAGAAGATGCCCTTGGTCCGCGTGGCCGCGAGTACCTGGGCGCCACCATCCCAAGTCATCACCGCGGCGATCCTCTCGTCGGCGAAATCGGCTCCCCCGGGAAGCAGCCTCCACTCGTCGATGACGAGTTCGAGAAGACCGCGTCCCTCCTCGCGGGCGAAGAGGCGCTCCCCCGCCTGGAACACCCGCTGAAACGCGGTGTGCGCCTTCCACACCCTCACCGCCGATCCCACGCGGAAGATCCGGCCCGAGGTACCGAACACGACTCCGTCCTTGGTGGCAAACGTCTGGTAGACGGACGTGAAACCCCTGTCCTGGACGGGAATCCGATCCAGCCACGAGACATAGCTCATCTGCCCGAGGGCATCCGGTTCCAGGACACCCAATTCGCCGATGGCCCCGACATAGACACGACCCGAACCGTCGGTTGCCAGCGAGCGCACGGCAATCCCGTTCGCGATCCGGATCAGACGCCATCGAATGCCATCGAATTCCAACACGCCATTGACATTGGCGGCGTAGATCACTCCACGGCGATCCTGGACGATCGCGAAGTTCTGGCTCTCGGCCTTGTACTCCTTGGGGCTGAAGACGCGGAGGAACGGCAGACCGGCTTCGCGCGTGAACACGCTCGACGGGCTCGGCGCCGGAGCCGCCGCCTGCGGCGCAATCGCCGGCCCGGCACCCGATCCGGCAGGAACGGGACGAGGCCGACCGGCGGCAGACGCGGCGACAATCCAGCCGAGGAGGGCAACGGCCCCGAACGTGGGCAGCAGGCGCCGAACACACATGCGAGCAGCCATGCCTGTCACTCCCTCTGCAGGGCGACGCCCAGCGCGAGCGCGATATCGGCCAATTTTTGCTGCGCACTGTCGTAGTCGAAGTCGCCGGCCAATCTCACCAGATCGCGAGCAGCCTGCCCCTGGCCCAACACCACGAGGCGGCTGGCGAGTCCATCCGCGGCCCCGCCGGCGCCAGGATCGAGGTCCGTCAGCAAACTGTTCAGTGTGCGCAGGTCGGCCTCGAGGACGGCCCTGTCTACCGGCGCTGCCGGGAGACTTGTCGGCCGGACGGCCCCAGCGCCGGAGTCGGCGAAGGCCCCGGCAAGCCTGGTCAGCAGACTTCTCAGCTCCGCGTCCATCTCCCGAAGCGCGTGGTCGAGGCCCTCGCGTTCGGGCCGCTTCAGCAGCTCCTCGACCTGGGCAGCCCGCCTGGCCATGGCCGCGGCGCCGATATTGCCCGCCAGCCCCTTGACCATGTGTGCTTCGCGGACGGCGGCCTCGACCTCGCGGTTCTCCACCGCTGTCCGAATGCGTCCCACCACGCCGTCTTGCGTTTCGGCGAAGCGACCAAGCAGCATGCGCAGCAACGTCGCGCTGCCACCTACGCGTGCCAACGCGCCGTCGAGGTCCAATCCCGGGATGGCCGGCACGGTGTCGTTTCCGGTGTCGGCCCGACGAAGCGTGGCGCCCACGGCCGACCACTTTGGCCGGATCCACCTCGCCAAGGTCAGAAACAGCTTCTCCACATCGATCGGCTTGGAGATGTGGTCGTCCATGCCGGCGGCGAGGCACTCTTCCCGATCGCCCTGCGTGGTGTTCGCCGTCATGGCGACGATGGGCAGTTCGGAGAAGCGCGGATTTTGCCGGATCCTTCGGGTGGCCTCGAACCCGTCCATCACCGGCATCTGGCAGTCCATCAGCACGCCGTCGTAGTCGGCCTCGGCGACCTTCTCCACCGCTTCGGCACCGTTCTTGGCCACATCGACCCGCAGGCCCTCGCCCGTCAGCAGTTGCACCGCCAACGCGCGACTCACCGCGTTGTCCTCCACCAGCAGCAGCCGGGCCCCCGCCACGCGATTGGCTGCCACCTGATGGCTGACCCGTTTTTCAGGCCGGCGCGGGCGCGACGTGGCGTCCTTGCCAAGGGCGTTGAGAATGCTGTCGAGCAGATTGGGAGGGCTCACCGGTTTCGCCAGCATTCCGTCGATCTGTACGCCCGCAGCTTGCTGCAGCAACTCGTCCCGGCTGTAGGCGGTCACCATGACGAAGGCCGGCGTCGGCGCCAGCTTGCTGTTGGCGTGAATCCGCCTGACCGTCTCCAGGCCGTCCATGCCGGGCATCTGCCAGTCCATCAGGACCAGCCCGTACGGCGTGTGCTCGAGTTGCGCCTGCTCGAGTTCGGCGATCGCCTCTGCGCCGCTTCTGACCGCCGTCGTGCTGAACTTCAGGGACGTGAGGAGTCCCTGGAGGATCTCCCGGGCGCTGGCATTGTCGTCCACGACCAGAATACGCAGGCCCTCCACGTCCTCGGCGCTCACCGAGAGGGTCGGCTGCTCGGTCTGCACACCGAACCTGCCCGTGAACGAGAACGTGCTGCCGACGCCCGGTTCGCTCGCCACGGCGATCTCGCCGCCCATCATCTCCACCAGGCGCTTGCAGATGATCAGGCCGAGCCCGGTGCCGCCGTACTTCCGTGTCGTGGAGCCATCAACCTGCGCGAACGCGGCGAATAACTTCTTGCGGTGCTCCGCGGGAATCCCGATGCCGGTGTCGCGCACGTCGAAGCGCAGCCGCACCCCGTCGGGCTCGTCGGCGACCTTGTGGACGCCCACCGCGACCTCGCCCTTCTCGGTGAACTTGATGGCGTTGCTCACCAGATTGAGAATCACCTGTCCGAGTCGCAGCGGGTCGCCGACCAGGGCGGTCTGCACTTCGGTTCCCACGTCGAACAGCAGTTCCAGGCCCTTGTCCTGCGCCTTGGAAACCGACAGGTCCGCAAGGTGCTCCAGCACGTCCTCGAGGTAGAAGTCGGAACGCTCGATGGTCATCCTGCCGGCTTCGATCTTGGAGAAGTCGAGGACATCCTTGACGATGGCGAGCAGGCTCTTGGCTGCCGAATCGATCTTCTGGACGTAGTTGCGCTGCGGGGCGGTGAGGTCGGTCTCCAGCGCCAGGTGCGCCATGCCGACGATGGCGTTCATCGGCGTGCGAATCTCGTGGCTCATGTTGGACACGAAATCGCCCTTCGCTTTGACGGCATCTTCCGCCGCGATCTTCGCCTCCCGGATGGCGACCTCGGCCTGCATCAGGCGCGCGCGACTGGCCGTGAGGTCGTCGTGCTGCTGCGCCAACGACGAGCGAAGCATGTCGAGCTCGGCCTCCTGCGCCTGGACCTGCGCCCGCAACGCGTCGAGCGCCTGCGCACGCTTCCCAGGGAACAGCCGACCGACCCACGCCGCGACGCCGCGCGCCGGCATGGCGTCGTCGTCAGAGTGGCCGCCGCCCTCGCGCCTGGGCGCGCCCACCACGTCGCCCGCCGTCGGCCCGCCCCCCGGGCCTGACTCGCCTCTCAGCCGCGCCCGTTGCCTGGCTTTCTCCGCCACGTCCTGATCGGAGTCGGCAAAGCGCTCCGCAACCAACCGGAACTCTGGTTGCAATTCGACGAAGGCGTCGACCACGTCGGGGTCGAAGTGGAGCCCCCTGCCCTCGACGATGATCGCCGCAGCCTGTGCGTGCGGCATGCCGCTCTTGTAGATGCGCCGGCTGATCAGCGCGTCGTAGACGTCTGCCACCGCCATCAGGCGGGCCGAAACCGGGATCGCGTCGCCGCGCAGGCCGGCCGGATACCCCGTGCCGTCCCACTTCTCCTGGTGGCAGTAGGCAATTTCCTTGGCCAACCGGAGAAACTCCACCGTCAGCCCGAGTTGCGCTTCGGCCTGTTCGATGGCATTTCGACCCAGGGTCGTATGGGTCTTCATGATCTCGAATTCGTCGGCGGAGAGGCGCCCGGGCTTCAGAAGGATCCGATCGGGAATGCCCACCTTGCCGATGTCGTGCAGCGGGCTCGACTTGTAGAGCATCTCGATGGTGTCGGCCGACAGTGCGTCCTCGAATCGGGGATGCGTCCGAAGTTTTTCTGCCAGAAGCTTGACGTAATGCTGCGTCCGCCGGATGTGGTTGCCGGTGTCGGAATCTCGCGTCTCGGCCAGGGATGCCATCGTCAGGATAGTCACCTCCTGGATGGCGGACAACTCCCGGGTGCGCTTGCTGACCTCGGCCTCAAGGTACGCGTTGTGGCCCCGCAGCAGATCGGCGGCAGCTTTGTTCTCCAGCTGGGTCTTGACCCGCGCCATGACGATCGGCGGGGAGATCGGCTTGGTGATGTAGTCCGACGCCCCCATTTCCAGCCCCTTCTTCTCGTCCTCGGTCGCCGTCATGGCGGTCAGGAAGATCACGGGGATGTCGCGCGTCGCGGGGTTGGCCTTGAATTCGGCGATGACGTCGTACCCGGACAAGCCGGGCATCATGATGTCGAGGAGCACGAGGTCGGGCTTGGCGGCGCCCTGCACGGCCCTGATGGCCCTCTCGCCGGAGTTGACAACCTTGACCTTGTACGTGTCCTTCAGCAGGGCGGACAGCAGCATCACGTTGTCTGGCGTGTCGTCGACCACCAGGACAGTGGGCCGGTAGGCGGGGCTGGGGGCCAGCGTCATGGTTTGCCACCCTCCGGAGGCAGTGCCGCGATCCAAGCGGAATTGTAGTCGAGAACAACCGCGCGCGCCCAGCAACGGAGGTTGCCGGTCTATCTGGCGTCCGCAGTCAGCGCGGGCGGGCGCAGAGCTGATGCCATACGGGAACTGGAGGTGCGCTCAGCGTCGGTCCTTCTATCCTGCGTACCCGCGCGTACACCAGGTTCTCGACCAGTTCACGTTGAACCGCTGAAGGCCACCCTCGGGGCCCAGGTTCGCACGTCTCCGAAGGAAAGGTGGAGGCTGCCCCTTCGGCTCGCCGGCTATCGCCGCGCTCGCTCAGGGTTCAACGTGAAGGTGGAGGCGCCGGCGGGATTTGAATCGGAGAATGGAGGTTTTGCAGATATGGAGTTACTTCTTCGAAACAACCTTAAAGATATCCACCCTCATCCGCAACGAAGATCAGACGGGAGGTCCGCCCTTTCTTGATCCGAAACCCCTTCTCGTCAGGCCCGATGTAGAGTTCATTGCCTGGCCCTCACTCCAACTCGTGGCCGGCGCTCGCCGGCCCGGGCAGGAGCGATCTTACGCTGCGGACGAATTGACCAGTTCGACCGTAAGTCCCTGGGAACCCGGACTGAGAGCCACATTCAACTTCTCGAAACCGATAATACGACCGGCGGCGTCCTTCATGAACACGGTGTCATCGTCGGCTTCTTCTACGACGTACTCTGTCTCGGGATCGCCCAGCCACACCGTCAGCGTCTTGGCGAAGGCGTCGTAGTAGACCCTCACTTTGTCCATATCACGTCACCCCGCTTGATCTTGTCGGCCGGATAGGCGGTTATCAGGTACCCCGCCTGGTCGGACTTCTTCACCACACCGCACACCCACCGGGGACTGACCACCCTGTGGAACAACAGCACATCCGGGTCACGGAGGCTTCGGCGGATCTCGTCCGGTTGGCTCAAGGTCATCCGAACGTCGTCAAGCCGGTCCCGCATCGCCGGATGCTTGATGGAGACGATTCTCTCCCAGTAACCGACCGAACACCGCACGCGAAATCCCAGCGGTGTCAACTCGTCGAGAAGGAGCGCGTCTTCTGAAACCATACCATCGGGTTCGGCCTAGTATCGCACCATTCCAGCACGGGGTTACATCACCGCCCCTGTCGTTAGCCCTTCCAGAGTTGACGGTGGATACGTGAAATTGGAGGCGCCGTCCGGATTTGCCCCTTCGACTCGCCAGCTATCGCCGCGCTCGCT
>JBAXOX010000088.1:0-16357 GCA_037133015.1 Acidobacteriota bacterium
TTCGGCGTCCACAGATCGATGAAGGTGATCAGGTCGCTGTTGAACTGCTCCGGGTACTCGCGATACATGAAGTGCCCGCCTTCGTTGTAGATCAGCATCTTCACCTTCGCGTTCTTCGCGCCGACCGTGTCAAAAAACGCGAGTTCACGCGGCAGCGACGCCGTGGCCTCGCTCTTCTTCCAGTCGAGCACGTCCTGCTTGCCGGCGACGAGCAGAATCGGCATCGAGACGCCCCCGTTCCTGGCGAGTGCGAGCAGCTTGTCGCGATACTCCGGCGTCTGCGCCGCCGACGGATTGGCCTTGGTGGCGGCCGTAATGTGGTCGCGCGCCTCGCGCGACTTGGGCTGGGTGGCCATGAACTCGTCGGCCTTCCAGTACTCCGGGTCGAACGCGGTGGGCGTCCATCCAAGTTTTTCCACGCGGCACTTGAGCCCTTCGTACACGTCCTGGTTGGGGCACTGGGACAGATCCATCCGCATCTCGCCATAGTCCACGCCTGTGCTCTGCGGGCCCGCGCCCAGCACGCTCAGCGTCTTGACGATCTCGGGATGCTCGGCCGCCAGAAAGAACGCAACCGCGCCGCCAGCCGAATGGCCGACCAGATGCACCTTGCCAAGTTTCAACGTCTGGATGAACTCGTACATGAACGCCACCTGCGCAGGCGTCGTATAGTCCTTGTCAGCCGGATTGCCCGTGAGGCCGCAGCCGAGCCGGTCCGGCGCGATCACGCGGAACCGCTTCGCCAGGCCGGGAATGTTGCGTGAGAACACGTTGGCCGTCGACGACCCGGCCACAAATCCCCCATGAATCATGACGACGACATCACCGGTTCCGGTGTCGTAGTAGCGCGTTTTGACGCCCTTCACATCCACGTACTTGACCTTGAGCCCGCCAATCGAGCCGTCCGGTTCGGCCGCCGCCGCGAGCGCCGGCAGTCCAACCACGACAGTGGCCAGTGCCACCACCGACGAAAGTGAAGCCAGCCAACTGGCACCGCGAGCGAGACGGGGGGCGCGACATAGGGTGTCGATCATTGAAGCCTCCATTCAAATGGGGTGACACGAAATCCGAAACACGAGGCGCGAAGCTCAGCACACCGGCCAGACCTGTGCGATCGCGACGGTCGCCGCGGGCATTTTACTACGCCGCGACGCCGCCGACACGGTTCCGAATCCCTGAGGTAAACTGTACCCCCTGTCGTCGTGTTCACTTATTTTCAGGAGGATTCATTTATGCGTCGAATGGCTCTCTCGATGGCGCTGGTGCTGGTGCTGGTGTGCGGGACGATCGCAACGGCGGCGGCTGGCAAGAAATACGGCAAGGCCCTCACGATCAAGGAAACCACGAAGGTGTCGGACATCTTCGCCAAGCCCGACGCCTTCAACGGCAAGCGCGTAAAGGTGCAGGGTCCGGTGGTCGACGTGTGCTCGGAGAAGGGCTGCTGGATTGCGATCGGCAGCGACAAGGAATTCCAGTCGATCCGGTTCAAGGTCGACGATGGCGTGATCGTGTTTCCGATGGACGCCAAGGGCCTGACCGGGACCGTCGAGGGCGTGATTTCGGTCACCGTGCTGAGCGTCGAGGAACAGATCGCGGCCGGCAAGGAAATGGCCAAGGAGTCGTCCAAGGAGAAGGGCACCGGCACGGGCGCGGGCATGGGCACCGGGATGGGCGCCGGCATGAATCACGAGATGGGCAAGGAGATGGGGAAGGACGCGGCCAGCAAGAAGCCGTTCGATCCGAAGAGCATCACCGGTCCCAAGACCGTCATCATGATCAAGGGCGAGGCCGCCGAGATCTTCTAATCGAGGTTCGGACGGAGACGTCTCGCGTGAACTGGCGGCATCTCAATACGGTCCTGCATCGGGACATCGGGTATCTGGCGGTCGGGCTCACGGTTGTCTACGGCGTGTCCGGCGTCGCCGTCAACCACAAGGCCGACTGGAACCCGTCGTACGCGGTCGAAAAAACCGCCAGACGCATCGATCCCATCGCCGCCACGGAGCGGGCCGAGATCATCCGGGAGGCGCTTCGGAAGCTGTCGCTGAGCGAGCAGCCACGAAACGCCTTCCGGCCCAATCCCGAGACGCTGCAACTCTTCTTCCGGCAGCAGATCTATTCCATCGACCTGCCCACCGGCAACGTCATCGTCGAACAGTCGCGCTCCCGGCCGGTGCTGTTCGAGATGAACCAGATGCATCTCAACACGCCCAAGCGCATCTGGACGTTCATCGCTGACCTCTACGCCATCGCGCTGGTCGTGCTGGCGATCACCGGGATGTTCGTGCTCAAGGGCAAACTCGGCATCACGGGCCGAGGCGCCTGGCTGACGTCGATGGGCGTGATGCTGCCGGTGGTCTACTGGGCGTACTATCTGTACTTCGGCTAGGGAGTCAGCCACCGCTCGGGGCTGTCCGGCGTCTGGCTGGCGCCGACGAAGACGAAACGTCACCGCACCAGCGAGCGAACGGAGGTGGACCGTTGCCGACTTCCCCCAGCGTCACCACGCACCCCGAACCGCGCCCTCGAGGCGGGAGTCCGGGGCTGCCGGCCGCCCGCCGGTTCGCCGGCGCGGTATTCGGTTTGCTGGCCATCCTGACCGCCGTGGGTGCCTTGTCGCCCCTGTTTGCCCTCGACGCTCACCGTTCCCCCGATCAATACACCCTGCGTATCTGGGGGAAGCGCGAGGGCCTTCCAGGATCATGGGTGAAGGCGGTCCTGCCGTCGCGCACCGGATACCTCTGGATCGCGACGCCCGATGGGCTTCTTCGGTTTGATGGTTTCCACTTCACATCCTACGGACGAAAGACGTCGCCGAGCCTGCCAACCGACAATGTCCTGTCGCTCTGCGAAGGACGCGATGGCAGGCTGTGGGTCGGCACGTTCCGCGGGCTCGTGGTCGGATCGGCGCGGGGCAACACTCCATTCACCGCTGTTGAAGGCGGGCCCGCCACGTCGGTCCTCTCCATTGTCGAAGCACGTGATGGCGCCATCTGGGCCGTGACCGCGCAGGCGATCTGGCGCGTCGAGGGATCGCGCGCCACGAGCATGGGCCCCAAACAGGGCCTGCCTGGCGATCGCTATCGCGCGTTGAGCGTTGATGCGTCCGGAGTGCTGTGGCTGGCCACCAACGCTGGAATCGCCCGTCTCGAGGACGGGAAAGTTGCAGCCGTCTACTCGGCTCGGGATGGGCTGATTTCCAATGACGCGTTGTCGGTGCTGGCCGACCGGGAGGGCGTGCTGTGGGTCGGCACCGGCCAGGGCATCGCGCGGCGCGATGCGGGCGGGCGTTTCGAGCGCGTGGCTGCCGCGGGCGCGAGAGTCGTCATGGCGCTGTTCGAGGACCGCGACCGCAACGTCTGGGCCGGCACACGTGATGGTCTCCTTCGTGTGGCCGGTGGCAGCCCCGATCTGATGGGGCGCTCGGCCGGGCTGCCCGACGAGCACATCTCTTCGCTGGCCGAGGATCTCGACGGAAACTTCTGGGTGGGGACCGAAGCGGGCGGATTGGCGCGCCTGCGGGACGGACGTGCCACCGTCTTCGGGGCGGCGCAGGGTCTGACGCACGAGGTCGTCTGGACCGTGCTCGAAGGACGCGATGGATCGGTCTGGGCGGCGACCGACGGCGGAGGACTCAACCGTCTGGTCGGAACCCGCGCGGCCCGTGCCGGGCTGGAGAGAAGCTTCGACAAGGAGAACATCTACGCGCTGTTCGAGGACCGTGCCGGACGCATCTGGTTTTCCACCGAATGGCACGGTCTCTGCCGTCTCGCCAATGGTCGTACGACATGTATTGCGAAGCCGTTCGGCGATGACCTGGTTCGCTGCATGCTCGAAGACACAAGCGGCAAGGTCTGGATTGGCACCTCGACGGCGCTGATGCGCATGGAGAACGATGTCGCCACGTCGCTGCCGACCGAAGACAACCGGAAGATTACGGTCACCTCGCTGCTGGAAGCATCGCCGGGAGTGCTGTGGGTGGGCACCACGTCCGGCCTGGCGCGCATGGAGGGTGGGGTCGTGCGGCGGGTCCTCATCGGCGGGAAGCCGCACGCCGACTATGTCAACGCGATCCACGCCGATGCCGACGGCACCTTGTGGCTGGCCACCACCGACTCGGGGCTCCAGCGGCTCCGCGGCGGCCACCTCGTCTCGGTGACCTCCAAGCAGGGCATGCCCAGCGATTCGGTGCTCTCGGTGGTAACAGACAGGGATGGCCGGTACTGGGTTTCGTCTGGGCAGGGCATCTTCGGATTCACCCGGGCGGATTTGGATGAGGCGGCCTCTGGGCGGTCGGGATTGCTTCGGGCGGTGGCCGTCACGGAGGCCGAAGGGTTGCGCGACCGTGAGTGCAGCGGAGGCCTGCAGCCCTCTGCCTGGGTCGGACGCGACGGCCGGATTTGGTACCCGACCATCGCCGGCGTCGCCGTCGTCGATCCGGCGCGATCCAGACTCAACCAACGGCTTCCGAGTGTCTCGGTCGAGGAGATTGTCGTCGATGGCGGGCGACCATCGTTGGACGGACCGTTGGCGCTGCCGGCCGGCACTCGGCACATCGAGATTCATTACACCGCGCCCAATTTCGCCGCACCGGAACGCGTGCGCTTTCAGCACAGGCTCGAAGGACTGGACCCCGAGTTCTTCGAGGCCGGCGCGGATCGCACGGCGCACTATTCGGCGCTGGCGCCCGGTCACTATCGCTTCGTCGTTCGTGCGGCCAACGAGGACGGCGTGTGGGGTGAGGCGGGCGCGCCGCTCGAGTTTTCGGTGACCCCGTACTTCTGGCAGACCATCTGGTTCTATGCCGTGTCCGGCGTCATGCTGGTGGCGATGGCCGCCGGAGCCTTTGAATGGCGGGTTCGCAGTCTCCGCGCCCGCCAACAGGATCTCAAGCGGCGCGTGGCCGAAGAGATGGCTCGCGTCCGGGTGTTGACCGGCCTGCTTCCGGTCTGTTCGTGGTGCAGGAAAGTCCGCGATGACGCCGGCTCCTGGCGGCAACTCGAGGCATACGTCCATGAACATTCTGAGGCCGAGTTTACGCACGGGATCTGCCCGGAGTGCTTGAAGAAGGTTGATCTGCCGCCCGAGCAGGGGCCCGTCACGTGAGGCGCGCCAGGCGTGCCGCCGATGAGGCACCGCGACGACGATCGATCCATCGCCGCCGCTTCATCGTGATGGTGGCGCTGCTGGCCGCGGCGGTCCGACTGCTTCCATCGGTCGGCGCCGGCGCCCAACTGGCCGCGACAAGCCGTGCTGCAGCCGAGTCCGAGAAACGCTGGGCCAAGATTCCCGGGGGCGAGGGCACTGTCTGTTCGCAAGGCGGCCCGTACTCGTTCTACTTTCGCACCGCCAGTCCCGACAAGCTGATGGTCTACTTCCAGGGCGGCGGCGCCTGCTGGCGCTACGGCAATTGCGATCTTGGTCAGCAACCTACCTACGACCCGGCGGTCGATGCAGGCGACGACCCGAAACCCTCCGGGATCTTCGACCTGGGCAACGCTGGAAACCCGCTCGCCGACTACTCGGTGCTCTTCCTGCCGTATTGCACCGGCGACGTGCACTTGGGGGACAAGGAGGCGGTGTACTCCGGTGCGGCTTCGCCGGGGGCGGGTGATACCGGTGCCGCCAGGAGCGTGCGCATCCACCACAACGGCTATCGCAATGCCATGGCCGCCATCGAGTGGGCGTCGGCTCGTGTCAAGGCGCCGAGCGATGTGTTCGTGGCCGGTGAGAGCGCCGGTGCCATCGCCACGCCGTTTTACGCCGACCGTCTGGCCGACCGCTATCCCAAGGCCCGCGTCGTCCAACTCGGCGACAGCGGGGGCGGCTATCGATCGCCGGCGGTGCCGGGCCTGCTCGAGGCCTGGGGTGCGATCGAGGTGCTCCGCAGGTTCGCGTTCAACGTGCCATCCGACACCAGCGCCATCCGATTCGAGACCCTCTACACGGCCACAGCGCGCAATCATCCGACGATCAGGCTGGCGCAGGTGAATACGGCGGAAGACGAGACCCAGGTGTTCTTCCTGGCGCAGATTGGCATGCCGAACGCCGTGCTGGATCCGCTGCTGGAGCGCAACTACGCCGATATCCGCGCCGCCTCGCCCGCGTTCCGCGCGTTTACCGCTTCGGGAAAGGTGCACGTGATCTTGCGCCGGCCGCAGTTCTATTCGCTGGAAGCCGGAGGCGTGCGGTTGCGCGATTGGGTCGCCGGATTGGTGGCGGGCCGTCGTGTGGACGATGTGCCTGCCACGAGGGACAAGTGAATCAGATGGTCCCCGGCTCGATCGGCGGTGGCCGCCGGACCCGCGGTGCCGGGCGCCAGGTCACCGCGTTGCGGCAACGGGGTCGGACGTGGGTCGATCCGATCGTGAGCGCGAGAAATCCTGCCGGTCGGGTGTGGTGGGCGCTCCTGGTATGTGCGTTGGTCGCCGGTTCGAGGCCGGCGGTCGCCGCGCCACCGACCGTGCCGCCGGTTCTGACGCGTGCGAAGGATGTGCTCGCGCTGGCCGCAGGCGATGACATGACGCCTCGACAGGTCCGCCTCACGGGCGTCGTGACGGCGTACGATTCGGTCTGGGACGCATTCTTCGTGCAGGACTCGACAGGCGGGGTCCGTGTGGTCCCGCCCGCCGGTCGGCGCGACTTGCACCTGGGCGATGTGATTGTGGTCGACGGCATTTTCCGGCACCGGGATCTGGCGCCGGCCGTGCTGCCGAAACAGATTCGGGTGGTCGGCCGGGCGCCGCTCCCGGTGCCCTTGCGCCCGCCGCCGTCGCAAATTGTCTCTGGCATGTGCGACAGCCAGTGGGTCGAACTTGGCGGTATCGTGCGGACCGTCCTCATGCGGAAGAACCATGCGGTCGCCGAGATTGCGTCGGGAGACGAGCGGGTCAATGTTCATCTGCACATGCCCGACCAACGGCCGCTTCCAGAGTATCTGGTCGATTCGAACATCCGCGTCAGGGGCGTCTGCAGCGCCCGGTTCAACGCCGCGCACGAATTCATCGGAGCGGTGATCTTTGTTCCCGACCTCACGCTCCTGACCCTCGACAAGGCTGCGCCCCAGGCGCCGTGGGAGACGCCGGTCGTGGCGCTGTCCAGCGTGCTGACGCGTCGCCGTGCCGAGAGCCTCGGGCATCGCATCCGCGTGCGCGGCGTGGTCGAACTGTTCCGCCCCGGACAGGGGCTCTTCATCACCGACGGCGGGAAACATCTGTATGCCGACACGTCGGCCACGCTGGCCGTCAAGGTCGGCGACCGGGTTGACGTGATCGGATTCCCGGAATTCATCCAGCGCGCGCCCGCGCTGGCCGATGCCGTGTATCGCCGCATCGATTCAGCCGCACTCCCTGTGGCGCAGGACGTGACGCCGGCAAGCGTGCTCGACCCGGAGCACGATTCTGGCCTGGTCCGCATCGAGGCGCGGCTGACGCAACTGGCGCTGGCTCCAGACGTGCAGGAACTCACGCTCGAGTCGGGCAAGCAGGTCTTCCAAGTGATGCTCGACGGGGCCGATGATGGCGGCCGCATGGCCGCGCTGGAACCCGACAGCATCCTGCGCGTGACCGGCGTGTGCATTCAGTTTCGCGATTCCGACGGCGACGTCTATGGGTTCAAGCTCCGCGTCCGGACGCCCGCCGACATCGTCGTCGTCCGCCTCCCGCCGTGGTGGAATCTCCGGCGCGCCTTGATGTTGCTCGTGTTGATGACGGCCGTTTCGGTGATCGCGGCGTCGGGCTGGGTCGTGGCGTTGCGGCGCCGCGTGCGGATCCAGACCGACACGCTCGAGCGGGAGCAACAGAGCAAGGCCGTGATCGAGCGGCGCTACTTCGAGTTGGTCGAGCAGGCGCGCGACATCATCTGCACGTTCGACGTCGACGGCGTCGTGCAGTCGATCAACCTGGCCGGCGAGGCGGTGTTGGGGTACCCGAGGCACGACATTGTCGGACAGAACATCAGTCAGATGACCGCACCGGAGCTGCGGGCGCGGCTGGTGGCGGTGCTCGGTCTCGTTCGTGAGGGCGCAGACCCGCCCGCCGCCGAGTGGGAAATCGTCGCCGCCGACGGGCGCCGCGTGCCGCTTGAGGTCAGTTTGAGAGTGATCAAGGTGGACCAGACCCCGGTTGGCGTGGAGGCGATCGCCCGCGACATCACTGAGCGCCGCCGCGCCGAGGCCGAGCGCCTGGCGCTCTCCGAGCAATTGCGGCAGTCGCAGAAGATGGAGGCCATCGGGCGGCTGGCCGGCGGGGTCGCGCACGACTTCAATAATCTGCTCACCGTGATCAACGGGTACAGCGACATGATTCTCGGCGACATCGGCGGCGACGATGAGAGGCGCGGGGACGTGGAAGTGATCCGTGACGCCGCCACGCGCGCCTCGGCGCTGACCGCCCAATTGCTGGCCTTCAGCCGGCGACAGATCCTGCAGCCGAAGGTGATGGACCTGAATGACGCGATCGCCGACGCCACCAAACTGTTGCGGCGACTGATCGGCGAGGATGTGGTGCTGACCGTGCGGAACGCGGCCAGCCCGGCGTGGATCAAGGCCGACCCCGGGCAGGTCCAGCAAGTGATCATGAATCTGGCGGTCAACGCCCGGGACGCGATGCCGGGTGGTGGCACGCTCACGATCGGCACCGGGCGCGCGGATCGTTCGGGCTCGGTGCACGAAGTCGGCGGCCGGCCGACCGATTCGTACGTGGCGTTGACGGTTGCCGACACGGGTGCCGGCATCGACGAAACGACACGGGCGCGGCTGTACGAACCGTTCTTTACCACCAAGGAGCCAGGCAAGGGGACCGGCCTCGGGCTGTCGACCGTCTATGGCATCGTTGAGCAGAGCGGGGGCTTTATCACGCTCGAGAGCGAAGTCGGTACCGGCACGACATTCACCGTGTGCTTTCCGGCGGTCGCCGAACAGGACTCCGGGCCGACAGTGGCGCCGGCGGAGGGCACATGGGCGGCGCGGCGGAACAATGTGGAGACCATTCTCGTCGTCGAGGACGAGCATTCTGTGCGGCACCTGATGGCGCGAGCGCTCCGAGAGCAGGGCTACGTCGTGCTGGAAGCGTCAAGTGGTCGTGAAGCGTTGGAGGCGGCACGCGCCGGTGCCCAACGCATCGACCTCCTGTTGAGCGACGTCGTGATGCCGGAAATGAGCGGCAAAGCGTTGGCCTCTTATCTCGTTGCCGAGCGCCCCGACCTCCGAACCCTGTTCGTGTCCGGATACACCGACGATGATGTGATTCGCCATGGCGTCGAGAACTCGAGGGTGGCGTTCCTGCAGAAGCCGTTTACGATGGGTGCGCTGCTCGCCAAAGTGCGCGACGTCGTCGACGCGCCATAGCCCGCCGATATCGCTCGTATGACGCCCATGCGCTGACGAAACACCCCTCTACCGGGTGTCTGTGGGGAGCCATGCCAGGCTCGAGCGGATGGCTACCGCCCCATCCGCTTCCGCATCGCTCGGCTGTCATTGTTTCCTGGCATACCGGGCCGTCAGCAAATCCTCCCGCGATAGCGTGCGGGCGTCGCGCCCCCGGATGAGGACGCGAACCGCGTGCGTCGTGAACTCGAAGGGATCGCCGTCCCACACCACCACGTTGGCGTCGCG
Source organism: Acidobacteriota bacterium (assembly GCA_037133015.1). Lineage (GTDB taxonomy): Bacteria > Acidobacteriota > Vicinamibacteria > Vicinamibacterales > JAKQTR01 > JBAXOX01. Next base: position 9,614 of record JBAXOX010000088.1, read on the forward strand.
GCCCGGCTGCAGCGTTCCGACCGCATCGGCGACACCGAAGGCTTCGGCCGGCGCGAGCGTGAGGGCCCGCAGCGCCTCGTCCCAGGGGAGGCCGTATGCGACCGCGTTGCCGGCGTGCTGCCGAATCGTGCGCGCCCGGAACGTCTCGCCGCGATCGGCGGTCAAGACGATCGGGACGCCGGCTTTGCGGAGGATGGCGGCATTTTCCTGTCGCGCGCCAAGGGTGGCGAAGCTCGACGGGATGTTGGCCAGCGCCCCGGTCAGCACGACGACCCGCTCTTTGGCCAGCCGATCGGCCAACTGCCAGGCTTCGGCGCCGCCGTTGATGATCAGGCGGAACTTGAATTCGGCCGCCAGATCGAGCGCCGTCGCGATGTCGGCGGCTCGGTCGACGTCGGCGAGCACGGGCATCTTGCCCGCCAGCACGTCGGCCAGCGCGTCCAGGTGCATCCGGCCTGCCGCGAACGAACGCGTGCCGGCGTTCTCGAACGCGTCGCGTCTGGCCGCGAACGTGCGGGCATCCACCAGCAATTCGCGAAGCCGCATCAGCATTTCGCCGCGCGCCCGCGTCCCCCCGGATCCGGCCTCGCCGAAATTGATCACCATGGCGACCGGCGCCTTGCGCAGCATCGCCGCGCGATCGCCTTCACGCGTGTCCACCAGCGCCGCCTGTCCGGCAATCAAGCCGCCGCCGGGCAACGACACCACGCTGGTGATGCCGTCATTGCGCGCCGGGGCCCAGAGAATGGAGGCCGGGTTGAGCCCATCCCACGAACGGAAACCGGCAGCCACCTGACGATCCCCGCCGGCACTGGCATCGTTGGTGTCGTCGACCGCGTCGATTTCGACCAGACCGAGTCGCGTGGAGGCGTTGATCAGCCCCGGCGTCACCCATTTTCCGCGGGCATCGATCCGGGTGGCGTTGGCCGGGATGGCGATGTTCGCGCCGACCGCGGTGATCGTCCCGTCGACAATCAGGACCGTGCCGTTGTCGATGGGCGGCCCGGATACCGGGAACACTTTGCCGCCGGTAATCGCCACGGTCTGCGCGACTGCGGGAGTCGCCACGGCCAGGATGGTGAGCAGAAGCACGAACAGCGAGGCGCGCACACGCAGCCAACGCGCCGGCGCATTTGGGGTGACACGCATGGTTACTGCCGTCCTTTCTGGATCGCAGGCACGTAGCCGAGCTCGAAGTCGGTGCGCCACCAGTTGTCGGGAGCCAGGCGATCGAAGCGAAGCGCCCCGTCGATCCAGACTTTCTCGGCTCTCGCGTAGACGCTCAGCGGATTGGCCGACCACAGGACAAGGTCGGCGTTCTTTCCGGTTTCAATCGAGCCAATCCGATCCTCGAGGCCCAGGGTCCACGCGGCGTTGGCCGTGAACCACTTGACCGCTTCGTCGTCGGTCACCGCGATCCCGGCCGCGCGGCCGGCGGCCATCGCTTTGGCCGCTTCCTGGTTCAGGCGCTGCGATCCCGACGGGTCGTCCGAGTGGATGACGGCGCGCGCACCGGCGGCAAAGACGATGGCGGCATTGGCCATCACCGGGTCCATCGCTTCGACCTTGAAGTCGCCCCAGTCGGCCCAGACCGAGGCCGAGATGTGTTCGCGAGCGAGCAGGTCGGCGATCTTGTAGGCCTCGATCGCGTGGTGGAACGAGCGGATCGTGTAGCCGAACTCCTTGGCGACGTCGATCATCTGCGCCATTTCGTCGGCGCGGTAGCAGTGGGTCTGGACCAGGATGTTGCCGCGCAGCACCTCGGCCAGCGTATCCATGGCCAGGTCGCGGTCGGGCGGATCGCCTTTCGGATCGGCCAGCCACTGATCCCATTTCCTGCGGTAGCGTTCGGCCTTGATCCAGGCGTCGCGATAGCCCGCGACGTTCCCCATCCGCGTCGACGGTCCACGCTGTTCGTACGTCCGCTTCGGGTTTTCGCCGCAGGCCATCTTCAAGCCGTACTTGGCGCCCGGAAATTTCATCTCCTGCACCGTTCGGCCCGGCACGACCTTCAGCACCACGCCGCGGCCGCCGATCAGGTTGGCCGACCCCGGCACCACCTGCAGCGTCGTCACGCCGCCCGCCAGATTGCGAGGAAACTGGGGATCCTGCGGCCACACCGAATGCTCGGCCCATACCTGCGGCGTCGAGGGATTGGTCGCCTCGTTGCCGTCGGAAAGCGCCACACCGCCAGGGGCCGCATACACGCCCAGGTGGGAATGCACGTCGATCACGCCGGGCGTGACGAACTTGCCCGTGCCGTCGACCACGATCGCATCAGGCGGGATGGCGATGTTCGACCCGACGGCGACAATCTTGCCGTCGCGCACGAGGACGACGCCGTTTTTGATCGAGGGCCCGGCGGCGGTCATTACCGTCGCGTGCGTGATGGCGAGCGGTGTGGACGCCGGCGCCTTGTAGGTGCTTGGGAAGGGATCGTCGTTGGGCCGGTAGGCACCACCTGGGCCAGCCGGCCGTGGCGGGTCTGGTTTCGCGGCCGCAGGCGGCGGCGGCGTCTGCGCCGCGGCGGTCTGGGTGCCGGCGACGGCGCCAGCTTGCTGCGCGCCCAGCGGCGCGCCGACCGCCAATAATGCGGCGACGGCCCACAGGCGTGGGCCCCATAGATCCACTGGACACCGGCTACGCTTCTTCACCATAGGATCTGCTCCGTCGAAACTGTGAATCGGTCGAGGCTGTCAGCTTGGGTGCATTATGACGCGTCGCGCCATAAATCGGGTTACCGCTGATCTGCGTGCCTACATCGCGAGCGACCATCCGGTCGCCGCGGCCAACGTGGCGGCCGCGATCCTGACGGCCGTCGAACGCCTGGCCATCTTGCCGAACATCGGACGCCCGGGCCGCGTTTCCGGCATCCGCGAGTTCGTGGTTCCGGGCACGCCCTACGTGATTCCGTACAGGGTGCGCGGCGAACGCCTCGAGATTATCGCCGTCTTTCACGGACGCCAGCGCTGGCCGGCACGCCCGTAAGCGTGCCGTGATCCGGCGTGATCCGGCGCGGCCGGTCGGCAACACCCTCAATTTGTGCCGGTGGCGCGCACGCCTCAATCTGGAGGGCTGACGCGTGACCATCAAGGGCTCGTGTCCGGCGGTCGGCGCTTCTGCGTCCGCCCGAACACCACGTTTCTGGCGCCCTCGCAGATGGCCACGACGGCGGGGTGTTTGATCCGCCGCTCGACGGTGATGGCGTACAGCCGCTCGCGAACATCGGGCACCCGCCCCACCAATCGCACCTTGTATTGGGCTTCGACGTCGGTCGTGAGGACGGCGGAGGCCGGGAACAATCCGGCGCCTCGCAGGCCAAACACTTTGAGCAGGGCGCTATCCTCGAATTCGCCCACGACGTTGATCCGCAGCCCCTGGGCCTCGAACCACTGATCGAGCGACCGGCGCAGGGCGGTGCCCTCGGTCGGCAACAGCATCGGCGCCCCCTGGAGCGAGGCCGGAAAGTGGCGGCGGTATTTGGCTGCCAGCCTGGCGCACCCGAAGATCGCGATCTCCGACTCGCCGAGCACGTGGCTGAAGGCGCGAATCTTGACGTGAGGGCTGGCCGGCGCATCGGTCAGGATCACGTCGAGTTCGTGCAGGGCGAGGTCGGCGAGCAGGCGCTCGGGATGACCTTCGACGCAAACGAGCCGGACCGGTTCGGCCATCCGCAGCGCCGGCGCGAGCACCCGCTCGGCCATCAACTTGGGCACCACGTCGGCTATGCCCACCGTGAGCCGCAGCGGCCGGCCGACGGGCCGGTCGCGCAGCGTGTCGAGCATTTCGCGCCCGAGACCGAAGATCTCGTCGGCATACCGAAACACGACCGTTCCGCGGTCGTTGAGCACGAGGCGGCGGCCGCGCTTGGCGAACAGCGCGTGGCCCAGCATCTGTTCGAACTGGTGAATCTGTTTGCTGACGGTGGAGGGCGCCAGGCGCAGTTCGGTGCTGGCGCCGGCCAGGCTTCCCTCGCGCGCCACCAGCCAGAAGTAGAGCAGGTGGTGATAATTGACCCATTCCATGGCGTGGATATTACTTCGATTGAATCGAAGTATGAGAGCCTATTTATCTATTTGTCTAAGTATCAAGACACGGGTACGCTCCAGAGTGCCCCCGGGTAAATGGAGAAACTCATGAAGATTCACGTGCGTACCCAGCAAGACGGAGTCGGCCCAGCGGCCCGCGCCTACGTCGATCGCCGACTCGAATTCAGTCTTGGGAGGTTCGCCTCGCGCGTCCCCCGCGTCAGCGTCCAGATCGTCGATCTCAACGGCCCTCGCGGCGGCGAGGACATCTCGTGCCGGATCGAGCTGTGGTTACCGCCCGCCGGACGCCTGTTCGTGGAAGCGACAGACGCGAACCCGTACGCGGCCATCGACCGGGCGGCCGACCGCGCCGCCCGCGCCGTGGCCCGCGTCATCGGACGTTCGCGGGACGTGGCGCGCGACTCGGCGCCGGCACGCCGCCACCTGCCTGCCTCGCCGTACCCGGAGGTGCGCGAACAACCCGGGGCGTAGGGCTGTGGCGGCCTACCCGCCGCCCGCGAGGCGCGTGCCTGGCCCGACCAGGCCAGGCACGGCGGGCGGCGTCACGCGGGCGCTTCGTCGCCCATCACGCCGGTCCGAGATATTGGCCGAGATCGTCGACTGAAGAGCCATGAAGACCAACGTCCTGCGCGTGGCCAACGGGGCATTGCGATATCGGCCGTCCGCCGACATCTTCGCCGATCTGCGTCAACGAGTGCCGCCTGAGTGGCGGCGCGATGCTGACCGCCGAGGGAGCGAGGCCATGGAACCCGCTGGCGGCGCGGTCCGTCAGGCCAGCCTCGTCAGTGGCCCGGCAGACCAGCGTGATGCCTTCGACCGACGACCGTTTCAGCAGGCGGAAGGCCTCGCCGCCATGGCGGAGTCCAAGCCCGGCGCCACCACCATCGATCATCTCTTTGGCGCACTGCCGCCAACCGTCACACCGGGACGTGCGTGGCTCTACACGGGTGGCGAACTCAGGCCGGTGGCGCTGCGCCTTGGCATCTCCGACGGCACCTGGACCGAACTGCTGAACACCGAGATCTCCGAGGGGCAGGCCCTCGTGTCCAACATCGTCACGCCGGCCATGGCGGCAGCGGCCAAACGGCCCGGTACCCAGCAGGGCCCGGGCCAATCAGGACGCAGCACCAACCCGTTCCAGGCGGGCGGCGGCGGCGGCCACGGGGCCCCTCACTAAACCCCCACCCTCGTGGCCAGGAGGTCGGCGGAATTCCCGCAGGCCCCCCGGGTCGGACGCCCGATCGAAGGTGCGCGCGACGGGTTGGCGCGCTACGCGGTCTTTTTCTGGTTCAGCACGTTCATCGCCAGCGACACCATCGCCCCGACGTCTGCGACATTGGCCGGCAGGACCAGGCTGGTGCTGCCTTTCGCCAGTTGGCCCAACTGCGTCACGTACTGTTCGGCGACCCGCAGGCGAACCGCATCGCTGCCGCCCGGCGTCTCGATGGCAATCGCCACCTGGCGGATGCCCTCGGCCGTCGCGGTGGCGACCGCCAGGATCGCGTCGGCTTGTCCCGCCGCTTCGTTGATTTGCTGCTGCTTGCGGGCCTCGGACGCCTTGATGACCTGCTGCTTCTCGCCTTCGGCGTTGTTGACGGCCGCGTCGCGTTGACCTTCCGACGTCAGGACCACGGCGCGTTTCTCTCGCTCAGCGCGCATCTGCTTCTCCATCGCGGCGAGCACGTCGACGGGAGGCGTGATGTTCTTGATCTCGTACCGAAGCACCTTGATCCCCCACGATTCGGTGGCCTTGTCGAGCTCGCTGACCACCGCCGTGTTGATGTTGGTGCGTTCTTCGAAGGTCTTGTCCAGCACGATCTTGCCGATTTCGCTGCGGAGCGTCGTCTGGGCCAGTTGCATGATGGCGAATTGATAGCTGCTGATGCCGTACGAGGCGCGCTCGGGGTTCAGCACCTGAAGGTAGAGCACCCCGTCCACGTGCACCTGGACGTTGTCGCGCGTGATGCACACTTGCGCCGGGATTTCGATCGTCTGTTCCTTGAGCGTGTGCCGGTAGCGGATCGCGTCCACAAACGGCACGAGCACATGGAAGCCCGCGTTCAGCGTGCCTGCGTACTTGCCGAGCCGTTCGATCACCACCGCCGTCTGCTGCGGGACGACCAGGGCCGTCTTGACGAGGGTGATGATGACGAGCACGGCGAACACGAGAAAAACCAGCAGCGTACCGCTCATGTCGTTACCTCATTCAGGTTCGATGGTCACCACCAGGCCGTCGACCTGGACGACCTTGCACCGGCAGCCCGCCGGAATGACCTGCCCACTGCGATTGCGCGCGGTCCACGTCGTGCCGCGCAGTTCGGCCTTGGCGACCTCGCCAGGTTCGATGGCCGTCATCGGGATCACCAGTTCGCCGACCAGGGCGTCGGCCGGCTCGTGTTCCGCGGTCTTGCGCTGCATCATGCGCAACAGCGGATGACGGAAGAGCGCCAGGCTGATGACCGAGCACACCGAAAACATCAGCACTTGCAGCCACAGCGGTCCCCCGAGGCCGAGCAGCATCAGTATCGACACCGCCAGGCCCCCGAGGCCGAAAAACAGCAGGTAGAAACCGCCCGCGGTCAGAACTTCGAAGGCGGCCAGGGCCAATCCCAGCACCGCCCAGTGCCACCAGTCCATCACGAACGCTCCCTCGCCACGCGGGTGTGTTGCACATCCCCCACGCGGCCATCACGAA
>JBAXOX010000089.1:0-16146 GCA_037133015.1 Acidobacteriota bacterium
CAGGCGGGATGGGCGAAGTGTATCGGGCACGGGACGCGAAGCTCAATCGCGACGTGGCGATCAAGATCCTGCCCGAGGCGCTTGCCGCTGATCCCGCTGCGCTGGCGCGGTTCGAGCGCGAGGCGCAGGCGGTGGCCGCGCTCTCGCATCCCAACATCCTCGCCATCTTCGATTTCGGCGTCGAGCACGGCACGCCGTACGCCGTGATGGAACTGCTGGAAGGGCACACCCTGCGCGACCAGATGGACGGCGACGTGGTCGCGCAGCGCAAGGCGGTCGAATACGCGCTGCAGATCGCGGCAGGCCTCGGGGCGGCCCACGCTCGCGGCATTACGCATCGCGATCTCAAGCCGGAAAACGTGTTTGTCTCTCGCGACGGGCACGTGAAGATTCTCGATTTCGGCCTCGCCAAGCAGCAGCCGTCCGCGCCTGCGGAGGCGACGCTGGCGGCGACCAGGAACATCGAGACTGGGCCGGGCACGGTGCTGGGTACCGTCGGCTACATGGCGCCCGAGCAACTGAGAGGCCAGAGCGTCGATGCCCGGACAGACATCTTCGCGCTCGGGGCGGTGCTGTACGAGTTGCTTGCAGGGCGGCGCGCGTTCCAAGGTGCCACGCCGGCCGACACGGCGAGCGCGGTGCTCAAGGAGGACCCGCCCGAGTTGGTCTCGGCCGCGTCAGCGCGCGTGTCCCCGGCGCTCGAGCGCATCGTTCGACGCTGCCTCGAGAAGAACCCGGACGAGCGGTTCCAGTCGGCGCGCGACGTCGCCTTCGCGCTCGAGGCGATTTCGGGAGCAGGCTCAGGCGCGACCGCGCCGATGCCCGGACCCGTGTCGGCCCGGCGGGTCCGTCCCGCACGACTCGCCATGATCGCCGCCGTGGCGACTGTGTGCATCGGAGCCGCTGTCGCGGGTGCCTACCTGGCGGGCGCGCGGGCCACTGGCTCGAAGGGACCGCGCGCGGCGCGCCTCACGTTCGACCGAGGCACGGTGCGGTCCGCGCGCTTCACGCCCGATGGGAAGACGGTCGTCTATGGCGCGGCGTGGAACGGGGAACCGCTCACGATCTTTCAGACCCGCCTCGGCAGCCCGGCGTCAATGCGACTGCCGCTCCCATCCAGCGACGTCCTCGCCATCTCTGTGTCCGGCGAGATGGCCATTTCGGTGGGGCAGCGGTTCAACTACCGTGTTGGCCGCGGGACGCTGGCGCGCACGCCGTTGGTCGGCGGCGCCTACAAAGAGATCGTCAAGCACATCACGTACGCCGACTGGTCGCCCGATGGGAAGACGCTCGCCATCGTGAGCCGCGTCAATGGCAAGGACCGGCTCGAGTATCCGCCTGGCCGCATGTTGTACGAGACAGCCGGCAACATCAGCCATCCCCGTATTTCGCCGTCCGGCGACGCCGTCGCGTTTATGGATCACCCCGTCTACAACGACACCCGCGGCACCGTGGCGCTCGTCACGATGAGCGGGAAGAAGACCACGCTGACCCGTGAGTGGGCCGGAGAAGCTGGGCTGGCCTGGGCGCCCGGCGGCGATGAAATCTGGTTCACGGCCGGCGACTCCGAACTGACCCCCCTGTTCGCCGTTACACGTGCGGGCCACGTACGCGACGTCTGGTTCCCGCTGTCGGGCGTGACCCTGCTCGACATCGCGCCTGACGGACGCGTGCTGGTGACCGGGGACACGGTGCGCATGCAGACCTTCTCGGTCGGACCAGGCGACGCGGGCGAACGGGACATCTCGTGGATGTCCCTGTCCAAGGTGAGCGACGTGGCGGCGGACGCGCGGAGCGTGCTCTTTACGCGCTACGACGAAGGCGCGGGCCCAGACTACGAAGTGGGGTTGCGCGGTCTCGACCCGGCATCCGCTGTTCGGCTTGGCCCGGGCGAGGCGATGCAACTTTCGCCCGATGGCGCGAACGCGCTGGCCATCGTCTATTCGGCCCCGAACCGACTCCTCGTCCTCCCGACCGGTGTCGGGGAGTCACGGTCGCTGACCGTGGCCGGGTTCACGTACCACGGGGCCGGATGGTATCCCGATGGCCGCCGGGTGGTGTTCGTCGCGGAGCGGCAGGGCGAGCCGCTGGCGGCGTACGTTCAGGACGCTGCCGGCGGTGTGCCGACTCGCCTCGGGGTCGAGCTTGGTTTGTATGGGGAACGCCTCCGTCAGCGGACGACGTTGCTGGTCTCGCCCGACGGCAAGTGGTTCATCGGGACCGTGGGCCCGCCCACACTGGTGCCGCTCGACGGGGGTTCGACTCGCGCGCTGCAGACGTTTGGTACCGCCGACGTCCCGGTGGCTTGGACGGCCGATGGCCGAAGCCTCTTCGTCAGCCGCCCAGGATCGACCGCGGGCGCCGTGCAGATCGTGCGGGTTGACATCGCCAGCGGCGCGATCGAACCCTGGAAAACGATAGTGCCGCGCGACGTCGCGGGACTTCTGGGAAGTCCCAAGTGTGTCATCACTCCAGATGGAGGGACGCTAGTCTGTTCCACGTTCCGGTACTTGACCGACCTGTACCTGGTCGAGGGGCTGAGGTAGGTCTTGTGTTCAGTGACGGGTTCTTCTCTCGCGTCGGGGCGTGGCGGACTCGGGACGGCGACTTGCCGGAGGCAGGCGAGTATCACTATAGTACCACATCATGAAGAGCGAGCTCGTCACCACGCTCAAGCGTCAGGCCACGCGGATCCTGGCGGACCTGCACGTGTCGAAAGACCCGATTCTGATCACCGAACACGGTATTCCGTCCGCCTACCTGGTCGACGTGTCCGTGTTCGAGTTGATGCAGCAGCGCATGCAGATGCTCGAGGGCATCGCTCGCGGGGAACGGGACGTCGTCCGGCAGCGGACGCGCACCCCGGTGGAAGCCAGGCGGAGAATGCGGAAGTGGCTCGTCTGATCTGGACCGAGTCGGCGCTCGACGATCTGGACGACGTCGCGGAGTATATCGCGTTGGACAACCGGGTGGCGGCCCGGTCGCTGGTTGAACGGGTGTTCAGGCGCGTGGACCAGTTGGCGCGGTTTCCAAAGTCGGGCAAGAGACCGGCCGCATTGATCGGCACGCCATACCGCGAGGTGGTCGTGCCGCCGTGCAGGATCTTCTATCGCATCGAAGGACACACGGTGTTCATCCTGCACGTGATGAGGTCCGAGCGCGAGCTGATCAGGTTTCTCCTGGACGAGCGCGGGCGGTTGAGATAAACCAGTGCGAGTGGCGGCCACTGTGAGCATGATTCCATGACGTTTGCCCCAGGAACGAAGCTCGGTCCATATCAGGTCGTGGCTCCGCTGGGCGCCGGTGGTATGGGAGAGGTGTATCGGGCGCGGGACGCGAAGCTCAATCGCGACGTCGCGATCAAGATCCTGCCCGAGGCACTCGCCGCCGACCCCGCCGCGCTGGCGCGATTTGAGCGTGAGGCGCAGGCGGTGGCGGCGCTCTCGCATTCCAACATCCTCGCCATCTTCGATTTCGGCGTCGAGCACGGCACGCCCTACGCCGTGATGGAGCTGCTGGAAGGGCACACGCTGCGCGACCAGATGGGCGGCGACGCGGTCGCCCAGCGCAAGGCCGTCGAGTACGCGCTGCAGATCGCCGCAGGCTTGGGGGCGGCCCACGCTCGCGGCATCACGCATCGCGATCTCAAGCCGGAAAACGTGTTTGTCTCTCGCGACGGGCACGTGAAGATTCTCGATTTCGGCCTCGCCAAGCAGCAGCCGTCCGCGCCTGCGGAGGCGACGCTGGCGGCGACCAGGAACATCGAGACTGGGCCGGGCACGGTGCTGGGTACCGTCGGCTACATGGCGCCCGAGCAACTGAGAGGCCAGAGCGTCGATGCCCGGACAGACATCTTCGCGCTCGGGGCGGTGCTGTACGAGTTGCTTGCAGGGCGGCGCGCGTTCCAAGGTGCCACGCCGGCCGACACGGCGAGCGCGGTGCTCAAGGAGGACCCGCCCGAGTTGGTCTCGGCCGCGTCAGCGCGCGTGTCCCCGGCGCTCGAGCGCATCGTTCGACGCTGCCTCGAGAAGAACCCGGACGAGCGGTTCCAGTCGGCGCGCGACATCGCCTTCGCGCTCGAGGCGATTTCGGGTACCGGTTCCGGGGCGGCTGTCGCAATGGCTGGGCCGACGGGGGCTCGACGTGCCGGCGGGCCACGGCGAATCGCGCTCGCCGTCATCTTCGCGGTGGTGTGTGCAGGGATTGGGGCGGCGGCCACGTGGTGGCTGTCGTCGCACGCGGCAGACATGCGGTCGCCGCGCCTCACTCGACTGACCTTCGACCGCGGCACGATTCGATCGGCGCGGTTCGCACCAGACGGCAAGACCGTCATCTACGGTGCGGCGTGGAACGGCGAACCTCTCACGCTGTTTCAGACCCGCCTCGGCAGTCCGGAATCGATGCGGTTGCCGCTGCCCGCGAGCGATATTCTCGCCATTTCGCCTTCGAGCGAGATGGCGATCTCGATTGGGAGGCGGTTCACGAACTGGGTCAGCGACGGCACGCTGGCCCGCACGCCCCTGATCGGTAACTCGCCAAAGGAAATCCTCGAACACGTCAGCGCCGCCGACTGGTCCCCCGATGGGGCCACGCTCGCGCTCGTCAGGCGCGTCGGGGGCAAAGATCGCCTCGAGTATCCGATGGGCCACCTGCTCTATGAAACCACCGGATACATCAGCCATCCCCGCGTGTCGCCCACCGGCGACGCCGTCGCGTTTCTCGACCACCCGATCTATGACGACAACCGCGGTACGGTGGCCCTGGTCACACTGAGCGGTCAAAAGACGACGCTGACGCACGACTGGGGGAGCGCAGAGGGGCTCGCCTGGTCGCCGCGGGGCGACGAAATCTGGTTTACCGCGAGCGACTCCGAGCGGGCGCCGTTGTCCGCGGTGACGCGGTCCGGTCAACTGCGGGAACTCTGGTCGGCGCCATCGGACTTGCAGATTCTCGACGTCGCATCGGACGGACGGCTTCTGATGGCTGCTAACAACCAGCGGACACAGGCCTACTGGATCGGCCCTGGAAGAGAGGGCGAGCGAGACATTTCCTGGATGTCGTTTTCCCGTCCGAGGAGCCTCTCGGTCGATGGGCGCAGCGTGCTCTTCTCCCGCTACGACGCGGGCGCGGGGCTCGACTATGAGGTCGGACTCCGGCGCCTCGACGCCCCGGCGACAGTGAAACTCGGGTCCGGCGAGGCGGTGCAGATTTCACCTGACGGCAAGCGGGCGCTGGCCATCATCTTCTCGTCGCCGCGCCAACTGGTGGCTCTTCCGACGGGCCCGGGGGACACGCAGGTGTTGACCACGCCGGGCTACAACTACCTGGCGGCCGGGTGGTTGCCGGACAGCCGCCGCATCGTCTTGGTGGCAGAAACGCCCGGCCAGCCAGTGTCGGCGTACCTGCAGGATCTGGGCGGCGGCGCGCCGGTTCGTCTGCCGGTTGATCTTGGGTCGGGCGGCGCCTCGATTGGAAAGTGGCCTTCTTTGCTGGTCTCGCCAGACGGTAAGTGGTTCGCCACGTGGCTGTCCCGGCCGGCGCTGGTGGCGATTGACGGGGCACAACCTCGCACGTTTCCGAACCTGGGAGACGGCGATGTGCCGATTGGGTGGACGGCCGACAGCCGCGGGATCTTCGTCAGCCTCAACACCGCAGTCGAAGGCACCCTGCAGGTGGTCCGCGTCGATCTGGCCAGCGGGGCGATCGCCCAGTGGAAGCAGATCGTGCCCCACGATCTCGCTGGGGCGCAAGCGCGTCCCCTGTGTCTTGTCACCCCAGACGGCCAGGCGATCGTCTATTCCACCAAGCTGTATCTGAGCGACCTGTATCTGGTCGAGGGCGTGAAGTAGCCGGCCGGTTGCGTTTGCGGGTGGTTCACGATAGAGTCGGCTCGATTCAGTATTTTACCTAATCAAACGCCTTAGGAGGGCCTTATGAGAAAGTATCTGCTTTTGCTGGTTTCGGTGGTGCTGCTGTGGCCCGCCGCTGCGGGCGCACAATCGGACCGCGATCGGCGAGGGCGGGACCAGCGCGATCGCGACCGCGGCGAGCGGATCGCCCGGATCATCAGGGATTGCGAGGAGCGCACGAACGATTTCAAGAGGGCTGTCGAGCGTGGCTGGGGCAGCGAGCGGCGCAATAATGACGATCTGGACCGCAACGCGTCGAAGCTGGAGCGGGCGCTGAACCGCATCCGCGATTCGTGGAACAGCGACCACGATTATCAGCGCACCCGCCGCAATGTCGGCGCCGCGATTGATGCCGGCCGGGAAATCAATCGGACGATGGCCCGCCATCGTATGCGCGAGCGCGTGGCGCGGGAATGGGACGCCATCAAGTCCGAGCTCAACAACCTCGCGGAGATCTTCGAGCAGTCGCGCATTCGGTGGTAGTGCGCGGCGTGGCCGGTCGGGCGCGCTAGTGCCGGTGCGGAATCACTTGTGATTCGCAGAGGCGCTGGCGCCTGCCCGAGGCGGCCGATCACGGCGCGGCCGGGTCCCGCCCGGCGCTACGACTGGTAGATGCGCGCCAGCAGTTCCGCAAAATCCTCAAAGCGCAGCGCCTGCGGACCGTCGCTGAGCGCGTTGGCCGGGTCGGGATGCATCTCGACGATCAGGCCGTGGGGACCGACCCCGTGGGCCGCGAGCGCCAGCGGGATCACCAGGTCGCGTCGGCCGGCGGCATGCGACGGATCCACCAGGATGGGCAGGTGGCTCAGGCGCTTGATGATCGGAATCGACCCGAGATCCAGCGTGCTCCGTGTGGCGGTTTCGAAGGTTCGGATGCCCCGCTCGCAGAGCATCACCTGGTGATTGCCGCGATCCATGATGTATTCGGCCGCGTTGAGGAACTCGTCGAGCGTGGACATCATGCCGCGCTTGAGCAGAATCGGCCGGTTCATACGGCCCACCTCGGCGAGCAGGCTGAAGTTCTGCATGTTGCGCGCGCCGATCTGCAGCACGTCGGCCACCCGGGCGACCGCTTCGACATCCTGCGGTGACAGCACTTCGGTGACGATCGGCAGGTCGTATTCGCGTCCGGCGGCCGCCAGCATCTCGAGGGCGTCGAAGCCGAGCCCCTGAAAACTGTACGGCGAGGTTCGCGGCTTGAAGCAGCCGCCGCGCAGCATCGCGCCGCCGCTTTCCTTGACGGCCCTGGCGCACGCAAAGATCTGCTCGCGCGACTCGACCGCGCAGGGCCCCCCAATCACGACGAACTGCGGGCCGCCAATCTTGACCCCGCGGACATCGATCACCGTGTCCTCACGCCGATGCTGCCGGCTGACCAGCCGGTACGAGACCGGCGCGGCCTCGGGTTCGACGGGCAGGTCGGGCACCGGCGGCCGCTCGATGGCGAGCGCCTGCACCTGCGGCGCCGTCTTTGACCGATGCCGGCTCGGATAGCTGCCCAGCACCTTGAGCGAGGTGGTTGCCGACCGCAACCGGGCCAGCGCCTCCTGGATCTGCGGGACCGCGGTGTTGCCCTCGAAGTCGATATAGAACAGGTACTGGAACGGCATGCCCGGGATCGGCCGGCTCTCGAGCTTCGTGAGGTTAATCCCGTACTCGTGCAGGATGTTCAGGGCGTGCAGCAGGGAGCCCTCGTCGTGCGAGGTCGCCATCACCACCGACGTCTTGCACGGGATCCGCGGGTCGACGGTCTGGGGCCGATTGGCGACCACCACGAAACGCGTGAAGTTGTGAGGCTGATCCTCGACATTGCGCTTGAGAATCTTCAGGCCGTACCGCTGGCCGGCTTCCTCGCTGGCAATCGCCGCCCAGGTCGGATCTTGCTGTTCCTTGACGAGGCGAACCGCCATGGCGGTGTCGGTGTACGGCTGGGGCTGGCAGTTCGGCAGTTTCGCCAGGAACTTCATGCACTGGGCGAGGGCCTGCGGGTGAGACAGGACCCGCCGCAGCGACGTCAGCGGCGCGTCGTCGAGCCCGAGCAGGCAGTGCTCGACCCGCAACACCTCTTCGCCCACCAGCGACACCTGCGCGCAGGACAGCAGGTCGTAGACATCGTTGATGCTGCCGGCGGTCGTATTCTCGACCGGCAGCATCCCGAAGTCGGCGCTGCCGTCCTCGACCGCCTCGACGACCTGTTCGAAGGTGGGATAGCCGACAAACACCGACCGATCGACGCGCGCGGCGAAAAACTTGCGGCCGGCCAGTTCGCTGTAGGCCCCTTCGATGCCCTGGAAGGCGATCGTCTTGAGGTCGGCGCCCGCGTACTCAGGCATGAGGTGCAGTTGCTGGGCGCGAATCGAATCATCGATGATTTCGTGGAACACCCGCGTCACGAAATGCGAGTCGAGTCCCCTGTCGCGGCCCTGCGCGATCAGCGCGGCGAGGATCCGTTCCTCGCGCGGTGCGTCCCGCAGCGGCCCGCCGCTCTCGTCCTTGGCGGCCGCCACGTCGGTCGCCAACTGCCGCCGGCGCGCCAGCGCATCCAGGATCTGCCCGTCCACCGTGTCGATCTCCCGGCGCAGATGTAAGAGTCGCTCCATGTGTGTGCACCCAGGGTCCTATGGTACTCCCGAACGACAATAAACATCTCTAATAGTTATGTAATAATTATTAGATTGACGACAGCCACCCTCGCGGCTGATCGTGAATGGAGCCATGTCCACACCACCTCGTTCCCCGTCGCGTCCCCCGGCCGCCCAGCCCGACCCGTCCCGCGCCCGATCGGCCGCGATGACCGACGGACCGTCCCGCGCTCCGGCGCGCGCCATGCTCAAGGCTATCGGGCTGACCGACGACGACTTGTCGAAGCCGCTGGTGGGCATCGCCAACACCTGGATTGAAATCGGGCCGTGCAACTTCCATTTGCGGCGGCTCGCCGAACACGTCAAGCACGGCGTGCGCGAGGCGGGGGGCACGCCCCTCGAGTTCAACACCATCGCGATCTCGGACGGCATCACCATGGGCGCCGAGGGCATGCGCGCCTCGCTGGTCAGCCGCGAGGTCATCGCCGACTCCATCGAGTTGTGCACTCGTGGTCACCACTTCGACGCCCTCGTCGTGCTCTGCGGATGCGACAAAACAATTCCGGCGGCGGTGATGGCGCTGGCGCGCCTCAATATTCCCGGGCTCGTGCTCTATGGCGGTTCGATCATGGCCGGCTCGTTTCGCGGCCGCGACGTGACCATTCAGGATGTGTTCGAAGCGGTGGGGGCGCACGCCGCCGGCCGGCTGTCGGATCAGGACCTCGGGGATCTGGAGAACTGCGCGTGTCCCGGCGCCGGCGCGTGCGGCGGACAATTCACCGCCAACACGATGGCCTGTGCCTGCGAGTTCCTCGGGATCGCGCCGATGGGGAGCGCCGGCATTCCCGCGATGGCCGACGGCAAGGACGCCGCCGCCAGACGGTCGGGCCGCATCGTCATGGATCTGCTGCGGCAGGGCGTGCTGCCCCGGACGCTGCTGACCAGGCCCGCCATCGAAAACGCGTTTGCGGGCGTGGTGGCGACCGGCGGATCGACCAACGCAGTCCTCCACCTGCTGGCCATTGCCCGCGAAGCGGGCGTGCCCCTCACCATCGACGACTTCAATCCCATCAACGACAGAACGCCGTTGCTGGCCGATCTGAAACCGGGCGGGCGGTTCGTCGCGGTCGACCTGCACAAAGCCGGCGGCATTCCGTTGGTGGCCAAGCGCCTGCTCGACCTGGGGCTGCTGCACCGCGATACGCCCACGGTGACGGGCCGGACCTTGGGCGACGAAGCCGCCGAGGCGGCCGAGACGCCTGGGCAGCAGGTGGTGCGCCCGGGCCATCAGCCCATCAAACCCACCGGCGGACTCGTGGTGCTGCGCGGATCGCTGGCCCCGGACGGGGCTGTGCTGAAGGTGGCGGGGCACGACCAGTTGTTCCATCGCGGCCCTGCGCGCGTCTTCGACAGCGAGGAAGAGGCGTTCGATGCGGTTCAGCACGGTCGTATCCAGGCAGGCGACGTCGTCGTGATCCGTTACGAGGGACCGCGGGGCGGCCCGGGGATGCGCGAAATGCTCGGCGTCACCGCCGCCATTCAGGGCGCCGGGCTTGGCGACTCGGTCGCCCTGCTGACCGATGGACGATTTTCGGGGGCCACGCGGGGGTTGATGGCCGGCCATGTGTCGCCAGAGGCCGTCGATCGCGGGCCGATCGCCGCCGTCCGAGACGGCGACATGATTGTGTTCGATATCGCGAAACGCCGACTCGATCTCGAAGTCGACGCCGATCAGATTGCCGCTCGGCTGGAAACCTGGACGCCTCCCGCGCCCCGTTACACCAGCGGCGTGATGGCGAAATACGTCAAGTTGGTGTCGTCCGCCTCCACAGGCGCGGTGACGGGGTAATCCATTGTGTTGACCGGTGCACAGATCATCTGGGAATGTCTGGTCGGCGAGGGCGTCGAGGTGGTGTTCGGCTACCCCGGCGGCGCCATCTTGCCCACCTACGACGCGATGCTCGACTATCCGGTGCGGCACATTCTGGTCCGCCACGAGCAAGGCGCCGTCCACATGGCCGACGGATACGCGCGGGCATCCGGCCGGGTCGGCGTTGCCATTGCCACCTCGGGGCCTGGCGCCACCAACATGGTGACCGGCATTGCGACCGCCATGATGGATTCGTCGCCGGTGGTCTGCATCACCGGCCAGGTGGCAAGCGCGCTGATTGGATCCGACGCGTTCCAGGAAATCGACATCACCGGCATCACCCTGCCGGTGACCAAGCACAACTACCTGGTGACCAAGCCCGAAGATATCGCCCCGACAATTCGCGAGGCCTTCTACATCGCGCGGTCCGGGCGCCCGGGGCCGGTGCTGGTTGACATCACCAAAGACGCGCAGCAGGCCGCGTGCGAGTACGTCTGGCCGCCCGATCCGAAGTTGCCCGGCTACCGCCCGACCCACACCCCTCGGCCCGACGCCATTCAACAGGCGATCGACCTGATCAACCGCGCCGAGCGTCCGGTGATTCTGGCCGGTCACGGCGTGATCCTGTCCGGTGCCACCAGCATCGTGCGCGAACTGGTCGAACGCGCCCAGATTCCCGTCGCCATGACGCTGCTCGGCATCGGCGGGTTTCCGGCGAGCCACCCGCTGAACCTCGGCATGATGGGGATGCACGGCGAGGCCTGGGTCAACACCGCCATCCAGGAGGCGGACCTGCTGCTGGCGCTTGGGATGCGGTTCGACGATCGGGTCACCGGCAAACTGAGCACGTACGCGGCCCACGCCAGAAAGATCCACGTCGACATCGATCCCAGCGAGATCGGCAAGATCGTCAAAGTCGACGTGGCGCTGGTCGGAGACGTGCGCGACGTCCTCAACAGGATCCTGCCCAGCGTGGCTCCCACCGACCGCTCGGGCTGGCTCGGCCATATCCGGTCGATCACGGGGGATTGCGCCGTCCGCGACATTACGAACCTGCCAGACAGCGGGCACTTGTATGCGGCGCATGTGATCCAGGACCTCTGGCGCGAGACCATCGGGAACACGGTCGTCGTCACCGACGTCGGCCAGCACCAGATGTGGGAAGCGCAGTATTACCGGCACGAGGAGCCCCGGTCGCTCATCTCGTCGGGCGGACTTGGCACGATGGGGTTTGCCGTGCCGGCGGCCCTGGGCGCCAAGATCGCCAGGCCCGACGCGGAGGTGTGGGCGGTGGTGGGCGACGGCGGCTTCCAGATGACGATGGCCGAACTGGCGACCATCGCGCAGGAGTCCGTGGACATCAACATCGCCATCATCGACAACGGCTATCTCGGCATGGTCCGGCAGATGCAGGAGTTCTTCTACGAGCGGCGCTACGCCGCGACACCGCTGGCCAACCCGGATTTCTGCAAACTGGCCGAGGCGTTCGGCCTGATGTCGATATCGGTCAGCAAGCGCGCCGACGTGATTCCCGCCGTGCAGCGTGCTCGACAGCACCCCGGCGCCGTCGTGATCGACTTCAAGGTCGAACAGGAAGATTCTGTGTACCCGATGGTGCCGTTCGGCGGCGCTCTGCAGGACATGATTCGCCGCCCCAGTCCCATCGCCGAAACGGGAGCCAGTGGATGACCATTACCTATATCGTCCGCGTTGAGAACCGCCCTGGCGTGCTGACCCGCGTCACCGAGGTGTTCCGCCGCCGCGCGTTCAACATCGAGTCGCTGACCGTCGGCCACACCGAGATGCCAGGCGTCTCGCGGATGACCATTGTCGTGGAGACCGATGCCGACGCCGGCCGCCGCATGGAAGCGCATCTCTACAAACTGGTGAATGTGCTCCATGTGGACACGGTCACCGAACAGCCGTCGGTGTTCCGCGATCTCGCCATGATCAAGGTCGCGGCCACGCCCGAAACGCGTTCCCAGGTGATGCAGTTGGTGGACGTGTTCCGTGCTCGCGTCATCGACGTGTCGCCCGCCTCGATGGTGATCGAAATCACGGGCACCGAAGACAAGATCGACGGGTTTGTCGATGTCCTGCGGCCCTACACCGTGCTGGAGATGGCACGGACCGGGCGCCTGGCCATGCGCCGGGGTGTGTCCGAACCGGCTGCGGCTGGCGGCGCCTCCGCCGCGGCCGACGATGTCGCGGCGGCCTGAAGGCCGTCGCTCGAGCGTGAATCAGGAGAGACCAACGTGACCCAGATGTACTACGACAAGGATGCCGACCTCGGATTGATTCGATCGAAGAAGGTGGCCGTGATCGGCTTCGGTTCCCAGGGCCATGCGCATGCGCTGAACATGGCCGACAGCGGCGTGCAGGTGCGCATCGGGCTGCGCTCCGGCAGCCGCTCGGCCGACAAGGCTCGCGCCGCAGGGCTGACGGTCACCTCGGTCGCCGACGCGGCAGCCTGGGCTGACGTGATCATGGTGCTCGCGCCGGATACCGATCAGTCGGCGATCTACCACGCGTCGATCGCGCCGCATCTGACGCCCGGCAAGGCGCTCTTCTTCGCCCACGGATTCAATATCCATTTCGGCACCATCACGCCGCCTCCCTTCGTCGATGTCGCGATGGTTGCGCCCAAGTCGCCCGGACACCGCGTGCGCGAGGTCTTCGTCGAGGGCGGCGGCACACCCGCCCTGGTGGCCGTTCACCAGAACGCCAGCGGAAACGCCAAGGCGCTGGCACTGTCGTACGCGAAAGCCATTGGCGTCACGCGCGCAGGCGTGATCGAAACCACGTTCGCCGAAGAGACCGAGACGGATTTGTTCGGCGAACAGGCCGTCCTCTGCGGCGGCGTGAGTGCGCTGGTCAAGGCGGGCTTCGATACGCTGGTCGAGGCGGGCTACCAGCCCGAGATTGCCTATTTCGAATGCCTCCACGAGCTGAAGCTGATTGTCGATCTGATGTACCGCGGCGGCCTCAACTACATGCGCTACTCGGTGAGCGATACCGCCGAGCACGGCGACTACACCGGCGGCCCCCGCATCGTCACTGACGCGACGCGGGAACAGATGCGCCAGATGCTCGCCGAGATCAGGAACGGCACCTATGCCCGCGGATGGATCGCGGAAAACGCCGCGGGTCGGCCCACCTTCTCCGCCACGCGGCAGAAGGAACAGGAGCACCCCATCGAGCGAGTCGGCGCCCGTCTTCGAGCCATGATGCCGTTTCTGGACCCGGTGACGGTGCTGCCGCAGGAGCAGAACGCGCCGGTTCCCGCCGACAAGGCCGCCGGCTAGCGCACTTCGCGGGCCACACGCGTCCTGACCCGAATGTCGGGACTCCCCAATCGAGAGGACGTCTTGAAGGGAAGGCTCCGCCAGCGACAACCTGGTGGAGCCGCAGGTCTTTCGTGGCTGCAAAGAAACCGACGACAGCGCCAGGATGGTGCGTCGGGTCGAGCACACACCCGAATCGTGCGCTCTGGAATCGTAGCTCCGCGGCGTGTTTCGTGCGAGAGTAGTGGCAGGTAAGCGAGGCACGATGGGTTCAGCTCGGCACGTGATTTTCGGCGGTGGCCAGGTGGGATCGGCTCTGGCCAGCATTCTGCTCGCGCGCGGCTTCGAGGTCCTGGTGGCGAAACGGTCGCCCACGGGCATTCCCGACGGCGCCGAGGCGGTGCTGGGCGACGCCTCGGATCCGGAGTTTTGCCGGGCGGCTGCCACCGAGGCGGCCGTCGTCTATCACTGCATGAACCCGCCGTACAGCACGCAGGCCTGGGCCGAACTCATCCCGCGCTACATGGCCAACATGATCGACGCGGCGGCGCGTGCCGGCACGCGCCTGGTGGTGCTCGACAACCTTTACATGCTCGGCAAACCGGACGGAAAGCCGCTGACCGCCTCGACTCCCATGAACCCCTGCAGCCGCAAGGGCGAGATTCGAGCGAAAGCGGCGACGACGCTGTTCGAGGCTCACAAACGTGGAGACCTTCTGGCGACGTGCGGCCGCGCATCCGACTTCTACGGACCCGGCGGCAGGCTGACGCAGGTAGGCGACCACTTCTGGCCGCGCGTGCTCAAGGGACGAGGTGGACAGGTGGCCGCCGATCCCGACGCCATCCACACGTATCACTACATCCCGGACGTGGCCGCGGGTCTCGCCGCGCTGGGGACCGGATCCGACGCCGCGTTCGGACGCCCGTGGATGCTGCCGTGCGGCCCGGCGGAGTCGCTGCGCGATCTGGTCCGCCGGTTCGAGAAACCGCTGGGCGCCGCCATCGCGCTGTCGCTGGCGCCCGGCTGGATGCTGTCGCTGATGAGCCTGGTGGCGCCGCCGCTGCGCGAGTTGGCGGAAATGCAATATCAGTGGGCCGAGCCGTTCGTGGTGGACGACGGATTGTTCCGCGAGCACTTTGGTGTGATGCCGGAGCACGCCGACAAGGCGGCCGCTGATACGGTCGCCTGGGCCCGCAGGCACTACGCCGGCAGTTAAGCGCATTCTCTTCCTCGGCAGCCCCCTTCCTCGGCAGCCCCCTTTCTGTCGATCATCGGCCAGGGCCGGTTTCCGATCCCAACCCAGCACGATTCGAGGCCCGCGACCCTGGAGTTGGGATCGCCGGACGGACCGCCGGCGTCTATCTTGTTATGGGTTCCGAACAGGTGACAGGGATCCAAGCAAGGGGAAGACTGACCGTGAAAACTGCATTTCTCACGCCCGTCCTGATCGTCCTGGTGGCCGCAGGCTTGTGGGCGCGAACGACCTTTCTGGGGCCCTCCGTGGAGTATGCGATGCCGATGGGAGCCGGTTCGCTGTACGACCTGAAGGTGACAACGCTGGCCGGAGAGCCGGCCGACCTCGCGGGGTATCGGGGCAAAGTGGTGCTGGTGGTGAACGTGGCGAGCCAGTGCGGCTACACGCCCCAATACGCGGGTCTCGAGAAGCTGTATCGGGAGATGGCGCCCAAGGGCGTCACGATTCTTGGCTTTCCGAGCAACGACTTCGGCGGCCAGGAACCCGGCACGCCCGAAGAAATTCAGACGTTCTGCAAACGCACCTACGACGTCACGTTTCCGCTGTTCGGAAAGGTCGTGACCAAGGCCGGGCCGGGGCAATCGCCGGTGTACGGATTTCTCGGCGAGAGCGGCAACCTGCCCCAGTGGAACTTCGCGAAGTACGTCATCGACAGGAACGGGAAGGTGGTGGCCTTCTTCCCGAGCCGCGTGACGCCAGATTCGCCGGAGTTGCGGGCCGCGCTCGAGAAAGCGATGGCGGCGCCGGCCTCGTAGCCGGCTCGACGCGTCCGCCGGGTGTGCCGTCGCATCACCCGGCGGGGCCCCTGGCGGCTGATTCTCTGGCCCTACTTCGCGTCAGACTGCCGATCGTAGACGTGGTTGGTGGTTGTCTCGCGCGGCAATCCCCCGCCCTCGGCCTTGATGTGAATCATCAATTGCCGAAGGTCTGACGACACGGTATAGGTGCGCGTCACCTTCGGGCCGTCCTGGAACTTCGATTCGATGATGAGTTGATCGCCATTCCAGCGCGACTTGCTCTTGGTGATGCCGTCGCCAGACAACTGTTCTTCTTCTTTGCCGTCGGTCGTAAACTTGAGGGTGCGGCCGTCAGCATTAGTGAACAGGACCATCACCCCATCCCGCACGATGGTCCATCCGTCGGCCGGTTTCATCACGTCGCTCAGCAGGGCACGCGTACGCTTCATTTTCTCGGGGTCGCCGCCGCGGCCGCCACCCTCGTAGTCGCCACCTCCCCCGCCCATGCC
>JBAXOX010000090.1:0-15515 GCA_037133015.1 Acidobacteriota bacterium
TCAGACGTCGGCGCGACACCCCGCAAATTCTTAAAGAACAAGACTCACGACGGCCGAGTAAAAACTTTTCCGTCCGTCCGTCCGTCGGGCGACCAAACTGGAACTGGCCACGGAGTTACAAACACTCACGCTGGAAAATTACGCGGCCGAAAAGATCACCATTCTCGCCGGCTACGACCAGGACGCCAAGAACCTCGCGGTGTGGCGCGATCGCGGCGCCAAGGCCGGGGCCGCACAGGTGGCGGCGGCGTCGTCGCAGGTGTCGACGTCGGCCCAGAACCTGTCGCAGGGCGCGACCGAGCAGGCAGCCTCGCTCGAAGAGACGTCCGCGTCGATGGAAGAGATGTCGTCGATGACGCGCAAGTCGGCCGAGAACGCGCAGCAAACCGCACAAGTGATGACGGACGTCGATCTCAAGGTGACGCAATCGAACGCCGTGCTCAGCGACATGGTGATCTCGATGGATGCCATCAAGGACTCGAGCGCGAAGGTGTCGAAGATCATCAAGACGATCGACGAAATCGCGTTTCAGACCAACATTCTGGCGCTCAACGCCGCGGTCGAAGCGGCGCGGGCCGGAGACGCCGGGATGGGGTTTGCGGTGGTGGCCGACGAGGTGCGCAACCTCGCGCAGCGGTCCGCGCAAGCCGCCAAGGACACGGCCGGGCTCATCGAAGAGTCGTCGGCAAGCGCCAAGCAAGGCAGCGAGCGGATGGAGCGGATGGCGACGTCCATCTCAAGCG
Source organism: Acidobacteriota bacterium (assembly GCA_037133015.1). Lineage (GTDB taxonomy): Bacteria > Acidobacteriota > Vicinamibacteria > Vicinamibacterales > JAKQTR01 > JBAXOX01. The sequence continues at coordinate 744 of JBAXOX010000090.1, forward strand.
TGACCGAGGGCGTCGTGCACGTGAAGGCGATCGCCGAAGAGGTCAACAGCGCCAGCCAGCAGCAGGCGCAGGGCATCGACCAGGTGTCGCAGGCGATCCAGCAGATGGAAAAGGTGACGCAGTCGATTGCCGCGACGGCCGAGGAGAGCGCAGCTGCCAGCGAAGAACTCAGCGGACAGGCCGAGACCGTGCTGAGCATCGTCAACGAACTCGAGCGCATGGTGGGCAGTGCCGCAGACGGTGGCGGCCGGACCGTCGCGAAAAAGGCCACGGGTAGTGCGTCGCATTTGAATCTGGTTCAGCGCTTCAAGAAGCCTGCCCCGAATGTGGTAGCCAAGGGCGATCACGATTCAGGGTCGATGGGAGCGACCGGCACCTACGGGAGTTTCTAGACGCTGAACGCATCGCTCGCGCGGTGCCAGGGACGCTCCGGATCGTCGCTGCCGGATCCGGTGAATCGGCCGCTCGGAGCGCGAATTGAACCGTCCGCCGGATTTGCCGATTGCAGATCCGGCGGACGTTTTGCTGTTTGGGCCGATCCTGTGGGCCCGTGGCGCGCACGACGACCGACACATCAGGAGGATCTATGGCAACGGCGACGACGTGGACGATTCGCAAGCGTTTGGCAGTGGCGTTTTCCGTGATGACCGCGCTGACGCTGGCGGTGGGTGGCCTTGGATACTACTCGTCGGTCATCGGGTCAGGCGCCCTGACTGAAGTCGGCTTGAACCGGCTGCCCAGCGTGCAATCGCTGCTGATTATCAGCGAAGCGCAGACGGCGGTCGACGCGGGCGAGAACGCCCTGCTCGCCAAGAATCTGTCGCCGGAGGCACGCCAGTCGCAATACAAGCGCTTTGATGATGCGTGGGCGCGCTACCAGGCCGCCCTCAAGATCTACGATCCGCTGCCGCAGACGCCGGAAGAAGCGGCGGTCTGGAAGCAATTCGTGCCGGCGTGGGATGCCTGGTGGAAGGACCACCAGAAGTTCGTCGAGTCGGCGCGCGACTACGAAAAAAGGCCCACCGAAGGGCTCTACCAGGAGATCTCGATGATGGCGCTCGAGACCAATGCGGTGTCGTTTGCCAAGGCCGAGGCGCTGCTCAACAAGGTCGTCACGATCAACGAAACGCTGGGGGCCGACGCGTCGAAGTCGGCAGTCGCGGCGGCGTCCACGCTCAAGTTCGTCACGGTCGTCGTCGTCGTCATCGCAACCTTGTTGGCCGTGGGCCTGGGTCTGATGATTACCAACTCGCTCAATCGCGCGCTGTCGGTGCGGGTGGACGAATTACGGCAGGGATCCGAGCAGGTGACCGCCGCCGCCGGACAGGTGTCGGCGGCCGCGCAGGGGCTCTCGCAGGGTGCGACCGAGCAGGCTGCCTCACTGGAAGAGACCTCCGCGTCGATGGAGGAAATGGCCGCGATGACGCGCCGAAATGCCGAAAGCGCGGGCGAAGCGGCACGCCTGTCAACGCTGGTGCACGAGAAGGTGGCCGCGTCGAACCGCGACCTCGGCGACATGGTCGAGGCGATGGTCGGCATCAAGGAGTCGAGCGGCAAGGTGTCGAAGATCATCAAGACGATCGACGAAATTGCGTTCCAGACCAACATCCTGGCGCTCAACGCGGCGGTCGAGGCCGCCCGGGCCGGCGAGGCGGGCATGGGATTCGCGGTGGTGGCAGACGAGGTGAGGAACCTGGCGCAGCGCGCCGCGTCGGCCGCCAAAGACACTGCCGTCCTGATCGAGGCGTCGAGCCGCAGCGCGCAGGTCGGCAACGACCGCGTGCTGAAGGTGCGCGACGCAATTGCCGGCCTCACCGAGGACGTTGCCAAGGTGAAGAACATTGCCGACGAAGTGAGCAGCGCGAGCCGGCAGCAGTCGCAGGGCATCGACCAGGTGACCCAGGCCATCTCGCAGATGGAACAGGTGACGCAGACCACAGCCGCGACGGCGGAGGAAAGCGCGGCCGCGAGCGAAGAGCTCAACGCCCAGGCCGAAACCTCGATGCAGGTGGTGCGGGATATCGAAGCGCTGGTGCACGGCGAAGCGTCGACGGTCGAACCGGTCGTCAAGAAGCCGCGCGCCGCCGCGAAGACCTCGGCCGCAGGATCTGCCAAGGTGGTAAAGATGGCTGCGGTTCCCAAGGCAAAGCGGGCCCAGAGCGCCGAAGACGCGATCCCATTCGACGACACAGGGACGTTTGGAAAGTTCTAGAATCGCAGCGTCCACACGCTGGGCGCTGGGCGCACCGTTCCAGGGGCCGGACCACGCACGAAGTGGTCCGGCCCTTTCCGCTGTTGGTGAATTACAATCACAGCGGAGACGCGCCCATGAGACATATCCGCCAGTTTCTGACGGTCCGGCCTTCGTTGTTCCTCGTTGCGTCGTGCGTCCTGCTTGTCACCTCCGACAACGCTCCGCAGGGCCAGGAACCGCGCTTCAACGACGCGCTGGTCGAGCGGGTGATCTGGCGCAATCTCGGCCCGTTCCGTACGGGTGCATGGATCTCGGACATCGCCTTCCCGGAGACGCCCGCCACGGCCCACCTCTATACGTTCTATGTCGGCGTGCGGAACGGCGGCGTCTGGAAAACGACCAACAACGGCACGACCTTCGAGTCGGTATTCGACGCCCAGTCCACCACCAGCATCGGCGCCATTGCCGTGGCTCCGAGCGACCAGCACACGGTGTGGGTCGGCACTGGCGACGCGTATCAGACGCGAATGTCGTATCCGGGCAACGGCGTCTATAAATCGTCGGACGGCGGCAAGGCGTGGGCCAACATGGGCCTTCGCGACTCTCATCACATCAGTCGCATTCTGATCCACCCTGCCAATCCCAACGTGGTTTACGTCGCGGCCATGGGACACCTCTATTCGCCCAACGCCGAGCGCGGCGTGTTCGCCACGAGCGATGGCGGGAAGACGTGGGCCACATCGCTCTTTGTCGATGACAAGACGGGCGTCATCGACCTCGTGATGAATCGGGCCGATCCGAAGGTGCTCTACGCCGCCACGTACCAGCTCGAGCGGCGGCCCTGGGACCTCGACGTCGGTGGCCCAGGGAGCGGAATCTGGAAAACCGTGGATGGCGGCAAGAAGTGGACCCGTCTCGCAAACGGGCTGCCGACCGGTCGAGTGGGACGAATTGGTCTCGACGTCTACCAGCGAAACCCGACCATCCTCTATGCGGTGGTCGAAAACGCCAACCTGCGGCCCGCCACACCCGCCGAAGCGGCCGTCGACGCCGGGCGCCCCAAACCCTACGAACATGTCGTGGGCAACGAGGTGTATCGCAGCGACGACGCCGGCAACACCTGGAGGCGAACCCACGACGCGTCGGTCTCTCCAGGCAACAAGGCGCCGTACTCGTTCAACATCATCCGCGTCGATCCCGGCAACGCCAACCACGTCGTCGTGTTGAGCGACACGATGCCGAACTCTGAGGATGGCGGCAAGACGTGGCTCGATACCACGTGGCCTTCGAAGCGGATGTTCCCGAAGGCCTTCGGGGACGTGCGCGTGCTGTGGTTCGACCAGCAGAATCCGAATCGGATGTTCATGGGGTCGGATGGCGGCGTGCACATCTCGTACGACAACGGCCGCACCGCGGATCACTACGTCAACCTGCCCGTCGGCGAACTCTGGGGCGTCGGCGTGGATATGGATCAACCGTATAACATCTACGCCGGCATGCAGGATCACGACTCGTGGAAAGGTCCGAGCAACGGGTGGTCCGGGTCGGTGACGATCGCCGACTGGGTGACGGTGCGCGAGGGCGACGGGATGTACAACCGCGTCGATCCCACCGACTCGCGCTGGCTCTACAACACGCGCGAGTTCGGCGACCACAAACGCGTGGACCAACTGAAGCGCACGATGACCGACATCACGCCCCACCGGCCGAAAGGTCAGCCCCCGCTCCGGTGGAACTGGAACACGCCGCTGTCGATCTCGCCGCACAATCCGCAGATCCTCTACACCGGCGCCCAGGTGCTGCTGCGGTCGCTCAACCGGGGGGACACCTGGCAGGAGATCAGCCCGGATCTCACGACCAACGATTCGGCCAAGGTCTTCGGCCGCGGCAACATCCAGCACTGCACGATGACGACGCTGTCGGAATCCGGGCTGGCGCCGGGCGTGCTCTGGGTGGGGACCGACGACGGACGCGTGCAGGTGACCAAGACGGGCGGGGCGAACTGGATCGACGCTACCGCCGCGGTCGCAAAGGCTGGTGGACCGGTTGACCGGTGGGTCACGCGGGTGCTGGCGTCGGCGCGTGAGGCGGGCACGGCGTATGTCGCGAAGAGCGGATACCGGCACGACGAGAGCAAGCCGTACCTGTTCAAGACGACCGACTACGGCGCTACGTGGGTCTCGATCGCGGGCAATCTGCCGAACACCAACATCAACGTGATCGTCGAGGACGCGGCCAACACGAATCTGTTGTTGGTGGGTACCGACGGGGGGGTCTTTGCGACCATTGACGGCGGCGGCCGGTGGGTGCGCGTAAAGGGCAACATGCCGAATGTGCCCGTGCACGACCTGGTCATCCAGCCGCGTGAGCATGACCTGGTGGCGGGAACATTCGGGCGTGCGATCTGGACGACGGACATATCGGTGCTTGAACAGTTGAGCGAGGCGCGCCTGTCGGACGACGTGAGCGTCTTCGACATTCGGCCTCGTGCCCGTGTGCACACCAGTGGCTGGGGCGGCTACCAGTTGTATGGCGATCGGTACACGCCGACCGAGAACGAGCCCGACGCAATTGCGATCAGCTACTACCTGCGCGACGCGAAGAATCGGTCCATAGCCGTCAGGATCACTGACCTGGCCGGCGCACCGCTCAAGACGCTGCCGGCCGCGTCAGCGGCGGGCCTCAACACGGTGCTCTGGGATATGAAGGACGAGAAGGGAACCGACCAGCCGGCGGGCGACTACCGTGTCGCAATCGAGATTGATGGCAAGGTGACGAACAAGCTGGCGACGATTCGATAGGGCGGCCTTCGACGCCGCCCCTCGTATCGGTGAGCGCTTACGCGGCGGCGTAGCGCGTGCTGAGGCGGTCGAAACACTCGGCCACCACCGACGGAATCTTCAGGAGTGTCGGCACGTACATCGCGCCGCCCTTCTCGATTGCCACCTTGGGCATGCCAAAGACGACGCACGACTGTTCGTCTTCGGCCATGGTCTCGGCACCGGCCCGCCGCAGCGCCAGCAGGCCATCCGCCCCATCGGCGCCCATGCCGGTCAGCACCATGGCCACCATCGGGATCCCTTTCAACAACGAGGCAGAGCGGAACAGCACGTCCACCGCCGGCCGCTGGTGATGCTCCTGGGCGTCCTGGTTGAGCCCGGTCCGCAACTGCACGCCCATCCGCGAGACCGTCATGTGGTAGTCGCCCGGGGCAATGTACGCGGTCCCTCGCTCGAGCACCATGCCGGCCGAGGCTTCGACGACCCGCATCGCGCACAGTTGGTTGAGCCGCGCCGCGAAGGCGGCGGTAAAGTGGGCCGGCATGTGCTGCACGATCAGGATCGGCGGGCCGTCGCCGGACATTCTGGTGAGCACCGCTTCGATGGCTTGCGTGCCGCCGGTGGACGCGCCAATCAACAACAGGCCATTCCTCGGCGCGCGGCTCGGCTGAATCATCGGCGCAACCGGCGTCGTGGTCGCCGCGACGGGCTTCATTTGCCGAATCCTGGCCCCGGCGCCGTCGGCGAGGCCGCGGATGGTCTTGACGATGCGGTCGGTCACCTGGCCGACCGAGTGGGGACCATCGGGCTTGGCAATCACCTCGACGGCACCAGCACGAAGCGCCTCGATGCTGGCCGCCGACCCTGCCTGTCCCACCGAACTCACGACGATGACCGGCAACGGATACGACGCCATCAGCTTCCGCAGGAAGGTGATCCCGTCCATCCGCGGCATTTCGATGTCGAGCGTCAGCAGATCGGGCTTGTGCAGCAGAATCTGCTCGCGGGCGATGTAGGGATCGGCCGCGCCGCCGACGACCTCGATGTCGGGTTCTTTTCGAAGGCGGTCGCCGAGCAGTTTTCGGACCACCGCCGAGTCGTCAACGATCAGAACCCGTGTCTTGTTCGGCACCGGCGTCTCCTCAGGAGGCTCGGAATTCGACGCGCAGGCTGACCGGCTGGTCGTTGACCAGGACCAGTTCCTCTTGCCCGTCCGCAGCCCGCGTCACCGGCGCGGCGACCGCCGTCACGACGGGCGGCTGGAGATCGAAGCGCCGGTGCGCACAGGCGTGCGTCAGCCAGGTGCCGCACACCATGTTCGCGAACTCGCCGATGCCATCGTACACGTGGACATCGGTGAGGCCGTCTTCCGGCGTCAGGCCTGTAAACGACATCAGCAACTCGGTCGCCAGCGCGTGCGGAAGCGTCAATTCCACCGTGCCGGCAAACGCGCCATCGAAATCGACCCTGGACCGCAACCAGCGCTTCGCGGCGCCCTCGGACTGCGCCTCGACGGCTGCCAGGGCGTCGCCAAAGCGATCGATCCCGCACAGTTCCGCGAACGCGAAAAAACTTTCCTGCGACACGTTGACCAGCGCCTCCTGCAGGGCCGGGCGGTGCTCAGCAAACGTGGGTGTTCGTCGCTGACAAATTGTAGAGGACATCGCGCATCACCTCCGGGCGGAAGGGTTTCTCCACGTAAAGACGCACGTCGAGGTCTTTGACCTCCAGCCGCCGCGCTTCGGATCCATCGGTTGAGATGATCACCCGCACCAGATCCCGCCAGCGTTCGTTGCCGGAGATCGCGCGGAGCAATTCGGTTCCGGTCATCACCGGCATGTTGATGTCGGTGAACAACGCGTCCACGTCCTGGGCCTCGAGAATCTTGATCGCTTCGGCGCCGTTGGCCGCCTCGTACACCTGGCCGATGGGCACGTCGCAGAGCGCGGTCACCCGCTTGATCATGGCGCGCATCATCGCCGAATCGTCCACGATCAGCACGGTGAGCGGGCGCAGTGTCGGGCTCGAGGCCGCCGTGTCGGATGCCGGTTCTGGGTTCATCACAGTCTCCTACAACTCCGCGACAATTCGGTTGCTCGACGAAAGGCGGACGACGCCGTCCAGGACGTTCAACGCCACGTTTCTCGGCTCCGACCCGCCGAGTCGCTCGGCTTTGATGAGCACGCCGTTCTTCCAGAGAATGTTCTTGGCGGCCACCTGGTTACGCCGCCCGATGTCCAGCGTTCCGGCCTTCTGCAGCGAACTGACGTCGGCGCCGCCCACCAGTTTGACGACGCACCGGGACTTGACCGCCCCGATCTTGTAGAGGTCCTGGAACAACTGGGGGATGCCAAGGTCGGCAAACGTCGAGGGCTGCTGCTGGGCCCGCGCGGGATTGATCCGCGAGTCGGGCAGCAGGAAGTGCAGCAACCCGCCGACTTTCGCGACCTGGTCGTAGACGCACACCGCCACGCAACTGCCGAGCGCGTGCGTCACGAGCACGCTGCCCGAATCGGCCGACACGGCGTGTTCGCCGATGCCGATGACGATGCGTTTGGCGGGTGCCGACTCGGCCGGGGTTCCAAAGAACTGGCCCGGCAATCGAGCCGCCGTCGCCGCAACAACCAGTGGAGTCGCCATTACGCGAGTCTCCGTTGATACACGGCCGGCGCAATCCACCGGAGGCCGTGCGAGACGCCATTGAGGCTCTCGGAATGCGAAATGAACAGGTAACCGTTCGGCCGCAAATGCCGTTCGAGCATGCTCACGACCCGCTGCTGCACGTGCACGTCGAAATAGATCATGACGTTCCGGCAGAAGATCACGTCGAAGTTGCGCTTCAGGTCGCCAATCTCGATCAGATTGAGCTGGGCAAATTCGATCGACCGGCGCAGCGGGGCGGCCACGCGAGCGAGCCCCTGCTGGGCGCCCATCCCGCGCTCAAAGTGACGCCGCAGTTGGTCGAGCGGCATGTCCTTAACCCGGTCCATCTTGTATGTGGCGCTCCGCGCGGCGGTCAACGCTTTGGTGGACAGGTCGGATGCGAGCATCCGAAAGCCCTCGGCGCCAGACGGCAACGCTTCTGCGAGCGTCATCGCCAGCGTGTATGGCTCCTCGCCGGTCGAGCACGCCGCACTCCAGATGTCGATCGCCGGATGTCCGGGGCGCGCCATCAACTCGGGAATCACCCGGGATCGCAGCAATTCGAAATGCTGCGGCTCGCGGAAAAACGAGGTGTGATTGGTGGCGAGGGCGTCCAGAAACGCCGTCATCTCGCCCCCGGTCCCGTCGCGTTCCAGCAGGTCCAGGTACAGTCCGAACGACGTCAGTCCCAGCGTCCGAAGCCGCTTCTGCAGCCGGGCGGTGATGAGCTCGCGTTTGCCGTCGTGCAGATTGATGCCCGCACGCTCGTACACGAGCTTCACCACGCGGCCGAGGTCGCGATCGCTCAGCACGAGCGGATCCTCGATGATCGACACGGCTGCAGCGGTCCTGGTGGCCATGGCGCCTAGGCCTCGCTGGCCCTGGTTCGGCCGTCCCAGCCGAGCGCCATGTCGAGGTCGAGCAGGATCTTGACGCGGCCCTTCACCTTGGCCATCCCGCTCAGATAATCGGTGACGACGCGGTCGCCAAATGCCGGCGTCTGCTCAATCTCGTCGGCGACGATGTTGAGCACGTCCGACACGAAATCCACGATGATGCCGGTGAGCAGCTTGCGGCCGTCGCCGCCGATCTCCACCACGACAATGGCGGTCTGATCGGTCGGTTCCTGCGCCTCCAGGCCGAACTTGAGGCGCAGATCCACCACCGTGATGACCTTGCCGCGAAGGTTGATGACGCCTTTGACGTGCGGCGGCACCTGCGGCACGGCCGTGATGGGCATGATCTTCATGATTTCGCGCACCTTGAGCACGGGCACGCCGTACTCTTCGGCCGCGAGCGAGAAGGTCAGGTATTTGCCTGGCTTCGCGCGTCTGGAATCCGCCGCTGCGTCGGTCTCGACTAACGTGGCTGCGCTACTCATAGTGCTCCCCTTTCAAGTATCGCGCCGGCCGGCTGTCATGCCGCCCGCGCCGATGTCTGGCAAACCAGGCCCCTGAGTCCCGCGGCGTCCAGGATCAGCCCGACGCGCCCATCACCCAGAATGGCGCCGCCGGCAACGCCCTGCACACGCGTGAAGGCATCGCCGAGAGACTTGATGACGACCTCCTGCTTGCCGAGCAGTTCGTCCACGAGCAAGGCAACTCGCTGCCCGTCGTCTTCGATCACCACCGCCACGCGGTCGGACGGATTGGACGTGGTTTCGGCGAACCCCACCAGTTCGGCCAGCGAAGCCAGCGGCAGCAGCGCGTCGCGCACCTGAATCATGTGCGGACGGCCCTGGATGCAATGAATCTGTTCGGGCTTGGGCCGCAACGACTCGCAGACCGCGAAGGTCGGCAGCACGAATCGTTCGCCGCCCGCCCGCAGCATCAGCCCGTCGAGAATCGCGAGCGTGAGCGGCAGCTTGATCATGAAGGTGGTGCCGCGGCCGGCCACGCTCTGGATTTCGATCTTGCCGCGCAGGGCTTCGACGTTCCGCCGGACCACGTCCATGCCGACGCCGCGTCCGGAAATCTCGGTCACCTGGTCGGCCGTCGAAAACCCCGGCCGGAAAATGAGCTGGTGGACGTCACTGTCGCTCAGGACGTCGTTTTCGCCGATCAGCCCTTGCGCGATGGCTTTCTTGCGAATCTTCTCGGTCGGCAGACCCGCGCCATCGTCGGCGACCGCTATCACGATGCTCCCGCCGTGATGGTAGGCGCTCAGCGACAGGCGCCCGTGCGACGGCTTGCCGACCGCCGTTCGCCGGGCCGTGTCTTCGAGGCCATGATCGATGCTGTTGCGCACCATGTGCATCAACGGGTCGTTGATGTCTTCGACGACCTGACGATCGAGTTCGGTGTCCTCGCCGGACAACTCGAGCTCGACCTGCTTGCCGGATTTCTTGCCGAGGTCGCGGACCAGGCGTGCCATTTTCTGGAACGTCTGCCGGACCGGCATCATCCGCATCGCCATCGCATTGCGCTGCAAATCGGTGGTGATGCGCTTGAGTTGCGACATGTTGCGGGTGAGCCGCTCGTCGCAGTTCTTTCGCAGGGCGGGATCCTCGTGAATCATCGCCTGCACGATCACCAGTTCGCCAACCATGTCCACCAGATTGTCGAGTTTGCGCGTGTCGACTTTCACCGTGTCGACCTTGACGCTGGTCGCCCCGGCCCTGGCCGCGCCGCCGTCGCCAGCCGCCGAAACCAGAACTGGAGCCGGAACGGGAACGGGAACCGGAACTGGAACCGAAACTGGAACGGGAACCGGAATCGCAGCAACTGGAGCCACGGCAACCGCAGGAACCTCGCGCACGGCCTCGGCGGGTTCTGGCGCGGGGGCTTCATCGAGATCGAATACGGGGATCGCGCTGGGCGTGGCAGCACAGATGGGCGGCGTCTCGACAACGGCCTTCACGACGGGAGGTGGGGCCGGCGCGGCGACGGGCGCCTGACGCGGCGTGCCCGACACGATGGCCTCGACAGCCGCCAATAGCGCCTCGCGATCGACGCTGACGTCTGGCGCGGGCTTTCCGTCGACCCTCAACGTGAGACCGCTGATCATCGTCGTCAACACATCGACGGCCTTGAGAATGGCGTCGATCTCGTTCTCGCCGATGGCGAGCTTGCCCGATCGTCCGAGGTCGAGTAGGTTCTCGACTTTGTGCGCCACCGACTGCACGCTGACAACGCCGAGGGCGCCCGCATTGCCCTTGATCGTGTGGAACGGGCGAAATAAATCATTGAGCAGCTTGACATCACCCGGCGACGATTCGAGCGCCAGCACGGTCGCCTCGATCGATCCCAGGTGATCCAGCGCCTCGGAAATGAACATGCCTGCCAGTTCCGGGTCGGACTTCAGGATCTCGAGTTCGGCGAGGTCCGCACCGTCAGGCTGTCCGTGGTCGATACCGTCCATGTTGTCCCCCTCAGGCCACGCCACCGTCGGCGCAGATGCCTGCCACTTGCTAGAATCGGCATGTTTCGCGCTGCCGTGAGTGCGGCAGCCGCGAATCAGAATCCGACTTCAATCCGAACGGTCCCGGCCACCAGAAACCGGCGGCTTGAGGCTCCGCCAGGAGACCGGATGAACTGAACGTCGGGCTTGAGGGCCATCCACTTGGTCAGCGCGAGCCGGTAGAACGCACCCACTTCCGATTCTCGGGCGCCACCGACCAGTCGAACGGTTGTGAGGCCGACGCCAAACGAGTCGTCGGGACGAGCCGCCACAAAACCGCGCGCGACGACCCCCCCACCGACATGAGACGACGTGGTGCTGATGCCAGGGTCGGCCAGCCCCGCCTGGAAGAACGCGCCGATCGAGCGGGCAGCGCCGTCCCGCTCGCCGGACCAGACCGTCTGGTCGAGAACGACATACTGCCCGCCTGTCGCCACCGGTTGAATCACATCGTCAGGATCGGCTCGACGCCCGCCGACATGCCAATAGCCGATGCCAATGCGACCACCGCCCCAGCCCTTCCAGCGCAGGCCGGCTTCGCCCATGGCGAATACCGCGCTGAAATCGGCCACGCCCATGGCGGGCCCGCCATTGAACAAGCCTCCCACTGCGTAGAATCGCTCGGCAGGGTCTACGCGCACGACGAGCCCCATGTGCGGGTCCGGATAGGTCGGCAGCGGAAAGATCGTGGGGCTGTAGCCCATCGACGAGTTGATGAAGTCGGCGCCGTTCTCGACGAAGGCGAAGTCTTTGTTGGCGTCGATCAGACCCGTTTTGATCCGCAGAGAGGCCCCGGCCCGCTGTTCGAACCACACTTCGCCGAACCGGCTGAAGGCGTCGGCGTCGATATTGGAAAAGCCCTGGGTGGTCGCCGCCCGAATGGCGCCGTTGGCGCCCCCCATGCTCTGGTACTGCACCAGTACGCGGCTGCCCTTGAGGCCCGCGGCCTTCTCGAGGTCGATCGTCATCCCGATTGTGGTGAGCTGGCGGCCGATTCCCTGAGGTCGGCGGGACGGCGTGGCAAGACTGGACACATCGGAGATGGTGCCAATCTGAAACGACCACCCGTGTTCGTCGAGATCGGTTCGGAGCCGGTCCCAGTCGCCCGTCATGCGGGACCAGTTGGCCCACTTGAGGCCGCGCCCAAACCACTCTCGCTGTTCAGTGGGCGAGGGCGCGTCGGACGAACCGGCGGGAGACGGGGCGATCGCGTTCGTGGTGTCGGACCGCCGCTCGAGCGAGTCGGATTGACGTGCGAACACCGGCGTTGCGGTGACGGCAATGGCCGCGACGAGGCCGGCAGCGAAGATCCCAGGATGCCGCATATTTTCCTCCCGACTCGTTGAATCGGATGGCTGCGGGAAATCTTGAATTCGGGGGATATTGCGGGGGGGCCATCCACCGGCGGCAACTATCCGCCGCCGGCGAGTATTCCTGGGGGCAACGCGGCCTAGTTGGTCAGGTCGTCAAACGGCACGATAATCGACACGCGGCGGTTGCGGGCGTCGTAGGGGTTCTCTTTGACGCGAAGGCGCAGGTCGGCGTACCCGCGCACTTCCCTCACCATGTCGGGGCCGAGCCCGCCCGTCTGCATCAGGCGCCGCGCGGAGTTGGCGCGCTCGACCGAGAGGTCCCAATTCGAATATCCGGTCGCCGACGAGTACGGCCGCCGGTCGGTGTGGCCTTCCACGATCACGGGTTTCGCCAGTTGAGACAGTTCCTTCGCGATCAGCACCAGCAGTTTCTCGGTGTCGCCGTTCACCTTCGAGCTGCCCGAATCGAAGAACATCGATTCGTCCGAGTCGAGCAACTCGATCCTCATGCCCTCGTTGGTGAGCGTGATCTCGACCTGTTTCTCGAGGCCTTTCATGCCGGCGATCTTGCTGAGTTCGGCCTTAAGGCGCGAGCTGGCCTGCTGCATGGCCTCTTTGACGGCCTGCCGGGTGGCCGCGCCGCTGGGCCCGTTCGACTTCAGTGATGCGGAGCCAGGCAAAATGCCGCTCCCGCCAGGCCCCTCGGGGCCCACGCCGCCATTTTTGGTCGTTTGAAACGCGCCCGGGTCTCGGAAGTACGCAGCCACCGCAACTTTGATGTCCTTCTTCATGGAGATGAGCCACATCACCATGAAGAACGCCATCAGCGCCGTCATGAAGTCGGCGAAGGCCACCTTCCAGGCCCCCCCGTGGTGGCCGGCGTGGCCACCCTTCTTCCGCTTGATGATGATCTCGTCTTTGGCTTCGTGCACGGTCGTGTCGTCCCATCATCGCCCGGCAACCGGGCGTGGTCTGACTCGAGTTGGGCGGCTCTACGCCGCGGCTGCCGCCTGGGTCTTGCCCTTGCCGCGACAGGCTCGCTCGGTTTCTTCGAAGGTCGGCCGCACTTCCTCGGGCAGCACGCGTCGCGCAAACTCCACGGCCAGCACGGGCGGCAAGCCCTTGTGGATCGCCAGGATGCCAGCCTTGATGCATTCGAGGTAGAGCGCCTCCGACCCGGACTTGTGCGTGAGCGTCGCGGCGAGCGGATTGACGATGCCGTATGCCAGGAACACACCAAGGAAGGTGCCCACCAGGGCGGCGGCGATCTTTTCGCCGATTTCCGCAGGCGACCCGTCGATCGCGCCCATCGTGATGCAGACGCCCAGCACCGCGGCCACAATGCCAAGGCCTGGCAGCGTGTCGCCCATCCGCGTGAGCGAATCCGCCGGCTGCAGCGTCACCTTGTGGTGGACCTCAAGGTCTTCTTCCATCAGGTCGGCGAAGTCGTGCGCCCGCACACCGCCCATGATCATCACCTTGAGCGAGTCGCACAAGAACTCGACGGCGTGATGACGCGCCAGGAATTCGGGGTGCGCCTTGAAGATGGAACTCTCGGCGGGCTTTTCCGCGTGACTTTCGAGGGCCATGGCGCCCGACTGCTGGCCCGCGCGAAACAGGTTGTAGAGCATCGTGAGCAGGTCGAGATAGACGACCTTGGTGCCCGAGGCCTTCATAATCGCGCCCAGTTGCCCGCCCAGCGCTTTCAGGGCCGCCATCGGCGTGCCGATCACCATCGTGCCGATCGCGGCGCCGCCAATGATCAGGTACTCGGAGGGCTGCCACAGCACGGCCAGTTTGCCGCCGTGCAGCATGTACCCGGTCAACACCGAGATCACGACGACCAGGAATCCAATGGGTACAGTCATGATGTCTTCGCCCGTATGGTTGTCGGTGCCCGGCCGGCGTCATGGTTGGTGATGTTCTGCTGATGCCGCTCGACCGCGTGTTCCACGGCCTCTTGCAGAGCGGCCATCGTGGCTGGCTTGGTGATAATCGACTCGATGCCGTCGGGAGGTCTCGGACCGAAATCCACGGCCCACGCCGTCATCAGGACGACGGCAATCTCGGGCCGCACCGCGGCCACGCGACCGGCCAGTTCAACGCCGTTCAGGCCGGGCATGCCAAGGTCGGTCACGATCACGTCGATCGGTCGGCCGGTGACGATGCCCATGGCTTCGGCGCCGTCACGGGCGGTGACCACCTGATGCCCCATCGCGGCGATCATGGCGGCCAGGCTCTCGCACACTTCGGGCTCGTCGTCGACCACCAGGACGTTGTAGGTGGCAGCCACGGGCGGAGCCGAGGCTTTGGGCGCGGCCGGCCGGGGTGCCTCAATTGGTGTGGGCGGCGGGAACGTCAACCTGACGCTTGTCCCGACACCCGGCGTGCTTTCCACGAACACTTTCGCGCGATGGCGTTCGGCAATCGCGCCGCACAGGCT
>JBAXOX010000091.1:0-15512 GCA_037133015.1 Acidobacteriota bacterium
CGCCGGCACGGCACCGCGCCGGCTGCCAGCCAGCACACCGAGCGGCAGTCCGACCAGCGTGGCGCACACCAGCGCCACCACAGCCAGCACCGCGGTATTGCGGGCGCGCTCGGCCACCAACCCGGCCACCGGCCTTCCGTACATCAGCGAGGTGCCGAAATCCAGGCGCACGGCCCGGATGGCCCAGTCGAGGTATTGCTGTGCCAGGGGCCGGTCGAGCCCGAGCCGCGCGCGATCGGCGGCCAGCGCCCGGCTGGAGACGCCGGTGCCCACCTGTTCCGCGGTGATGTCGCCTGGGGCAAGGCTGGTGAGCACCAGGCCCGACGACGCCACCACCAGGACGAGCAGCAGCGAAAGCGCCAGACGCCGCGCGAAGTAGCGGACCACCGCCGTATTCTGGCACGGCTGGCGCCCGGGCGGGGATCACTGATTTCGCAGAAACGCGAAAGTCCGGCGGCCCTTGCGCCGATGTACCGTCTAACAGTTCTATGCCTGTGCTCAAGCCCATCGCTTCAACCGGTCGGTCCCCCGCGGGCGCGCTGCTGCGCGACCCGGTGGTGCGGCTGGCCGTCGTGATGGCGGTGCTGGGGGGGGCTTTTCCGCTGGCCCACGCCGTGCGGCGGGTGATGGGCACGACCTCGCCGGAAGTCGAAGCCCTCCAGAACGGCGTCGCGATCGCCGCGATGGTCCTGCTGGGCGCGCTGGCGGCGACGGCGTATCGAGCGATCGAATCCCGGCGAGCGGCGAGCGCGCGGGTGCGCGCGGCCTTCGACCAGCGCCTGCGCGAGGCCGAGAAGATGGAGGCCGTCGGCCGATTCTCGACCGCAATCACACACGAACTGCTCAACCTGCTCAACGCGGTCGGCGGCTACATCGACCTCACCCTCGACGACCTCGGCACCGACCAGCGCCACGCCGACAACCTCCGGCGCGCCCACGACGTGGTGCGACGCTCCACCGTCTTTGCCAAGCGACTGCTCGTCCTCAGCCGGGGCAAGCCGTTCCTGCCGACCGCCACGCCCTTGCATCAAACCGTCCGGGACCTGATGCTGGAATTGCGGCCGCTGGTCAACCCACCGGCCGCGGTCCGCGAACAACTGGGCCACGATGACGGGTGCATCGCCATCTCGGCGTCCTGCCTGCGCGACGTGCTGGTGCCGCTCGCCACCAACGCGGGCGAAGCGATGGAGCACGGCGGCTGGCTGACGCTCGAAACGGGATGGGTCGATCTCGACGCGCAGGCCGCCATGGCCAAAGCCGTCCGGCCCGGGCGATTTGGCCGCCTCGTGGTTGGCGACACCGGCCCGGGCATGTCGAACGAGGCGATGCGCCACCTGTTCGAGCCGTTTTTCACGACCAAGGCCAAGCCGCGGACGCGCGGGCTGGGCCTGGCAGCCGCCTACGTGCTCGTGACGCAGCACAGCGGCAGCATCACCGTGTCCACCCAAGCCGGCGTCGGCACCAGCGTCGAACTCCTCATCCCGGCGGCGCCTTGACGGACCGTGGCGTTCTCCCCCGGACCGGGGTTCGACGTAGAATTCCAAGCATCGGCGGCGGGTCGTCGGTCCCGCACGGCGTCTGAGAAGCAGAGAGGCTCATGATGAAACAGCAGGCACGTTGGTGGTTTCTTGCCCTTGCGACGGTGATCCTCGCGACGTTCGGCCTGCCACTGGCGGGTCAGGTCGCAGCCCCAGCCAAGCCGCCGCTGGCCGTCACCACGGCGCCGCCCGCGACACCAACTGCCGGCACGCAGTCGCCGCCAGCCCCGGCCGCGCCCGCCGCTGCCGCGTCTGCCAAGAGCGCTCCCCTGTCTCAGGCGGTGCCCATCGACCCGCTGGTCACCATCGGGCGCCTGCCCAACGGCCTGCGCTACATCATCCGGCCCAACGCGCAGCCGGCCAAGCGTGCCGAACTCCGGCTCGTGGTCAACGCGGGGTCGCTTCTCGAAGACGACGACCAGCAGGGGCTTGCGCATGTCGTCGAACACATGGCGTTCAACGGCACGTCGCATTTTCCCAAGACGCAGCTGATTGATTTTCTCCAGTCGACCGGCATGAAGTTCGGACCGAGCATCAACGCCGGCACCAGTTTCGACGAGACGGTCTACATGCTGCAGATCCCCACCGACAAGGAAGGCCTGCTCGACAAGGCGTTCCTCATTCTCGAGGACTGGGCGCACAACGTCACGTTCGACCTGGTCGAGATCGACAAGGAGCGCGGCGTCATCATCGAAGAGTGGCGCACCCGGCGCGGCGCGCAGGCGCGGATCCAGGACAGGCAGTTCCCCGTCATCTTCAAGGGCTCGCGCTACGCGGAGCGGTTGCCCATCGGCAAGACGGACATCATCCAGGCGTTCAAGCCCGAGACGCTCAAGCGGTTCTACAAGGACTGGTACCGTCCCGACCTGATGACGGTGATTGCGGTGGGAGACTTCGACAAGGCCGCCGTCGAATCGATGATCGCGGCGCACTTCACTCGGATGACCGCGCCGAAGCCGGCCCGCGTCCGCACCATCTACAGCGTGGCGGACAACGCGGGCACGCTCTTCACGATCGAGACCGACAAGGAGATGACCGGCACGACGATCGGCGTCATCAACAAACTGCCGCTGCGGGATCACACCACCATCGGCGCGTATCGCCAGGACATCGCCCAGAACCTCTGCGAGCGGATGCTGAACACGCGGCTCTCCGAGC
The DNA here is from genome assembly GCA_037133015.1 of Acidobacteriota bacterium. GTDB lineage: Bacteria > Acidobacteriota > Vicinamibacteria > Vicinamibacterales > JAKQTR01 > JBAXOX01. Next base: position 2,697 of record JBAXOX010000091.1, read on the forward strand.
TGGCGCAAAAGCCCGAGGCGCCCTTTGTCGGCGCCGCGGCGAACATCGGCCTGTTCCTGCGCGGCAAGGAAGCCGCGACGCTGAACGCGATGGTCAAGGAAACCGGCATCGAACGGGGCCTGGACGCGCTGCTGACCGAAGCGCAACGGGTCGCGCGCCACGGCTTCACGCCCACCGAGTTCGATCGGCAGAAGCGCGACACGCTTCGAGGCCTCGAGCAGCAGGCGGCCGAAAAAGACAAGACGCAGTCCGGCGCGCTGGCCAGCGAGTACATCCGCCACGCACTGCAGCGGGAGCCGATTCCAGGCATCGCCTATGAATACGAGCTCTACCAGCGGTTCCTGCCCGAGATCACGCTGGTCGAGGTCAACGCGATCGCCGCCTCGTTCCTCACCGAATCGAATCGGGTCGTGATGGTGTCGAGCCCGCAGAAAGACGGGCTGGTGGTGCCCGACCAGGCGCAGTTGAGCGCGGCGATCAAGGCCGCCGCCGCCAGGGACGTCGCCGCCTACGTGGACACGGCCGACACCAAGCCGCTGCTGGCGCCTCTGCCGGCGCCGGGCCGCGTCGTCAAGGCCTCCACACGCCAGGCCATCGGGCTCACCGAGTGGGAACTGTCCAACGGCGTCAAAGTCGCCCTCAAGCCCACCGACTTCAAGGAGGACGAAATCGTCTTCCGCGCGTTCAGTCCCGGCGGCACGTCGCTCGCCAGCGACAAGGACTACGTCCCGGCGATGACCGCCAGCCAGGCGGTCGGCGCAGGCGGCGTCGGCCAGTTCGGTGCCATCGAACTGCGCAAGCTGCTCTCGGGCAAAGTGGCGACGGTCAATCCGGCGTTTTCCGACGCGTCGAGTTCGGTGTTCGGCAGCGGGTCCAAGAAGGACCTGGAGACCATGTTCCAGCTGATCTACCTGGCCTTCACCCAGCCGCGGTCGGACCCGACGATGTTCGGCGTGGTCACCGGCCAGATGAAGACCATCATGGCCAACCGCAAGAACACGCCCGACTACGCGTTCGGCGAAGCCCTCAGCCAGATCATGAGCCAGGGCCATGTTCGCGGGCGCACGATGAGTCCCGAACTGGTGGAGGAAATGAATCTCGAGACGTCGATGGCCTTCTACAAGGAGCGGATGGCCGACGCCAGCGGGTTCACGTTCGTGTTCGCGGGCAGCTTCGATTTGGACACGATGAAGCCGTTGGTCGAACGCTACCTGGCGAGCCTGCCGGCGACCGGGCGGCACGAGACGTGGAAAGACACCGGCATGCGTGTGCCCAAAGGGGTCATCGAAAAGACCGTCGAGAAAGGCATCGAGCAGAAGAGCCGGGTGGCGCTCGTCTTCAGCGGGTCCTTCGACTACACGCAGACCAATCGGGTGGCCATCAGGGCGATGGCGTCGGTGCTCGAGAACCGCCTCCGCGAAACGCTGCGCGAGGATTTGAGCGGCACCTACGGGGTGAACGTGTCGGCGAATTACAGCCGGACACCGGTCGGCGAATACTCGTTGTCGATCAACTTCACGTGCAGCCCGGGCCGCGTCGACGAACTGGTCAAGGCGATGCTCAAGGAAATCGAGAGCCTCAAGGCGGCGGGCCCATCCGACAAGTACACCGATGACGCCAGGACGGCGCTGCTGCGCGACTACGAAACCAACAGCCGGAACAACGCCTACGTGCTGGGCCAGATTTACGCGCGGTACGAAAACGGCGAAGATCCGGCCGGGTTCTTTACGCTGACCGCCGTCTACCAGCAACTGGACAACGCGGCGGTTCAACGGGCGGCCAAGGCGTATCTGGACGGCGGCAACTACGTCAAAGTCGTCCTGATGCCGGAAAAGAAATAGGTGCGGGGAGTGAGTATGAACGGGAGACGCACGACGACGACGACGATGGTGGCGGCGGTGGTCGTGGTCGCAGCAGTGGCGGCGGCAGTGGCGCAGACCTCGAGGCCGGTCAAAGCGGCCGAGGTGTCGACGTTTGCCGGCCGATGGACGCTCAACAAAGCGCTGAGTCAGTTTCCGCGCGAGGTGGGCTTCGGCATGGACGTTGTCCCGCCTGGCGCGGGCGACGATCGGGAAGGCAGCGAACGGGTGCGGTTCATTCCGCGCAACGAGAGCGAGGCGGAGGCCAAAAACGTCCGGCAGCTGGTCGACGAAGTGCGCAGTCCGTCGCCCCATCTCACGATCGTGCAGTCGGAAAACGCCATCAGCATCACCGACGATCAAGGACGATCGCGCCGGTTTCATCCCGACGGCAAAGACGAGTTTCAGCCGCTCGATGCCGCGCCGGTCGCCACCTCCGCGCGGTGGGAGGGCCCGCTGTTTGTGGTGAGATACAAGGTGGAGAAAGATCGCGAGGTGCGCTACACGTACTCGCGCAAGCTCGATCCGCCGCAACTGGTGGTCCAGGTGCAGTTCGTGGAGCGTGGCGGACGCGACGTCCTCACACGCGTCTACGAACCGGCCAGGGCCGACGAACCCTCGACGCCGGCCGGTAGTGCGCAGGCGGCCCTGCCGCAGCAACCGGCGTCGGATTTGCGGGGCGCCTCGAAGCCCTACGATCCCAACCGCCCAGCCGCCGCCGCATCCGCATCCGCATCCGATCCGGGTGCGCCGTCTGTTCCGGCGGTGCCGGCCGCGCCAGCCGTGCCGGCCGTGCCCGGCACGACGCAGGCTCCCATCGGGGCGCAGAAACCCGACGCCGAACTCAAGGGCATCACGCGCGTGGGCGTGGTGGTCGAGGGCCTCGATTCCGCCTCGGCCACCTGCGGCCTCAAACAGGATGGGGTCGAAGCGACCGTCTCAAAGAGCCTGTCCGACGTCGGGCTCAAGGTGGCGCGCAACGCGGACGAAGACACGTTTCTCTACGTCAACATCATGACCACCAGCATGGCGTCTGGTTTCTGCGTATCGCGGTACGACGCCGTGCTGTACAGCTACACGACCGCAAAGCTCTCGTACCAGGAAACACCGCTGCTGGTCCAGGTCTCGCTGCTGCGAAGTGGTGGAGTGGCCGGGGGCGCGGCAAGTGTCCACGCGGATGCCGTGCTCAAAGGCCTCAAACAATACGTCGATCAGTTCGGCGGGCGCATTCGCAATGCCAACAGCCGGTAGACACCCCGGCGGCCGGCCGGCACCAGGCGGTTTTGAGGTATTATCGGCGCGCGTCGGCCCCATATGCTCGTTTACCGGTCCTGGCGCGCTCGTCCGGGATGCACGAAGGATACACAGATGGTGCGGCGCCTCTTGTGGAATCGGCACCTGAAGACCGGCCACCCGATCGGTTCTCCGCCCCGGGCTGGAGCCTCCTCATGAGGTGGTTCTCCAAGCTGTCGCTGGGCATCAGCCTGCCGCTGTTTCTGATGGTGCTGGCACTGGCGCTCACCGCCACCGACTACGTGGCGCACACGCGCCTCGCCGATGCGGAAACCGAGGCGAGCGCCGCGCAGCACATCACACAAACGATGACGCTGATCCAGGGCGTGGTCAACGATCTGATGCGGCACGGCGACCTCGGTGGCGTGCGGAACTGCATCAGCGCCCTGGCCGCCGATCCGCGCACGCTTCTCGCGCTCGTCGTGGACGACCGGGACCGCATCCTTGCGGCGACCGACGCCAGGACGGAGGGGACCGCCATCGGTCAGACCGCCCCGCAGTTCGACGCCGCGATCGCGCGGTCGGTGAGGACATCGGGGCAGGGCGCCGTGTCGCCATCCGGATCCGGGGGCGAACTCCAGGCCTACTACCCCATTGTCGTGGCCGGCGCGCCGAGCCCGGAACCGTCACGCCTGGGCGTGCTGTTCCTCCAGTACAACTCCAACTTCCTCAAGGCGCAAAATCGACACGCGTTCGTGGCACAGATCCTCGGCAATGCGATCTACTACGTCATCGCGTTCGTGCTGCTCGGGATTCTGTTGCGGTTTGTCGTCACCAAACGCGTCGAACGGCTCGTGGAGGCCACGCGGAAGTTTTCCGGCGGCGACCTGACCGCGCGTGCCGACATCGGGGGCGATGACGAACTCGCCAGACTTGGCGAGGCGTTCAACCGGATGGTCGCCACCATCGTCGACGACCAGCGCAACCTGCGCGAAAGCGAATCCCGTTTTCGCGCACTGGTCGAACAGGCGGGAGACCTGTTCGAGTTGGTTGATTTGGACGGGCGACTGCTCGACGTCAACTCGACCGCCTGCCGGCTGCTGGGCTACACGCGCGACGAACTGCTGACGATGGCCGCCGCCGATCTCGATCCGCAATTCGACGGTCAGCGCTTCGCCACGGCCATGGCGGCCATTCCGGCGCGGGAGTCCGTGACGTTCGAGGCCCAGCGTCGCCGCAAGGACGGATCGGTGTTCCCTGTTGAAGTCAAGGCGTCGTCGGTGCAGATTGGCGGCGCGCCCCGCGTGTTGTCGTTGGTGCGGGACATCACCGAACGCAAGAACGCCGAGACCGAGCATCGCCGGCTCCAGACCCAACTGAATCAGGTACAGAAGATGGAGTCGGTCGGGCGCCTGAGCGGCGGCGTGGCGCACGACTTCAACAACATGCTCGCGGTGATCCTCGGCCACGTCGAGATCGTCCTCAACAAGATGGACGCCGCAGATCCGACCAGAAACGACCTGCTCGAGATCCAGAGCGCCGCTCAACATTCGGCGAACCTCACCTCGCAATTGCTTGCCTTTGCCCGCAAGCAGACCACCGCGCCGCGCGTGCTGAACGTGAACGACACGATCGCGAAAATGCTCAAGATGCTCCAGCGCCTGATTGGCGAGGACATCACGCTGGTCTGGTCTCCGGCGTCTCACGTGTGGCCTGTCCGGTTCGATCCGACCCAGATCGACCAGATTCTGGCCAATTTGTGCGTCAACGCGCGGGACGCGATTGACGGCGTGGGAACCATCACCATCGAGACGCGCAATACCGTGCTCGACCAGGAGTACTGCCGCGCCCATCCAGGAGCGGTCCCTGGCTCGTACGCGACGTTGACGGTGTCGGATACCGGCTACGGGATGGCGCCCGAGGTGCTCGACCACGTCTTCGAGCCGTTCTTCACCACCAAAGGGCTGGGCCGGGGCACCGGGCTTGGGCTGGCGACCGTCTACGGCATCGTCAAACAGAACGAGGGGTGGGTCACCGTCGAGAGCGCGCCCAACAAGGGCACCACCTTCATGGTGTGCCTGCCGCGGTTCACGGGCGTCGTGCCGGATGTCGCCGCGTCGGCCGCGGCCGACGCGCCCCGGGGCCACGGAGAGACCGTGTTACTGGTGGAAGACGAGCCCGCGCTGCTGGTGCTGGGAGAGACGATGCTGCGCCGGCTCGGCTACACCGTGTTGACGGCCGACTCGCCGCGGGAAGCCATTCGGATCGCGGAAAATCACGAAGGGTCGGTCGACCTGCTGGTGACCGACGTCGTGATGCCGGAAATGCACGGCCGCGCCCTGGCGGACAAAATTGCGGCCATCCGACCCGACGCCCGGCATCTGTTCGTCTCGGGATACACCGCCGACGTGATCGCCAATCGGGGCGTGCTGGATCAGAGCGTGCACTTCCTCCAAAAACCGTTCTCCCTGCAGGAACTCGGCGCCAAAGTCCGCCAGGCCCTCGACTCCCCCCCGCCCTCCCCCTGATCGCTCTGTTTTGGGGTCAGATCCCAAACACAACATTCTTCGGTTCTTTGGAGCGCTCGCACCGGCACGGCAGGTCCCGGCCCCGCGCCGATTGGCCGGTCGCTCCGGAATTTCGGAGAATGTTGTGTTTGGGATCTGACCCCAAAACTTGACCCCAACACTTACACCATCTCGACGCGAGCGATGCCCGGCACGCTATCGAAGCCCCGGTCGAATGTCGCGATGCGCGTGACGCCGTTGTTCAGCATCGCCGCCGCGTGAATCGCGTCGCGGACACCGACGCCCGACGCGAGCAGGTCGCGGGCGCGGTCCGTATCGGCCAGTGTGATCGGAAACACCACGGGACAGATCTGGACGAACAAGTCGTAGACATCGCGCGCCAGGTCGAGGCGTTGAAGGGCGGCGTAGCGATACAGCACTTCCTGGAGCACTTCGGTACTCGTGCAGGCGTCGACACGGCCGGCGCGCACCGAATCGAGGAACCGGCGGGCGGGCTCCCGCAATGGGTGCTCGCGTCCCGCGACGTACATGGGCACGTTGGAGTCGATGAAGATCACCGGCGGCCCGCCTCGATGTCGGCGAGCATCTCGTCGATGTCCCCGGTGGGACCACCTAAACTGGCGAGACGCGCCACCGGATCGGCGGCGAAGCGGTCGTCGACCAGTGCCCGCTCGATCGCCCGCCGCACGAACTCGCCGACCGAAACCTGTCCACGCTGGGCGGCCTTACGCAATTGGGCGTCAAGGGACTCTGGAACAAGGACTTGGAGCCTGCTACTCATGCTCTCAGGCTAATATGCTCATTACGCCACGTCAAGCCACCGAGCTCGCCGGAGAAGGCTCGGGTGCGCGGTGGGGAACCACCAACGCCCCAAGGGAGGTTGCCGGCATCAGCACCGCCAGACTGGCGACCCGGAACCACGCTGGGGATCCTCAAGCACGCGCCAACCGCCTACTGCCCTCCCCGCCCGCCGCGGCCGCCCGGGGCCGACACGGGCACAGGCGCCGGAGCCGGAGCCGGCGGCACGTACGCCCAATTCAGCAGGGCGTTGAACACCATGTTGAATTCGCCGTGGTTCTGCCAGCGATAGATCGGGTTGTTGGCGAACAGGATGACGCGACCCTTGCCGTTGTGCGCATGCGGGATGTCGGCCGCGATCACCTTCTGCTTGAGCACATCGGCGCCGGTCATCGCGCCGCTCAGCACCGACGCGTCGCCGCCCACGTAGCGCGCGAGCACGTTGGCCGAATCCGCAACGCCCACGCGAAGCGTGTTGCCGCCCACGTACTTCACCGGTAGCATTTTGTCGGCATACCCGTAGAACACCGGGTGCTCGAGCCGCGCGATCTCGGCCTGGACGATCGGCCGCTGCGCGGCCACTCCGACGATCGGCTCCGCGTCCACCGTATGCGCCCACCCGAAATCGATCGGGAACCGAATCGCCGGACCCGCCGCAATCAGCGTGCCTCCGCCCTCGAGAAACGCGGCGACCGCATCCACGCCGTCCTGCCCGATCCCGCCCGACATATCCGGCGTCTCGCCGTACATCCCGAGGAATTTATACTTCTCACTCTTTTGATACGGCTGCGGCCGCGCCGCCGCCGCCTGCAGCGCACTGGTCCGAGTGAGGTTCTGCGCCGCCATCACGATGACGTCGTATTTGGCGCGCAAGTCGCCCTTCTTCACCTGTTCCTTGTAGATCAGATCGTAGGGAATGCCGAAGTGGTCGAAGGTGAGCCGATACCAGCCCAGATCCTGCGTGCTGGTCCACTGCGAGTAGATCGCCACGCGTGGCGCCGGAGCGTCGTGCATCGGCACCTGCGGCAGCGCCGACAGCGCCGCCGCCGTCAGGCCCAGCGCGTCGACCGCCGCGCGCACATTCGCGTCGGGCGCGCCGGCGATCACAAACGATCCCGCCGGACACTCCACGCCCTCGGCCGTGAACGTCTTCTCCGCGATCTTCATCGCCACCGACTTCAACCGATAGCGGAACGCGACCATGTTGTTCGATCCCAGATGCGCCACGGCCAGCCCCACGGTCCCCGCCCCCGCGATCGTGCCCTTCACGCTCACCTGCCTGACCGGCGTGGTCGCGACCTTGAGGATCGCCGCATCGGCGATCTCCTTCACGTCCACCAGCATCAGCAGGCCCATGGTCCACCCGCTGTCGTCGTACGTGGTGAGCCGCGTATCCGGGTATTGCTGTTTCTCGAGCAAGTTCTTCGCGAGCCGGCCGTAGGGCTGATCGCGCTTGATCACGAAGGAGCCCGCCGGGTACGTCGCCTCGCCCACCTTGAATTCGCTCGCCGCCTGTCCGACTTCCACGCCCTGCACGCGCAGGATGCGCACCAACTCGGCCACCTTCGTCATCTCGCGCTGCACGGGGATGACGAATCCGTAGGGCGCCTTGGTCTGGCCGTCTTCGATGGCGTGCTTCGTCTTGACGTAGAAGTTCTCGATGATGGTGGTCGGGAACATCGCCACCAACTGCAGCGACGACAGGACGCCGGTCTCCATGTAGTTGGTGTTGTCGCGCCGGGTAAAGACGTTGGCCGCGTTCGGGGGAACCGGCAACCCGCGATACCACTCGCGATCCTGTGCACCCCCGCGCCCGGTGGGCAGTGCGGGTCCTCGGCCCCCGCCGCCGCCGCCGTCGCCTGCCACGGGCATGGGCGCCATCGCCGGGCCGCGTCCCCCCGTCGAGGCCGGCACGGCTTGCGCACTCGCCTCGCCGCCGCCATCGCCAGACCCTGCGCCGCGTCCCGCAGGCGCCGACCCCGGGTCGCGCCCCGACTGCGTCTCGTACATCTTCATCAGCCCGTTGTGGTTGTAGGCCACCGACGCGTAATAACCGGGCGACCATCCGTCCATGAAGGCGTGCGTGTAGACGCCGGGCATCCCCCACTTCGTCATCTGCGCGAGTTCCCAGTTCGAGAACCACGACAGCTCCGCGAACAGCAGCGGATCGAGATTCGGATTCTGCGGCGGCCCGCCGCTGTAGGTGAACATGAGCGGCAGCGACTCGTGCAGGTCGTGCATGATGGGCGGATGCGCGGTGTAGTACCACTCGGTGAGCGCACGCATCTGGACCAGCGAGAGGTTAATGTCGCGGTTGTTGTCGTGATAGACGTACTTGCCCCAGTACGGCAGCGCGCCAATACTCGCCGCTCCCGCCCCGCCACGGCCACCTTGATCGCCCGACGCCTGGGCACCCGCTGCCGCACCTCCACGTCCGCCCGCTGCCAGCGCGGAACCCGCCGCGGCAGCCGACTTCTGTCCGGTCGCCGTCGAAGCTGGCGGTGAAGGGAGGACGGGAGCCGTCGCGCCAACCTCGGGCGCCGGCGTGGAGGCCGGGGTGGTCGCGGCTGTGGTTGCCGGAGCGGTTGCCGCCGCCATCGCCGCCTGGTCCGCCACCTCGAGCCCGCGATAGAACCAGTCCACGTGCCGATCGCGCCCGTCGGCGTCCGCCACCGGCGTCACCGACACGTAGACATTGTTCCGAATCTGGCTGATGAACGGCGAGGTCTCAACCGCCACCCGGTACACCAGCTCCATCAACATCTCGGACGGCCCGGTCTCGGAACTGTGCAGGCCGCCGGTGAGGTGATAGTGCGGTTTGGTGGTCGCCATCAACTGCTTGATCTGCGCCTCGGGCAGCCCCCGCGGATCGGCCAACTTCGCCAGGTTCGCCCGGTTCTGCGCGAGCGCCTTCATGTTGGCGTCCGACGACACCCACACCACCACCAACTCGCGCCCTTCGTCCGATGTGCCGATCGTTTCCACCTTGACGCGCGGCGTGGCGGCCGCCAGCGCCCGGTAGTACTTCAAGATGTCGGCGTAATAGGTGAGTTTCTTCGGCGCCCCCACGTGATAGCCAATCACGTCCTTCGGCGTGGGAATCCCCTTCACGATCGGCAGATGATCGACCAGCGGACTCCCGTACTTGGCGTCGCCGGTCCACTCGGCGAACAGCTTCGCGAACGCCTCGTCTTGGGATTGCCGCGGATCGCGCAGATCCGGCGTCAGTTGCCGCGCCTGCGTCACGCCCATGGTCATCAGCAGCAGGCAAGCCCCCAGCACAACGGCGGGCAGACGGCGACGGGATGCAGCGCTCATCAGACAGGACTCCTCGGGAAACGCAGACCCGAACGTGCCGCGGGAATGCTGGCACGCCTCGCACGAGACTACCAGATCGTTCGCGCCGGGTACCGGATGATGACAGGGTCCGGCGTAAGAATGGTGAGGCCGTGGACAATCGCCTGACTCACCAGCATCCGGTCGAACGGATCGCGGTGCAGATCCTCCAGCCGCGACACGTGCAGCGCAGACTCCTCGTCGATGGCGAGCGCCGAGATGCCGTGCTGCTCTCGCATCTCGCGCACGAACCGCTCGGGCGGCGCAGGCAGCGGCAACCGCCCGAGTCCGTGCTTGACGGCTATCTCCCAGGCCGACGCCGCGCTCAAGTAGACTTCGTTGTCGGCATCGCGAAACAACTCCCGCGCCCGCTTCGACAGCGCAGCCGCGTCGCCCGCAATCCATAGAAACGCGCACGTGTCGAGCAACAGCTTCATACCGCGCGCCCCCGCCGCGTCGGCCGCGTCTGTCCAGCCAGAGGCGTCCTTCCTGCCACAGGCGTCCCTCCAGCCAGAGGCGCCTGTCCTGCCGGAGGCGTCTTTCCTGCCGGCCGCGTCGGCCTGGTCGGCCGCGTCTTGCGGGCCGGAGGCGTGCCGTACCCGGCTGAGTCCGGCGATTCGGCCACCTGGAGCACCCCGTACCGGCGCGCGCCCCCGTCGAACGCGTCGAGCACGTCGTCTGGCAGCGGCTCGAAAAACGCATCAGGCACGCTCACCCGCCCCCTGGCCAGACCGATGGGCCGCGGGTCGGTGCGCGCCGCGTCCACGGCCCGCAGTTCCGCGACGGGCCGGTTCCGCTTGCAGATCACCACCCGTTCGCCCCGGGCCGCGAGGTCGAGGTACTCAGACAACTTCGCCTTGGCCTCATAAATGTTGACTATCATCATGACCATATATTTGATCTTCAACACGCGCTTGTCAAGCACCACCACCCCGACGCCGCGCCAGCCACCTACGCCTGACGTCACGCCCCTGCGAGGTCCTATGCCACAATCGGTGCGTGACCACGCCGGCTCCCTCACCATCGGCCGCCGTCTGCCGCGGCCTGCGCAAGCGCTACGGCAAGGTGGTCGCCGTCGACGGACTCGATCTCGACGTGCGCGCCGGCGAATGCTTCGGCCTGCTCGGGCCCAACGGCGCGGGCAAGACCACCACCATCGAAATTCTCGAGGGCCTGCTCGAGCCCGATGCCGGCGAGGTCGAACTCCTCGGGCTGCACTGGGGCCTCGACGACCGGGCCTTGCGCCAGCGCCTCGGCATCCAGTTGCAGGACACGCAGTTCAGCGACAAGCTCACCGTCGAAGAAGTGGTGCGCCTGTTCCGCTCCTTCTACCATCGCGGCCCCTCGGTCGCCGACGTGCTCGGCATGGTGGAGCTGGAATCGAAGCGCGACGCGTGGGTCAGCAAGCTGTCGGGCGGGCAGAAACAGCGGCTCGCCGTCGCCTGCGCCCTGGTCAACCGCCCCGATCTGCTCTTTCTCGACGAGCCGACCACCGGCCTCGATCCGCAATCGCGCCGCCAGCTCTGGTCGCTGCTCGACGCATTCCGCCGCGACGGCGGCACCATCATCCTCACGACGCACTACATGGACGAAGCCGAGACGCTGTGCGATCGGGTGGCCATCGTCGATCGCGGGCAGGTGATCGCGCTCGGCTCGCCACGCGATCTGATCGCCACGCTGGGCGCCGAGCACGTGATCGAATTCGAACTCGACGCGGGCGCCTCGATCGATCCGGCCCGCCTCAAGGCGCTGCCGGGAGTGCAGGACCTGCGCCAGGCGGACACCGCCATCCGCCTGCACGTCGTCGAATTGCATACGTCGGTGCCGGCGCTGCTGGCCGAACTGGACCGCGCACGCCTCAGTCTCTCGCGGTTCGCCACCCACCACGCCACGCTCGAAGATGTCTTCGTGGCCCACACCGGACGGCACTTGCGCGATGAGTGAGCCACGCGTGACGCGTCATCCGCTGGTCGAACTGACGCTGGCCCGCGTCAAGGAGTTCGTCCGCGAACCCGAGGCCGTCTTCTGGGTGCTCGTCTTTCCCATCGTGCTGGCGTTCGCGCTGGGCATCGCGTTCCGCACCAAAGGCGACGAACCGGTCTACGCCGGCGTGATGGCCGGCCGCGGCAGCGCAGAGGTGGCCGCCGCCCTGAGCGGCGCCCCTGGCATCCGCGCGCGCGTGGTCGAGCCCGACCAGGCCGACAGGGCCTTGCGAAACGGGGCGGTGCAGGTCGTCGTGATCCCTGGCCCGCCGCCCACCTACCGCTTCGATCCGACCCGTCCCGAAAGCCGTCTGGCGCGACTGGCGGTGGATGGCGCCCTCCAGACCATGGCAGGGCGTGCCGACCGCTTCACACCCGGCGAACAGGCGATGCAGGTGATCGGCTCCCGCTACATCGACTGGCTGATCCCGGGCCTGCTCGGCATGAACATCATGGGCACCGGCATGTGGGGCATCGGCTTCGCCATCGTCTGGGCGCGCACCAAACACCTGCTCAAGCGCTTCGCCGCCACGCCCATGTCGCGCTCGCACTACCTGCTCGCGCACATCCTGGCGCGCATGGTGTTTCTCGGCGTCGAGGTCGGCGCGCTGCTGCTGTTTGCGCGGCTGGCGTTCTCGGTGTCGTCCCGCGGATCGCTCCTGCTGGTGGGCGGGGTGGCGGTCGCCGGGTCGCTCGCCTTCGGCGGCCTGAGCTTGCTGGTGGCAAGCCGGGCGCGAACCATCGAAGCGGTGTCCGGGTGGATGAACGCCGTGATGCTGCCGATGTGGGTGCTGTCGGGCGTCTTCTTTTCGTCGGCGAACTTTCCCGCCGCCATGCAACCGCTGATTCGGGCCCTGCCGCTCACCGCGCTCATCGATGCGTTCCGCGCCGTGATGCTCGACGGCGCGTCGATTCCCGGCATCGCGCGCGAGTTGCTCACGCTGGTGGCGTGGACCCTCGTCTCATTCGCCATCGCCCTCCGTGTGTTCCGTTGGAAATAACGTCGCGCGCGTGCCGTCCGAAACCGGCGTGGCTTCGTCTTATCAGTACGGGTCCCCGAACCGCCGATGCCGCCGCGTG
>JBAXOX010000092.1:0-15067 GCA_037133015.1 Acidobacteriota bacterium
GAGCGTCGCTGATGAAGTGCCCCAAGTGCGGCTATCTCGGATTCGACAGCGTCGACCGCTGTAAAAACTGCGGCTACGAGTTTTCGTTGATGGTTCGAGACTCCGCGCCGCCCGACCACGCGGACGCCCCCATGACGCGCGGGGCCCAATTCAGGAAGACGCCCAGTACGACCGGCGGCCGCGGACTCGATCACCGGCTGGCGGCGCTTCCCGAAGGCACGCCGATGGACCTGCCGCTGTTCAGCGAACGGCAGGCATCACCGCCGCGTGCACCGCTGTCGGTGCGTCGACCAACGCCCGTGCCGGTGCGCGCTCGCGTGCGGCGCGACGTGCGAACACCCGTGCCCCTCGAACTGGATTTGGGATCCCCTCCCGTGGATCGCCCCGGTGCCGGTCCCGACGCGCCGATGGCCGCGGTGGAGGCGTTTGCGGTCGCCCCCGTCGCGATGGCCCCGCTCGTTGCGCGCCCGGGCCGGCGGTTCGGAGCCGCCTCCATCGATCTGATGCTGCTGGTGGCGATCGACCTCATCCTGCTGTGGTTTACCCTCCGGCTCTGCGGGTTGGCCCCCTCCGAAGTCGGCGCGTTGCCGTGGGCACCGCTCCTGGGGTTTTTCGCGCTGCTCAACGGCGGGTACGTGACGTTGTTTACCGGCACCCTCGGCCAGACCCTGGGAAAGATGGCCGTTGGCATCCGGGTCGTGCCCCTCGGCACGGAGGCCATGTCGCTTCGGCGGGCCCTCTGGCGAACGCTCGCCTTGGGCGGGTCGGGTGGCCTGGGTCTGGTGCCGGCCACGTTCGGCGAGTGTCGCGCCCTGCACGACAGGATTGCCGGGACCTGCGTGATTCAACACACGGCGGCGTTATGACGCGCCGATTCGGTCCTGTGATCCGATGACACCCCAGCCCGTCTCGTCCCGCATCGCCTTCGCCGTCGCGACGTGGGCGTACACCGGATACTCGCCCGTGGCGCCAGGTACGGCGGGTTCGGCCGCCGGATTGTTGCTCATCGTGCCGCTTCGGATGCTCGGCTCGCCGTGGCTCGATGTCGGCGCGGCGCTTGTCGTGTTCGCCGTCGGCATATGGAGTGCGACGGTGGTCGAGCGCCAACTCGGCATCGAAGATCCGGGCATCGTCGTCGTCGACGAGGTCCTCGGGATGCTGGTCAGCCTGCTGTGGCTGCCGCTGTCGTGGCCGGTGGTGGTCGCCGCGTTCCTGCTGTTCCGCGTGTTCGACATCATCAAGCCGTGGCCGGCAGGGCGGTTCGAACATCTCGGCGGCGGACTCGGCATCATGGCCGACGATGCCATGGCGGGCGTCTACGCGAATCTGGTCGTTCAGGTGCTGGTGTGGTGGCGGCCGGGGTGGATGGTATGACCCTCGGCGTGCCCACTCGGCCGCTCGTCTTTGCAGAGATTATCGCGGTGGGATCCGAATTGCTCGTGCCGCCGCGTCTCGACACGAATTCGCTGTTCATCACCGTCGTGTTGAACCGTCTGGGCATCGAGGTCCGGGCCAAGTCGGTGGTGGCCGATCGTCGCGAAGATGTGGCGGCGGTGTTGCGCGGGGCGCTTGAGCGGGTTGACCTGGTCGTGATGTGCGGGGGACTCGGGCCCACCGACGACGACCTGACGCGCGATGCGGTCGCCTCGCTGCTGGGCTTGCCGATGGCAGAAGATCAGGCCGTGCTCGATCGCCTCGTGACGCGCTTTGCGTCGCGCGGCCGCGTGATGCCGGAGGTCAACCGGCGGCAGGCCCTGGTGCCCGCCGGCGCCGAGGTGCTTCCCAATCCCAACGGGACGGCACCCGGGTTGTGGATCGAGCGCGAGGGCCGCATCGTGATCCTGCTGCCGGGGCCGCCCTCCGAGCTCGAGCCGATGTTCGGGCGTGTGGCCGCCGAACGGATCGCCCCGAGAGCCGGCGGCCGGAAGCTGTGCCGGAAGGTCTTGAGCTTGTGTGGCCGGACCGAGTCGGAGTTCGAGCAGATCGTGTTTCCCACGTACGGTCGCTGGCTTGGCGAGGCGCTGCCGATCGCGACCACCATCTTGACGGCAGCCGCGCAAATCGAGCTGCACCTGTCGGTGCATGCCGAGACCGAATCGATCGGGATGGCGCGGCTCGACGAGGCGGCGGCCCAGGTCGCCGCCGTGGTGGGAGACGACCTGTTCAGCGTGGACGGCTGGCCGATCGAGCGGGTGGTCGGCGAGGCGCTGCGCCGGCGCGGCTGGCGGATCGCGGTGGCCGAGTCGTGCACCGGCGGATTGATTTCATCGAGGCTCACCGACGTGGCGGGCAGCTCGGACTATGTGCTCGCGAACGCGGTATGCTACAGCAACGGGTCCAAGACGTCGTGGCTTGGTGTCCCGGCCGCCCTCATCGAGGAGCGTGGCGCGGTGAGTGAGGACGTCGCCGAGGCCATGGCGCAGGGCGTCGTGCAGAAGGCGGGCGCGGAGGTGGGCGTCGGCGTCACCGGGATCGCGGGCCCCAGCGGCGGCAGCGAACACAAGCCGGTGGGCACCGTGGTGATCGCGGCGGTCAGCCCCGAGGCGAGGATCGTGCGGACGTTCAGATTTCCGGGTGATCGGATTCGGGTCAAACAATTTGCGGGGCAGATGGCGCTCGACATGGTGAGACGTCTGGTGACCGGCGCGAAACCGGGTGAGGCGTTCGTCGCGCGTGAGCGCGTCGGAGCGGTGAGATGAGATTATTCCTGGCTGTCGATCTGGATTCGGCGGGGCAACGCGGCGTGGCCACGGCGATCTCGAAGTTTCGGCACCAGTGCGAATCGAGCAGCCGCGATCTGGCGTATGCGCTGAGGTGGTCGTCGCCCGATACGCTTCACATCACCCTGCACTTCCTCGGCGAGGTGGACCGGGGCCGGCTGCCGCTGTTGCGGACCGCGCTCACGCCGCCGATTCGACTGGCCCCGTTCGAGATCGAATTCGGCAACCTCGGCATCATTTCGACGGGCGGGCTTTCGCGGCTGGTGAGGCTCGACGTGGCGTCGGGGGCGGACGGGCTGACCGAGGTGCACCGCGAGTTGGCGCGCCGGCTGGTGGGCGCCGGGTTCGCGGTCGACAGCAAACCATTCGAGGCGCACCTGACGCTGGCGCGGCTCAAGTCTCCGGGCTCGGTCGATCTCGGTTCGGTGCTCTCCTCCCGCTCGATCGATCCGATCGGACGGTGCAAGATCGACCACGCGACCCTCTATCGCAGCCAGCCGTCGCCGCTCGGATCGATCTACGGCTCGATCCTTCGCGTGACGCTCGAACGGTGAACGCCGCGTTGGCCGTCGTCGTCGCCTACCTGATTGGATCGATTCCCTTTGCTTTTCTGTTTGCCCGGCGCAAAGGTCACCTCGACATTCGCCTCGTCGGAAGCGGCAACGCCGGTGCGACCAACGTCTTCCGGGTCGCCGGATCGCGTGCGGGGCTGCTGACCGTGCTCGTCGACATCGCCAAGGGCGCGGCCGTGGTGCTGGCGGCGCGGTATCTGGGCGCCAGCCCTGGCGTGTGCGCGTGGGTGGGCGTGGCCGCCGTGGTGGGCCACATCTACCCGGTGTGGTTGGGATTTCGGGGAGGGAAGGGCGTGGCGACCACGTGCGGGGCGTTTGGCGTGCTGATGCCGCCGGCGATGCTCGCCGCGATGCTTGTGTTTGCCGCCGTCGTCGCCCTCAGCCGCACGATCTCGCTCGGGTCGATCTGCGCGGCGGCGTGTCTGGGCCCGATGGTGTATCTGATGCACGCGCCCGCGCCGGTGACGCGCGCCTCGTTTGTCGCGGGCCTGCTGGTGCTGGTGCATCATCGTTCGAATCTGGTTGGACTGATCCGGCTGGCCAGCCGGGGCGGTGGTCGCGCCGAGGGCCACGCCATCTCCCCGGGAGAACGCCGGTGACCGATATTGCCGTGCTCGGAGCCGGGAGTTGGGGCACCGCTCTTGCGATGCATGCCGCGCGCATCGGCCACGCGGTCCGCCTCTGGTCGATCGAGCCGGACGTGGTGGATGAAATACGGGTGCGGCGATCGAACGCCGTATACCTGCCCGACATCACGTTGCCAGCCGGCATCGACGCGACGCTTCGACTCGCCGAGGCGGTCGCGGGGGCCGGCATCGTGGTCGCGGCCGTCCCGTCGCACGCCCTGCGCGGCGTGCTGGCTGACGTCAGGCCGTGGCTTGAGCCGGGTGCCGTTCTGGTGAGCGTCGTCAAGGGGCTCGAGACGGGAACCTTGCTCCGGATGTCTCAGGTGATCGCAGAGGAAATCGCGGCGAGCCATCCGATCGTGGTGCTCTCGGGGCCGAGTTTTGCCATCGAGGTCGCCCGCGAATTGCCGACGGCCGTGTCGGTGGCGAGCGGCGACCCGCAGGCGGCGGAGCGGGTTCAGCAGGAGTTCCGCGGAAAGTTCTTCCGCATCTATACGACCCCCGATGTGGCCGGGGTCGAGATTGGCGGCGCCATCAAGAACGTGATCGCGATCGCCGCCGGGGTGGTCGACGGGCTGGGCCTTGGCCACAACGCGCGTGCGGCGCTGATCACACGCGGGCTGGCGGAGATCTCGCGATTGGCGATCGCCGAGGGCGGGCGCCGCGAGACGCTGGCGGGGCTCTCGGGGCTCGGCGATCTCGTGCTCACCTGCATGGGCGAGTACAGCCGCAACCGGCACGTCGGCGTGGAACTGGCGAAGGGACGCGGCCTGATGGAGATTCTTGCCGGCATGAAGATGGTGGCCGAAGGCGTCAAGACCACCGAGGCGGCCCTGGCGCTTGGCGCCCGGCGCGGCGTCGAACTGCCGATTGCCGCGCAGATGTCCGAACTGCTTGCGGGCCGCACGCAGCCGGGCGCCGCGGTGGCCGAATTGATGCTGCGCCCGCAGCGGATCGAGGTCGAAACCGGGTGATACAATGCCCGGATGGGACTGCTCAGCCGCGTTCGTGACGGCTTGCGGCGCACCGCGCAGCAACTGACCGGACGCTTCGACGAGATTGCCAGACGGGCGGATGCGCCCGAGCGGCGCGCGGTCCCGGTGGATGCGGAGACCGCCGAGGCCCTCGAAGATCTGCTGATCGGCGCCGATGTCGGGATGGCCGCCGCCGAGCGCGTCGTCGGCGCGGTGACACGGCGTCGTCGGCACAACGAATCGCTTCGGGACCTGGTCAAAGAAGAACTCCTCGGCATTTTCAGCCTGACCGATGCGGTGGTGGCACGGACCGGATCGCCCACCGTCATCCTGATGGTCGGCGTCAACGGCACGGGCAAAACGACCACGGTCGCCAAGCTGGCCAGTCTCTATAAATCCCAGGGTGCCGATCCGCTGGTGTGCGCTGCCGATACGTTTCGCGCCGCGGCCGTCGAACAACTGGAGATCTGGGCCACGCGGGCCGGCGTCGATGTGGTGCGAGCCCGAGAGAAGGCCGATCCGGCCTCGGTTGTGTTCGACGCGCTGGCCGCGGGCAAGGCACGCGGACGCAACCCGGTCATCGTCGACACCGCCGGCCGGCTCCACACGCGGCCCAATCTGATGCTGGAGTTGGAGAAGATCCGCCGCATCGCCGCCCGCGAAGTCGAGGGCGCGCCGCACGAAGTGCTGCTCGTGCTCGATGCGACGGTGGGGCAGAACGGGCTGACGCAGGCGCGCGAGTTCATGGCCGCCGCCGGGGTGAGCGGCATCGTCCTCGCCAAGCTGGACGGCACGGCGCGGGGAGGCGTGGCGGTCGGCATCGCGCACGATCTCCGGTTGCCGATTCGCTATGTCGGCGTGGGCGAAGGCATCGGCGATTTGATTCCCTTTTCGGCGCGCGAGTACGTGGACGCCCTGTTCACCGAAGGCTGGTGAGGCCGATGCTTCGCGACGCGGACTACATGGACCGCGCGCTGGCGCTGGCCGCCCGCGCCCGCGGGTGCACGTCGCCCAATCCGCTGGTCGGCGCCGTGGTGGTGACGCAGGCGGGGGTGGTGGTCGGGTCCGGGTATCACGCCAAAGCCGGCGAACCGCATGCCGAAGTGCACGCGCTGCGGATGGCGGGTCCGGCGGCGCGGGGCGCCACGCTGTACT
The DNA here is from genome assembly GCA_037133015.1 of Acidobacteriota bacterium. Taxonomy (GTDB): domain Bacteria; phylum Acidobacteriota; class Vicinamibacteria; order Vicinamibacterales; family JAKQTR01; genus JBAXOX01. The sequence goes on from JBAXOX010000092.1 coordinate 6,048, forward strand.
GCACGCTGGAGCCGTGCTGCCACACGGGACGCACGCCTCCGTGCACCGAGGCGATTGTGGCCGCCGGGATCGCGCGTGTCGTGATGGCGGTCGACGATCCGAACCCGCGTGTGGCCGGCGGCGGCGCCAGCGCGCTGCGGGCGCTGGGTGTGCGCGTGGAAACCGGCGTCGGCGCCGCCGACGCGATACGGATCAACCGGGGCTTCTTTTCCCGCATGCGCCGGCAGCGCCCGTGGGTGATTGCGAAAGCCGCCACCAGCCTGGATGGCCGCGTGGCGGCGGCCTTCGGCGCGACCACGCACATGACCGGTGCGGCCGCGGATCGGCGGACACAGCTGTTGCGCGCAGACATGGACGCGGTCGGCGTCGGATCGGGGACCGTGCTGACCGATGACCCGATCGTCACCGTACGCGACGTGTATCGGCATGTTCGGCTGACCCGGGTGGTGTTCGACCGTCGGCTCCGCACGCCGCCGACGGCGAGACTGTTCGGGACGCTCGCCTCCGGGCCGGTGCTCATCGTGACCACCGCCGAGATGGCCGACGCGAACGCGGCGCGCGCGACAGCGCTCGAGCGGGTCGGCGCCACCCTGGTGCGAGTGGAGCGCCCCGGCATGGCGGAGGCGGTGGCGGCGCTCACGCGGTTCGATGTGCAGTGGCTGCTGCTCGAGGGCGGCCCCACGCTTCACGAGGCCGCATGGGCGGCGGGCGTGATCGACACTGTTCGCCTGCTGGTCACCCCTCGCGTGTTGGGACCGGCCGGAGTACCATGGTTGACCTCGTCGCGGTGTTCGATGGCGTCGCTGATGAACCTGCGCGTGGAGCCATGCGGACCCGATGTCATGATAGAGGGCGATGTTCACAGGATTGATTGAGCATGTCGGCGTGGTGTCGGCACTCGACCCGATCGAGGGCGGTTACCGGCTGGCGATTGCCACCGAACTGGCCGCGGCATTGAAGGCCGGCGACAGCGTGGCGGTCAACGGCGTGTGCCTGACCGTGACTGCGCACTCGGATTCGCACCTCGACGCCGAAATCGGCCCCGAGACCGCGAGGGTGACCACCCTCGGCGCGTGCGTCCCGGGCACGCTCGTCAATCTCGAGCGGCCGATGCGGCCCGACGGGCACATGGGCGGGCATTTCGTCCTCGGCCACGTCGACGCGACGGGCGTGCTCACCGAGGTGACGCGCGACGGCGAGTTCTACTGGATTCGCGTCGCCTTCGACCCCGCGTTCGCGCCCTACTTCATTCCCAAAGGATCGGTTGCCGTCGACGGAATCAGCCTGACGGTCGCCGGCCTCTACGAGCGAGACTTCACCGTGCAGATTATTCCGTTCACCTGGGAGCACACCAACCTGCGAGGCCTGCGCGCTGGCGATCGCGTCAACCTCGAGGTGGACGTGATTGGCAAATATGTCGTCCGCGTCGCCCAGTTGTCCGGCGTGTGGCCGGGCACCGTGGCGCTTCCGCCGGCCGCGGTATGAGCCCGCGGACGCCGCGCCGTCGGGCCGCTGCCGTCCGGCGCCCGGGTTCCCGGGCCGCCCGTGTCGGGCCGTTCGCGCCGATCGACGACGCGATTGCCGCGATCCGCGATGGGAAGATGATCATCGTCATCGACGACAAGGATCGCGAGAACGAGGGCGACCTGACGATTGCGGCGTCGGCGATCACGCCGGAAGTGATCAACTTCATGGCGACCTACGGCCGCGGGCTGATCTGCATGCCGATGACGGGCCAGCGGCTCGACGAACTCGATCTGCCGCTGATGGTGACGCAGAACACGGCGCTGTTCAATACGGCGTTCTGCGTGACGGTCGAAGCGCGGCACCGCACCAGCACCGGGATTTCTGCCGCCGATCGGGCCAACACGGTGCTGGCGGCGATCGATCCGGCGACCAGGCCGGCCGACTTGTCGCGGCCGGGGCACATGTTTCCGCTTCGCGCGCGCGACGGCGGAGTTCTCGTGCGCGCCGGCCAGACCGAAGCGGCCGTGGATCTGTCGCGGATCGCGGGCCTCTACCCGGCCGGCGTCATCTGCGAAATCATGAATGCAGACGGGTCGATGGCGCGCGTGCGGGAGTTGACCGTCTTTGCGCGGCGGCACGGCCTGTTGATGATCACGATTGCCGATCTGATCAAATACCGGATGCGCACCGAGCGGATGGTTCGCAGTGTGGCGGATGCCGACCTGCCCACCCGGTACGGGCAGTTCCGCGTGTTTGCCTACGAGAGCCTGCTCGACAAGGAGACGCACGTTGCCCTGGTGCAGGGCGAGATGGGCGATGGCCGGGACGTGCTCGTGCGGGTGCATTCCCGCTGCCTGACCGGCGACGTGTTCCACTCGGCGCGGTGCGATTGCGGCGACCAGCTCGAGAAGGCTCTTCGTCGCATCTCCACCGAAAAGCGCGGCGTGATGCTGTACCTGAATCAGGAAGGGCGCGGGATCGGCCTGGGCAACAAGATCAAGGCGTATGCGCTGCAGGATCAGGGGCTCGACACCGTGGAGGCGAACGAACGGCTCGGCTTCAAGCCCGACCAGCGCGACTACGGCATCGGCGCCCAGATTCTGCGGGATCTGGGTGTGGTGTCGATGCGCCTGCTCACCAATAATCCCAGGAAGTTCGTCGGCCTCGAAGGCTACGGGTTGTCGGTGTCGGAAACGGTCCCGCTCGAGATTCCCGCATCGGATTCGACCCGGCGCTATCTCAAGACGAAAAAAGACAAGCTCGGGCACCGCCTCACGTCTGTCTGAGCATCGGCCCGATCGGGTCAACGCGTTGACAGTTCTGGCCCCCTGACGCTACGATAAGAGTTTGCGCCACAGGATGTTACGCGCTCCTGTGCGTGTTTGGACGGTGGCCGGGACGGCCCCGCAACGCGCGTCACGCGATTCGACTGTACGCATGCTCGACACCCTCAGTAACCGGCTCCAGAACGTGTTCCGCTCCCTGCGGGGAGAGACGCGGCTGTCGGAGTCTGTCGTCGACGCGGCGCTGCGCGAGATTCGGCTCGCGCTGCTCGAGGCCGACGTCAACTTCAAGGTGGTCAAGGCGTTCGTCGATCGGGTGCGGGAGCGGGCCGTGGGGCAGGACGTGCTGCGCAGCCTGTCGCCGGCGCAGCAGGTGGTCAAGATCGTGCGCGACGAACTGGTCGCGCTGTTTGGCGACATGGCCGGCGGGTTGCGGCCCGAGACAGGCGCCCCGCCGCGCGTGGTGATGCTGCTGGGGCTGCAGGGGTCGGGCAAGACGACGACGGCCGCCAAACTGGGGCGGTGGCTCATTCGGCAGGGCCGCCATCCGATGTTGGTGTCGACCGACGTGCGGCGTCCGGCCGCCATTCAGCAGTTGAACGTGCTGGGGCGCCAGGCCGATCTCAGGGTGTTCGATCCGCCCGGCGAGATGGATCCGGTGCGTCGCGCGTCGCTCTCGATCACCGAGGCCAGGAATCTCGGCTTCGACACCGTCATCGTCGATACGGCGGGCCGGCTCCACATCGACGACGAACTGATGCACGAGCTGACGTCGATCCGCGACGCGGTGGGGCCGACCGACGCGCTCTACGTGGCGGACGCGATGACGGGGCAGGACGCGATCAAGAGCGCCGGCGAGTTCAACCGTCAGATCGGTGTCACCGGCGTCGTGCTGACCAAGCTCGACGGCGATGCCCGCGGCGGCGCGGCGCTCTCGGTGGTCGCCGTGGTGGGCGTGCCCATCGCCTTTGTCGGCCTCGGCGAGCGGCTCGAGGATCTGGAGGCGTTCCAGGCCGACCGGCTCGTGTCGCGGCTGCTCGGCATGGGCGACGTACTGTCGCTCATCGAGCGGGCCGAGTCGGCGATCGACAGCGAAGACGCGGCGCGCATGGAACAGACCATGCGCAGCCAGGATTTTACGCTCGAGGACTTTCAGGCTCAGTTGCGGACCCTGAAGAAAATGGGACCGCTCGAGCAGGTCCTCGGGATGATTCCTGGCCTGGGCAACCTCAAGCAACTCGGCGGGGCGCAGCCCGACGAAAAAGAGATGGCCCGCGTGGAGGCCATCATCGGGTCGATGACCACCGGCGAGCGCCGGAATTACAAGGTAATCGACGGCGGCCGCCGCAAGCGCATCGCACGGGGCAGCGGGACCAGTGTCGAGGCCGTCAACCGCCTGTTGAAGCAGTTCATGCAGATGCGGAAGATGCTCAAGACGTTCGGCGGGATGGGCGGGGGCACCGGCACCCGCAAGCGAATGCGACAGGCGATGGCGATGATGAAGGGTCGGGGCCTGCAGGCCTGAACGAAGCGGGGCGGATCGGGCCCCGCGAGAAGGAGAGACATGCTAGCGATTCGTATGACTCGGATTGGTTCGAACAAGCGACCGACGTTTCGGATGATCGTCACCGAGGCGCGTTCGCCCCGCGACGGACGTGTGGTGGAGACGCTGGGGTATTACAACCCCAAGACCAAGCCCGCCACGCTCAAGGTGGATAAAGAACGCCTCACGCACTGGATCAAGGTCGGCGCGCAGCCGAGCAGCACGGTGAAGAGCCTGATGAAGAAGTACCAGGAGCCGACGGCCGAGGCGTTGCCCACGGCCGCGCCGACCGCGCAGTGAGTCGCGCGCGAGACGTCGCCGAGATCGTCATCGCGGCGTTGGTGGACGATCCCGCCCAGGTGCGGGTGACCGAGACCGACCAGCGAGGCACCGCCGTGATCGAAGTGTTCGTCGCCGATGGCGACATGGGGCGCGTGATCGGCCGGCAGGGCCGGACAGCGGCCGCGATACGGACGCTCGTCCTGGCGACCGCCGACCGCGAGGCCCAGCGCGTGTCGGTCGAGTTCCGCGATCGACCAGGCCGCCGGTAGGCCCGCATGGCCGAGGCCGGGTGGGATGCGTTGGTTGTGGTGGCCCGTGTGGCCCGGCCGCATGGGCTGCGGGGCGAGGTCGTGCTGCATTCGGAAACCGACTTTCCCGACGAGCGGTTCCGGCCAGGCGCACAGGTGCTGATGCAGGATGCGGGCGCGCTGCGCACCCTGACGATTCGTGCCGCGAGGTTTTACAAGGGCCACCCGATCGTCGGGTTCGAGGGCCTCGAGTCGATTGAGGACGTGGAACCGCTGGCGGGATGCGAACTGCGCATCGAGCCCGCCGACCTGGTCGCGTTGCCGCCCGGGTGCTTCTACCATCACGACTTGGTCGGGTGTCGCGTCGAGACGGTGGAGGGCGACGAGGTGGGCACGGTGACGCGGGTCGAGGGCGCCGGCGGCGCCAGCCGCCTCACCGTCGACGGGCCCGCCGGGGAGCAACTGGTGCCGTTGGTGGACCAGATTTGCCGGCAGATCGACCTGGGCGCGCGACGCATCGTGATTGCGGCACCCGAGGGGCTGCTGGGGCTCAACCGGGTGCGGGGGCCGCGCAAGGTGTGGCGCGGCGGGCGGCGGTGAGGTTCGACCTCGTCACGATTTTTCCGCGGCTGTGCGATGGGCCGCTGGGTGACGGGATCGTGCGGCGCGCCATCGAACGCGGTATCGTCGATGTGCGCGTGCACGACCTGCGCGACCACACGACCGACCGCCACCGCAGCGTCGACGATGTGCCGTACGGCGGCGGACCCGGCATGGTCTTCAAGCCGGAGCCACTGTTCGCCGCGGTTGAGGCGATTCGTGCAGGGGGCAGCGAGCCGGACGCGATCGTCCTCACCTCGCCCCAGGGGAAACGGTTCAGCCAGGCCGAAGCCGCCCGCCTGGCCCGGATGCGTCACGTGGTGGTACTGTGCGGACGGTACGAGGGTGTCGACGACCGGGTGCGTGCCGGACTGGCGACCGAAGAACTGTCGATCGGCGACTACGTGCTCACCGGGGGCGAGTTGCCCGCGCTGGTGATGGTGGACGCGGTCGTCCGGCTGCTGCCGGGCGCGGTGGGAGACGAAGAGTCGATCGAGGTCGAGTCGTTTTCGCGGGGGTTGCTCGACTTTCCCGTGTTTACGCGGCCTGCAGAGTTTCGATCGATGGCGGTGCCCGATGTCCTGCTGTCGGGGCATCACGCCGAAATCAGGCGTTGGCGCAAGCGCGAAGCGCTGCGGCGGACGCTGGCGGTGCGGCCGGAATTGCTGGCCGACGCGGAGTTGGATAGCGAAGAGCGCGAGATGCTTCGCGTGTTGATGGAAGAGAGAGGAGCCGAGTATGGGCGCGATTGAAACGTTGGAACAGGGCCAGTTGACCGAGCGGCCGAAGCTGCGGACTGGTGATACGGTGCGCGTGCACGTCAAGGTGCGCGAAGGCGACAAAGAACGTATCCAGATTTTCGAGGGCCTGGTGATCGGGCAGCATCGCGGCGGCACGCGCGCGACGTTTACCGTCAGGAAGGTGTCGTTCGGCCAGGGCGTCGAACGTATTTTTCCGGCCCATTCGCCCATCATCGATCGCGTCGAGGTCGTGCGCTCGGCCAAGGTGCGGCGGGCCAAGCTCTACTTCCTGCGCGAACTCAAGGGCAAGGCCGCGAGGATGAAAGAGACCAAGCGGGCGTCCTAGGTTCTGCCTCAGCAGGATGCGGCTATGCGGCGGACTCGGGCCAGACGGACCTACGAGAACGCGCTCCGGCGAATCGGCTTCGTGCATGTCGCCGGAGTCGACGAAGTGGGGCGCGGATGTCTGGCTGGCCCGGTCGTCGCCGCCGCGGTTCTGCTCGACCCCGCCCGTCCGATCCCCGATCTCGCCGATTCGAAACTGGTGCCACCGGCCGAACGTGTGCGCCTGGCTGCGCGTATCAGACGCGACGCCCTCGGCTGGGCGCTGGCCGAACTCGGGCCGGCCGACATCGACCAGCTCAATATTCATCGGGCCTCGCTCGAAGCGATGAAACGCGCCGTCGAGCAACTCGTCCCCCAGCCCGACGTCGTCCTGATCGACGGGTTTCGGGTGCCGGGCCTGGTGATGGCACAGCGCGGCATCGTGCACGGCGACCGACTCGAGTCGTGCATCGCCGCCGCGTCGATTCTGGCCAAAGTGTATCGCGATGCGCTGATGTGCGCGTGGCATGCCTCGGACCCGCGTTACGGGTATCACCAGCACAAAGGCTACGCCACGCCGGCGCATCTGGCAGCCGTCGCCCGTCACGGGTACTCCGCGTTCCACCGGCGCACGTTTCGTCCCAAGAGCCTGTTTGATACCATGGGACCGACCACCGACGACCCAGTCAACTGACCCCTGTGCCCGCGAGGACCGCGGACGCGGCCGGCGGTTCGGGACCATGCGCGCCAGGCCGACTCCGCTCGCGGCGCGCGCCTCTCCACGGAGGGCTTTCGGCAGATGGATCGGGACGACACGCTGCGACGGGCGGAAAAGCTGCTGCGCCAGGGACGGCTCGACGCCGCCATCGGCGAGTACGCCGCCGTGGTCGAGGCGTTTCCCACCGATTGGGCGACGGCCAACCTGCTGGGCGACCTGTTCGCAAAGGCCGGCCGAACCGATCTGGCGGCCGCGCAGTATGGGCGCATCGCCGAATTGCTGGCCGCCGATGGCTTCCTGTCGAAAGCGGCCGCGCTCTTCAAAAAAATCATCAAGCTGATGCCCGACGACGAGCAGGCGCTGCTGCGCACGGCCGAACTGGCCGCCCAGCAGGGTCTGCTGGCCGACGCGCGACACGTGCTTCACGCGCTGTTCCAGCGACGGGTGCGGGCGGGCGACCGCAACGGCGCGGCCAAGATCGCGGCCAGGCTCGCCGAACTCGACATCAACGACGTCGTCGGTCGGCTCGACGCGGCCCGCATGCTCTCCGAGATTGGCGACACCCATGGGGCCGCCGATCATTTGCGCCTCGCAGGCGACATGCTGGTGCGGCAGGGACGCGAGGCCGACGCGGTGCGCGCGTGGCGCGAGTGCTTGCGCCTCAATTCGGCCGACCTGCTCGCACAGCAGCGGTTGATCGACGCGCTGGTCCGGAGCGGCGACCTCGCTGCAGCCCTGGCCGCGGCCCAGGTGGTGGCGGACCGGCGAGCGATCGCTCAGGCGATGCTGGCCGCCGGTCGCCAGGACGACGCGTTGGCCGTGCTTCGGCAGGCGCTGGCCGAGGAGACCGGGCACGTCGAAACCAGGCTGCAGATCGCCGCGCTGCTGATCGGGAGCCGGCAGTACGTGCCGGCGCGCGAGGTCCTGACCGCGGGCCTGCCCGCCGACGACGCACGAATCGAGTTGGCCTTGGCCGAGGTGGAACTGCAACTGGGGACCACCGACGCCGCCGCGTCGATTCTGACGGCCGTGCTGAATCGCGATGCGTCCCTCGCCCAGGCCGTGGCGAATGTGGGCGCCACGCTGATCGGCGAGCGCCCCGACTCCGCGTTCGTGGCCGTCGAGTGCGCGCTCGATCATCTTTCGTCTCGAGGCGACCTCGACTCGGCGCTCAAGATCATCGAGCGGTTCGTCGCCGCCGTGCCCCGCCACCAACGCGGACTGGAGCGGTTCGCGCAGGTCTGCCGGGACGGACGCTTCGACGACCTCCTTTACCGGGTGGAATCGGAATTGACCGAGGCCTACCTGATGGGTCGACGGTTTGCCGAGGCGCTCGTGCTGGCCCAACGGCTCGCCGCCATCCGGCCCGACGTAGGGCGACATGCGGCGCAGATCCTCGAAGCGCGGGCCGGGATGGCGCCGGCCGGATCGGCGCTTCCCGAACTGCCTGCGCTGCCACAGTCCACGATCGGGGAAAGCGACCTGGCCGAGTTCATGGCGTCGCTGGGACTGCCCGTGCATCGCGAAGACGAACCTCTAACGTCCCTCTCGCCCTCCGTGCTGTCGGACGCATCCATGGCGGATGCACCCCGCGTTTCGGAGCAACAGGCCCCGACGCTGCCGCCGTTGCCTGCGGTCGCCGAACCCGTCGTCGCGAAGGTGGAGCCGCCGCCCGCGCCGCCACCGCCATCGTTGCCCGCGTTGCCGCCGCTGCCGCAGTTGCTTGCGATCGCCGAACCCGTCGTCGCGAAGGTGGAACTGCGGTCGCCGACGATGAAGCTGCCGCCGCTGTCGCAGCTACCTGCGATCGCCGAG
>JBAXOX010000093.1:0-14957 GCA_037133015.1 Acidobacteriota bacterium
GGCGTCAGCCCTGCGCGGGCGGTCAGATCCCCACCAAGCTTGGTCAACTGGTTGGTGAGGTCGAACAACGTGAGGACGATGGCTTCCTCGACCGCCGGCGCGAAGGGGAGGGGGCGAACAGCCATGATGATTTGGCTATGACATTAATAGTTCAGATCATTATCTGTCAACGACAAATGCGCCGCAGGCACGGGCCCGAACCCCGACCGGACGGGTCTCCGCACGCGGCGACGGTGTCCAGCGTGAAGTCGAAGCTGCCAGCGTGGCGCTTCATCTCGTCAGGGTTCGTTGACATCACCACATCGTCGGCACCAAGCCGGCGCGCGTCGGCCGCTTTGCCGGGAGACGTGGTGGACCGCACGAGGTGGGCTCCGAACGCGTGCGGGCGACAGGGAGAAGATCGTGAAGGCCGGTCCAAAATGGCTGCAATCTGCACGCAGATCTCTTGACTACCCGGTCGCAGCGGTCATACTCGACTCAGCGCCAGGCCGAGCGGCTGCCCCGGGCGGCGTCTGATGACGGACTGTTGTGTTGACTCGCAAGCCGCAGGTGAGCGGAGAGGGGTCTGAGGCGTCCTATCGCCACCATATCTGAAACAGGATCTCATGCAACGCATCTGCAGACCGCTTGTTCGATCCATCCGAGATGCCTGCTCTTGTCCAGAGCGATGCCGATCGGGCAGGGGATGGGGATGTCGGATCATCCATCGCCGTGTGATCGGCGTGGCCGTGATGTTCGCGCTGGCATTCGCCGCTGCCGCCGTTGCCCAGGAGTACAGTTTTCGTCTCTACGGCACGGCTGAGGGGCTTCAGAATCTGGTTGTGCTGTCGCTGGCTCAAGACGGAGACGGCTACATCTGGGCCGGAACAGAAGGCGGGCTCTACCGCTATGACGGCACCCGTTTTCGGCTGACAGGCGCAGCCGAAGGCCTGACGTGCACCACCGAAACGCACGGCCTGTTCACCGCGGCAGACGGCGCCCTTTGGGCCAATACCTGCTCCAAGATCTTTCGTTTCGACGGGAAGTTCTTTCGGGTAATTCCCGGTGTCGAGGCGATGATGCGTGGGGCCCAGGTCATGGCGGATGCTGCGGGCGGCGGTGTGCTGATCGCCACGCCGACCGGCCTTTACGAAGCGTCACGTGGCCGCGACGGATCCTTCGCGGTGCGCTCCTATCGGCTGCCCGACGCGCTGGCAGGCAAAGCGGCCCGCGGCCTTCTCCGGCAGGGTGCGAGCTTGTGGTTCGGATGTGACCGGCAGCTCTGTCTGGAGGAAGGCGGGACGGTTTCGGCGTTCGGTCGGAAGGATGGTTTGCCCGAAGATTCGTGGGACGGAATTCAGGTCTCGCCCGACGGATCCGTGTGGGCGCGCAGTGCGAAGAGCCTCTACCGCAAGGCTCCGGGAAAGACCAGGTTTTCGCAGGAACAACCGGACATCGGATCGAGCGGGTTCTGGGGGGCGATGACGACGAGGCGGGACGGATCCATCATGGTCCCGACCGATCGGGGCCTGGCCATCCACAATTCGACGGGATGGACCGTCGTGAACCGCCGGAGGGGCCTGCGCAACGAATCGACCACCGCAGCGCTGGAGGATCGCGAGGGGTCCGTCTGGCTCGGACTCACCGGGGGCGGGTTAGCGCGATGGCTCGGACAAGGTGAATGGGAATCCTGGCGCGTGGCCCAGGGCCTGCCATCGAACCTGATCTGGAGCATCCGGCGGGATAAAAAAGGGACGCTCTGGGTTGGAACAAGCCTCGGGTTGACGCGTTTCGACCGCTCAGGACAGACCAACACCTGGACCAAAACGGAAGGGCTGGGAGGGGACAACGTCCGCTGGCTCGCCGAGACTTCGGACGGCGCCATATGGGCGGCTATGAAACCCGGAGGGTTGGCCCGCATCGATCCGACCAACGGGAAGATTCGTGTCGTCGGCAATACGGACGGGCTCCCGTGCAATCCCGAGGACGTGTTTGTAGACCGGCACGACCGGCTGTGGGTCCCGACCGCCTGCGGTTTGTTCCGCAATGACCGGCCAGTGACATCAAACCGATTTGTCAGGGTGGAAGCGCCGGAATCCGTGAACAGCGGCGCATGGAAGATCCTGGAAGATGCCAATGAGAACGTCTGGGTCACGAACCGGGAAGGATTGTGGCGCCTGCGCGCGGGGCAGTGGCGGCGATACCGGAAAGCCGACGGGCTGCTGAGCGACGACCCTTACGTGGCGGCGTTGGCCGCCGATGGGTCTCTGTGGCTGCGGCACCGATACGACGCCGGCGTGGAGCGAGTGGAGTTCTCGGGAGATCGCATCGCTCGTGCGACCGCGATCGTGCCGGCCGACCCGAAATCGGTGGAAGTCACGGCTCTTCACGGCTTCGATGCCCTCGGCAACTTCTGGCGCGGCAGCGCGAACGGAGCGATGGTTCTGCGCGGGGATACCTGGACGAGATTCTCGATCGAGGACGGCCTGGTCTGGAATGATTGCGATGGAGAGGCCTTCTGGGCCGATGCGGACGGCAGCGTGTGGCTCGGCACGAGCGGCGGGCTGGCGCGCTACCACCCCGGGAAAGGAGGTCCGCCCGGGCCGCTGGTTGCCGAACCCCTGATCGCGCGCCTGGAGGTCTCCCTGAGGCCGCGGCTCGTTCGCGCGGAGTTTTCGTCCCTGACCTACAAAGCCGAACAACTGGTCAGGTTTGCCTACCGATTGGATGATGAGCCCTGGACCGATTCGACGGAACGGAAGGTCTCCATTCAAGGGCTTGGACCCGGCCGGCATCGCCTGGAATTGCGTTGCGGTGTCCGCGACGACCCGCTGGCGCTGAAAACGGCGGCGGCCGAGTTCTGGATCGAACCGATGTGGTGGGAAACCTGGTGGGCTCGCCTGCTCGCACTGGCCGGTCTGGGTTTGGCAATCAGCCAGTTCGTGCGCTGGCGCCTGCGCGCGGCCACGCGCAAGCGGGCGGAGCTCGAGGCGCTGGTGGCCGCGCGTACGGAGAATCTGAGCCAGGCCAACCGCGCGCTCGACCAGACGGCCAGCCAACTCCGGAGCAGCGAGGATCGACTGCGTCTGCTGTTCCGGCAGACTCCGGCGGGCATTTTTCTTTTCAACCGGGATCTTGCGGTGACGGAATGCAACGATCAGTTCCTGGCGCTGCTGCAGGCGGACGGCGAGGCAGCGGCCGGACTGAACCTGTCGGCGCTGAAGGAGCCGGCGATCCAGACCGCGATCCAGGCGGCCCTGGCAGGGAAAGAGGGCAACTACGAGGGGCCATGCACGCTCGCGATGTGTTCCGGTTGCGCGTGCGTGGCGCTGACGACAGTTCCGCTGTGGGATGAGCATCACCAGCTCAGGGGCGGAATCGGCCTGGCGGTGGACATCTCCGAGCGCAAGCGGGCCGAGGCGGAACGCGAGCACCTGATCGCCGGACTCCAACAGGCGTTGGCTGAAATCAAGACCCTGAGCGGGCTGCTCCCCATTTGCGCCAGCTGCAAGAAGATCCGCGATGACACGGGCTACTGGACCCAGGTCGAGTCATTCATCATCAAGCGTGCTGACGTCCAGTTCAGCCACGGCATTTGCCCGGAATGCTACAAGGTGCTGTATCCCGACTACCCGATGGAAAAATGATGAACCGTAGCGGGAATCTCGGAGGGCGAACTGCGTGAGTCAGTCCAACTTGGCCTGCCAATCGGCATGCCCTTCGTATTCTGCCGGCGGCACGAACCCGAACGGGTCGGTGCGGCTGCAGTGTTCTCCACCCCAATGCGGTGAAGCGCCATGGCGAAACGGCCAACTTGTTCGGTGACTTGTTCGGTCGCCCCTTCAGCCCCGTCCTCGCGATCGAAGAGACGCCACGACGCACGGCCCTGGGATTGGCCGGCACGCCACGGTCTAATGGACACAAACCATCACTTTTCGATGGTTTGCGCGAACGAAACAGGAACTCAACATCGAATCCCGGGAGTAGAGAAGGCTCGCGGCTTCGGACCGCCCTCGGACGGGAGCGGCCAGGAAGAAGTCGGAGTTCAGCGGGGAGCAGGTCGCCGCGGCGCTCCGCTGCGACGTTTCGCTGGCGGGCGTCGGGGCCTGAACGGGAGCGGTTCGTCGGCAAACGTTCGATAGTCCGACGTCAATTTCTCACCCATCCACGACTACGGTAGGCACCGAGCTTCTGTCAGGTCCCCTTGCGATTCACGTAACCGTTCAAGCGACCAACAGCCGAGCAGGGACCCCTGGCCGCGACCGCTTCTTCACCACGATTTCTACATCATGGCCGAGCAAGACAACAAACCGAACGAGGCGATCGAGCGAGAAGCCCGATAGCCGACCGCACCGCAGGGCAGACACTTTGGGTTGATCGACGTCCAGGATGTTCGCCGCCTCGGCCTGAGTCAGCCGGAGGCGCTCGATCAGCTTCGTAATCTTGTGAGCGAGTTCCGCTTTGGCCAGCGCTTCTTCGGGACGGGGAACCCGCAAATCGGCGAACACGTTGCCGCTCCCCACCACGTGATCCTTCTTGGTTGCCATGGCTCAGTTCTCCTGTGTCGCATGAAGCGTGGCCGCCCGCGCGAGCCGGTGTTTCAGCAAGGCAAAGTCAGGCTGCGGCGTGGCGATGCCCTTCTTGGATTTCTTCTGGAACGCATGAAGGACGTACACCCGGTCCTGAAACCGAACGGCATAGATCGCGCGAAACGTATCGCCTCGGTGGTCGGACACGACCTCCAGGACGCCGGGCCCGAGCCCTCTCAGCGGCTTGGCGTGCACATGCTTCTCGCCGATTTGTGCCAGATAGATCGCGTATCCGATTTCATCCTGCACCGTCGCCGGAAACTCCTGCAGCCGCTCCAACGAATCACCCATCCAGATGACCGGTTTCGGCGCGGGCGTGTTCATCGAGACCAGTGTAGGCTATATCTGGCATAGTTTCAATTCAGCCCACTCGAACGCAACGAGCCAGATGCGGCGCAGTCTCGGTCCTGGACACGCGGATCGGTTATCGCCACTTGTTCCGATTCGCGCCGTCACGGGCAGATTCCGACCCGATCGGGTCGATGCGGGTGCAGGGTTCGCCACCCAAATGCGATGGAGTTCTAAAAGCGGGGACTGATACCTGGCGACTTTCCTAACGTTTTTGGCTCCTCAGGCAGGATTTGAACATATCCGCCGTCGCGCTTCATCCGTCGACGTCGCTCGAGACGACCCTGAGCCTGCCGAAGGGTCGCGCTATGGCGGGATCTCGCCGAAACTCGTCGTCAGGCTCTGTCGACGAGCGAAGGCGGACAACCTTCCGGTTAACAGACGCGTCGGAACAGCGCTCTGAAGCGATCAGACCTCGTCCGTATTGATGGCCCATCGATCAGAAGCGATCTCGTGCGATCCCCGGTGACGCCCGCAACAACCCCAATTAACCCAGGCGGCGCCCGGTCGCCGAGGCATACGCGATTGCGATCTCCAAAGGCCGGTGCATCGACTGGAGGCCCGGATCGTCGCCGTCCCCCGCGTCGGCAGTTGGCACCACCACTACGAACGGCGCGCGCCTGACGTTCGTCCTGCGCGACCTCCGCAGCCACAATCGGCGGCCGTGGGATCGTGTCCACGATCACCACGACGCGAGTCGAACGACTCAACGCGACGTCCGAACGTCGCGCTGCCCCCGCGTCAGCCGCAACTCGAATGGGCCGGCCCTGGCGAACCGCGAGATGTCGAGAACAAACGATAGAGAACGTGCGGCGGATGGAGTTCTCCGTAGGGACAGGGCCTATCGCCGGTTTCAATTCTTCAGCAGCAACGGCCAGTTCACGATCACCCGCAGCGCGCCGGCGTCGCCGCTGTTCGGGGAGAGGATCAGAAAGCGGCTGCCGTCGCGGTTGACAACGTAATTGTTCCGGGCGTCGTTCATGCCGGTGACGCCCGTCTGAAACAGGAACTTGGGCGTCGAGGCCTGAAATGGCGGGCCGGGATTGATATCGACCGTCATCATCTTCAGGTCTTCGGAGAGGTAGAACAGTTCGCGCCCGTCGCCGCGCCAGGCAGCCATGCCGCCGCCGTCGGTCGAGATCAACCACTTCCCCGTCGCGGGCGGCGCGGCCATGACGTAAATCTCAGGTTTGCCGGTTTCATTCGAGGTATAGGCGATGTAGCGGCTGTCCGGGGAAAACGACCATGCTGCTTTGTGTGCGTGGTAAATCAACGCATTATACGCGGCCACAGCCGCCGCCAGAAGCCGAACGGCGGATTTCAGAACGGCGGATTCCGCTGCCGGTGTCACGATGCCGCCGGTGCCTCTGCGGCTTCGCCCTTTTGTCCCTGGCGGGAACTCAGAACGCGTTGACTTCCGTGCACTTGGCCGCACGAATCGATAGGTTTGCCGGTCCCTATGGCGGCGTTCGTCGTCGCCGGACTCGCCGCTGGTCCGCCCGCGTTCGGCCCAGTGATCTTGTGGTGAGCCGCCGGGGCTCTGTCTCCGCCGTCATCCTGTTCCACTCCTCCGGTGGGAACGCACTCCGATCAGCATTTCGGCGACGTGCGCTTCTTGCCGATCGCGCTGCGGGCTTCGAATTTCTTGATTTTGTCTGGCGCGAACGGAATCTGGCACTCCCCGACCAGGTCCACGGCGACCTTGCCGATGCCGTTGGCCGTCGTAACCGCGAGCTTGTGGAGCGGTTTGACGTAGCAGGCGACGGCGATGACGAAACTGTTCATCACGCAGTGGTGTGTGCGTTGGCGAGTCGTTTGAGCTCGGCGACGATGTCTTGGGTGGTCATAGGTTTGGAAGGGCGAAATGTGGATGCTGGATGAGGCTATCGTCTCCCGCTGACGGCCTAGCTCGCAGCGGACTTGAGCACGCCTGCCACCTCGCTGGCGGTCGGACGGCAGTCGGGATCTTTGGAGAGCATCCTCCCAACAAGGTCAGTCAGCTCCTGCGGCAGCGTCGGGTTGCGCACGCCCAGCGACGGCGGCTCCGCCGTCAGCTGCATCATGGCCACCGCGTACCGGGCGTCCCCGTCGGCCTGGAACGGCGCGCTGCCGGACAGCATCCGGTACATGATCACGCCCAGGCTGTAGACGTCCGACCGGCCGTCGTAAGGCGTGTTCAACAACCGCTCCGGTGCCATATAGGCGATCGTGCCGATCACGGTGTTGCCGAGCGACATGGTGGCTTGCGTGTGCTCGTCGGATGTTCCCCAGATCTTCGACAGGCCGAAATCCAGCAACTTGACCACTTCGCCTCCGCGTCCCCGGTGGAGATAGATGTTCTCGGGCTTGATGTCGCGGTGCACGATCCCGGCGGTGTGGAATTCCACCAGGGTCTCGCACACCGGTAAGAGGATCTCCACCATGCGGTGCGGGGTCAGCGGGCAGCTGTCCGACAATTCCGCAGCCAGCGTGTGTCCCTGGAGCAGTTCCATGACCAGATAGGCGATGCCCGTCGAGGAGATTCCGTTGTCATGGATCTCCACAACATTCGGGTGCTTGATGCGGCTGGCCGCAATCCCCTCCTGGCAGAAGCGGTCGAGCGCGTCAGGGGAGTCGTTGCCAGGCAGCGGGCGAAAGACCTTGACGGCGACCGGCAGCTCCAATCCCAGGTGCATGCCCCGGAAGACCACGCCGAAACCCCCGGTTCCGATCTTCTCGTCGAGGCGGTACTTCCCATCGAGCACCGTCCCCGGCAGCGTCTCGGCCAGCGCCGAAAAGACCAGGTCGGTCCGCTTGTGCGCCTGGGTGAGCTCGTCGTTCTTCGTGAGCAGTTCCTGGTTCTGCCTGCCCAGTTCTTTCTGCAACCGCGAGATCTTCAACTGGTTCTCGACGCGGGCAATGACCTCGTCGGCCTGGAACGGCTTGGTGACATAGTCCGCGCCCCCGGCTCGGAAGGCCTGGACTTTTCCAAGCGTGTCGTCCAATGCGCTGATGAAGATGACCGGGATCTGGCTGAGCACCTGGTCTCCTTTGAGTTGCTGCAGGACCTGGTACCCGTTGATGTCCGGCATCACGATGTCCAGGAGCACGAGATCGAATGGGCGATCGGCCAGCAGGGCGAGCGCCTGGCGCCCTCCAGATGCCGTTGACACCCGATGACCGCGTCGCTCCAGGTAGCGGGAGAGGATGTCGCGGTTGGTTTCGTGGTCGTCAACCACGAGCAGACTGGCAGACGCGGACGCTCCGCTGGCGGGCCGCAAGGGCTGGACAGCCGTCGGCGACAGCCCGATATCGGTCAATGGCGCCGCCGCGTCCGATGAAGGTGTGGCCTCCGGGAGGGCCGAGGAGCCGGGGGCAGCCAACCCGTCGCGGTCGACCATCGACAGCAGCCACAATCCGGCGTCGCGAATCCGTCGCAGGTCCGGGACCGACTGGTCGAGATCGGCCGATTCCGCCTTTTCAAGGAGCACGTTGGTCGAACCAATGACCCCGTCGAGTTGCGGCCGCAGGCCCTCGCGGATGGCCCGCCTGATCTCACCCAGATCCAGTTCTGCGCCTTCGAATCGCGGTGCCCGGAGCACCTCGTCGATCATCGAAAGCAGTCGCCGTCCCCCGTCGCGCACTCTCTCGATGTCGTCGATGATGGCGGCGCGACCATCCTTGTCCGCATCTTCGAGCAGCATCTCGCTGTAGCCGATGATGGCATTGAGGGGAGTCCGCAGATCATGGCGGAGCCGCCCGACTACTGCGACGAGTGGGGAGGCGCCTTGGGTGGCGGCGCCGCCCGTGCGGTCGCCCTGCGTCACGGGGCACCGCCTTTCCCGATGAGCGAATCGATCTTGGCCAGCAGCCGACTCAGTTCCACAGGCTTGGTGTCGTAGTCGTCGCAGCCGGCCTCCATGGCCCGTTCGCGGTCGCCGGACATGGCGTGCGCCGTCAACGCGATGACGGGAATCGATCGGGTCTGCGCCGACGACTTGAGCAGACGAGTCGCCTCCCAGCCGTCGAGGTCAGGCAGGCTCATGTCCATCAGGATCAGATCGGGGGCCTCCTGCGCGCCCATCGCGATGCCGGCCCGGCCATCGACCGCACTCACGACCTGGAATCCACGCCGTTCCAGCCTGCGTGTCAACATGTCACGGTTCAACTCGTTGTCTTCGACCAGCAGAATTTTCGGCATGCCGTGCTCCGACCTCCTAATGGTTGAACGCAGGCGTCAGCTTCACATGTTTCTCGAGCATTGCGAGCAGGTGGTCGCGATCGATCGGCTTGGTCAGGCACTCGGCCGCGCCTAGCGCGTAGCCCATGCTCTTGTTGTCGGTAATCGTCAGCAGGATCACCGGCGTCGCCGCCAGGATCGGATCGGCCTTCATCGCCGTCAAGACAGACCATCCGTCAAGGCCTGGCATGATCACGTCCAGCGTGATGACGTTGGGCCGAATCTCTCTGGCCAGGCGAAGGCCGTCTTCGCCGTTCGATGCGGACACGACCCGGTACCCTTCCCGGCCAAGAAAGGTCTGCATCAGATCGACGACCACCGGATCGTCATCAATCACCAGCGCCGTCAGCGGAGACGGGCGGGACGACAAAGAGGCGACCCGGGAGATGCCGGGTGAATCGACCGCCACCACGCTCTCGGCCTTCCGGTCGGCGACCTCGGCGGGCAGCCGGATGGTAAACAGCGTGCCCGTGCCCGGCTCGCTCTCGGCCGTGATCGTCCCGCCCATCATCTCGCAGAACTTGCGCGAGATGGTGAGGCCGAGGCCGGTCCCGCCGTACTTGGCCGCGATTGAGGCGTCGGCCTGCGTGAACGAATCGAAGACCCGCGAGAGCTGATCCTGGGTCATCCCGATGCCGGAGTCGCGGACGCGGAAGATCACGCATGGGGGAGCCGCCTGTCTCGTCGCCTCGAGGTCGATGTGTCCTGCGGTGGTGAACTTGCTCGAGTTGCTCAGCAGGTTGAAGAGCACCTGCCGGACCTTGGTAAGGTCGGCCCGCATCGATCCCACGCCGGCCTCGCAGCGCACGTCGAGGTGGTTGGCGTTTTTCTCCACCAGCGGCTGGATCGTCGTCGCCACGCCCCGGAGCATCGACTCCACGTCAAACGTCTCGAGATAGAGGTCCATCCGGCCTGCCTCGATCTTGGAGAGGTCCAGGATGTCGTTGATGAGGGCGAGGAGGTGGTGGCCCGCACCGTGGATCTTCTTGAGGTCGGGAATCGACGCCTCCTGCCCGGCCGCCTCGGCGTCCTCGATCAACATCTCGCTGTAGCCGATGATGGCGTTCATCGGGGTGCGCAGTTCGTGGCTCATGTTGGCGAGGAAGCCGCTCTTGGCCCTGTTCGCCGATTCGGCTGAATCACGGGCGACGCGGAGATCCTCGTGGCGGCGTTCGAGTTCCTGATTGGCTTGCGTCAACTGCGTGCGCGCGGTGAGCAGATGATCCCGCATCTCGTTGAACGCCCGACCGAGTCGACTCAGTTCATCCTGGCCCTCAATCGAGATGGCGTGCTCGAAGTGACCGCTGCCGATGAGGGCGGCGCCCTGTTCGAGCTGGCGCAGACGACCGACCATGTTGCGCGAGAGCTGGAAGGCTGCGGCGGCAGCCACCACCGCCGACAGCACAAAGATGACGACGGTGATCTGCGCGGTGAGCCGCGCGACGTTGTAGAAGTTCGTGCCGGCCTCCTCCACCAGCTTGCGCTCTTCACGCTGCAACTCCGGCAGCAGTTCCTGCATGACTCGCTGGCCGAGCGGCTCAGCGCGCACCGCCAGTTCCGTAATGGCTTTGGACTGCCGGACGCCGAGGTTCTCGTAGAACACGCGCCAGGACGCGGCGAGTTCCAGGAAGGCGCCGCCGAATGCTTCGACGTGGCGGCGTTCGTCAGACGTCGCGAGCTCGCGCAGACCCTGAATCGATCGGCCGATGCCGTCCAGCCTCGCACTGAACCGCGCCAGGCCGGCGGTGTCGGTGCGGCCCGGCTCGGCCTCGGACAGGATCTGGCTCAGCAGGTTGACCTGCTTCTGCACGTCATTCAGATCCTCGCGGATGGATGCCAGCACCAGCTGACGGGCGCTCGCGCGCCGGAGATCCTCGACCGTTTCCCGCCGCTTGACGCTGCTCCAGAAGAAGATGACCAGATTCAGGCCCGTCAACACCAGGACGAGCAGGAAAGACAGCGTCACTCGACGGCGGATGGTCATACGCCCTCTGGTGACGGCCCATGTCGGTTCCGCGACCACGGGCCGCTAGTGCAGTCGATAGCCTTTGTCACCCGGCAGCAACCCGTCGATGCGCAGCACCTTGAGCCCTTTGGGCACCTGCGTCGCGTCGACAAAGGCCACCGCGCCCGGAATCGCGGCCACCAACTCGGTCGCCACTTCGTTGGAGTACACGATCTTCGGACCGGCTTGCGCTTCGGCGCGAAACACCTTCTCGATCCAATAGCGGCGGAACTCCGCCTCGCTCATTCGGTACACCGTCTTCAGGACGACATCGCGCTCACGGGTGGCCGGGGCGCGCATCAGCAGCGACACTCGGAGCCCCGGCTTCCAGAATTGGCGATCGCCTATCAGCAGTTCGCGAACCTCCTGGAAAGTCAGGTTGTCGACAGGTACGTCGGGGCGAACAACGATGGCCACGTCGCCGGGTGCCGGTTGCGCACGCGCGACTGGTGCTCCTACCGCCACGAAGACCAGGATCAGCAGGGCCTGCGTCGCTGCGACCCTGACGGCGGTCGCCATGGACCACCACGACAGCAGCTGTGGCACGAGTCCAGAGAGGTGCGCTCGGCGTCGAACCCCCGGATAGCATCGACTCTCGATCATGAACGTCTCCCGGTATCGTGTCGCCACACTGGCCTAGAACGTGAACGAGAGCTGGGTCGCAAAGCCGTTATACCCGGCCAGGCCTCGCCGCTCGGTCCGGTCGTACTGAAACTTCAACGCCACAGAGTCGTGGACGTCGTAACGGAGGCCCACGGACGGGCCCCGCTGCAGGCCCACGTCGGGAAACACCGGATCGTCGCTGGGTGCGTTGACCGACTGGTAACGGGCGTAAGGGCGCCACGCCCCAAACTTCTTTGACAACTGCGTGTAGAACCCCGTGGTATGGGAGACGGGGCCGGTCCCCTCGGCCGCGTGGCGGATAACGACCAGTTCGTTGAGCCACTCGACCTGCGTGGTCTGATACACCACGTGGCCTGCGAGGATCGTCTCTCCGACGTTCGGCTTGCCGTCCGGTGTCAACCTGTCGTGGTAGAGCGAGACCCCGGCTTCCAACCCCGGCAGCCTCGCTGGCCGCGACACCAGAGCCAGGTTGACGGCCTTTCCGCTGTTCTCGTCGACCACGTTCTGCACCGCTTCGGCCGATCTGTTACGGGAGGCCCGCCCGTTACCGACCTCGGCGATATACCGGAGTCCGAGTTCACCCCCGGGGATTCGTCCGCTCAGCGAGATGCCGACATTGTGTACTGGCAGAATCCCCCCGCCGTCTTCGAACGCGAACAGGAACGGCCGCCCAACGGCGGTCTGCATCCACGAACTGTGGTGATAGGCGGTGTTGTACCAGCCGATGGCTGTGTGATATCGCCCAACGCTCACGTTCAGGTAGTCACTCGATGCCCAGCGGAACAGCAGGCGCTCGAGGTCGATGCCCACCGTGTTCTGTTGATCGGCTTCGACCACCGCTTCGGCCAGCACGCTCAGTTTGTCCGAGAGCTTTGACGTGATGAACAAGTTGAACTGGCCGAGCGAAAACGAATTCGCGGTGCCGTTCTGATTGTCGACGTGGTAGGAGACGTCCGAGAATCCCCGGAATTGCATCGCGGGCAACCCGGATGACTCGTCGCGATCCATCGCGGGCATCGCCTGCTGAGCGACTGGGGCGGCCGGCTGACGTGGTGGCACCGCTGTCGACGTGTCCAGCGGCGAGGGCAGGGGCGGCGCGTCGGTGACCGACGGCACCAGCCGAGCGGCTTCCTGATAGCCGATCGGCTGGCCTGGTCGCGGGACACCCGGGACCATCTGCGCGAGCGAATTCTGGCGTAGTGTCGAGGGGAACGCCGGGTGCCTGGGGATCGCGGGTTGATCCGTCAGCGAGAGGAGGAAGAGAACCCATCCCATCAGGCACTCCCTAATTCGTGGTCGTAGGCCCCGGCACGCAGCGAACATCGAGCGCCGCAGGTGCGGAACTACGACCGTTTAGTAAGCATATCAAAACAGTAGGTGTTTTGGACAGCCCGGCGGTGTCGGGCATCCCGACGTCAATCCACGCGCGATTCGTGCCTGTCAGTGCCGAGGCGGAAGGCGGCGCCCACAAGGTCTGATAGCGGGCGATCTGTTGACCTCGGGCAGCGACACGCGAGTTAGAGACGCCTCTCATGCGTCCGATCGTCACCGTCGACCGCATTCCCCGACACTCCAGGTTCATGCGATGATTGACATGGCCGCAAATGGATCCTGCGCTTGGGCAGACGCGAATGGATACGGCGTTTCAACACTGATGAGCAAGCATGCCTTGGTGGAACCACCGGTCGATCAGGCGCAGCGGATCGCCAAGACGACGGTCCGGCAGGGCCGGGAGCGCGCCGCTGTCCGCACGCTGTGCGCGCTCGTGGCTTTGCTCGGTTGGGCGGAAGCGCACGCTCAGCCGCCCCCCCTGCTGCCGGCCAAGATAAGTCCGCCGATATTGCGCCCGGCGCTCCCGGAAGCGGCCATGCCAGGCGCTGCAAAGGTGCTGCTGGTCGATGACGATGAGTCCGACAACAACAGCAACGCGGCAAGCGGCAAGCTCTCCCCCTCCGACAGCTTCTACCGCAAACTCCTCACGGATCAGTCGCTGTCGTTCGACACGGTGGTCGTGCCGCGGTACGCGGATGGGCCAACGCCCGAAAAGCTCAAACAATATTCGCTGATCGTCTGGTACACCGGCGCCTCCTACGGTGGCAACCGCGACAACACTGGCGTGATCAGCTTAAGGGACGAACAGAGCGTCGCGAACTACCTGCAGCAGAGCGGCGGCACAGTGCTGCTGTTCTCACCGGGCTATCTCAACAATGCGCTCGGCGCAGGCGGCGCGGCGGTGTGGGAGAAGAAGGATTCGGCATTCCTGCAGAAGGTGCTCGGAATCAAGGGCGGCCGCGGGCTGCTGCAGCGCTTCAAGGAGGGCGAGGTGGTGTCCTCTAGCGGGGCGCGGTATGCGGTCACCAAGAGCCCGACGGTCGAAAGCCAGTTCAGTGTCGTGAACCCGGACCGGGCGCAGATACTGTTCAGCACGACGCTCGACCCGGACGGCAAGGGACCGCGGCCGGTCCCGGTCGCGAGCAGCAACAGCGTCGGCACCGGCCGCCTCGTCTACGTCGGTTTCACCTTCGAGAACATTGCAGTCAATGCAGGTCAGGCATTCGGACAACTCCTGCAGACCACGAATTCCCTGCCCAGCAGCTTCAACCACAGCCAGGCGGGAGTGACTGGGCAGTGCGCCTCCTGCCACACGGGTACGTTGCCGCCAGCGGACGGCAAACCGGCCAACCATGTGCCTTACGCGTCAGTGCCGGCAGCAGCCGCGGCCAACTGCGACAGCTGCCACAAAGGCAGCTTCAGCAGTTGGGCCAACGGCAGGTTCCACGCCAACTTCAGCGTGAGTGCGCAGTGCTCGGGTTGTCACACCGGCAACTACCTGGCTGCCGTGGGCAAGCCCGCTACGCCTGTTCATGCGGGAGTGACCACCTGCGAGGGCTGCCACAACAGCACCAGCGGCGTCTGGACGCCCGCCAGCTTCGATCACTCGGTCACCCGCTTCGCCCTCACCGGCAAGCATGTCGCAGTGGCCTGCGCCAGTTGCCACATCAACGGCAGATTCACCGGCACGCCGCAGGCCTGCTCGAGTTGCCACCTGTCGGCCTTCCAGAAGACGACCACGCCCAACCACGTGGCCGGCGGCTTCCCCCAGGACTGCGCGACCTGCCATACGACCGGCGCCTGGCGGCCCGCCAGCTTCGATCACTCGGTCACCCGCTTCGCCCTCACCGGCAAGCATGTC
>JBAXOX010000094.1:0-14501 GCA_037133015.1 Acidobacteriota bacterium
TCGAGCAGCGCGATCAATCCCAGACCCACACCGAGACCGGCAAGCGCCCCCATCAGGTCGATCATGGGCCGGTTCGGGCTGACAGGCCCTTCGGGCAGCCTGGCGCGATCGAGCACTTTGAACGTCTCGCCAATCTGCCGCTGCTCCAGCGCCGCCGCCACCTTCGAATCCTCCTGTTTGCCAAGGAGGCTTTCGTAACTCTTCCGAACCGTGTCGTAATCGCGCGTCAGCGCGGTCAACTCGGCCTCGAGTTTCGGCGACGCCGCGACGCGACTTTGAAACACCGCGACCTGATCGCGAAGCCGCTTCTCCTCGGTCTGCTTCGAAGTCAGCGAGAGGTTGACGCTGGCCAACTCCTGCCGAGCCTCCTGGATCCGGCGGAGCAGGTTGGCCTCCTCAGGCGTTCGCGCGCGAATCGGGCGCGATGCCGTTGGGGACGCCGGCTGGGAGGCCTCCGCTTTAACCTTGCCCTCGAGGTCGGCGATCTGGCGCTTGAGGTAGACGATGTCGGGATGCTCGGGCTTCAACCGCAGCTCAAGACCCTTCAACGTTTCGCGCGCCGCCTCGAGCCTTTCTGCTGACGTCGCCGGCGTGATGACTCCCGGTGCGTCCGTTGGGTTGACGGGAGCAACTGCACGAACCGCCTGTGCGTCGGCCTCCAGGTCGTTCAGTGTGCGCTGGAGCAGCAGGCGCCGATCCTGGTCGCGATTAGCCGAATCCAGCAAGGTCTGAATCTGCAGTTGCAGATTGTGCATGACCTGGACGTTCGCCTCGCGTTCCGACGGCAATTCGCCAGCGTGACGGCGCTGGAAATCGGCCACCTTCGCCTCCTGGTCGGCAAGGCGCCGGCGCGACTCTTCGAGCTGCGACTGCAGGAAATCGGCGGTGGCTCCGGCCAGCACTTCGCGATCCTGGAGGTTCTCGTTGGTGAACTCGGAGGCCAAACGCTCGGTGACCTGCATCGCCTTTTTCGGGTCGTCCGAGATGTAGGCGACACGGAAGGCGTCGCCCTTGACCACCTCGACGACGACATCGCGCCGCATCCGCTCGACCACGTCCTCCATCGGAAGGCGCCGCCGATCGGCCGCGTAGAGATTGAAATCGCGAATGATCAATTCGAGCCGCGTGCGGCTGAGGATTTGCTGCTTGATCGAACTCAAACGATCTTCGATCCGCGCGGTGATCGTCGAGCGCACGTAGCTTTCCGGAACGCGCTGCGGCACCACGAGGATGACCGTCTCTGATCGGAAGCGGTTGGGCAACGTGAGGGCCACGACGAACGTGCCGGCGCTGATCAGCACCAGCGGCACGACCAGCAGCCACTTGCGTCGCCAGACGATCCAGAAGAGGTCTTCCGGCTTATGCTTCTTGCCCGGCAGCACGGTTCACCTCACTGGTTGGCGCGGGAACGCGGTTCGGAGGCGCGACCGGCGCGCACGAACGGCACCCAGAAACTGACGCCGACCTGCGCACGCTGGCGGTCCATGCGGGACGGCAGGCTGGCCGGCAGTTGGTAACCCGCCGGAAAACTGTAGCGATAGTACGTGTACTGCGCGTCGATCGCGGCAAACGAGGCCAGCCCAATCTGCAGTCGCGCCGCCCCGGAGTAGATGTCGAACGACGAACCCGGTAGCGAGGCACGCTGCCCGTTCGAGTAACTCGCGGACATCGAAAGATTCACCCTGCGCCCGAATCGACCCGCCAGATCCGCGTTCGCGACATCCGCCCACACCGGCTGTTGCAGCACGCTGTTGAACTGCAGCGACCGGCTGAACGCCGCGCCCGCCGTCCACCGCTGGCCGAACGTTCGGGAAACGCGTGCCGAGCCACGCCATTTCGCCGGCTGCGCGGGTTGTTCGCGGGCGAAGGACGACCCGACCAGCACGATAATAGACGTGGCCGAGCCGCGAGTCGACAAACTCGTATACACCAGGCCAACGTCGACATCCTGGGACCGGCTCGTGCTTGGCGTCCCGGCGGTGTCGAAGAAGCCTTCGCGGTACGCGTAGGAACCGCGCACGCTGAAGGACCGAAACAACTGGCGGTCGATGGACAACAGGGCGTCCTGGCTGTGGCTCGACCGGCCGTCGGTGGCAAACCACGACCGATTGAAGAGGTAGCCAGCAGAGGCCGACGTCCGTTTGCCGAAGTGTTGCGTGAGCGATGCGCCGGCGGACGTTTGCTCGCTCGGGTTGCGCTCGGCCGAGTAGTCGAAGGGCTGGATCGACGGACCAGGCGCGCCGGCCGCGGCCAGCGACAAAGAGTAGTACGGCGTATACGTGTAGCCGCCATTGGTCCTGAACGATGTCGAGCCGCCCGACACGCTGATGGCGGCGCCGGAAGCATAACTAACCATGTCGCGCCAGTTGCCGGCCGAGCGCGGGTTGTAGGGCAGATTGCCGGTGCTCGACAGTTCGACGCCGACCCGCTTGCCACGCAGCACGTACACCAGCGCGGCGGTCGCCGAATACAGGTCCTGGAACTTTGCGGGTGTCGCGCCGGACGCGGAGTCTGGCGACGCCATGCCGTTGTCGAACGCCCCGTTGAACGACACGGTGAGGTTGAGGTTGTGCAGGCTCGGTCGAGATGACGAATCGGATCCGAACAGGCTTCGATACGGTCTGGCCGGGCGGGCGGTCTGCGCGCACACCACAGGCGTCGTGAGCGCGAGGCCCACGAGCGCGGAAGCGACGAGCAAGGCGATCAACCGCTTGTTCATCGTTACGGGACGATCACCGTGTCGCCGGGTTTGAGGTCGATATTGCTCGCCAGATTTTTCAATTTCCGCACGTCTTCGTAGTTGAAGCGAAAGGTGGTCGGCATCGCGCCTGCTCGGCCAGTTGTGCCCGGCTGTTCCCGAATGATGACGATGTCCTTCGCGCGGGCGTCGATCGTCAATCCGCCTGCCATCGCAATCAGTTGAACGACGGTGAGGCGCATCCCGATTGGATAAGATCCGGGCTTGGCGACCTCTCCGGTGATGAACGCCTTTCGGCTGTTGATCTGTTTGACGATGACTGTGACGCTCGGGTCGCCTTCGAGAAATCGCTTCGCAGCCTCGACGACCTTGTCGCGAAATTGCTCCGGCGTGAGACCGGCCGCCTGGATGTCGTCGAGCAACTGAAGCGTCACCTTCCCGTCGGTCCGCACGACCACATCGTCGGACATGTCTTTGTCGCGGCGGAATTTCACCGTGAGGACGTCGTCGGCGCCAATCACGTAGTCGGGTGGAATCCCCGGGCTCGGCGCCTGCGTGGTCGGCTGCTCAGTAGGCGGGGTGGTCGCCTGCGAAATCGGCTGGGAGGTCGGCTGGGTGGTTGCAGGAGCCGCGGGGATGGCCGGGGCCGCTGGCCGCGGGGGGGCCACTCCGGCCTGCGGGAGGGCCACTCCGGCCCGCGCGGGGGCCGCTCCGGCCTGCGGGCTCAAGGGCGTTGACGAACGTGAAAGGCCCTCGCTCGAGGCCGCCAGAAGCCCCAGAACACATACGGCCGCCGTGACGATGAAACTGACCCGTGCAATCGACACAATCCCCCCCACCTCGCGCCGGGTGCTGGCGCTGCTTTACCCTTTATCGGCACAACCAGCGGAATTGCACATAGCCATCCGTTCTGAGGGGATTTTGGGGTTCCGGGCGCATCGGGAATGATGCCCGGACGTTGAGGCCTTCACCTGTTTCTGATAGATCAGCCGGACTCGGTCGCGATCAAGGACGATCGCCACGGGCCGGCTGCGTCTCTGGCGCTACGCCGCCCGGCTGACGTCTTTTTCGACCTTGCCGTCGCGAATGTGGATGACGCGCCGGGCGTGCTCGGCAATGTCGGCTTCGTGCGTCACCAGAATGATGGTGTTGCCCGCCGACGAGAGCCGGTCGAACAGCCCCATGATTTCGGCGCCGGTCTTCGAATCGAGGTTCCCGGTCGGCTCGTCCGCCAGCACGATGGACGGGTTGTTGACCAGCGCCCGCGCGATCGCGACACGCTGGCGCTGACCGCCCGACAACTGGTTCGGACGGTGAGTCATCCGGTCCGACAGTTCCACTTTTTCCATGGCGGCCTTGGCCCGAATCAGGCGGTCCTTCGACGGCACGCCCGCGTACACCAGCGGCAGTTCGACGTTATGCAACGCCGTCGCGCGCGGCAGGAGATTGAACGTCTGGAAGACGAACCCGATCTCTTCGTTCCGGATCCGGGCCAACTCGTCGTCGTTCATCTGCCCGACCTGCTTGTTGTTGAGCAGGTAACTGCCTTTGCTCGGCGTGTCGAGACAGCCGATCAGATTCATCAGGGTGGATTTGCCCGAACCCGACGGCCCCATGATGGCGACGTATTCTCCACGTTCGATGGCGATATCCACGCCGCGAAGCGCGTGAATTTCCTCGGTGCCCATCACGTAGGTTTTCCAGAGGTCGTTTGTTTCGATGAGTGCCATACGGTCTGACGCGAGCCTCCGGCGCCGAAAAGCGGCCGCCGAGGCGCACGATTCCTCTCTAGGGAAGATACGGCATCGCCAGGGCAACGGTTCCCGGCGACTTCAGGCGAGTGTAACACGGGCGAAGTTGGCATCGCCGGGCGCCCCGAAGATCGCCCCGGCCAGCCCAATCGCGCGCAACACCTACGGGCGGAAGAACAATTCGACCAGTTTGGTGCCGCCGGCCCCCACCTCGATGGTGTCCTGTGCCACCACCACCTCGCCGCTGGTGCGCACGACCGCCACGGCGTGCAGCCCGGGATGAACGCTCTCGAAGGCGAACGGCGCCTTGGTCGCCGACAAAAACGCCTCTTTCCCGTTGTTCGAGTAGTAGAGCCTTACTTCGTATCCGGCCGGATCGATGGTCGGGCCGCCGCCATCTGCGCTCTCCCGTTTGACGGTGACCATCACTCGCGCGCCCAGCGTCGGGGGCTCGGGCGGATACACAATGTCGTCGTCGTTGGCGAAGACGCCGTCCGGGCCCGCGCTGAGCACCTGCCCGTACGGCGTAATCTGGAACTTGCGGCCCCATCCGTCGGTCACAAATCCCTCTTTGGTCTCGCCAACCGCCACGTACGGCCCGTTCCACCCCATCCCGACCGTGCGGAACGTCTTTCTCGAGTCGTACAGCGCGGCGCCGGCGGGAAGCGTAATCAACTCGTCTGGCAGCGTCGCGAATCGACCCATGTCGCCCACAAACCCGTAGTTGCCTTTGACGTCGCTCCTGCCAGCCATCGCTTCGTAGAGCGCTTTGGCGCTGGTTTTCGACGCGGTGATCTTCGCGTCCACGATTTGCTGCAAAATCGCGGGCGTGAGCGCCGCCGCCAGAATAGCCAGAACGGCCACCATGATGACCACTTCGATCAGGGTGAAGCCGGAACTGCGACGATCGTATGTGTTCATCTGGGTATCGCCCTGGCGAGATTGAAGATCGGCAGGTAGAACGCGACGGCAATCAGCACGAAGATGCTCGCCAACCCGATGAGCGCCACCGGGCCGAACAGCGTGAGCGCGCGCTTGACCGCCGCGTCGACTTCGCGATCGTAGTAGAGGCGGACCTGCTCGAGCGACTTCGACATTTCGCCCGTCTTCTCCCCGAGCGACAGCATCTGGATCACGACCGGCGGGAATTCGCCAACCGCTGCCAGCGCCTTCGACAGCGATTCGCCCGCCAGGACACGGCTGGCCGCAAAGCTGAAGCGGTGCGACAGGTAGGCGTTGCCGATGACGCGCTCCATCAACGCCATCGTGGGCACCACTTCGAGCCCCGCCTGGTGGAGCGTGCCGAAGTAGTGGGCGAACCGCGAGAATGCGATTTTTCGCACGGCATCGCCAATCACAGGGATGCGCAGGATCGTCCGGGCAATCGCGATGGCTCCGTCCGGCGTCTGCAACCGGAACTGGTAATAGAGGTACCCCAACCCGAACACGGCCAGAAACACGTACCAATTCGACGCGATGGCGGTCGCGCCGGTCTGCACGATCCGCGTGGCCAGCGGCAGTTCGAACTTCGAGTTGATGTTCTGGTAGAGCTGGGTAAATCTCGGTATCGTCACCCAGACCAGCACGAACAAGAGCACGGTCATCAGGCCGACGATGATCAGCGGATACGTCGTGGCCTCGCGAATGCGCGCGGACAGATCGTCCTGCCACTCGAGCTGTTGAACCAGATCGTCGAGCGCCGTGTCGAGCTTGCCGGTGGCCTCGCCGGCGTGGACGATGCTGATGTACAACTCGTCGAACGCCTCCGGATGGCGCGCGAGCGCCGCCGACAGCGGCAGTCCGCTCTCGATGTCGCGCCGAACATCTGCCGTGACGCGCTTGAGCAGCACTTTGGCCGCCTGCTGCTCGATGTCGACCAGGCCCTCGACCAGATTGACGCCGCTTGCCACGATGGTCGACAACTGGGTGGTGAAGAAGATGACGTCGCGCCGGTTGATGCGCTCGAGCACTCGAATCTGCGAGAGATCGACCATGTCCGATTCGGCCACGTTTGCCTGGACCAGGAACCGCTGCTGCGCGCGCAGCATCTTTTCGAGCGCAGCTTCGCTGGCCGCCGTCGCGGTACCTTCGATCCGCTCGCCGTCAGGCCCGACTGCTACGTAGGCAAAATCCGGCATCGTGCTCCCGATTACTCGTAACTCACTCTGACCACGTCGTCGAGGGTCGTGTACCCCAGCACCGCCTTCGACAGCGCATCATCGAGCAGCGACCGGAAGCCGCCTTTGGTTGCCGCTTCCTTGATCAGCCGCGAATCGGCGCGCTGCCGGATGAGTTCGTGAATGGCCGGGTCGACCATCAGGATTTCGGACACCCCGGTGCGCCCGCGATAGCCTGTCTGGCCGCAGCGATCGCAGCCGGCGCCTTTGTAAAACACGACGCCGTCTGACGGACTCAGGTTGACCTTGGCCAGCATGTCGGACGGATACGACGCCGGGGTCTTGCAGTGGGGACAGATCACCCTCACGAGGCGCTGGGCCACCACGCCGGCGACGGCCGACGCGAGCAGGTACGGCTCGACGCCCATGTCCATCAACCGCGGCACCGCGCCAGCCGAATCCTGCGTGTGCAAGGTGCTGAAGACCAGGACGCCGGAGAGCGCCGCGCGAACGGCCAACTGGGCCGTCTCCGGATCGCGAATCTCTCCAATCATGATGACGTCGGGATCCTGCCGGAGCAGCGACCTGATCGCGGTGGCAAACGTGAGCCCGGCGCGCGGGCGGACCTGCGTCTGGCGAATCGACGGAAACTCGTATTCGACCGGGTCCTCGACCGTCATGATGTTCTTGGCGCGGCCGCCAAGAATATTGAGCGCCGAGTACAGCGTGGTCGTCTTGCCGGCGCCGGTCGGCCCGGTGACCAGCACGATACCTCGAGACCGGCTGAGCAAGTCGCGCAGCAGGATCAGGTTGCGCCGGTTGAACCCCAGATCCTCGATGGGCCGAATGAGCTTTTCCTTCTCGAGGACGCGAATCGCCACCTTTTCGCCGAACACCGTAGGAAACGACGAGACGCGGAAATCGACCGATCGCCCGGCGACCATCTGCGTGATGCGCCCTTCCTGGGGCAGCCGCTGTTCCGCGATGTCGAGGCCTGCCATCACCTTGAGGCGACTGACCATCGGCGCCTGTAGTTCTTTCGGCACTTCGTCGATATGGACCAGCACCCCATCGACGCGGTGGCGAAGGTGAATGGTCTGCTCTTCGGGCTCGATGTGCAGGTCGGACGCTTCGGCCCGCACGGCCGCCTCGATCACGGTGTCGATCAGTTTGACGATTGGGGAGTCTTCGGTGGCGACCTCGCGCAGGGGGTTGCCAATCAGCGCCAGCGCTTCCTCGATCAGGGGCTGCAGCGGACTCGCCGTCGACGGCCCGTAGGCGAGATCCATCAACCGCAGGATGGCGTCGCGGGGAGCGCAGACCACGTCGATGGCCAGGTCCGTGCCGCGCTGCAACTGGTCGATCGCCATCACGTCGAACGGATCGGCCTGGGCCACCCGCAACTGGCTGTCTGTTTTCGACAAGGGCAGCACGAGCGACTGCCGCGCGAGTTTCTCCGGCACGAGGCTGGCCGCGGCCGGGTCCGGTGTGACGCCGTCGAGCGACGCGAACGGCACGCGTGCTTCGTCGGCCAGCGCCTTTGCCAGATGTTCCTCGCTGACGTACCGCATCGACACCAGCACGTCGCCAAGCCGCGCGCCGGTCTGGCGCTGCTGATCCAGGGCCTGATCCAACTGGTCCTGGGTAATGGCGTGCGTGGCGACGAGCAACTGGCCGATCATGGTCCGGCGGCGCGGCCTCAGGCCTGCGTCCGCTCCTTGATCTTCTCGACCTCAATCTTGTGCTTCTTGACGAGGTGCCAGACGCTGCGTTCGGTGATGCCCAGCAGGCGGGCCGCCTGGGCCTGGACGCCGCCGGTTCGCGACAGCGCCTCGATCACGAACGCCCGCTCGAGTTGCGAGATCTTCTCGTCGAGCGACACCGACCCGGGCGACTCCCACTGCTGCGACGCGACGCCCGCCACCAGTCCGACGCCCGCCGGACGGATCGGCTGGGGCAGGCTGGTGAGGGTGATCACTTCGCCGTCGGTGACCACCGCGGCCCGTTCGACCGCATTCTTCAACTCGCGAATGTTGCCCGGCCAGTCGTACGCCATCAACGCCGCCAGCGCGTCCGACGACGATCGCCGGATCGTCCGCCCGAGCCGCTGATTGGCCTCGGCCAGGAAGTGATCGACCAGCCCCGGAATTTCCTCGCGCCGTTCGCGCAACGGCGGGACGTTGATCGTGATGACGTTCAGGCGGAAATACAGGTCGTCGCGGAACGTGCCCTCGCGGACGTTGCGCAACAGATCCTTGTTGGTCGAGGCGAGGATCCGGACATCCACGTTGATGGTGGACGTGCCGCCGACCCGCTCCACCTGCCGGCTCTGGAGGACGCGAAGGATCTTGGCCTGCGTCGCCAGCGTCATGTCGCCGATCTCGTCGAGCAGCAGCGTGCCGCCATCCGACAGTTCGAATTTGCCCGGCTTGCGGTTCTGCGCGCCGGTGAAGGCGCCCCGCTCGTAACCGAACAACTCCGACTCGAGCAGCGTCTCGGGAATCGCCGCGCAGTTGAGGCGGACAAACGGCCGGTGCTTGCGCGACGACCGCTCGTGAATCGCCTCGGCCACCAACTCCTTGCCGACGCCGCTCTCTCCCAGAATCAGCACGGTGGAATCGGTCGGCGCCGCCCGATCGATCAGGTGCATCACTTCGCCCATCGCCCGCGACGTGGCCGCCGCCCAGCCGTGGCCGGGCACGGTCGCCAGTTCCTCGCGCAGCCGCTCGATCTCGAAGTGCAGCTTCCGCTTCTCGAGCGCGCGACGAATGACGATCTCCATCTCTTCGAGACGGAACGGTTTGGTGAAGTAGTCGTACGCCCCGCGCCGGATCGCATCGATCGCGTTATCGCGGGTGCCGTGCGCCGTCATGATGATGATCGGGACCCGCGGATCGATCTTCAGGATCTCCTCGACCGCTTCGAGCCCGCTCATGCCTGGCAGGCGGATATCCAACAGGATCAAGTCGGCCGAGTCGGCCTTGAGCGCCTGGAGCCCCTCTTCGGCGGTCTTCTTCAACGTGACGGCGTAGCCCTGCCGGCGCAGCGCCTCGTTGAGGAAAAACTGCATCTGTTCGTCGTCGTCGATCACCAGCACATGGAACATAAGCGTACAGTCAAGCGCATCACGCCGTGTTCGTCAACGGCGAACGTGCCTGCCCTTCTCCGCGGCCGGCCGGACCCTCGCCGTCGGCCGCCACGAGGTGAACCAGAAACGTCGTACCGGTGGACTGATCGCTTTCGACGTCGATCCGTCCGTCAGAGGCGTCAACGATTTGCCTGGCGATCGCCAACCCGAGCCCCGTTCCGCTGGGTTTGGTCGTAAAAAACGGCACAAACAGCCGCTTCATGATGTCCGGCGCGATGTACGACCCGGTGTTGTGCACCCGGACGGTGACGAACGGATCGGAGACCTGCGTCGATACCGACACGACCCCGCCGTCCGGTGTCGCTTGCACGGCGTTGATCACGATGTTTTGCAGCGCCTGGATGAGGCGGCTGCGGTTGCCGTTGGTCCACACAGGAGCGGGCGACACGTCGGGGACGACCCGCGTGGCAACTTTGCGGTCGCCAAGCCCGAGTTTCACGAAGCTCACGACCTCCCGCGCCAGCGCGTCCACGTCGATGGCCTCGGCCGCCCGCGTCGAGTCCGACGACAGCAGGAGCAGGTTCTCGACCATGTGATTAAGCCTGTCGATGGCTTCGATCATGGTCGTGATGTAGCGGCTTCTCGGGTCCTCCCTGGCGATGTCGCGCCCCAGCAACTCCGTCAGTCCGCGCATCGACGCCAGTGGGTTGCGCAGTTCGTGAGCCACCCCGGCGGTGACGGTGCCGAGCGCCATCAACTGGTCGGCCTTGCGCAGGTTTTCCCGCAACTGGCGCACTTCGGCCAGATCCTTGAACCCGATCGTCACGCCAATCACTTCCGACGACGCGTCGTCAGACCCGGGCGTGTCTTCCGACCGTGCAGCTGGGCGCAGATACGACACCGAGAGGCCCACGCGAATGCGCCGGCCTTCCTTGGTTGCGATGTACGCCTCGTCGACCGGCATCGGTTTCCTGTGCGTGATGGCGGTCTCGAACGCGGCTAACGTGGCTTTGCCAGCGTCGGTTGGTGCAAAGACATCGCTGAACCGCTGGCCGACGATTTCCTCCTCACGGTACCCGAGCACGATCTCGGCCGCAGGGCTCGACGCGATGACCTTTCCGTGCGTATCGAGCGTGATGACCGCGCCGGTCATCGTCTGAAACACGTAACGGTTCATCGAGCTGAGGGCCTCGTTGAAGGCGCCTGCCAGCGATTCCACCTCGGGCGTGGCTCTCACATCGAGCGAACCGCGCAGGTCGCCCGAGGCAACAGCCTCCAGCCGGCTCGCAAACGCGCGCAGCGGCATGGTGACGCCAAACGCGATGCCGAAGGCGAGCACGGCGGCAATCAGCGCCACGATGAACAACTGAATGTCCAACTGCCGCAACTGGCTCTCCGCAGCGGTCGTGAACACGCCGTGCAGCATGTGGATTCTGCGCGACATGCTCGTGGCGAAGTAGCCCGTGGCCGCCACCAGAAGCCCCATCGTCACCGGCAGGAGCACGAGCAACCGCATCCGCGTCGGGGACGCGCGGTGTGGGACCACCGGTGGTGGCGGCGGAACGCCAAACGAAGGTCGCTTCATCATCGCGAGGCCCCCGCGACCACCGGCACCTTGATGGTGACGCGGCGGCGGGCTCCGGTTGGTGTCGAAAACGTCACGGCATCCCGCTCGATCTGGGCCACCCTGAAGTCGCCCACCTTGTCTCCCACCGAGACCACCTTGTTCTCGATTACCGCCAGTCGACGACCGGTCGAATACAGAATGGACCGCACGACCGGGTCGTCGGTCGCCGCCGCCGCCACAACGGCGGCTTCCCGGACTTCGCGAACCTCGCTGCCAAACAGGAACGGATCCCTCGTGCTCGCCGATGGCACAGCGCCCTCGGTGGAGGGAGGGGCTGGAATGCTGGACGGGTCAATTACCTGCACGGTTGACTGCGCCTGCCCGGACGGCCCGCGCCCCATGGGTGGTCGCTGATCGTTCGCGACGGCACCTGCCGCCACAGGTGGACGGCCCGATGTTCGCAGCAGCGACCACGCACTCCAACCGATCGCGGCGGCAGCCACGACGACGGCCAGTTGGAGATGCTGCTTCTTGACCTTCATGGCGCACTACGCTCCGGGGCCACTCGGTTCCTTGACTCGCGGGGCCAGTGGATTGAATGTCGTCGGCTGCACGGGTTCGACGGGCGGTGGGGCGGCCGGACCAGGCGTGGCCGGGGCCACGTACCCTGAGCCGGGAATCATATCCCCCCGCCTGAACACGAACAAGGTCACCTGCGTCCTCATCAATGGTAACCCGCGCGTGAGTTTCACCGATCGAATCTCGATCGCGGTGGGCAGGTCGCGCAGTTTCGAAAAGAACGCCAGGATGGTCGCGTACGACGCGTCGAAGCTCAGGGTCACTGGCGTATGTGTGAGGGTGTACGGATAGAGGCCCCAGCGCGCATCGATGGTCTCGATCTGGCCGCTCGGGACGGCACCGGGCCCGGTTGAGGATTGTTCGCCCGTGCCCATGGCAAGGTTCCGGAGTTTGCCGTCCGTCGCGCTCTCGGCAACAGCCCGGGTCATCAACTCGGCAACGTCGGCCACCCGGTCCTCTTTCGAGACCAGTTTCTCGAACAGCGCCAGGGCGTGCGTTTCGTCTGGCCATGCCATGCCGCGGCTCCGCATGGCGGTTTCTTCGAGCATGCGAACTCGCATCTCGAGGGTCTGGACCTCTTTCCTGTTCTTCAGCAGTCCGGCAATTTCGGGCTGAAGGAACCAGTAGTAGCCGAAGCCGATGACGACCACGCCGACCACCAGATGCAGGACACGAGGAACCAACGCGTTGAAGCGATCGGTCGCGGCGCTCATTTCTTGACCTCGAAGGTGAGCGCGAAATCCAGAACCGTGCCGACAAAAGGCGGAGAAGGAGGCAACTCTGGAGCCGGCGCCTGCGTGAGTCCCTTGGATGCCGACGCGCGTAGCGCCAGATAGGGGTCGGTCTCCGTGACGTTGTCCCAGCGTCTGTTGTAGTCGTTGATGCGCTTGATGTTCTCGGCGGTTCGCGGCATGTAGGACGGAAGCGCCACGATGAACTTGGTCGTGTAGTTGACGACGCGGCCGGTGACATCCCTGATCGGCACCCGCTCCACTCTCACGATATCGACTCCGCGAGGACGCTCGATCGGCGGAATGTCTTCGATCCGCAGAGTGCGAGTATTCCCGGCTGCCCCCTGTGAGCCGGTCGCCTCCGTCGTCGACTTCGACGGCGCTTCCTCGATGTGAATAGCGATCTCCGGCGATCGAACCGGGAGGCCGAGGTATTTCGACGCGCTCGCGGTCTTCAAGAAGGTTGAGAACGAGGCCTGGGCGTCGGCGGTGGTGCGGGACTTGGCCTGTCCGTCAACCGCCAGGCGCCAGACGCCGGCAGGCGAACTGGTCAACTGCAACGAGTTCATCGTCATGTCGTACGGCGCACGACGGAAGGCGTCCAGCACGAGGCCCAACCGCGGACCCTGAGACGCAAACGCCTCCAGCGCCGCCAGTCGCGTCGACCTGGTCACCGCGGCCTGGCGGGCTTGTTCCTGCCGCTGGACCTCTGGCTCCAGTTGACCGATCTGCTGGCGAAGGCTGGCCACGCGTGCGCGGGTCTCGCCCTGCAGGTATCTTGCGCCCGACCAGATCGCGCCGATCACGGCGCACGACACGATCGCAGCCGCGATCATTCGACGCTGCGTGCCGCGCGTGACCGCAACAGACACCCCTGGAGCGCGCGGTTGCAGGTCGATCGGGAGGGTCGTCTCGGCCGCAATGCCGATGGCCGTCCGCAACGCAGCCACCTTGGCGCGAAACGCGTCGATCGGCTCGGGCAGGCGGGCGACGTCGAGCCCTTCGAGGCCGTCGAGAGTCTCGACTTCGACGTTCAGTTCGCGCATCAACGGGGCGGTGAGCGACCGCAGGTCGGGAATGTCTCCGCAGACCAGCACGTGACTGACGTCGACCTGGCGGCTCTGCTTGATGAACACCAGCGAGCGTTTGAGCTCCGACGCGAGCTTGGCAGCCGTCGCCGCCGAGTCGTACGCCACTCCGGCGTGTCCGGCTGGGGCCGCGTCGAATCCCCATGGCAGTTCGCGCGCAAACAGGACCACGGTGCCTCTCAGCACGGTTATCGCCGTCGCCTTTGCGTCGATCGAGACGACAGCGGTCACCTGATCCGGCGACGTCGACCAGCGCTGCCGGACCAGCACCGAATGGGCGAGGGCCGGCGTGACGACGGCGTCGATCTCGAACCCGGCCGCAATGAAGGGCTGCAGGCGGGCTTTTACGTCCTCCGGGTTTGCCGACACGTAGCCGACTTCGCGGCGGCCGCCCTCGCGAACTTCGCCGACGCTGATGCCGTCCGACCAGAAGGGCGACGCCTTGGCGACGGGGGGCTGATTTCCTTCGGCGACCCGTGATTCGCGGCGGGCCAGCGCCAGAAGGTCTCCCTCGGCGGCAGGTGGCAGCAGAAGCCCCAGGTGCGTGCTCTTGAGTCCCCAGAGGGCCACGCGGGCATGGCGCGCCAGGGCGCCACGGCCCTTCAAGGCCTGGCGCAGGTCTGCGGTGAGCTTGGCGGGGCTACTGGGGTTATAGGGAATGTCGCGGAACGAATGGACGCGAGTTTCGCCGATTCTGGTCCGGGATCGACCGAACAGAACGGTTTTCTCGCGGATCTCGACGATCCGGCACACGTAGGGAAGCAGTTCGATGCCAACGCGGTTCGCCATGTGTCATTAGGGTTTTCGGCTCGAAGGGGCTGAACACATAGACCTGCCGGGCGAATACTTGATGCAGAACCGTGAAATCGCCAGGGGACCGAC